>DLRM01000026.1:0-942 GCA_002500505.1 Planctomycetes bacterium UBA7888
GGAGAGAGCTTCGACCAAGGTGACTTCACCTTTGATGGGGTAAACCCCAGGCTGCCTTACTTGGCCGGCGATGGAATAATTGTCAATTTCATCATGAGTTAATCTGAGATTTACTTCGATGGGCCCAAATTCAGAGGCCATCGCGCCATTGATAATACGCTGGAGTTCAATGGGGGACATTCCGACAGCTGAAATGGGATTAGGAAGTCCTGGAATGGAAATTAGTCCAGGTCGCCGAATGGTGTAAGTGCGCACTCTGCCAAGTGAGCTGTCCGCTAAGGATTCAAGGTATTGACTCGGTTTAGCGCCTTGTTTTTTTAATAGAACTGTGACAACTGCCAAGCTGTATGTTTTTTGAATTCCTGCGGAGATATCGATTTGGATGTCTTCAATGGACTTATTCTGGACTTCAATTTTTCCCAATGGGTGGAATCGAATTGAGTTTTGAAAAACTGTTGCTGTGGCGCTGAGCGGGTCCTCCCCTTCTGGCAAATTACTGACTCTAATTTCAATTTGATCGCCAGAAGCTAGGTAAGGGCTTTGTTCCAACTTCTCCAGATTCACTTGGAGAAAAGAGGGGGAAGTGTTCTCAAGGAAATCTTGAATACTTTCTTTTGCCTCATTCCATGTAAGGCCCCGGACAGATCCGTATTTTCCGTTTTCATTTAATTCAAAACCGCACTTGCCGCTCGAATCCACTTGAAAATCAAAGACCACGTTATTTAGGTCTCGCGAAACACTGTAGAGGCCGGTCGTGCACTTGATACCTCGCTCAACAATTCTGGCAGTCTCTTCAGAAGAAAAGGTCATCTTCGCACGGAGGGACTCTCCCCCTTTGATAGGTGCGCGCTCGAAGGGAACGCGAAGGAATTCGACCTCAATTTTATCCTGGAACCCTAATTTCCCAAGATCGATATTGTTTTTGTGGACCTCATTTTTGGT
>DLRM01000026.1:1245-73477 GCA_002500505.1 Planctomycetes bacterium UBA7888
CAAGATCGATATTGTTTTTGTGGGCCTCATTTTTGGTTGTCTGCACAGGTTTTAGTGCGCTGCGCGGAATTCCACCCTGGTGCGGCCATTTGCTTACTACTTTGCTGTGAACGGATTCCTTTCCCCAATAAGCCTCATCTCCGACGGTAACGGGGGAGTTGCAGGCAGAGAGGGTTGCCAGGACAGTTGTGGCGAGCGTAATTGCGACCTTTTTCACAAGTTTAGAGGTTTGGCGTGAGTTTCGGGGGTGTTTAAGTTCTTTCTTGGCAGTAGTTTGCGACCGTTCCAAGAAGTTTCCGGAGGGGCTATCTTGGGGGTAACATTCGTCTGCTCGCTTTGGGTGAACCTTCCTTCGGCCAAATCGACTCTTCGACATGAGCCTTTTTCGAGATAGTGGCGGCGCGGTTGTCCTCCAGCTTGCTGGTGCAGGGCTACAGTTTTTGGCTGGGATTTTGCTCGCTCGTTGGCTTTTTACGGACGGTAGGGGTGTTTTTGGGTTGATTGTGCTCATTCCTGAGATGACTCGGGCAGTAGTGAATTGGGGCTTTGGAACCGCTAGCACGCGGTTTTCTGCGAAGAATCCATCGGAATCCGCAAGTATTTCCTTAAATGCAATTTCCTTTGGCGTTTTATCAGGAGTCCTCTTCTCCGGCGTTTTGCTCCTCTTTTTTCCCTGGTTAATGGATTTTGTCCAGGGGGAGGGCTTTGAGGAGGTCGCCGCAGTAAATAATGGTGTCGAAATCGCTATTTGGGTGTCAGTGCTTTCCCTACCGCTTTTGCTGTTGGAGAGCTTTCTGGGCGGCCAATTGGTGGCTTTAAGGGCGATTTTGGCCTCCAATATGGCCAAAGTCGTCCAGACGGGCTCCTTCGCCTTGTTCCTTTGGTTGTTCTTCCGCCTTTACGGCCCCACAGTTGCTGTGGCGATTGTCGCTCGGGCGCTTTCCTTCGCTCTGGGCAACTTGTTCGCCTTTCTTGTTCTAACCCGAGTTTGGAAGGGCCCAAAAAAGGTCTCCAAGGAGCGGTTGGTTGAAGTTTTCCAGTTTGGAATTCGAACCCTCCCCGCTTCCATTGCGGTTTTTTTACTTTTCCGCATTGATGTGGCCTTGGTGCGAATCTGGCGGCCTGTTTCGGATGTTGGAATCTATGTGCTGGCCTCTTCTTTGGCCATGATGTTCCAGGTCGTTGGATTTGCCGTTGAGCGGTCTTTAGTTCCAAGAATCATGGGGAAGACTGGAGAGGAAACTAAAGTCCTTACCCCCTTGGCCACACGGTGCTTCATGTTGGTCGGTTTCCCTATTGCGGCAGTTGCCATTCTTTGTGCTTGGCCGCTGGTCCCCCTCCTTTTCGGTGAAGATTTTGCTCCGGCATTTCTTCCCTTTGCAATCTTTTTGCCCGGCCTAGTGTTCGGTAATGTCGGTCAAATTTGCAATACCGACCTTCTTGGACGAGGCTTTCCCGCTTATGCTTCCTATTCCGCAGCCGTTGCTTTGGCGTGCAATATTGGTCTAAACATTTGGCTGATCCCCAAGGTTGGAATTGTTGGCGCAGCCCTCGCCTCGCTTGTTTGCTACACCCTGCATGGAGTCATTCTTTCCGCGATATATTCCCGCGTTGTTGGTGTCCCCCTATCTTCCATGCTCATCCCCAAGCTTTCCGATGTTGGGCGGATATTAAATCTGGTTCGCGGTAGAAGTTAGGCCTCTAAGAGTCCTCGATAGACCGCTTCCGTTTTTTCTCTAGAGTGACGCACATCAAATGCGTCGGCCGTTTTGCGCCCTGCTATCCCCATAGCTTTTGCAAGTTCTGGATTTTCCTGTAATTGAACGATGGCATGCGCAAAACCAACGAGGTCGCCATCCTCAAGGAGAAGGCCATTGACTTCGTGCGCAATGATGTCGACGATTCCAGTCACTTTGAAGCCAACGGCAGGTAAGCCTGCAGCCATGCCTTCAGCAGTGGCTAAGCCCAAACCTTCCCGGTGGGTGCCCGTGACAAAGATATCAGCAGCGGCAAGGAGTTCTGGGACGTCAGTGCGACCCCCGAGTAGGCAAACGGAGTTTTCCAAGCCCTTATGCTTTATTAGAGAAGCAAGGTTTTCCATTTCAGGGCCATCGCCAATAATCCAAAGGCGTGCATCGGGGAGTTCCTTTAGCAGAGTGGGCATGGATTCAATGAGGCGGTCATGGCCCTTGCTGGGTACAAGACGTCCCACTGCCGCAAGAATGGGAGATTGACCAGATCGAATCTCAGTGAAGCGAGCTTGCATTTCCTTTTTTCGTTCAAGGCTTGGCTTCGGAGGTATTTCGATTGCACTTGGAATGAGGTGCACTTTTTTTGGGATGACCCCGGGGAATTTCAACAAGCTATTTCGTACTTCTGTTCCTACAGCAATCAAGGCATCTGCTCGCCGATAAAATTTTGACTGTAACGCCATTCGAAGACGAGATCGGAGTTCCCTGGGATCCCTCTCTGGTGGAATTAACTTTGAGGAATGAAATGTTAAGACCACAGGGATATTGAGGGCTCTCCCGACCATCAAGCCTAGCCAATCACTATCCGAGAGGTGGGTTTGGATGAGGTCAATTTGGTGGTCGGTCGCGGTCTTTTTGACTGCCTTGTAAATCCTTCGCCAGTCCCGAAGGGCTTTAAATGGGTTGCGAATAGAATTTCGGGGAAGATTTAGGAGCTCAAGCGGGACTCGGCCTTTATGCAGTAACTCCTCCACTGGGCCGCCCTGAAGGAAAGAGCAGACCACGGGCTTCATGGGCCCGTCTACCTGAAGCTTGGTGAGCCGCAAAACATAGAGTTCGGCCCCTCCCTGCGAGAGAGTCGGAAGAAGTTGCAGGATGCGGTAGCTATTGCAGGTCACGAGTACACTAACCAGGGTGGTCGAGACAGTCTAGCCTCGACGCACTTCCCCATACACGGTGGAATAAACGCCTCCATGACTTCTCTTGCTCCAGTTCCGGTTCTTTTTGTCCTGACCGACCTTCGGGTGGGTGGAATGGAAAGGAAGGTCGCCGAGATTGTCCAAAAGATGGACCGCACCCGCTGTCGTCCGGTAGTGGCGTGCTTGAAGGAGGCAGGGCCACTCGCTCCCGAAGTTGAGTCTGCAGGAGTACGGGTTTACTCTCGGCTTATTGCCGCCAAATGGGATATTCGTGCGTTGGTGCGCCTTCTTCGGATTATTCGGTCGGAAGGCATTCAGGTGGTTTGCACTGTTGGGGATGGGGGCGATCGGATGTTTTGGGGTCGCTTGGCTGCCAGAATTGCTGGAGTGGCGGGCATTGTTTCCACTCTTCACTCCACTCGCAATCCAAGTGGAGGTCGAATTTTGGACCGCCCGAACCGTTGGCTTACGCCTTGGAATGATGTTTACGTGGCGGTCGCAAAATCTGCCGCTGAGTATCTAATTGAGCATGAGGGTTTGCCGAGGGACCGAACCATAGCCATTTACAATGGAGTGGACTTGTCGAAGTACGCCGGCGAAGGCCGAGAGGAAGTCAGGCAGGCTCTTGAAATTCCCCTCGGCGTTCCAGTCATCTCCCATGTGGCCGCATTTCGGATTGAAAAGGCGCATGATGTTCTTTTGCGCGCAGCCCGAAAGGTCGTGGACGCAGAACCAGAGTCTCGATTTTTGTTAGTCGGAGATGGAGAGACCCGCGGCGAAATAGAGCAGCTTCGAGCGGAGCTGGGCTTGGAGGAGAATGTTCTTTTGCTGGGCTACCGTTCCGACATTCCAGAAATTCTGGCCGCTTCCGATGTCTTTGTCCTTTGCTCGCGCGCGAAGGTGGAAACTTTCCCGAACTCGGTTTTGGAAGCTATGGCTTCTCGGAGACCCCCTGTTTGCACCAATGTTGGCTCTATTGCTGAGCAAATCACGGATGGCCAAAACGGTTTCTTGGTGGACGAAGAAGATTGGGAGTCCCTTGCAGATCGAATCTTGGCCCTCATTCGCGACCCCGAATTGCGCCAGCGCATGGGTGAAAATGCCCATAGTGTCGTATCCAGAAATTTCAGTACCGAGAGGATGGTGAGGGACCGAGAAGATTTGTTCACCTCCATCGCTAGAGGCCATGGAATTCCATCACGGCTATACTTAAGCTCCGTCAAAGAGGTATTGTAGCCCTCGTCGGCACCATGCTTAGAAGACACCGCATCCTAGTTCAAAATGCATTAATCTACTTTGATGTTGCGGCCGTTTTACTGAGCTATTTTTGGGCATTCGAGCTTGTAGAGTACGTTTTCGTAAATATCCTCGAGGGCACTGTTCCAGAGACAGTACGCGTGGGACACTTTTTTCATGTCAGGGTTCTTGTCTTCTCCCTGTTTGTCACTTTTTCCGGCTACAAACTTTTTGGGATTTATGAAAGCCAGCGCATGCGGAATATCGTTGGGGAATGGGCCCGAATTATTATCGTAAACATTGCCCTTTTTGGCCTCCTTTTTGCCTTAGTTCAATTTCTCAAGATTGGGGGTACGAAAAACTGGCGGCTCACGCATATCTTGGTGTTCCTTTGTCTCAACACTGGGATGGGCCTTTTCTCGCGATTGACGATACGCGGTTTCGCTCATCGCTATCGGGCCAAGGGGTACAACTACCGTAATCTGGTTGTTCTGGCGACCGCTGGGCGAGACCCCTCTGGTCTTTTGAGAAGATTGGCCGAACATCCCTCTTGGGGATATAAAGTTTTAGCCGTTTCTGCTCCCCCGGATGAGGGAGTAGGTAGTTGGACGGATGGCCCCCTTCCTGGAAACCCTAAAGTCCTCTCTTTTAGAGAGGCGGTTTCCTTTGTTGAGATGGAGCCTCTTGATGAAATTTGGATTGACGGCATGCCTCGTCGTCGAGGGTCTATCTTTGAATTTTTGGAAGCGGCAATGGATCAAGGAATTTCCTTGCGCTATATCTTGCCAAGGAATTACTTCCCAGGGATGAGGTGGAATTACGAGACCTTTGACAACATTACGACTCTTTCAGCTGCTCACTCACCAATGGATGACCTTGCGCGCGCGGCGAAGCGGGCGGTGGACTTGTTGGCCGCCTCATGCATACTGGTCTTCGCTTTCCCGATTATCATGCTTCCAGTAGGGATTTTTCTTTTCTTCCAAAAGGGGGGCAAACGCCAAATCTTATTCCGCCAGGATCGAGTTGGAATTAGCGGAAGGATTTTTACCTGCTATAAGTTTCGGTCTATGGTTCCCGATGCAGAAGACAAGAAAAAAGACCTTGAGCACCTGAACGAAATGGGTGGACCTGCATTTAAGATGCAAAAAGATCCGCGCATTACTTCCTTTGGTGCCTTTATTCGTAAGTTTAGTATTGACGAGTTCCCCCAATTTTTTAATGTTTTGAAAGGAGACATGAGTTTGGTGGGGCCACGCCCACCAATTCCTTCCGAAGTGAATATGTACGAGCGAACCCAGAAACGACGTTTGAGCGTGAAGCCTGGCATCACTGGGCTATGGCAAGTTTCTGGCCGGAACGAAATTTCCGATTTCGAGGAATGGGTTGCTCTTGACCTTGAGTACATTGACCAATGGTCATTCTGGCTGGACATCAGGATTTTGCTGATGACCATTCCAGCAGTGTTCAAGGGGCGCTAAGCCTCTGCTTCTTTAGGTGTAGTGAGAGCAAAAGTGGCACTAGCCCAAATATGACCAACTAGTCTTCGCCTTCAAAAGGGTTCTTCTTGGCCCATCTGTCGTAGAGAAACATTAGGAACATCGAGAAAACGCCGACTCCTGCAAAGAGGAGCCACATTCTCCAGGGGTCGTATTTGTCCCAAAGGCCGATCCGTGTTTGGTCCCGCCTATCCATTGTGGTAGCTCTTAATTGGTCCAGAACCTCCTCGTCGACAATCCATTCACTAGCCTTGGGGTCTTCCAAAGCAAAGCGCATCAGCGCCCGGAAGTTATTTCCACCTTCTTTCAGAGCCATCTTTAGTCGTGCGGGTAGCTCTCCCGTCGACAAAACATCAATCTCTGCATCAGGAAGCTCTGCGTGATGAAGGAATTCAGCCAAGCCTTCCCCCCCCTTTTTGACGGCTTCACGGAAATATTGAATCCGGCTGGAATTCAAGAGGCCTTTCGATTGGTCGGGGCTACAACCAGAATCGGTCAAATATTTGCGAAGTTTGCCTCCCGGGAGGGCAATCATTGCCCGAGTTTCCTTAAAGGCAGCCTCTGACCCGACGAGCGAATTCATGGATGCCGTCGACAGTCCTTCCGTGGCGAAGAATTCTCTTAGCGATTCTATTTCATTAGACGCCCGTTCCATTCTTTCGTAGGGCCCATCTAGAGCAAGCCAGAGGCTTGTTTCTGGAGCAAAGGTGGTGATATCTCCTGCCGTCGCTACGCCCTCCTTACGGTCTATCAATTCGTTGGCTAACGGTGCGAATATCTTAGGGGTCAGGATCTGATTGATTTGGTCCACTTCTACACCTGAATCTTGAAGAATTTTGCGAACTTCCGCTTCGGCCGCAGAAGTTTTAAGAATCAGATTCGGAAGGACATCCGTTTTTTGTAAACCATCCACCCACTCTTTTTCCATGTGGTGTTCATTAATAAGTTCCTTGCGCGCCAAGTTGACTTTGTCCGCAGTAGCGTCGTAGATGGGGCCACCCATGAAGTTTAAGATGGACCAGCCGATTCCAACGGTCATGTTGACGTATCCCATGTAGAGCCCTTCCTTGCCGGGAGGTGCGATACTAGCCAAATACCGCATTTTGGTAGGAGAAGCAGTCATTTCCCCGATGGAGAACACACCAATCGCAAAGATAACCCACCAGCCATTAAAGGAAAGACTCAATAAAGCAATGGAAATTGTAGCGATTGCGATACCCGTTAAAATTGCACTTAGGGATCGTACCTTTCCTGTAATCCACCCAAATGCAAAAGCAAAGAACATGATTAGCAAAGGATTGAAATTGACAATCCACTCCTGAGTCATGTTGCCTCCATTCACAGTTGGTACGGGAATTCCAAAGGAAGCAACCCATGTAGCCAAATCCCTGGAGTCCACCCAATCATCCACAAAGTTGGGGAGGAAATCCCAGAGCGAGTAAGCCATGAACCAGAACCCCGCAAAGGCTAGGGAAAAGCCCAATATCCGAGGCTCAAGCAGTCCCGCCAAGCTGTCTTTCAGGATTTGAAAAGGATTTTTGCCGTCTTCTTCCTGCGGCTTGTCTACCTTGGGCTCCTTGAAGAAAAACAGTGGAATATAGTTGAGTGAAATGGCAAGACTGCACGCCAGGAACACGTATTTCCAATCCAGCACCCTCAGGTAGCCGGCCAATAGGGGACCAACGAAAGCACCGACATTGACCATTTGGTAGAAAATAGCCCAGCCTAGTGCCGCACTTTGTTTTGGCATTTTCACTGCAATTAAACCCTGTAAGCCTGGTTTAAAAATTGCGGTTCCAAAGGCTAGACCCATGGCGCCCAAGAAAAAGATGGGGTAGGTCCAAGGGTCTCCCGCAGCTCCTCCATGAACCGAAGAGTCAATGCCATTAAAGTAAGCGCCGATTTCAATGGCATACCCCATCAAGATGTAGCCGATAATCTTGATAGTGGTAGCCCAGGCAATATTTACCTTGAAGCCATACCTGTCTGCGAAGCCGCCCGAAAGAACTGGGACGAAACTTTGAACGATTGCCCACCACCCGTAGATTACTCCTTTTTGATAATGATCGAATTGCGGGCCTCCAAGCTCCCATGCCAGCACCATGTAGACAGGTAGAAGCGCACGCACTCCGTAGTAGGCGAAGCGCTCCACCACTTCCATCCAATTGGCTAGCCAATAGATGCCTGGGAAATCGTCGATACTCTGAAGAAATGTTTCTTTAGGGGCAGGCGTTTGTGGGCTAGACATGACCAAGGAAAATAACGCTGCGGAGCAACCTGTGGCCGAATAGCTTCTAGAAGTTCGGGGGCATGTGACATAACCCTGCTTGGGGCCCCTAGTTGACGGACCGAATCGAAAACTTTCCCAGAGCCGTGATTTACAGTCCGCGAAGCCAGGCTGGTCGGAAGGGAGCGTTTTCCGGATGAGCTAGGACTTCATCAAGGGCGCGCAACATGGCTGAATGGTCTTTAGGAAGAGAGCCAGACAGTGTGAGCCAATTGCTTGCGTGGTTGGAGCGAAAAATGCTCCCTTTCAAATCGAGAGCCCCAAGGAACTCTCGCAGTTCTGCTGCCAGTTCAACTGGGCTTAGCTCTTCAAACTCACCCGTCTGTACTTCGTCCCACATCGGCGTATCTGGCACTGGAGTTAGGACAAGAGTGCTGATGAAGCGAGGCTGTATTGCATTGACCACGCGCGCGGACCCAAGAGCGTGTTGTTGGGAGAGTTTGCGCCCGCCGGCATTCAAAAGAATCATGGTGGAAAGTTTCATCCCCGCTTTGTGAGCTTTCAATGCAACTCGAATCATTTCATCCCCGTCCACCCCTTTTTGGAGTTTGGAAAGCGTTTCATCATCTCCGCTTTCAATACCTAAGTAACAAAGAGTGAGTCCTTTTTCCTTTAGGAGGGACATCTCTTCCACAGTTCGAAGCGCGAGAGATTGTGGGGAAGCATAGATGCTGATGCGACGCAAGTTAGGAAATGCCTCATTCAAGGCATCGCAGACTTCTGCTAATAAAGAAGCTTTTGCAACAAGTGCGTCGCCATCCGCAAGGAACACTTTTTGGGTCCATGGTACGGCTTCCTTTGCCCAGGCGATTTCTGCACGCAGCTTCGTGATGGACCGAATACGGAATGGCTTGTCTCTGTACATGCCACAAAAAGTGCATTCGTTGTACGAGCACCCAAGAGTAACTTGAAGAATGAGCGAATCGGCCTCTGAAGGCGGGCGATAAACTCGACCTTCTAGAGCAGGAGCCTGCGGTGGGATGGGGGGATTACTCAGGATTTACAACGCATACGTTTGCGTGATTACGACTAAGGAACTTATAGGCCCAGGGGTTCACCTGATCGGCGCTCAAGTTTTCAAACCAAGCTTGGATGGAGCGCATATCGTCCAATGCGCTAGGTCGCCGGAGGGATTTGGAAAGTCCATCTAGCCAGTATGCATTGGTTCGCATCGCATCTCGAAGTCCGTTCATCTCGGGTTCTGCAAGGCGTTTGACTTCTTCGTCAGTTGCACCTTTTTGGGCAAGAGTGTCTGCAGTTGCAAGACAAGCCTCGACAAGGGTCTCAACTTTGTCAGGGTCGGCCATGGCTTGGATGTAAAAGAAGCCATTGTTCTCGTAAACCGAGCTGAATTCAGAGCCAGCTCCGGGAGAGTAGGCCGCACCTAAACGTTCACGAATTTCAAGGCGGAGGCGGTCATCAAGGACGGTTCCAAGCATGGACATTCCTCGCCTGCGCGAGGCGTCCATGCCATCCGAAGCGGGGTAGATGATAAAGACAAGGGACTTTGGGACTTGGGTCTGGATGGTGTAGTCCTTGCGGAGTCCAGTTGCCGTCTCAGGTACATTTCGACGTTCTTTCCAATGCTTCAGTTCTTTTCTTGGATTCAGGGCGCCGAAAGTTTGAGCCACTAGGGCTTTAGTTTCTTCCATGTCCAAATCACCAACAACCGTGACTTCCATGGCGCCATCTGCAAGGATGGGCGCTAACCAATCACGGATTTCTTCCATCGCCACTTCCAGAATTCCGTCTTGGGTTGGGAGGCCAAAGCGCGGGTCATTGTCAAATAAGGCGGGAAGGAATTTAAGGGTCAAAGGGCCGCCATGTTGGTGCTTGAGGCTTTCAAAGATTTGAGGGACAGCGCGGCGAAGCTGGACAAGTCCGTCTTCTCGCCAGCCCGGGTCGCTCAAGTAGGCGCACATCAATTCAAATTGAAGTCCCAGGTCTTCCATGGTTGTGCTTCCACTGAGAGAGAAACGATCTTCACCCATAGCGAAAGAAACTCCAACCTGTTTACCGGCCAATAGTCGGCGAAGGTCGTCATCAGAGTGAGCGCCAAGGCCACCGGAGTTGAAAACTCTTTCGCCTACCCATGCAAGGGCATTCTTTTCAATCTCCAAACTGAGTCGCCCTTCTCCACTATTTAAGAGAATGAGAATTTGATTTTCTTTGAAGTCCGTTTTCTTGATGTTTACAGAGACTCCGTTCTCAAATCGGATGTGCTCGAAATCAAGATCTCCAACCTCTTCAGAGGAAATGATCCCTCCAGAGTTTTCTCTTGAAGAGGCATAAGCGAATTGGCTGACAGAGATCTCCGCTCCGGCATTCACCTCCACCTGCTTGCTATTTAACAATGCCGTTCTGAGCTGATCTTTTGCTTTTTCTCCAAGGTCTAAATTCCCGGCAGTTGTGATGGAATAGTCCTCACGATCCCAGGTTGCTTTTAGGGCTTCATGGCAATCTCCAACAGTTAAAGCTTCGATTGCAGGGCGATAGATATCTTTTCGCCATTTTGCCCGAGTAGGGACGAACTCGTTCTCGGCCGCACTCAAGATGCTATTCAAAATTGATCGACTATGGGCGGTTGATTCGCGTTCGACGGCCTCGTCTAAACCGCGAAGGGCACCCGCTCGAATTTCATCGAGTTCGGCATCTTGGAACCCAAACTTCAAAGCTCTCCGAAGCTCTTGTTCTGCGACTCCGAATGCGGCAGACCACTTCTCAGGCGCACTAGTGATGTTTAGAGAATTGTCTTCAAAGATGTCAAACACCTCCGATTGAGAAGCGCTGGCCGACATAAAAGGAGTTCCTTCCTTTTTTACAAGCTCTGCGAAACGCGTATTCAGCATTGAGTATGCGTATTCAAGAGGGAGCTCAGAAACACTTTGAGCAATCGTCAACGGCTTTTCGTTCCATTCGCTCATAACCCCATAGGAAACAGAGACAGTCGGAATTTCTTCTTCATGAATAGAAAAGCTGAAAGAGTAGTTTTCCGGCTTGCCCGTATCGGGTTCTTCCGGTAGCGGTATTGCTGGGCAAGTAACATTCTTAAAGTAATCGGCGAACAAGCTTTCTGGGTTTCGGTCGCCTAAGTCTCCAACTAGAACAAGGGTCATGTTGTCGGGGCGATACCACTTTTCGTAAAAGGCGCGAACTGATTTTGCAGAAAAGGCGTCCCTAGTTCTTTTGAGCCCAATGGGGATGCGGTCTTTGTATCGCGTTCCAGCGAACATCTGGTCGATTTGTTCAAGAAACATGCGGTACTGGGCAGAATCCCGCTCTCGTTCTTCGCCGTCAATTACTCCCTTTTCTGCTTCAACCTCCTTTTCTTCTAGGAGTAGACCAAAGGCAAAATCTTTCATTACTGTCAATCCTTCACGCAAAGTTTTTTCGTCTGAGTGGGGAAGGTCCAACTTGTATACCGTTTCAGAAAACGATGTGTGAGCATTCGTGTCTGCGCCGAAGTTCATTCCATGGTCTTGGAACCATTCGATGAGAGTCCCGGCTTCAAAATTCTCAGAGCCGTTGAAGGCCATGTGTTCCAGAAAGTGAGCCATGCCCTGTTCGGGGCCTGTTTCCGCAAGGCTGCCTACATTGACATGAAGTCGTAGATAACAACGGTCATTGGGCTCTGGGTTGGAGACCCAGGCAAAGCGCAGGCCATTATCAAAGTTTCCAAAGTGGATTCTGTCATCAAGCTGGATGTCTGAGCTTTCATGGGGCCAAGCACGGATTCCAGCCGAATCTTGAGTAATGGTTTGGCCACCAGCCGCAGGCTGGGAGCAAGCGCCCAACGTAAGCGCCGGTATAAGAAGCAGGAGAGTATTTCGGATTGAATTCATGAGAGTAATTAATTCGAACAGCAGTGATTCTGTTTTTCGGAAGGGGATTCTTGGGGAGAGGCCTGTTCGGCATGTGGTCGAATCACTTTGCCGATAAAGCCAGGGACTCCTTGGCGAAGCAAGGAAGCTAGGTAAACAATGCCCAGGAGTCCGGCGAAAATAATACCTGAAGTGGCCGGATGATGCTGGATTGCGCTAACGGCACTCGGGCTTGCTTTGGGCCCCAAGACAGCATTGACTCCAAAGCCAACGGCGACGGCCATCAAAACCATGGTTAAACCAAAAACAACAGCGACCTTTTTCCCGTGAAGGGATGAAAGCAGGCCAGCAGTTGTGAGGTTTGTTGCGGGTCCCGTTAGCAGGAAGGCAATACCGGCACCAGGAGAAAGACCTTTTGCGAGAAGAATTGCAACAAGGGGAGTGCTTCCTGAGGCGCAAACATAAAGGGGGAGGCCGATTAGAGTGGCTAGCAAAATATCCACGCCAGTAGGGAGTTCGGCTAGCCATCCAGTTTGGAGGGCGGGCTCTACGGCAGCTGCAAGCAAAAGGCCGGCAAGAATCCAGGGAGCGGTGTCATCTACTATGGTTTTGAATCCGTATTGAAAACCTTCTCGAAGTCGAAGAGCCAAAGGTTGTTGAGGCGATTGTTCTTCCACTTTAATTTCTGTTTTTGGTTGCACGAACCTTCCGACCACAATTCCAACGACGATGGCCAATAAGGCGGCGCTTCCAACTCGGGCAACCGTGAGGTCCACTCCAAGCAAGCCGATGGAAAGCAAAATAGCGGCCCACCCGACTTCAGGCGCGGCAACCAGGAAAGCCAACGATGCAGGAGGAGGGGCGCCCGCTTCAACTAAGCCCCGGTAAACAGGAACCACGCCGCAAGAACAAATAGGAATAGGAAGCCCCGCAACGGTTCCACGTAACGCCTGATCCACGGAGCTTCGTCCATGGAAAAAGCGCATCATCGATCCAGGAACGAATGCCTTCGTTAGCATGATTGTGACGGAGGCCGCCAATAATGCCGGCGCACTTTGGCTCGTTAATGAAAGGAAAGTGTCCCAAAATCCAGAGAGAAGAGCGTGTTCGCTTGTGGAGCCTTCGAGGGTGGAAAGAAAACTTAATAGCCCGATGGCAACGAGTCCGCCCAAAGCTGAGGGCATTTCAAAGTGTTCGCGGTTAGATGAAATGCTATGTCCCAGGACAACATGTAGGAGAGCACCGGCGATTAATGCTTGGAGGAAAGCAACCCAAGTAGCCGCCGCTCCCTCCAAAATTTCACTACTTGCGAAAGCGCCGGCAGCAGTTGCAAGGGCAAGTAAGGCCAATACGAACCATGCAGTCTTTAGCCCAAATCGTGGGCGAATCAACCACCAGATTCCAAGGCCTACTGGCAAGCGGTGCAGGACTACCGCGAGGGAGAGCATTTGCGAACTTGAGCCTTCTGTTCCACGGGGCCCCAGGGCGGTCCCGTCGAAAAAGGCATGAAGGGCCAACGCAAAAGCGCTCATCCCGATTTCCGCACCCAAGCCGCGACCGGAGGCGGAGTGGGCGCGGTGTAGAGCCAGAGGGAGCAGCATCCCTCCGATAAACCAGAAAAGAATGGACCACCCACCTAATTTCCATGCCCATGGAAGAACATGAACCAAGATCAAGCCAGCAACGGCGACCCGAACAAATCCGTCGAGGACCGCAAGAGATGCAGGCGAGCGCTTGGCCAAGCGAAAAAGCAAGGGACCGGCGGCTAGAGCGAGAATGGCAAGGGGAAGCATGGCGCTTGAAGAAATCGCAAGGAATATTTTAGCCTTGTCTTGAGTTAATACGGTCTCTCGAAGCATGATTTCTCTTATTCCCCATCACTGGAGCGGAAGGGATTCAGGTATCTCCTAGTGTTTATTTCACTGCCAAAGAAGTGGGTCGCTTTATCGAAATCATTCGGCACGCGGCTAAGCACGGCTTAGACTAAGTGAATGAACTTTGACCACATCGGGCTCCTTGGAATTGGCTCCTATGTCCCTGAGCGCGTTATGACGAATGCGGATTGGTCGGAGCTTGTGGACACAACTGACGAATGGATCATTGAGAGAACTGGTATTCGGGAGCGGCGGTATTCTTCGGACGACCAAACTACGACCGACTTTGGTGAATATGCTGGCAAGGCGGCCCTTGCCGACGCAGGTCTTGAAGCAGTGGATATCGATGAGCTCATCATCGCAACGGATACTCCTGAGATGTTCTTTCCCGACTCTGCTTCCTTTATTCAGCATCGGCTTGGAATGGGCGAAATACCGGCTTACGACCTTGCTGGATCTGGTTGCGCTGGGTTCATTCAGGCTCTTGATGTTGCCCGTTCCCGCGCAGCTTGCGGGGATAAAAAAGTTCTCGTGATGGGTATTGAGCTTGCCTCCAAGTTCTTTGATTGGGAAGATCGTAACACTTGTATTCTTTTTGGAGATGGTGCTGGCGCGGCAGTTGTTGGTCCTGTTGAAGCTGATGCGGCCGCAAACCACCCCTCCATTCTTTCCCTAAAAACGGGGACAGATGGATCTCGTGCCGACATTCTTTCCCGAATTGCCGGTGGGACTAGAATGCCTTTTAGCATGGATGTTGCGAAAAAAGGTTTGCATAAACTTACTCGAATGGATGGCCGAGAAATTTTCAAAGAAGCTGTCAAACATATGTGTGCAGCGTCAACTGAAGTGATGGAGATGGCCGGTGTTTCCTCTGAGGAAGTAAAGCTCTTTGTCCCACACCAAGCCAACATGAGGATTATCCATTCGGTTGCAAAACACTTAGGCGCTCCTGAAGAGAAAGTTTTTATTAATGTGGATCGCTATGGCAACACGGGTTCCGCTTCGGTTCCGATTGCCCTTTGCGAAGCCAGAGATATGGGAGTTGTGGAATCTGGCGACTTAGTCCTTTGCACTGCTTTTGGAGCCGGATTCCACTGGGGCGCCGCTTTACTTCGACTTTGATTCAACGAGTTGCGGAGCTATCGCGGTTCAGCAAGGCCTTGGCCGTTCGGTTTGGGTCTTCTGCAGAACAAAGAGCAAAGGATGCCGCCACTCCGGCCTGTTCGGGAATCATCCAGCAGTTGTCCGATTGGATTCCGCCAATGGCGAGCATGGGCAGACGGGCAATCGCCAGAGCTGCAGCTAAATGTTCTGGTCCTAAACCCTGTTCGTTTCCACGGGTGCTTGAAGCGAAAACTGGGCCAAATCCAATGTAGTCTGCACCGAATTCAACGGCATCATCGGCTTCCTCAAGAGTATGTGTGCTCAAGCCAATCAGGCAATTCGCCCCAAGGAGTTTGCGGGCGTCTTCAACATGCATGTCGTCCTGGCCTAAGTGAACACCAGCTGCTCCAAGAGCTATTGCAACTTCAACGCTGTCGTTCACAATGAGGGGCACCTCACGGGATTTGCAATAAGCGCTTACTTCCCCGCCCCACTCAAATAGCTCACGCGAACTCATTTCTTTTTCGCGTAACTGAACACAGTCCACGCCTCCATCAATTGCTTGGTCAAGCACTACAAAAGGATCTCCAGCACAGAGTTCCCGTGTGAACAGCATGCAAAGGCGGAAAATGGGGGGGCGCATTCGCTCGTCAAGGTACGGACGTCTGTTGCGCTCAGCAACAAGGCTCAAGCAGATTCTAGCTTGCCCGCTTGTTGTTGCCCGCTTTCTTTCGGCGCCGTTCCTTGTCTTCTTTTAGGCCATTAATGAAGCTACGGCGATCTTTGGCGCTGAAGAGCTTTACCTTCGAACCACAATGCACGCAGTAACTAGCCTCTAAGTTACGCAGAAAGCGGACATAATCTGCGCAACGTGTGCAGTATTTGGTTTCGTTGTAGAAGTGGTCGTTTTCCATGAGGGGATGGAGTTCCAATCTAGTAAGAGTTGGGGAATTAGTTCATCCAGGGGGATGGATTGAACCGACTAGATGTTTCAGCAAACTTGGGCAAGGAGCGGATTGGAAGCATAACCCGAAAAAAGCCTTATAAATTAAGGTAATTCTTGGAAATCCCAAATACGGCTGGGGAATATTTACCGCCAAAAAGGCGCTTATTGACCTAAGTCCTTTCCTCTAAGGCAGATTCAATTTCGCTTCGAACCCAGGCTTCTGATTCCTTCCTCCGGCCAGAGTCCAAAGTGTTCCATTCTTGAAGCTGTCCGAGGGCCCACGCGGCATGACCCCGAACCAAGGGCGAGGGGTGTTCCAAGGCTTTTTTGAGGGAGCGGCTTCCTCTCTTCATGTTTCCCAAGACGATGCATGCATTGCGTAGTAATCCAGGCCACGTAGCTCGCCGGATTGGACTGCCCCGGAAAGCAGACTCAAATTCTTTTTCCGAACACTCCAATAAATCTTCCAAGCTGAATTGTTCAAGCGCTGCATGCGTGCCCCAGTCATCGGAATAGTCTTGAGCTTTGTCTCCAAATGGGCAGACTTCAAGGCAAACATCACAGCCAAAAACCCAATCCCCCATTTTTTTTCGGAGAGATTGCTGAATAGGCATTCGAGACTCAATCGTTAAATATGAAATACACTTTCGAGCATCTAAATCCCATGGGGCGCGAAACGCATTTGAGGGGCAATCGTCGAGACAAGCTGAACAAGTTCCGCAGCTGGGAAGTGCCGAGAAGAGGGTCCAATTCGGCAATTCAGTGTCTAGAATAAGTTCGCCCAAAATTAGCCAAGGCCCCTCTTGAGGATCCAGGAGAAGAGTGTTCTTCCCCCTGAAGCCACTGGAGTTCAAAATGGCCCACTCCCTTTCCAGAACAGGAGCGGCATCTGTGACAGCACGGAAGCGCTTGCAGAAGCCATCCTCCCGAAGGCGCTTTCCAAGACGCTCTAGTTTTTTTCCAAATACGTTGTGGTAATCCCGACCCAGGGCGTAGCGGGCGACGGCGCCGCCATTTCGGAACCCCCCACCTCTCCGCCGATAGGGGAGAGCAAATAGAAGAGCACTCTGCGCCCATGGCTTCCACTTTTGAAGATGGAGGAGGTTGTCTTGATTGCGTGGGAGCCAGCCCATTTCCCCCGCCGACCCCCGATTAAGCCACAGTTTTAGCCGGTCCTTAACTGTTTCTGAGAAGCCTCCAGTAGCTACGCTTCCTCGCAAGTTAAGACCAACTTCCAGCGCATATTCCACCACCTTGGGTAGGGGGTCGGGGGCGAGGTTTTGCGGGGAGATATCCATGAAAAGGCTCTATCTCTAGTTATCCTAAGGGTTTGCACGTTATTTTGGCTATTAGTCCGGATTTTAAGGAAGCAGGACTACCCAAATTACCGTCATTAAACCACGTTACTTCAATCTCTGATAGGATTTAGCTAGATAGACCCCTTACGATGAATGCCCAGACCCACAACCACAAGAGCAACGAGGAGCTCGCTTCAAGGCTAATTAGCTTTGCTGAGGCGAATCCTGCGGAATTTGGGGCTGGCAATCTGCTTGAGCTGGCGCAGGCTTACGTCGCATCGCCAAAAACCGGCAGAGATGGCATTTCCACCGTTCTTATGGGCGTTTACAAGGAGACTGCCTCAAAAGAAGCCTTTTCCCTTCTCTATGAGATTAACAGCGAAGACTTTCTACGCCTTACTTACCATCACCTCAAACGCTCTTACTACTTTGTAGATGCTGGAGACGTCCTTCAAGAGGTTTTCTTTAATATCTATCGGTATCCACACAAGTTCAAGCCTGAGCGGAAGTCCGCATTTCGGAATTGGACTCATTCCATCATTCGAAACACGGCGCTCAAGCACAGCCGTCGCGCTCAACGCGACCGCGTTCTGTCCATCGGTTCCACCACCGAGCGGGATAGCGAAGAAGCCGCCGCACTTGAACTGGCCGACGATCGGGTTCGTACTCCCCTTCACGACACGGCTGAAAAAGAAGCCGCCGAAGAGCTTGTTGCAACTTGGCGGCTCTACCTGCACTTTTATCTTGAGGCGTATCGCTGCTTGACCCCGCGCGAGAAGCGGGTTCTTTTCCTCGTGGAAGTCGAAGGGCTTCCTTACCGAGAGGCTGCTGCCAAAGTCGAAGTGCGGGTTGAGAACCTCAAAATGATGGTTTTCCGCGCACGCAGGAAGATCTTTACCATCATGAAGCGCAAGTTCCAGTCCGGTCAGGACGCTTCGGATCGTCGCGCAATGTCAACAGAGGAGCTCGCAAACTGATGTACGACCGCACTGAGTTCCTCGACACCATCCGCAACGCGCGCTCCTCTAGCCGACTTCTTTGTGCCGGCTTCCAGCGCGATTTGAGCGCTTTGTTGGATGGCGAACTTGGCGAGCAGCACTCCCGCCGCTCTTTAGCTCACTTGGAAACCTGTGGCCATTGCGCCGAGTTCTTCCAAGCAATTCGTTTACAGGCTCTCGCCCATCGCGACTTGGCGGTACCGGGTAGTCTTGCCAAACGAATCCGCCGCCTTCGTGGCCAGGATCTTTTTGAGGGGCTTACAGATTCTGAAATCGTTCGCCGCCTTGCAAACGCCCTTTACGAACTCGGCAAGGCATACGTCCTTACGGCCAACGATAACAGCTACCTTCTTCGAGTGGCCGAAGAGCCAGTTCAACTTGGAGAGCTTGAAGCATTGGAAGCCGTAGAGCTTGCGGAAGCTGCTGAAGAAACTGGCGCTTGCTTTATTTCAAAAGAAATTCTGGAAGAAAAAAGTGATGATTTCCTCCTTCAAGGGCGCAAGCTATTAAGCGAAGCCTTGACCTTGAAACCAAAATTTGCGGAAGCTCGCCTTTACTCAGGCTTTGTCCATCAGCTTCTGGACAATATGGATGCTTCTGCCCAAGAATACCGCGAGGTGTTCTTGCGAACAGATCGGCCAACTAACCGCGCTCACGCGGCAATTCAGTTGGGCCAACTTTATGACCATCAGGGAGAAAACCGCCTTGCATTGCGGATGTATCGCTGGGTCGTTGCAAGTGGACTCGTTGAGCGCAAGCCCGAGTTTGCTTTTGTGCTTTACAACATTGCTGTTGAGCACCTTTCCTTGGGCGATGTTTCTTCGGCTACCGCTATGTTGAAACGCATTCGCCAAAGCTATCCCGAGGTTTGGAAGCAGTCCATTGAATGGTTGCGCCAAAGTCCAGAGCTCCTCGCTGTTCTTCGGAGTGATTCCGAGTGCCGCAGCCGTATAGAGGCCCTTGAGCCTGAATTTTTCGCTGCATAATGAAATTCTCCTCCCGTTCCCACATTTTGCCTGCCGCCTTGGGTTTGACCCTAATGGCCGGTTTAGTCCCTATGCTTCCCGCAGTTTGGGATGGACATGGCGAAAGTATTGGCCGCGGCGACAACCCTGTCGTTGGCAGTCTTCCTTGTATTGTGGACTCGCGATTGGATGACCTCTTCTGGATTCCAAATGGTTTCCCAGAGCCACCCTCTCGTCTTCTTGCAGGTTTGCCTCCCGTTGCCGCTGTGATGGGGAATGAAAACTTGGCCGGTTCTTTATTAGGTGCCGCTGGCGCACCTTATGGAATTCTGGATGACTACGAGCATTGGGATCACCTCGGAATGGTCAATCGTGCTCTTCTCACAATGGACCGGGTTTCGGTTGCCAGTGGGCAAGTTTCCATGTGGCAATTCCTCCCCGCCGGATATATCGGCGGAGAAATGGAGTTTGTGCTTGATGGAATTATTACCGAGACTCCAATTTCTGGGCAACTCTTTCCGGTTCAGTTGAGCGAGATTGCTAGTCTTCCCTCCCAGGTTGGTACTGCAACGGTCACCTTCTCTCCAAATGTTTCGAATACTTCTCTTTCGGAAATAAGAGTTCAGGTGTCTTTCCATAACAGAATACTGAACATTCAGTACTTGCCCTGAGCATAGAAGTTCCCCGCATCGCCATTCCCCAAGGGGATTTCGGCGGCATTGGTCCGGAGGTATTACTTCGGACCCTTTCCAATTTCCACAATGGCGATTCCTGTAAACCACTGATTCTTGGACACCACTCTTCGCTATCCAAATTAGTCGAAGAGTTGGATGTCAACCTTAGCTTGGCTCAAGTTTCGAGCGCTGCAGAGGGTTTTGAATTGAATTTTCAAGCAGGTTTCCCAGTTCTTGAGCTCGAAACACCTCCTTCCGATGATTCGCCGGGTGGGCCAACGGCCTCGTTTGGAATGGCGGCCGTTGAGGCTGTTCTTCGCGCAGGAACACTTTGCTTAACAGGAAAGGCTGACGGAATGGTCACGCCACCTCTTTCAAAAGAGTCAATGCACAAAGCTGGATACTCCTTTGAAGGTCAAACTCAGATTATTGGAGAGCTTTGCAATTCAAGACGTTATGGCATGTTGGCGTGCAACGGCAATTTGAAAGTTTTGTTAGCTACTCGCCATATTGCCCTTCGTGAAGTGATTGAGCGATTGGAAATAGGTTCGGTTGCGAAGCAAATACGGATTGCCCATGAGGCTGCGCGCGGACCCTTGGGATTGGAGAAGCCACGCATTGCCTTGGCTGGACTGAACCCTCACGCTGGAGAGAATGGCGCCTTTGGCAATGAAGAGCGCAAAGTGCTGAAGCCAGCAATTGCACGTGCCAAAAAAGAGTTTGGCTTTCAAACTGCTGGCCCTGAGGTCCCTGACGTTGTCTTTGCCGATGCCGTAGCTGGGAAGTGGGATGTTGTTGTTGCCCTCTACCATGACCAGGGCTTCATCCCCTTGAAATTTATGGGTCGAAAAGAGGCATGGACGCTGTTTGTGGGTGGCGACATTCTTCGTACGAGTCCAATGCATGGAACTGCATGGGATATTGCGCGAACTGGATCTGCAGACTTCAAACCCTTTGCCCATGCTTTGGAGCGATGTATTGAATTGGCGAAGGGTAGAATCTCCGCCCCATGCTCCAGCACCTAGACGACCGAAATTTAGAAATCCTCATTAATATTAATGGGAATCTTGTGCCTCGTGAGGAGGCTAGGGTTAGCCCTTTCGACTCTCTGGTTCAAGGTGGCGATGGCGTTTGGGAGGGCCTGCGGGTTTATGACGGCCGTATTTTTAAGTTGGAAGAACATCTAGACCGAATGGTATCCTCGGCAAAGGCGTTAGCGTTCAAGGCGATTCCTTCTAAGGAGGAAATTATTGAGCAAATATGTCGAACCTTGGAGGCAAATCAAATGCGAGATGGCGTCCATATTCGATTGACCTTGAGTCGCGGCGAAAAAATTACAAGTGGGATGGACCCTCGACTTAACCAAAGTGGCCCAACGCTTATTGTGTTAGCTGAGTGGAAGACTCCTGTGTATGAAAAGTCAGGATTACGATTAATCACCTCTTCTGTGCGAAGGTTTCCTCCGGATTGCTTGGACCCAAACATCCACCATAACAATTTGATTCAATCAATTTTGGCAAAAGTAGAAGCGAATCATGCTGGTGCGGACGACGCCATTTTGTTGGACAAGCAAGGTTTCGTCGCTGAAACAAATGCAACTCATATTTTTGCTGTGGAGAACGGGATCCTTCTTACTCCAACTACGCGAGCTTGCCCCGAAGGTGTTACTCGTGCCACAGTTCTTGACTTGTGCTTGGAGAACGACATACCCTTCGAAGTGTGCGATCTTTCTCTAACCCATTTTTTCCGCGCTGATGAAGTTTTCACAACAGGCACGATGGGCGAGCTTGCTGGAGTTGTTGAGATAGATGGACGCTCGATTGGCGAAGGCGATACAAAAGGAAAGGCGCCCGGTCCTTTGACCGAACGCCTTTCAAATCTATTCCGCGATTTAACCGTGAAAAGCGGCTACATCGTTTCTAAGTAACGGTCCAATTCCCATGGATGAACGGCGGCGATGTATTCGCCCCACTCTTGTTTCTTGGCGGCCACGAACTGATTCAAGACATGTTCGCCAAGAGCTTCGGAAAGTACATTGTCTTTTTCCAAAACAGTAATGGCTTCACCTAGGTCTGCTGGAAGACTCTTAATCTTTAAGCGCTTACGTTCACGCTCACTCATTTTGTAAACATTGCTCGTGACAGCTTCGGGCGGTTCAATTTTGTTCTTCACACCGTCAAGGCCAGCGGCCAACATGCAAGCGAATGCCAGGTAGGGATTGCAGCTTGGGTCGGGCATGCGGAGTTCCAACCGAGTGCCGATGCCGCGGCGGTCAGGTACGCGAATCAATGGTGAGCGATTACGCTTTGACCACGCCAAGTGCGTCGGTGCTTCGTAACCGGGAACCAAACGCTTGAAAGAGTTTACAGTTGGATTGGTTACAGCAACCAAGCCGCGGGCATGCTTGAGGAGTCCGCCAACGTACCAACGCATGTTGTCCGAAATCCCGTCGTCGCCATTTTCGTCATAGAATGAGTTTTTTCCATCCTTGAAGAGAGATTGGTGGACATGCATCCCGGAGCCATTCTGACCAAAAATGGGCTTAGGCATGAAAGTGGCATGAAGGCCCATATCCCTGGCGACTTTACGGACAACCCAGCGGAAAGTTGCCAAACGGTCTGCGGTTGTGAGAGCATCACCGTACTTGAAGTCTATCTCGTGTTGGCCAGGAGCAACTTCGTGGTGCGCAGCCTCGATTTCAAAGCCGAGGTTTTCTAATGCAATCACAATCTCGCGACGGCATGCTTCTCCCAAATCCATCGGAGCAAGATCAAAGTAGCCAGCAGCGTCATGCGTTTCGGTTGTTGCGTCACCCTCTTCCGTGCGGAGGAAAAGGAAGAATTCGGCCTCGGGGCCGCAGTTCATTTCGTACCCAAGCTCAGAGGCCTCGGCAATCAAGCGCTTAAGCGTTCCGCGGGGACAGCCATTGAATGGTGTGCCGTTAGAGTTGTAAACATCACAAATCATGTGTGCGACTTTTCCATGATCGGTCCAACCAATTCCATCGTTTGGCCATGGGTCAATGCGATAGGATTCGTAGGCGGGATGTAGCAACATGTCCGACTCTTCAATGCGAGTGAATCCTTCGATTGAAGAACCATCAAACATGATTTCGCCATCAAGCGCCTTTTCGAATTGACTCGAAGGAACCTCGACGTTTTTGTTGTTGCCAGTGATGTCCATGAACTGAAGTCGCAAGAAGCGGACATCGTTCTGGCGCATGTGTTCCAAGATTTCGTCTCGTGTCATAGTGCCGGTGATGGCGTAGCAGGTGTCTAGGGTTTGGGAGTAGTCCTTTGTTGTGGTTGCAGCCATTTTCCTCTTGTCCCGCGGGGTGAAAGGGGGGTGCGGGAATGCGGAAAGAATACGAGGTGATATGCCTGAATGCTCCAAAAAAAGTTGCAAAATTGTAAAAAAAATGAAAAAATCGACGGACTAGGGCAATAAAATTGCAAAAACCGCAGAAAATCAGGTCAATCTTGCGAATTTAGGCTTATGTCTGCCCAGGGAACAGACCCCGGAAGAAAGTGCCCTCCTTCGCCGGTAGCTTCTTCCCCATAGCCCAGGGCGGCGAGGTCCGCGCTGAGGTTTCCCTCGTGCACTTCCAATACCCCACAGCCCTCGCAGGCACAGGGCTCCAAAGAGTTGTGAAGCCATCCGCTCTCGGCTTGCGCCTTTTTGAGAGAGTCGGCGCGACCCGTTTCTTGGAGTGCCAGGTTTGTGATTTCGCCGGGATCTCCTTGAAGATGGTAGAGCCAAACTCGACCGGGGTAATCTCCTTCGTTTGCGCTTTGAATCCACTTCCACCCGTCATATCGGTAGGATCGCAAGGGGCCAGTAATTCCACTTCGAGGACTTCCTGGTGAATCAGTTTCCGAGGGAGCGGGTCTTGATTCGCCTTGGCCCTTAAGGAGGGGAAGCAAGCTCTCGCCGTCGAGAGCTAAGGCCGCACTTGGCCAGCTAAGGCCGCAAAAATCAAGCAAGGTGGGCAGGACATCCATCGAACGAACTTGTGTGGAAACTGAAATCGGCTCAAGTCCAATGTCTTGGCTCCACATCAATTGAAGTGGAACCCGAAGCAGTTCGTCATTCAGTGTGTGGCCATGACCAACATCTCCGTGGTCGTGGAATTCTTCGCCATGATCAGAAAGTACGACAACCAAAAGGTTCTCTTGCTGGGCAAGTTGTTTTTCTAGCCAAGGGCCAACGACATCATCTAGGTAGCGAATTTCTTCTGCGTGAGTAAGACGAAAGTGTCTGAAGTCTTCTTCGCTGAAATCGCGTCGGCTTTCTCGGTATTCGCGCTCCGTATTTCCATCTAAAATTGCAGTGCTTGAAGTGTCGTCATACATTCCACCCCAGGGCGCCTTGGCTTCAAATGGGAAATGAGCATCATTTAGATGGAGATAAAGGAAATAAGGTCGCGCCCTTTTGCTCGGTGGGCCAAGAAAATCATCGGCCATGGCCAAAGCATCATCTGCAGTAAAGTTGACGCCTTCGCGGAAGGTTTGGAAGCCTTGATGGAATCCGAAAAATGTGCGGATATTTGGGTTGGATGAGATGCCAATAGTTTCCCAGCCAGCAGCCCCTAATGCTTCAGGTAAGGTGCGCTGGTTCGCTCGAAAATTTGTGCAAGGCCCGTTGCGCTCAACAGCCAAGTGTTTTCCAGGGACGACGCCAGAGAGAAGAGTGGCCGTGGAGGGTTTTGTCCAGGGTGCCTGAGAGACAGCATTTGAGAAGGAAGCGCCTTGGGCTGCGAGAGAATCCAGGTGGGGGGTAGGGTCCTCGATTTCTGGAAGAAGAGCCCGTCCTGTTGCCCGGCGAACCCAGCCAACCTCGTCTGCCCGCACCGTATCGAGCATGATGAGAATGATGCTTGGCTTATCGGAAGCATCCTGTCTTAAGGTCGGGGCAACCCCCTGCGGAAGCAAAGCAAAAGCAAGCCCCAAGGCCACAGGAATCGGGCGGCCAAGGAAAACAAGAAGTTGGTGAGGTTTTCGGACGAGCTTTTGTACCCTTTTGGTGACTAAGAAAAGGACAACCGCAAGGACAACAGCCTGTATTAGTCTGGTAGTGCCGAAATCGGCGGCCCAGCTTTCCCAAAAAAGGACTCCGTCGCCGTAAGAAGCCCATGCGCCTTCATGCCATGCTTGAAGCGCACGTAGAAAGCCGACGAGGCCTGAGGCCATCGCAACTGAGAAAATGATGAATCCGAAAATGCCCATGGACTTGGCGGAGTATATCCCGCCCGTGGCCATGCCCAGCGAACGTTCTGGGTTGCGCTTCGAAGTTTTGGGCGAAGGACATTCCGACGGTGCAAACCAACTCTTCAATCAGGTTTTTGGCCAATCCAGGCCTTTGAGCCATTATGCGTGGAAATTTTGGAAAAACCCAGCAGGGCCGCCAGTTGGCATGGTGGCCATCGAAGAGGCGACCGACAGAGTGGTGGCCTGCAATTCGGGCATTGTCCGTCGCTTTCAAGTGAACGGCCGTGAGGTTCGAACGATGTTCGCTTGCGAAAGTGCGGTGGATCCGAGTTTTCGAGGGGGCGGTTTTTTGTTTCGAGCCGTTACGGGCGGGATGGTCAACTTGGCGCACAAACACGGAGTTTGCTTTGCCTATGGCGGCCAGAGCACTGATGAGGCGATTCGGATTGGCCGAAGACTTTTCCGCTACCAAGATTTGTTCGAGCTTCGAGCATATGACCGCATTCTCTCTTCACGCCCCGCCCTTCAAGGTCGACTCGGTAAAACGGGAGACTCTATTTCTGACTTATTGCCAAGAGCTCGATTGAAAGCTTCCGAAGTGGAGGAAGGCTGGGATTTTGAAACTCATTCCGAATTTAACTCCGAATTTGACAATCTTTGGGTGCGACTACAGAGCCAATTTGAAGTTTGCGCCATTCGCGATTCAAGACATCTTAATTGGCGTTGGCGAGATTGCCCCATAGGCTCTCATTTCATCGTGAGCGCTCATAGGAATGGAGCGATGATGGGCTACTTGGTATTTAGGATTTTTGAAAAAGATCGCACTCGCATTGCCCTAGTTTTAGATTTGTTTGTCGACCAAGACTCCACTGCAGCAGCAGCTTTGCTATCTCATGCAACAAGTATTGCCAATCAAAACCGGGCGGATGTCTTCCGCATTGCTATTTGCGATGAGGGCTGTCTGTCCAAGGCTCTAAATTCTCTATCTAGCTTTAAGCTTTCAAAGCGAGAAGTTGCCGACCGGGTGATTGGCACAGCAATGTGGTTTCCAGATGGATCACTTGAAGACTATGAAAGCCAGAGGCAATTGCTGAAAGGCGAGTCTTGGTACTACACCCAAGGCGACGCAGATTTTCTGGATTAGCGATGTCCGCAGCCCTTATTTTCCTTTCGAAAATCCTCATCGAGTTATTTGGACTTGCCTCCCTCTTTTTGGTCTTGCTCGGCTTGCCGGGGCTTTGGGTTATTGTTGCTCTGAGTCTGGCCTTACCTTGGATTGGGGGAAGCTGGTCTGATGTAGGGATTCTTTTTGGTGCCGCAGCTCTTGCGGAAGTTCTGGAATTTGGCGCATCCCTTGGGCTTGCCAGAAAAAGCGGAGCGGGGAAAAGTGGCCTTGCCGGGGCTTTTGTTGGCGGGCTAGCTGGCGCGATTCTTGGCACATCATTTTTGCCGCCCCTTGGCACTTTGCTTGGCGCCGCCCTTGGTTCTTTTGGTGCTGCGGCAATTTCAGAGCGAATGCTGGCCAAAAGAACCCATGGGGAGAGTTTTAAAGTGGGTTTCGGGGCTTTTGTGGGTACCGTTTTTGGGCGAGTTCTAAAGGTTTGGTTAGGTGTTTTTCAGGTCGTATGGCTGGCTTGGGCCATGTGGTTCTAGTGAATAAACAAAAAAGATTGAAATTGGGCTAAAAAACACCCAAATGACCCAGCCCTCTTGCGTAGAGGTAGAATAACCTTCCCCTTACTTACCTCAAGAAACCATGAAATTAACCCATCTACTAACCGCCGCCCTCCTTTTAGCTTCTCCTTCCTTTGCCCAAGATGCAGAAGCTCCTTCAGTTGAGGGTAAATCTTTCCAGGAAAGAATGGAGGCGACTATGTTGAGGGCTGCGCCTCCAATCCTGCGGAAAACTAGCGAAGCCCTCAAGCAACCATGGGATGCGAACATTAGCCTTAATATGGAAATGGAAATGGCCACAGTCGAGGCAGGGGGGACCTTTTCTTTCTTTTCGCCTCGGCTATTCTCTGCCAATATGAACTTTTCTATTGATGTCGAAGGTCAAGAAATGGACGCTCGCATTCAGGCCGTTGCTGACGACGATTACCTAAACGTCTTTATTGAGGCCTCTGAACTGCCTATGCCTCAAGCCGTCAAGCTTGATTTAGATGTGATGGAGGAGCTGACGGGGCAGGATGACAACACCATCGCTTCCCTCGACATGCTAGGAATGGGAATAGAAGATCTTGAAACGATGTTTAGCAAAATAGAGTTCAAAGAAAGCAAGCTGGACGATGGTGCGACCATTCGTATTAGCTACGATCTTTCGGCCATTCTGGAAACAATGTACGCACAGTTTGGGATAGATTTTGACACCATGTCTATTGAACTGGATGTCAATGCTAAAACTTCATTCATCCAAAAAATCAGCGTTGACTTGGGTGACATTGGTAGCGGAAGTTGCACCTTCTCAAATGTTTCTTTCCCCGAAGAATTCGACGAAACGAAGTATGTCTTTGAAGCTCCTCAGGGAGTGCCCGTAATGGATGTGACTGGAATGCTTAGCGCTGGCATGCAAGAATCGGCCTCTCTTGGTGGAGAGGAGGAATTCTAGAGATGCCAAAATTGGCTTCACTTTCCTTTCTCGCAGTTGCGATTTTGAGCAATGCTTCTCCTGCGCAAGATGCTCCTGAAGCTTGGCTTTCGCGGTTGCGTGCGACGAAGAAGCGTCCGGTAGAAGTTACCCAAACGATGGCCATGGATTTAAATGGGGCGAGCCAAAACTCCATAGGCAAGTTGCTCTACTTTGACGACATGCATTTCCGAATCACCATGGACATCACTCTTGAAGGGGGTGGTTTGGAGAAGCCGGCAAAACGGAGCATGCTTAATGTTGGAGATGGAACTTGGATGTGGATGGAAGCTAGGGACCATATGTTCGAGCAAGCCCAAGTTCGGCGGATGAAACTAGCAGACCTAAAGGCCACAGCGATTAAGCAGGGTCGTGCCTTCACGACTCACCACCCATCAGACCGGATTCTTGAATTTGCGGACTATGTGGATTTCCAAACCGTGGAATTGAGCGATACCGAGGTGTTTCTTAAGGGGGAATTCTCTGAAGAATCCAAAAGCCGCTTAATTAATGATTTTCGCGGCGGAATTCCTCGCGCCCTTGAGGTGCGACTGGACCGAAAAACTGGTTTTCCAGTCTCTTACGAAATCAAAAGCTACCATAAATCTCTTGTTCGCTTTGGATATACCGAGGTCAACTTTTTGGATGTCAAAAAGTTAGACATGAAGCTGTTTCATTATGACCCCCCCGAAGGCACAACTTTTTTTGAACCTCCTCCTGTAAAGCCAGAGGCCGACTCAAAAAAATAATGCATCATCGATTCGCTCCCATTTTTCCAGCTCTTTTCCTTCTTGTTGGCTCGTTCCCGCTATTTGCTCAGGAAACGAATGACGTCGCTGTCTGGGTTGAAAAGATGGCGGAGTGCACGAGCCAGCCTGTCAGCTACGACTTTTCTTTGAAATTCGACATGGAAGGCATGGGAATGTCTGTGGCATCCTCTGGGTCAATATTGATGCAAGATAAGCGGCATTTGCGTATGACTTCTCAGACAACGGTCAAAGCTGCCCAAATGCCAACTGGGGAGCAGAATATGAAGCAAGAAATGATTATGGATGGCGCCACGATGTGGACGGTTACCACCATGGATCATCCAGTCAATCGAGGAGAGAAAATCACCTCTATCTCTCGAATGACAATTGAGCTCATGGAAAAGGTGGGAGCCCAAGCCACTGGCCTTCCAGGGGTTTCCAACAGCACAGATATGGCATCGCAAATTCGAACCATGTTCGAGCAGTTTTACACGGACTGCGAGCTGTCCATTTCAAATGGCTTGGTGAAGATTTCCGGCAACATTAGCGAGGAATTTATGGACAGCCTTCCCATGGGTGGATTGGAGTTAAGTCGATTTAAGGCTGAGCTTGACGAGAAGACCGCTTTTCCCCTTCAAATAGCTATGGGAACGGACAAAAAGGATTTCATCAAGATGAGCATGAGCAATCCAAAGTTCTTGGATCCCAAAAAAATAGACCAGGACCTTTTCAGGTATACACCAGATCCGGGAGCCTCTGTAATGGACATGGATGCAATGCTTCAATCCATGGGCAAGGCTGAAGAGGGCTCATCCGAAAGCGAGCTCTAAGCAAAGTTCGCTTCAACAGTATCCCAAACTTTTCGTGCGGCATCTCGCCAACGAAATGTTTGAGCATGAGCCCGCCCTTTCTGTTTGAGTTCGGTCTGAAGGCCTCGGTCGCCAGCAAGTCTTCGGATTTGGTGGGCAATATCAGAAACATCTGAAGGGTCACAATAGAGGGCTGCGTTACCGCAGACCTCCGGCATGGAACTTGTTCGACTCACAATGACTGGGCAACCCAAGGCCATAGCTTCTAAGGGTGGCAATCCAAAGCCCTCGTGAAAAGAAGGGAAAATGAGGCCCAAGGCGTTTTCGTAAAGGGCGCGGAGGGAAGAGTCATCAATTCGCCCAACCGCCCGGCAATCTTTGGGAAAGGATTTGGGTTCATTGAAAACGCCTGGGTGGGTGCCTCCAACAACCACGAGGGGGGTGTTGAGCAAGCCGGCTTTGCGAACGGCTTGCGCAGCACCCTTTAAGTTTTTATTCCTCATTTGGCTTGATACTGCAATCAAGTATTTCCCGGAGAACAAACCATGTTTTTTCAAAATCGAATTGTTTGGCTCTGGCCGTAGAGCATGTTCGTGGCCGCATAAAATGACGACAAATCGTTCTTTGGGAACCGATGTGATGTGACTCAGCGAATTGGCGCTATTTTCGGAGAGTGTCAGAACAACTCGAGAGTTCCGAGCAATGTGGGGGAGGAGAAAGCGATAAAGATGGCCAAAAGTCTTGGAGTAACTATCGGGTTGTTCCCAAACCAGGGCATCGTGAATCATGGAGATAAGCTGAGGATGTCGAATGGGGGCTGTGTTTTTTAAACACAGCAAGGGTCCCTTTGCCAGTCGTGGTAAAGAAATTTGTTCCCAAAAATGTGACTGAAACAGCCCTCCTGTTTTGAATTCAAATCGCGGCCAGTCGGGAGCATTGTCAGGAAAGCTAGGGGCAAGAAGGGTAATCTTCCAACTAGAAGAGTCGATTTCTCCTTCTTCCAACATGTCATGAAGTTGATTCAGGATTTCTCGTCCCCACCGCTGAACTCCAGTAAGTGGTTCGGACAAGAACCGCGCATTTACGAAGAGCGTTTTGGTTGGAATCATTCTTCGGATGATTCAGCCGAAAGAATCCTGTCTTGCATTTCGCGAACTGCTGAATCTAATCCAACCATAACAGCATGAGACACAATGGAATGGCCAATGTTGAGCTCTTCAATAAAGGGGAGAGCGGCAACGGCCTGAACATTGTCGTAATCCAATCCGTGCCCAGCGTTTACGCGTAAGCCCAATTCGTGAGCGTAACGGGCAGAAGTTTCTAGTCGCTTGAGTTCATTTTCTTTTTCAAGCCCCTTTGCGTTCGCGTAACACCCTGTATGCAGCTCAATAAAGTCAGCACTGCATTTCGCAGCCGCCTCAATGGCATTGGGGTCTGGGTTCACAAAGATGCTCACCAACATTCCGGCTTCCCGCAAGCGAGGAACCTCGCGCTCTAGACTGCTTAGATTGGCAGCGGCATCGAGTCCACCTTCCGTCGTAAGCTCTTCCCGTTTTTCGGGAACCACGCAAACCTCATCTGGTGCGATCTCCATGGCGATTCCTATCATCTCCTCGGTAAGAGCAAGCTCCATATTTAAAGTTGTCTTCACCGTTTCCTTTAAGATTCTTAAATCTCGGTCCTGGATATGGCGACGATCTTCTCGAAGGTGAACGGTAATTCCATTTGCGCCAGCGAGCTCACAGAGAACGGCGGCAGCAACAGGGTCAGGCTGAGACTCCCGCCGAGCTTGGCGGAGAGTGGCCACATGGTCAATGTTGACATGAAGTCGAGGCATTGCGCGTATTCTACGCATATGCTCCGCATCACAGCCGGCGAACATCGAGGGAGGAAGCTCCCTGTGCCAGACGTTAAGGCCACCCGCCCTTTGGTGGAGCGAGCACGCATGGCTGTATTGGACCATATGCGACCGATTTTGGAAGACGCAAGGGTTTGGGACGTGTATGCGGGTTCGGGGATTCTGGGCTTCGAGACTTTGTCTCGTGGCGCAAGCGAGGTCGTCGCAATTGAAGGGCATGCTCGAGCCATTCGACAGCTTCAGGAGACTGCGGAGTTACTGGGTTATGCTGGCCGGGTGCAAATCCTCCGCATAGATGCCCACCGTTTTTTGGGGAGCGCAGAGTCCGAACTTGCCCCCGACGTTGTCTTTTTTGACCCTCCTTATAAAGATTTTCAGGGAGCCAAACGAAGCGGGGTTTGGGAGCTCTTTTGTGAAATGTCGAGGCGCTTGAATCCCGGTGGCTGTTCCGTTGTTCACACCCCTCGGGGGATTCTCAACCCAACGGAAATGGGGGAGTTGCCAGGACTCGTGCAACGTGATTACGGTACGACCTCTCTTTATTGGTGGCACGCACCTACGGATGGCTGTATCTCATGAGCGAGCCTGAACAAGAAGTGCCCGAACAGGAAACGCAATCCCTTCTTTCCGATTGGCCAGAAGATCGACTTCGGGCTCGGTTAGACGAAGTTCTTAGCTTGTGGGGTGTTGAGGATTTGCGTGCGGTCATCGAAGTCCGATGGAATCCCCGCTTGCGTACAACCGTGGGTAGAGCTTTTCTGGACGATATGGTTCTTGAGCTTAATCTTCGATTATTGGCACGCCACCCCGAGCAAGTTGAGCATGTATTGATTCATGAAGCTGCCCACCTTGTTGTTCGTCGGCTTTTTGGCCCCGATACCCCTCCTCATGGCCGTATTTGGAAGGCCTATATGCAAAAAGCGGGGGAGTCCACAAAGGCCACCCACGACCTGGATACTTCGGGGCTGAGCAATTCCAATGTCCGTCGCCGCCGCCGCCGTCGAGTTTGGTTTCGCTGGTAAACTGAAGAGCCGTGGCTGCCCCTCCACTCCCTTGCGAACCTTTGCTGTTCGACCGCATCCCCATAGGGAAAGTGTGGGGCGGGAGGCGCCTTGAGGAGTGGTTTAGCCTTTCGGTGGACTCAAGTGCCCCAATCGGCGAGACCTGGGAGTTGAGTGACGTGAGCGGCTTTGAGACCCGCGTTCGAGGCGGAGGCTGCCATGGCTTTAGTTTGCGGCAACTCATGGAGCGTCACGGTCCAGCGATTTTAGGTCGATCGACAGCAGGCCCAAACGGCCGCTTCCCCTTGTTGGTGAAGTTCATTGATGCCGCCCAAGATTTGTCTGTCCAAATCCATCCGCCAGACGGTCCGAAATCTCCTACTGGAGTGGGCAAGACGGAAGCTTGGTTCGTCTTGCGTGCAGATAAAGATGCAAAAGTGATTTGCGGCCTACAACCTGGAGTAACTCCGATGTCTTTTAGGGAAGCCATGGGAGCCTCTGGAATCGAATCCCTACTTCATCACGTTCCGGTTCAGCGCGGCGATGTCCTTTTCGTTCCTGCGGGGCAAATTCATGCGATTTTAGGTGGAGTTCAGTTGATTGAAATTCAACAAACAAGCGATATTACCTATCGGGTCTGGGACTGGAACCGTCCCGACCCCAGTGGAAACATGCGCGAACTCCATGTCGAACGAGCCTTGGATGTCATGGACCATTACTTAGCTCCAGGCAAAGCTGTTCAGGCCCAATATAGGAAGCGATTCGTAGGCGCAGATTCGGCCCCTTTGGGAAATTGCCCCTACTTTGATTTGACTGCTGTGAAAATAACCGGAGAGCACACCCATCACTTGTCTGGTTTCGCCACAACAGTATCTGTGGTGGGTGGTGCTGGGAAAATTGCTCACCCAGAAGGGAAATTCCAAGAGCGAGAAATTCAGTTCGGAGATGTTTTCCTTGTCCCTGGAACCCTTGATGGATTGAAATTTATTCCTGGTAGCGAAGGTCTTGAGCTTTTGGAGGGCTTTGCGCGATGAAGAAACCCAATAATTCGAAGAAAAGCCGCAAGCACGCAAGTGGGCACATGGGAAGGGGGAAGCCAAAAGCCAAAATTGGCGAGCGACGACGCGCCCATGGCCGAGTTGCCGGAGGGAATATCCCCAGCGAGGGTATCTCGGCACCTTCGCTGAAAGGTGTGCGCATTAATCGCTGGCTTTCAGAACGCGGCGTCGCCTCTCGTCGGAAGTGCGACGAATTAATCCGTGAATGTTCGATTGAAGTGAACGGAAATATTTTGACTGAACCTGGCTACCTCGTTCAAGAAGGCGACGTGGTATGCGTGGACGGGAAACCTGTCAAAGATGTTCGCCGCCTTTACTACTTGTTCCATAAACCAAAAAATGTTTTATGTACGGAGGACCCGCGCGAATCCCGCATGCGGGTATGCGATTTAGTAGAGCCGCTCGTTGCTGGTCGGGTAGTTACGGTGGGCCGCCTAGACGAAGATTCAGAGGGTTTACTTCTTCTTACCAATGATGGGGATTTTGCCAACATGATGACCCATCCCCGCTATGGAATACCTAAAACCTATAGTGTCTTATTAAGCGGCATTTTGACAGTTGATGAACTCGAAGAACTTCGGAATGGAGTTTGGATTGACTCAGGGAAGGTTGTTCCCGAGTCTGTTCGGATTGCCCGGCGTTCAAAATCTCAAACCACCGTTGAAGTGTGTTTGCGGGAAGGTCGGAACCGCGAAGTTCGCCGCCTGTTTGCTCGTGTTGGGCATGGCGTAAAGAAATTGCAACGTATTCGAATTGGCAATCTAAGTCTCCGAGGCGTCCGCCGCGGTGGAGTCCGACCTCTCACTCGCGAAGAACGAGATGAGCTCGTTCAAATGGCCCGACAAGATCAAAAGGAGAGAGGTCAAGATTAATGCTGCGTTTCGACCACATTATTCGTGACCCTGTGCATGGAGATGTTCCTCTCACTTCTGAGGAGCTTCGCATCCTCGACACAGTTGAAATGCAACGTTTGCGTAATATTCGTCAATTGGGAACGGCTTATTTGGTTTATCCCGGCGCACAGCATTCTCGCTTTGAACATTCTGTGGGCACAGCCCATTTTGCCAGCAAAATGATTCGGGAAATTAATGTGTCCCGAGATCAAGATGGCGGAAGGTTGGGCGGGTTTGATGACCACGAAGAGCGAGTGGTTCGTTTGGCGGCCTTAGTCCATGATGCAACGCACCTTCCATTTGGGCACAACATCGAGGACCAAACCGGTCTTCTTCCGCGGCACGATGTTCCCGATCGCTTCAGCTCCCTGTTTTCTTTAAATACCGAACTTGGTCAAGAGCTTGAACGCACAGGAGTTCGCCAACAGGTTTTGGGAATTCTGGCCCCTGAAGCGGTTTCAGAAACCGACCGACCTCCCGCCCACTGGCGCGAAATTGTCTCTGGAACAATTGACGCAGACATGTTGGATTACTTAGCTCGTGATGCGATGTTTACGGGACTGAACCTTCAATACGATTCTCGGATTTTCAGCATGTTCCGAGTTGAGCGACGTACTCAACGCTTGTATGTGGAACTTGAAAGTCGCGGATATTTGAAAGAAGCTATCCTAAGCGAACTTCTTCGATGTCTCGACGCGCGCTATTTCTTTAGCGAACGGGTTTATTATCATCATGCAAAAATTGCTTCGGGCGCCTTGATTGCAAAAGCAGTTGAGATTGCCCTCCTTGAAGGCGTGGTTGATTTTTCTCAGCTCCAATGCGCAACGGACGCAGGCCTTCTTTCCATGTTGGCCAAAGCCGATTTGGGTGACTCCCCCGAAGGCGCTCGCTTGAAGACCTTTGTTGATGCCTACAACAGTCGAAGACTTCCCAAGCGGGCTGCCGTTTACCCCGTTTATGCAAACCAAAATGCTCAGGAAGGTCTTATCCAGCGGTTTTTCGGTGCGGGCTCCGCTCAGGAACGTCGCCGCGTCGAGGATGGTCTTGCTGCGGCCTTAGAAGAACGTACCGGCGAACGGGTTCCTGTTTTGCTTTACTGTCCGGCGGGACACATGCAGTTGAAATCCGCCCGCCTTTTGGTTCATTGGCCAGGAGAGAGCGACCTCCGGCCGCTCAACGATTTCCGAGAGCATGTCCCTCGATTGGGTGATTTGGAGAAGGCTTACCAGGGAATGTGGAAGTTTTATGTCCTCGCTATGACCCGCGAGCCCAAGATTCTCCAGGCTTTGGGTCAGTTGTGTGCCGAGGAGTTCCCTGAGGCCCAGAATCTCCTTCAGCTGGGCTCAGAATTCGCGCAAGACCCCATAAAAAAAGAAACCCACGGGGTTTAACGACCTATTTATACTTGTGTTAGTGCTACCTCTTTTTCTCGTCCTTCCCATTGTGGCTTCCTCTGTGGAGACTTGTTCTCTTGAAACCAAGGAGAGCCTGTTTTTTATGGGTGTGGAGGGCAACTTCAACGGCGATTTGGAAGAGGCCTTCACAGCTCGACTTCACAAAGAGTTAAAGCTGGAATTTGTCGGCAAGCCAGTCCGATCCTCGATTACGAAGGAACGCAAGGTCTGGGCTGTCCGTACCGATATTTCCTCCAAGGATCTCGCCAAGCTCCTAAAGAAAGAGCTCCGAAAGTCGGGTTACAAAGCGACCCTCCTCAATGGAACTGCGTTTTCTTTATTGACCAAAACAAGTGGTTCAACAGTCCACCGCACCTTCCGTGATTTGGCTCGCGCTGAGTCCAAAATTTGGGCATTCGATCCAGACAGCAAATCGGAGGTCATCTGGGTTTTTCATGAGTCGAAGTATGACTCATCAAAACTGCGGAAAGCTCTTCGCGAAACGAAGCTCAAGCTTGGTTTCCACCACATTGAACTTAGCCTCCTTGCCGACAGCACTCAATCCATGGAGGGGCTTGCGGAGGGAGTTGGAGAATCCCTGGACTTGGTGGCCGTGAAAGGTGCCGAACAAGGTCTTCAGCTTGATATATACCTCCGAGATATAGATTCCATGATGGCTTTGCAGGAAGTTGGGGACACAGTTGCTTGTCCCAATGTCCAGGACGCCCTCATAAAGAATGGGCCCGCAGATTTATCTTGGACAGTCAGCTTGGATAATCCAGGCTTTCCTTTCGCGGAATAGCCTTTTTTGGGGTCTTCGGGACGAGCTCTATTTCCAGATGTTCCAACTTTATTTTTAAATCTTTTGAATAATTAGAGAAGAAATTCCTCCTTTTTCAGCGATTTCGGGCCTAATTGGTATGCCCCCTGTGAGAGCAGGAAATGTCACTACCGAAACGCCGACTTGATTCCGTTCCTTTCCTAAGTGGAAAGCCAACATGGTGTTTCCCCGGTCTTAACTTAGGGGGATGCTATTTAGAGCGGGTATTAGAGAAAGGCGCATTGGGGACTCTCTGGTTGGCCAATGACACGGCTCTTCGACGGCTCGTCGGCGTGAAGGTATTTCATGGCCCAATCATTGAAGCTGCAACGGACTCAGAGACCATCCTCGCAGAAGCCGGTTCAGTCGCCCGCTTAGACCACCCGACCTTGTCGTCCATCTACCGAGCTGGCCGAAATGAGGGTTGTGTTTACATCGTTTGCGAACATGTGGTGGGCGAGCGCCTTGATCTATTGTTAAGTAGAGTTGCAACTTCTCGCCAATCTCAATGGCCCAGTACTTTGAGCGGGACCACAGTTTTCTCGGCAAGCCTTCCCGCCCTTTTGCAGCGAGATTCCGGGTGGTCAGGGACGATTGCGAGATGGGGGAGCGAATTGGCTTATGGCCTCTCCACCGCTCACCGCCGGGGCATCATTCATCGAGCGGTTTGGCCTGGAAATATTGTGGTAGATCGGCTCGGCTCGGTCCGTCTTTTTGACTTTTGGTTAGGGGGGAACGCATCTCCTCGAGAAGTTTCTGCGCTCCACGGTTACTTGAGCCCTGAGGAAGAAGCTGGCGCAGAGGTTAGTGCTTCATCGGATGTTTTTAGCTTGGGAGCGGCCCTTTATCGCGGATTGACTGGCGTGCTCCCTTTTCCCATTCAGCAAACCCTGACTGAGGATATTGTCCTTTTCGATAGGGCTCCAGCTCCCCTCACCTCTCATGGATTGAATGCTCCTCGTGAGCTCGAAAAGATTCTCCGTCGAGCTTTAAGGATTGAACCCTCTCGTCGGTATCAAGACATCGCTGAAATGGGGGAAGCCCTCGAAAGTTACTATCTAAAGATGACGGGCCGCCGCGGTCAGGGTGGTGGGAGACTGAGTTCCGCTTTTCGGAAAATGAGTCGCCGCTTGTTTAAGTAAATAGTTTCAGCTGAGCTTATTCAATCGCGCAGCCAAACGCTCCAAAGCCGTTTGGAGTACTGACTCGGAGGTTGCGAAAGAAAGGCGGATGGCGTCGGGTTTCCCAAAAGCGGACCCCCCAATGACGGCAATGCGGTCGGCTTCTAAAAGAAGCTCTGCTAGGTCATCGCCAGACTGAATTTGTTTTCCAGTTTCCGAATCAGTTTTTCCGAGGAAATAGCCAAATCCAGGGAAGGCATAGAAAGCACCTTGTGGCTGTGGGCAATCCACGCCAGGCATGGTTGCAAGAGCTTTAGAAACCAAATCGCAGCGCTTTTCAAAAGCACTATGCATTTTAAGGCAATCTTCAGTGCCATCCCGTAAGGCGGCGATGGAGGCGTATTGAGAAATGGCAGGAGGGCTCGAGGCGAGTTGGCTTTGAAGACCGGCGAGTTTAGTAATGATGGAAGAGGGGCCGCCCAAGAAGCCCATACGCCATCCTGTCATGGCAAACGCTTTACTCATTCCGCCAACCCAGATGGATTGTTCTCGAAGTTCAGGAAGGACGGCAATGGGTGAGACATGCTTCGCCCCGCCAAAAGTCATTGCAGCGTAGATTTCATCGGAGATGATGGCAATTCCGTTTTTGAGAGCCCATTTCCCGATTTCTTCTAATAATGCCTTGGGATAAACGGCGCCGGTTGGATTGCAGGGGGTGTTGATGAGCAAAACTTTGGAGCGTTCACTGGTTGCGGCCGCCAAGTCTTCCACAGAGGGAAGGTGGTCTTCGCCGCACTGAACTGGGACAGGAACTCCGCCAGCAAGCTGGACCATTTCTGGATAGGAAGTCCAGCAAGGGACTGGAAAAAGAACCTCGTCTCCGTTCTCAACTAAGGCCATTAAGGCCTGACAAATCCCTAGTTTTGCTCCCGTTGTGACCAATAGTTGGTCCGCTGACCAGTTCAGGCCAGTGGTCTCTTTCGCCAAGCCCGCAGCGGCTTCCCGAAGTTCAGGCAAGCCCGCAGCCGCGGTGTAACGCCCCAAGCCTGCATTAATGGCGTCTTTTGCTGCCGCCTCTGCGCAGCTTGGCGGGCCAAAGTCAGGCTCCCCAGCCGTGAGATCAAGAACTTCAACACCCTCTGCTTTCAGTTCCTTCACGCGAGCCACCATGGCTAGGGTGGCGGATGGCTGCAGGGTAGCGACACGAGCCGAGAGTTTGACGGGGGACATGGTTGGTGAGATGGGAGGCAAGGCGAGAAGGGGGGGGCGGGGCTAGGATTTATGGACGGGATTCTATTCTTTCGCCGTCCAAAGAACTCCTTCATGCCACAGCTTTCCTTCCTAGACCGCCTGCGCGAGTTCCTCACGAGCCAGCGTTTCATGTGGATTCTCACCATCCTGTTCGGGGTGCTTGTGATTCTCTACTTCCTTTTCGTCACCATCTTTTTCAACCCACTTGAGGACGACTTAGGGGATATGGCGGATGTGGTGCCCCGGGAGGTGGATTACTTCCTCCATTGGAAAAAGCCAGGCGAGCGATTTGATGACTTTCCAACTCCGACTGCTTGGACGGATTTTTCCCAAAGTGAAATTGGCAAAAAGTTAGAGTCCAGCGGCGTTTTCAAGCAGTGGGACGCTTCTACTGGGGCCAGTCAGATGACTTCAGACATTCGTCAGGTTATGAGGAATCTCCCTCCTGGTTTGAGCTTGACTGACGACATCTTGAAGGAAGTGGTGCTGGCGGGTCGGGGTACCCCATCTTTAGGCTCCGATTTTGATGGACTCATGATGCTACGTATTTCATTCAAAGTGAAAGCGGGTATTTCCATGTTGGGATTTGGCTTTGTTCGTTCAAAAATCCAAGCTTTAGGTCTCGAAGAGCTGGGCGGCGATCGTTACAAACTGGTTCAGTTCCCCCCCTTCGGAATGCGAGATGCTTTTCTAACCCGAATGAAGGATGTCTTGATTCTTTCGACTAGCCGAGATTGGCTAGATGTCGCCAAAGATTTAGAAAACCGTTCCGGCCAAGACTCCATTGGCCGTGCGTCCAAATACCGTGACAACATTACAGCCTTTTTGGCTCCAAGCGATGAACCGCTTGAAGTGTTTTTGGATTGGGGCGAGGCCTCAAAAAAACTGGGAGTGTTTCCAAACCCAGAATCCCAAGCCTATTGGACACGGGTTCTGGGCTCCTTCTTTAATACGAAACTGCTTCGCTACCTATCGGGCTACTGGCTTCCAGGGAATCCCTTCGAAGGTCGTTTTTCAGGCGACATTGATTTAAGTGAGGCTCCTGCATTCCAGCGCGGTTGGGCTGAGGGAAAAGGAATCGGGACGAAGTCCCTGAAAGAGTTTGCTGGAATGGTGCCCGCAGAATCGTTCCTTTTTGGCGCAATAGCTGGTGACTCGGGCCGAACCTTGCTTCAGCTTGAATCCTCTTTTCCGGCGGATGTTCGCCAGATTCTCGACGAAATCATTATTGAGACGGGAAAGTATCAGGGAATGGCCCACCTCTTTGAGAGTATCGGACAAACTCTCCATGGTGGTCTTTATTTTGCAGTTCGCCGAAACGATTACCCCGTAGATAAGGACTTGGATGTAGAACATGACGATGCCCCTGTTCCTGTTTTTGCCTTGATGGGCAAACTTCGAGACAAAAAGGGGTTCGACGATTTATTGGAGTTCTTTAAAAACAACGCGCGGAGTTTTGCGCAAGGTTCCGACCGACCTCGTGTCGAAAGCGTCCCCATTGGTGGGGGCTCTGAAGCCTTGGCCTTTTCCTCTCCCATGATTCCCGGGACGGGTGAGTTTGTGGTTTACAATTTACCCAACACACGTCCGCCGACCGTGATTGTTGCAAACTCATATAAGTACCTTCGAGACATCGTGGATGTGGCGCACATTTCTGATTCAGGCGCAAAGGCCGACAAACAAAAGATGTCCCAGCAAGACGGTTTCCGTGCAACCCTGAAAGGCATTCAAGGCGGCTCAAAATTCTTCTTTTACGGAGAGCCGTCCAAGGCAAGTCATTGGCTGGATCAACTTGCTGAGAAAACCGCACGGGCAGACTTTCTTGCAAGGATGGAAAGTGGAGTGTTTCGTCAATGGCGACCTGAAGAAGAGAAAAAGCAGCGAGAGTTTCTGTTCCCTGGCGCCATTCAATTGAAAGCCGCTCAGCAGCAGCGACTCATGGACGCCGTGGACGAGGCTCTTCAGGATCGCGCTTCGGCGCAATGGGAGAAGCAACGGCCAGCCATGGTCAAACATGCTCAGTTGAGCTTTCTTCCTTCGATGGCTCTGAAATGGCTTGGGCTCTCTCTTGAAATGGGCCGTCGTGATGCGAGCCTTCTTCTGGCTGGCGAACTGGCTTATTGATTCAAAATAGAATGGGTCCGGTCCGAGAGTGATGGCTTCTTTTGCCCCTCCTCCGCGTCTCCATCGGTGTAAAAAAATCACCACAAAGGAAACCCCGCTTTTGTAGAATCTCCAGCCCCAAACCCAGCCGGGATGGCGGAATTGGCAGACGCGCATGGTTGAGGGCCATGTTGGGATAATACTCAGTGCAGGTTCGACCCCTGTTCCCGGCACCAAAACACCGGAGTCACTCAAGCGAGAGACTCCGTTTTTTTGTGGCATGATGCGGCGGGCTCGCTATTTAGCAATGGGCAAGTTGAACTTTTAGGATTCGTAGCACACTTGGACAGAGGCAAATCGTTACCGCAGGCCTAAACTGGGCGGAGTATGACTGCCTACGGATTTGTCATTGACCAGCGAAAGTGCATTGGCTGTCACGCCTGCACTGTGGTTTGCAAATCTGAAAATGATGTGCCTGTGGGCAGTTTCCGCACTTGGGTGAAGTATGTTGAAGTGGGGGAGTTCCCTGATTCGCGCCGCCACTTCAGTGTCATGCGCTGCAATCATTGCGACGACGCCCCTTGCATGAAGATTTGCCCAGTGCACGCTTTGAGCAAACGCGAGGATGGCATTGTGGACTTGGATCGTGAGGCCTGCATTGGGTGCGCCTCTTGCCTGCAAGCTTGCCCATATGACGCGCTTTATTTGAATCCAGATTCTGGAGTGGCAGAAAAGTGCCACTTCTGTGCACACCGTGTCGAGGTGGGTCTCCAACCCGCTTGCGCAGTGATTTGTCCCGAACAGGCCATCCTTGCGGGCGATTTAGATGACCCCCATTCGGCGATTTCCAAAACAGTATTAGACTTACCAGTCCAACGGCGGCGGGAAGAAAAGGGTACGGGGCCCCGCGTTTGGTATGTGGACGCTTTAGAGGCCTCCTTGGACCCGGGCGCCACAAGCCAGCCGGACTCTTGGATTTGGTCGGATCGCCGCTTCCCTGCTCCAGAAATTCCCGATGGGCTACCCCAATTTGAGCCGGGCGAGCCAAAAACGGTACTTGATACTGACCGAGGGCCCGCATGGGGTTGGCATGTTTGGGGTTACCTGTTCACAAAAAATTTGGCCGCCGGCGCCATGATGGTTGCTCCATTGTTGGGTTTGATTGGATTGTCCGCTGGAGTGTGGCACGAATGGATCGCGCTCTTAGCCTTGGCGCTAACCGGTGCCTTGTTGGTCGCCGATCTCGGCAAACCCGAACGCGCCCTTTCGTTGCTCACTCGGGGGAACCTTGAGTCTTGGTTGGTGCGGGGCGCTTGGATTTTGACCGCATTTGGGGTCCTGATATCCGCTTCTCTCGCAAGCCATTGCCTGGGAGAGATGGGTTGGGTTTCCATCTTGCGATGGGCTTCTCTCCCGGTCGCTGTTCTTGCTTCAGGTTACTCCGCCTTTCTCTTCGGCCAATGTCGTGGACGTGATTTATGGTTGGAGAAAGGGCTATTCCCTGCCCTTGTTGCACGAGCCGCTCTCTTGGGATTGTTACTGGCTTTTGTGCTTGTTGGCCCAAACTCCTCAGTTTTGGCAGGACAAAGCTTGGCTTTGCTGGGCATCCTGAACCTTGTTCTTCTAAATCATGAAGTCCGTGGCAAGACAAAGACTGCAGCCGCTGATCGTGCACGTCGCCGTTTGGTCAGCCGCCAAGGGCCTTTAGTTTTTGTAATTGGTTTAATTTTGGCTACAGGGTTGGGTTGCTTGGTCGCGATGGGGTCTGAATTGGAAGCCCATGTTTTCCCAGTTATTGCAGTTGTTGCGGCCCTCTCGATGCTTCCTTTTGAAAAATCTTGGGTTTTCGCAGGCCAAGAGGAACCCAACTCATGAAAATGGACCTTTCCAAAGTTGCGCCTTCAGGTGAAGAGTGGCAAACCAGCACGCTTGAATCTTGCCCACCGAAAGACAAGTGGGATGATTGGGTAGAGCTTGATGCCAAATCTTGGCCAAAGCGCGTAGAGAAACATTACCGCATTGTTCCCACGATTTGTTTTAATTGCGAAGCAGGTTGCGGTTTGATTTCTTATGTGGATAAAGAAACAGGCGAGGTCCGTAAGTTTGAAGGCAATCCCTACCATCCCGGATCACGAGGGAGAAACTGCGCCAAGGGCCCAGCGACCCTGAACCAAATTCAAGACCCAGAAAGAATCCTTTACCCAATGCGCCGAGTGGGGAAGCGTGGCGAAGGAAAATTCGAACGGTCAACGTGGGACGAGGTGATTTCTGAAATTGCTCCCAGGATTCGGAAAGCTTTAAAGGAAGACCGACGAACCGAAGTGATGTATCACGTTGGCCGTCCTGGCGCTGATGGGTATATGGACCGTGTGCTCCAGGCTTGGGGTGTGGATGGCCATAACAGCCACACCAACGTTTGCTCAGGTGCGGCGCGATTGGGGTATAGCTTGTGGTCTGGAAGTGACCGGCCTTCACCGGACCATGCACGGGCCAAGTTTATTTTGCTATTGAGCGCTCACTTGGAAACGGGACATTACTTCAACCCTCATGCGCAACGAATTATGGAGGCCAAAATGGCTGGTGCCAAAATCGCGGCGGTGGATGTTCGACTTTCGAATACCGCATCTATGAGTGATTATTGGCTTGCGACCCACCCAGGTTCGGAGGCCGCATTATTGTTAGGTTTTGCACGTGTAATCCTGGAAGAAGGTTTGGAGGATCAAGACTATTTGCGGAAGTGGACCAACTGGAAGGATTGGATACGCGCCGACTTTCCCAATGAGGAGCCTTCATTTGCCCGCTTTATGGAGAGCCTAAAATCTTTGGTTTCTGAATGGACTCCCGAAAGGACGGCTGAAGAATGTGGCATTGAAGCCTCTCAGGTGGTTGCAGTAGGTCGCGAGATTGGTAATGCGCGCGGTGCTTTTGCGTCTCATGTTTGGCGGAATGCAGCATCAGGGAATCGCGGGGGCTGGCAAGTTGCACGATGTTTGCAGCTAGTGACGGTGCTGACTGGTTCCGTTGGAACGCCAGGTGGGACCTTTCTACATTCAGACAATAAATTTGTCCCGGCACCATTTGCGAAGCCTCCACCGCAAAAAGTTTGGAACGAACTTCTTTATCCAAAAGAGTGGCCTCTTTCTCATCATGAGTTGAGCTTTCTTCTTCCACATCTTTTAATGGATGGTCGAGGAAAGTTGGACACCTACTTCACTCGTGTCTACAACCCAGTCTGGACAAATCCAGATGGTTGCGCCTGGATGGAAGTGCTTGCAGACGAGTCTTTAGTCGGTTGTCATGTTGCCCTGACCCCAACTTGGAGCGAGACGGCGCTTTTTGCTGATTGGGTGCTTCCGATGGGGTTGGCCTCAGAGCGCCACGACATTATGAGTCAGGAAACCCATGCTGGAAAATGGATTGGATTCCGGCAGCCAGTTTTGAGAGTCGCGCGCGAGGCAGAGGGTGAAAAGATTGAGTGGACCTGGGAAGCCAACCCGGGAGAGGTTTGGGAAGAGGACGAGTTTTGGATTGCACTTTCTTGGGCGATTGACGAAGACGGTTCTTTGGGAATTCGTCAATGGTTTGAATCTCCCTATCGCAAAGGAGAGTGTGTAACGACAGAAGAATATTATCGTTGGATTTTCGAAAACTCTGTTCCGGGTTTACCCGAGGCCGCGCAAGCAGAAGGGCTGACCCCCATGGAATACATGCGTCACCACGGTGTATTTGAGGTCGAACCAGATGGGTCATTGTCTGCCCATTTGAAGGAAGTTTCCGAAGATCAACCCGGAGTTGAAGTGGATGGCAAGCGACTTGCTGGATTCCACACCCCATCTCGATTGTTGGAAATCTGGTCGCCAACGATGAAAGATTGGGGGGTGGAGCAACATTCTCTACCGAACTACTTACAGAGCCATATTCACTCAAGCGAACTAGATGCCGCAGCAGGCGAAATGGTTTTGGTTCCAACTTTCCGTATCCCAACCTTAATCCACACCCGTTCGGCTAACTCAAAGTGGTTGGCGGAGCTATCAAATACGAACCCAGTCTGGATGAACTCTGATGATGCTGCGCGGATTGGCGTGAAATCAGGCGACCTTCTCCGAGTGTCCACTCGAATCGGCCACTTTGTCAATAAAGCTTGGGTGACTGAGGGTATTCGGCCTGGTGTTGTGGCCTGTTCGCATCATGTAGGGCGGTGGAGAATTCCAGATAGTGAGCATGGAACAAACCGCTGGGCGGCGGCAACGGTGCAAGTCGAGAACCCTGAGCCCGGTGTATGGAAAATGCATCGAATGAGTGATGTTGCACCATTCGCCTCAAATGATCCCGACTCCAGTCGCATTTGGTGGACCGAAGGCGGAGTTCATCAGAATTTAACCTTTCCAGTTCAGCCAGACCCCGTTTCTGGAATGCACTGTTGGCACCAAAAAGTGAAGGTTTCAAAAGGAGGACCAGATGATCGCTATGGAGATATTCAAGTTAACACTAAACGCTCCATGGAAGTCTTCCGAGAATGGTTAGCGCAAACTGAATGTGAACCAACAAATGGCCTTCGTCGACCGCTTCACTTTGCCCGCGCTGTCCGTCCAGCAGATTCAGCTTATCGCCTGTAGAAATGCCTAGCCCAAAACTTAGCCTTCAGACCACCACGCTTTGGCAATACCCATCCCAGCACTATGGGAAGGGAGAACAAGGTTCAAAGGATTATCGTGGCGCAACCCCGTCCTGGGTCATTTGGAACTTGCTCCAGCGTTACACACATCCAGGCGAAGTTGTGGTAGACCCGATGTGTGGCTCTGGCACAACCTTAGATGTTTGCGCCGACTTAGACCGAAAGGGATTGGGGTTTGACCTTCAGCCACACCACGAAGAAGTGCAAGAAGCCGATGCCCGAGCACTACCTATCGAGGATGAATGTGCTGATTTTGTTTTTGTGGACCCGCCATACGGCAGAAACCTCAAATATTCTGGGCGCAAAGATTGTATTGGGGAGTTGAGCGCTCGCGAAGACACCTATTTCCAGGAAATGGGCAAGGTTTTTGAAGAGATGTGGCGTGTACTCAAGCCTGGGAAGTGCGGGGCTGTTTACGCTGCCGATGTATGGCATCGCAAGGGTTTTACTCCAATAGGTTCCCAATTCATTTTTATGCTTTCGCAAATTGCAGAGATTGTCGACCACATTGCAGTCGTTCGTGGGAATAAAAACTTAGAAAAAGGGAACTATCACAAGGCGGCAGAAGAAACGAACTTTTTCCTCCGCGGTTTCCAACACCTAGTCATTTTTCGCAAGCCAGAACCTACCGCAGAGGAACCGAAGCGCCGTCGAAAAAAGAAGAGGATTCGGTGAGATTCTCCGCTGTTGTCCTAACCAATTTTTTCTTGTTTGCTCCAGCTCTCGCTCAAGAAGGGCAAGCGCCTCCATTAGAAATGAGCGGTAAAATAGAATGGGATGCCGGATTTTTTCATCCCGATTCAGGCTTTGCTTCCAGCTTTGGGGAGTTAGGTGACGAGCGAGACGCACGCCGACTACGTTTGAGCTTTTCAAGTGAAAACGATTTTGCTCGTTTTCGTTCAACTGTTGACTTCCTGTCCCACGGATTCCGGGATCTCTACATAGACCGGAAAGAATGGAGCGGTCCTGGACATCTTCGTTTCGGGCACTTTCGTGAGCCCTTCTCTTTTGAGGCTATGACGAGCGCTGACAATGTTTTGTTTATGGAACGCTCCATGGCCACAGACTTTTCTCCAGGCCGGAACTTGGGAGTCATGGCTTGGGATTATGAAAAGTCCGCAAGCCGAAGTTGGGCTTTAGGGGCTTTTTTGGGGACTTCTGCCCCAAGCCTGGATTTTGAAAATGGTGGCGAGACGGCCAAAGCCATTACTGGCCGGATGCACTGGCATTACGAAGGGGATTTTGATTTCATGCCGATGAGCTTTTCAAATGTTCAAGCAAGTTCTGGACTGAGTGCGAGTACTCGTTTCCCGAAAAACAATTCTTATTCCCTTAATGTAGGTGGCGAAGTTTCAATGCTTCCGACCCTATTTGCTACCGGCCCCATTCAGGCTTCGAGTGTTCAGCAAGTGAGTTTGGAAGCAGCTGCAACATCTCGCACCCTCACCGCACTTGCAGAAGTTTCTGCTACAGCTGATCGGGGTGGGGTGGAAGAGCACGAATTTCTTTCCGGATCTGCGCAGTTAGGTTGGATTTTTCGGGGCGGAGGGCGAAGCATCATCCCGGGCCGTGTAGCATTTGATTCTCCGAGCTATCGCCGTGAGTTAACTGGCGTTCCAAGCATTTGGGAGTTATCCATGCGGTCTTCCTGGGCAGACCTCAACTCAGGGAACATTCAAGCAGGAACGGGCAGGGTGAACTCCCTTGCCCTTAATGTGCACATGAGCCCCAACCACATTCTGCGCATTGAGTCGAACCGAATTCAGGTCAACGGGTCCGGAAGCTTGAGCGCATTCCAAATTCGCTTGCACTGGAGTTTTTAAATAAAAAACGGCGCCTTCAAATTGAGGGCGCCGTTTTGTCTCGAAGGTCGGTGGATTTTTAAAAACCCATTCCGCCCATGCCGGGCATTCCACCGCCCATTCCACCCATGCCGCCGCCGCCGCCAGGAGGCATTGCAGGGGCTTCATCTTTTACATCGGTCACGATGGCCTCGGTGGTAAGAAGCAAGGTGCTGACAGAGGCAGCGTTTTGAAGAGCGGAACGCACAACTTTGGTGGGATCAATTACGCCGTCGGCAACGAGGTCCACATACTCTCCTTTTGCGGCGTTGAAGCCGTGAGAGAAGTTGCTTTCTGCGCGAACACGGTCCACAACGATAGAGCCATCCAGTCCTGCGTTTGCAGCGATTTGACGAATCGGAGCTTCAAGAGCGCGAGAAATGATTTCCGCGCCAAACTTTTGGTCACCATTGAGCTCAAGAGCGTTCACGATTGCTTGGGCGCGAACCAAAGTGGTTCCGCCACCAGGGAGAACGCCTTCCTCAGAAGCTGCGCGAACAGCATGAAGGGCATCCTCAACACGTGCTTTCTTCTCTTTCATCTCGGCTTCGGTTGCGGCTCCAACATTGAGGACGGCAACTCCGCCAGCCAACTTGGCCTGGCGCTCCAGAAGCTTCTCCTTGTCGTAATCAGAAGAAGCCTTGTCAACTTCAACTTTGATTTGGTCCATCCGCGCTTTGAGAGCATCGGTTGAGCCGGCACCTTCAACAATGGTTGTGTCATCTTTGGTAATGACCACACGCTTGGCAGTTCCCAAGTGTTCCAAAGTTGCCTTTTCAAGGCTGTAGCCCATGTCCTCCATGAGGGCGGTTCCACCAGTCAGGATGGCGATATCTTCCATCATGGCTTTGCGTCGATCGCCAAATCCAGGAGCTTTTACGGCGACACACTTGAAGATGCCGCGCAGTTTATTGACAACCAAAGTTGCAAGAGCTTCGCCTTCCACATCTTCGGCAATGATGACGAGGGGCTTGCCACTCTTGGCGACTTCTTCCAGCAACCCAAGCATGTCGCGTACATTCGAAATCTTCTTCTCGTAAATCAGAATGTAGGGGTCTTCCATCACGCACTCCATCCGCTCCATGTCGGTGGAGAAGTGCGGGGAAAGATAACCCTTGTCGAACTGCATACCTTCGACCCATTCAATCTCGGTGTCGAGGGAGCGGCCTTCTTCAACGGTGATGACTCCATCTTTGCCAACGCGCTCAAAGGCTTCGGCAAGCTTAGATCCAATTTCGGAGTCGTTGTTTGCGGCAACAGTTCCGATTTGTTCAATCTCTTGGATGCCAGAGACTGGGTTGGACTTTTCAAGAAGGAAATCCGAGGCAGCCTTAACGGCAGCTTCCATTCCACGCTTTAGCTCAACGGGGTTTGCGCCAGCGGTAACCGAGCGGAGGCCTTCTTCGAAAATGGCTTCGGCTAGAACGGTCGCCGTGGTTGTGCCGTCACCGGCAATGTCAGATGTTTTAGAAGCTACTTGGCGCACGAGTTGCGCACCAATGTTTTCGTACTTGTCTTCTAGTTCAACTTCCCTTGCAACGGTAACGCCATCTTTGGTCACGGTTGGAGTACCGAAAGACTTTTCAATGATGACATTCCGGCCACGAGGGCCAAGTGTTACTTTTACCGCAGCGGCAAGTTTGCTGATACCGGCGCGAATGTGCTCGCGGGCATCCTGGTCGTAGGCGATTTTTTTAGCAGCCATTTTTATTTCCTAGGTTGATGGTTCAGGCTTCAATCAGCCGACGATTCCGAGAATGTCTTCCTCGGACAAAATGAGATACTCCTCGTCGTTCCACTTCACTTCAGTGCCGGCGTAGGAGGTAAAGAGAACAGTGTCGCCCATCTTTACAGTAAATTCGGTACGGTTGCCGTCTTCGAGCATGCGGCCTTCGCCGAGAGCGATGATGGTGCCTTCCTTGGGCTTCTCTTTTGCAGAGTCAGGGAGAACAATGCCGCCGGCGCTGATTTCAGCAGCTTCTGTGCGTTGAACGAGGACCTTGTCACCAAGGGGACGGATAGCAACTTTGTTGGCAGTATCGGCCATGTTTCTAGTAGGGGTTGTGCGCGGTGGTGGGCGCTAGGGTCAGGCCTGATGAGGGCCGGGATGGGGCCCATCTTCAGGGCCGTGAATTTCACAAACAATGGTTTGAACCGTGATCCGAAGGACCTCGGCAGGGATGGGTTTCCGGAGCATGGTTCGGGCGCCGGCTTCAAGGGCGGCGGCTTCAATGGCTCGCGATGGATGACCCGTCATGAGAATGCTGGGAGTACGGACGCCGCTGTGCTGAAGTTGAGCAAGGACCTCAAGTCCAGTAAGAGCAGGCATATGCATATCCAGCAAGGAAAGGTCGTAGGCGGTATCCAATAGCCGCCTTAGGGCGGCAGAACCGTCTTCCGCTTGCTCCACGAGGAATCCGGCCGAATCCAACAGGGCAGCCATGGCCCGTCGGCAGTCGGAGGAATCGTCGGCAATAAGGATGCGGTACGACATGAGTCTTGGTTCAATAGTGCAACCCCTGTGCCACTTGAGGTAGGGTAACCAGAAGTGTCTTAAGGATATTTAATAAAAGGGCTTAGGTTTGTTTAGGTCTACTCTTAAAAGCTCCGGAACTGCCGGAACGGCAGACATTAGAGAAGAGGGTCCTCTTCGTCCTCGCCGTCATCTCCGAAATCAGGGCCGCCCTCGAGGAGCTCTTCTTCTTCCATGACCTCGCCCTCATTTTCGGCGCGGCTTTTTCCTTCTTCGATGAGCTGCTCATCGTTCCAGTTGTCAACGGCATTCTCAAGTGAGCCTTTTTCGATTTCGCCCCCGCAGAGAAGACATCGACCACCGCCCTCGAGGGCTTCAAGGGCTTCAGTGAAGCTGGCAATTTCGTAACCGCAGTGGGCGCATTCAACAGCGGGGGAGGTCATTTCCCCATCATAAGCGCAGGATTTCTAGGCAGCCAAGCTTGCAGAGATTTCACTCGGATCTGCTCCAGCATTTAAACCCGCAAGCAAAAATCCTGCAGCTTCATCTGGCATGCCGCGTTCACGAAGAACAAGCACAAGCTCTGAGAGAGAGCGTGCGTCAGAAGGGTCGGCGTGGTGGGCGCGGACTAGGTATTCCTGTGCGGCGATTAGATTGCCCGTAGCGTGAAGCACAGAGCCCAATTCTCGGGCGACCATCGAGTCCCAAGGGTTTTGGCGGAAATCTTCTAGAAGAAGATCCGCAGCAGCCAAGAACCTGCCTTCATTTTGAAGGCATTGAGCGGCAGAAAGGCGGGCACTTTGAGCGGGTATGGCATTGTCCATGGCCATTCTTCGGCTGGAAAAGAAAGGGGGCTTGAGGGTTTTTCGCCCCCAAGCCCCAAATTCATTGCCGAGAAATTTATCTTTCAAAATTTACACGGCTCGCTACATCACAGTGATTTGCTGAATGTTCGAATCGGTGATGACTCCGGCGGTGTTAGCGCCACACTCCATGTAAACCGTCATGCCTGAAGCCCCGGAAGGGACATTTAGGCTGTATGAGCCAGTTCCAGCAGAATCGGCGGTGAGATTTGTGAGGACCTTCCAGTTGGAGCCCAAATCAAATTGATGCCCAAAGATGGTCGTGCCAGTGTTAGCCATGCTGTAAAGGAGGTAGACCTTTGCCCCAGGTGTCGCACGAGAGACATCCAAAATGGCAGAGCCGCCAGCAAAGACAAGGGTTGGCGCAAACAAAGTTATGGTATTCAGGCCAGGTTGACCGCCGTTTAAGTCAAACGGGTGACCCTCCGAAAGGGTGCTATTCCCAGAACCACTCTTCTTTACATGAATCGAACCACCTTCAATTCCAGTAGTTGGGATTGTGAGGGAAATCTGTGTCCCACCATTTGTAGAAGCAAGATTAGTCACTTTTACAGGGTCACCATCAGGCCCATTCGCGCTGGTTCCATTGTTGTTGAACCAAACTTCATTGCCAGTGGAGCTGAAGTTATTTCCAACTACGATGAGTGTTCCGCCGGCGTTCAGAGAACCTTGTAGGTCCGTAACCTCTGGCATGGAGGAGGACATCGCTCCGTAAACACCTTGCTGAATTCCAGCTATGTCATCGGAAGCAATGGATCGGTCAGAGACACCGTTTCCGGAAGCGTAAGCGGACATAGTTGGGTTTCCACCAGCAGTGGAGTGTCCCAAACCAAGGGCGTGGCCCAGTTCGTGACAAGCAACGCCTTGGAAGTCCATGCGAGAACTTGGAACGCTATCCGGGCCATCATCCCAGGTCCAAGATTCGTAGAAACGAATCCGCCAGCCATCAGAGATTGGAGTCTCACAGTAGGCGAGAACGCCACCAGATGAACCGGAAAGGGGTGAAATGATGTTGCCGTTATAGCCACCGGTGTTGCCAGCGTTTCCAGCCCAAATAAAGTTGAAGTTAGCGCCGCCATCTCCCACATTGTTTTGGGATCCGTCACCAGAACCATCGCCTAAGGAGCGAGAACCCCATTCAGCGCCAGCTTTCCAGGCCGACAATTCGACTTCGGTGTATTCCGGCCAGTTGCTGTGAGCAGTAGTGTTGTCGTGGCAGGTGCTGTCAGTGAAGTTGTCGTAAATTCGGTAGTCGCGCTGGGTTAGACCCAAGCTTCCACCAATCGTGCTCCAGGCGGAGGCATTTTCGGGGACAACAACAGTTACGGTTCCTGCGAGAAGCAGGCTGCCTAAAGAAAGACGAAGTACATTTTTCATCACTTCACCTCCTTGGCGCGTTGAATGCGCTGGATATTGTTTAGCAGTTGGGTCTTGAGAGTGTTCTTCTCAATGGCAGTTCCTTCGCCTTTGCCCAAGAAAACGGTGCCGCGCGGCGTGTTCACGGTGCGGAAGATGCCGCCCATGGCAGCATAAACACAGCGATCTACATCGGGGCCCCAACCTTCAACAGGTCCGGAGAAGACCAAGACATCGTTGCCGAGGCGGTAATCGCCAGGGGCAGGCATGCAGGTCACATTCATGGTTTCACCTTGGTAAGTGCCGCCAATGAAAGCTGCATCGATAGTGCGAGCTTCACCGGTGTAAAGGTCAGTACCTTCAATGGTGAGAATGGTGTAAATCCGACGGTCTTCCGGAGTGGGGGCGAAGAGGGTAGAGCGGACATCTGTAATGGTGCCGTGTACAGCAGCATCGGTCCGATCCATCATCTTCGGCAGGTCGAGAGCTTCAATACAGGCGATAGCACCGCCTGCAAAGAGAAGCCCGGCAACAGCCGAAGCGATCCAGCGTGGAGTTTTCATGTTTGTGGTGTATTTAGGGACTGAGTGTGGAGAGCGGGGGCTCTCACTAGGGGGACGGCTTGTGAGGGAACGAAAGTTCCCTGAAAACGTGGCCTAGGAAGACACCAACCCCCACTGCGGGGGGGGGTGTTTCCTGCCACTACTTAGTTTTACCCGAAAAAAACGCAAGGAAATGCGATTTTCTAGCCGAAATAGGGTTCATGATTCGATTTTGGGCTTAAACTTGGAATGGTCGGCGGTGAAACAGGGGAACAACTCTCTGAATTCCTCCGTCCTCCAAAAGATTCCAAGTTGTACACAGATGACTGGAAATTCCCTAAAGCGCTTTACAGTAATTACTTAGATGAATCTTGCACTCCTACTCCTAGCCTTCTCCCCCGCACTACAGGCTCCTCTTCAAGGCCTTTTGCCTCTAGAGCAAACAGATCGCTACAAGGAACCGACCCGCCTAGCCCTCAAAACTTTAGATTGGGATAGCCGCTGGGGTTCCCCTTCAGTGCCAACCCACCTTGCTTACGAGGACTGGGAAGCTGCTGAAGCTGGCTACTACTATGTCCAAACCACGGCAGAATCGTGGGAGTCCACCCGGGACCGGATTCGGTCTCAGGGCGGTCAGGTTTTTGACTACATCCCGCACAATGGTTTCGAAGCCAAGATGTACGCTGGACTAGCAAATGTTGTCTCCGCTGAGACCCTTTTGGTGGCCCCGGTCCACCCAGCCTGGAAAGTGCACCCTGAGACGGGAACTTGGGGATCTTCTATCGGCTCCGCCGATGGTCGCATGGAAGTTGCTCTTGAGCTTTGGCCCGATCAAGACCTTTCTATTGTTGAAGATGAGGTCCGCCAATTGGATGTGCAGATTCTAGAGACCAACCAAACGGCTCGCTTTTTGCGTATGCTCGTTCGCGCCAATTCGGGGGAGGTTCTTGCCCTCGCTCGCATTCATGGAATCAAGTGGATTCAGGAAAGCGCTCAGGCTGAACAGCGAAACGATAAGTCTAAGTGGGTCATCCAAACCTACGTTAACAATGACACGAAGCTTTGGAATGCTGGAATTGATGGTACTGGTGTAACGATTGGTCACATCGATGGTCGCATCAAAGAGAGCTCCTGTTATTTCGATGATCCCTCAGGCGCATCCGTGGGCTCTAACCACCGCAAGATTAAGTGGATGGGAAGTGGGAGTGGGTCGGATTCGCATGGAACGCACACGGCTGGCTCGGCAGCGGGTAACCGTACTCCTGTAAACGGAAGTACTTCCGGGAACGGTATGGCTCCTGAAGCCTGGCTTGTTCACCAGTCAAGCTTTCCAGGAAGTAATGGCATGGACACTATGCTTAACAACGCCCACATCAATGGTGGGCGCATTCATACAAACTCTTGGGGTAATGACTGGACAACTAGTTATGACAACTGGTGCCGCGACATTGATGCGTATTCCCATGACAACGAAGATGGCTTGGTGTGTTTTGCCGAAACGAACGGATCCAAAGCTAAGAACCCTGAAAATGCAAAAAATGTTTTGGCCGTCGCCGCTTCCAGCAAAAACAACCCCGAGCAACATGGCAGTGGTGGAAAAGGACCTACTGCGGACGGTCGTCGTAAACCTGAAGTCTTTGCCCCAGGTTGCTCCACTCTTTCTGCAAGCACTAGCTCTTGTGGGACCACTTCTATGTGTGGAACCTCAATGGCTTGCCCCGTGGTCGCCGGTGGTGCTGCCCTCGTAAAGCAGTACTTTGAAGATGGCTACTACCCAACCGGTTCTCCGGTTGCTTCTAATGGGTTTATTCCAAGTGGCGCTTTGTTGCGTGCAGTTCTGGCGAACAGTGCTGTGGATATGACAGGAATCTCAGGCTACCTTGGAAACCAGGAAGGATATGGCCGCATTCTTTTAGACAACGCTCTCTATCTTTCCGGAGATTCCCGTCGCAACTATGTTGCAGATGTTCATCATGCGAATGGGCTAAGTACTGGCGACAACAAGTACTTTTCCTTTTACCTTCCAGCTGGTCGTTCCGAGCTTCGCTTGACCCTTGCTTTTTCAGATGAACCTGGTGCCGCCAATGCCTCAAACCCCGTTGTAAACGACATCAACCTTCGGTTGCGTGCGCCAAACGGAACCATTTACCACGGTGGTATTTTGAGCACTTCGGATGGAACTGCTACTCCAAATCCAAGTCAGCAAGACCCCAAGAACTCGATTGAGCAAATCCTCATCAAGAATCCTTCGTCTGGAAAGTACTGGATTCACCTTGAGGGTAAGAGTGTTCCGCAGGGCCCTCAGGGCTTCGCAGGCGTACTGACCTTCTAAGTAGCGTTGTCGTCTTTCAGGCTCCCCAAACGGTAGCCTACCCCCCGGACGGTCAGGATAAATTCTGGCCGTCCGGGGTCTTTTTCAAAGCGCCGACGTAGACGCACCACAAAATTGTCGACTGTACGCGTTGTAGGTTCGGCTTCTCCGCCCCAAACTTCATCTAATATTTTATGGCGGTCTACGATTCCACCGTGCGCTTCCAAAAGGAGTTTCATTATCCCAAGCTCTTTGAGGGGGAGCGTTTCCACAGTTCCATCGGCGGACTTGGCTTCGTGGGTATTCAGATCGAACCAACCATCACCCAAAGCGATTCTCTCTTTCGAATTTATTTTAGACCACTCGTTCCGCCGGAGAAGTGCGCGTACGCGGGCAAGCAGTTCGTCCAAGTGAAAGGGTTTTACTAGGTAGTCATCTCCACCGGCTTCGAGTCCTTCAACTCGGTCACGGGACAGGTCGCGGGCTGTGAGAAAAAGAATGGGGGTCCGATTTCCTTCTTCTCGCAAGCGCTTACAAACTTCAAAGCCATCCATCTTGGGGAGCATTACATCCAGCAAAATTAAATCCAGACCATCCGTGCGTGCAGCTCGTAATCCAGAGTCGCCATCTGAGGTGGCAATGACCCGGAACCCTTCTGTTTCCAAATTGTCACAAACCAGACGCTGTATGCGAGGTTCGTCTTCAACAACTAAGATGCGCGAGTTCATGATGGACCTAGTTTAGAAGCACTGCCCGGCCAAGTGATTTTGAATTCTGCACCTTTGCCTAAGCCGCTACTTTGAGCTTCGACTTTTGCAGATTGGGCGCGAACGAGTTCGGAAACTAAGTAAAGGCCAAGTCCAGTGCCTTGGGCGGTGCGAACCCGCTCATCGCCCGCTCGCCAAAAGCGTTCAAAAAGTCGCGGGCGTTCCTCAGTGGAAAATCCCCGCCCTTGATCTAATATGCGAAGCACAGCGTTTCCATTTTCCTTTCTTAAGGACATAGATATGCGGCTCCCTTCGCCGTATTTAATGGCGTTTTCCAGTAAGTTGCGGAGAATAGGCTGGAATGCGGTCGGGTCGGCTTCAGCCCAGACTTCGTTTTCAATATCCAAATCGAGGAGTTCATCGCCGATTGGGTTGGAAATACACCATGCGGTCACGGAAGCCTGAATAGCCTCGCTCATATCGAGAGCTCGGACTTGGGGACTTAAAGCGCGGGCGTCTAAGCGCCCAACCGTGAGCACATTGTCCACCAAGGAATCTAAGCGATGGAGGTCCTCCAGTATTCCTTCGGAATAGGCTCGCGCTTTCGAAGGGTCCGGCCGACGTATCAAGGATTCCACGGCAAGCCGAATTCCTTGAATAGGGGAGCGGAATTCATGAGTGACAGCGTGCAAAAAGTTGGACTCCTGGAGAGTAAGCCGTTGTTGATGCCGTGCGCTTTTCATCAAAAACCAAATGGCAACAAGAGCAATCAGGAAACTCAAACTTCCCTCACCTAACACCATTACGTGGTGAGCCATCAGGTCGTTATCCAAAGTTCGAATCGCCGTTTCACTGAGTTGAATCCCTAAATGCCCACCGGCTTCAGCGATTGGAACTCTCACTAGGGCAGGAAAGTCAGGGGAGATTTTTTGCCATGCCTCGGTGGCAGAGGCTCCATTCTCCACACGATAAAGAAGCTCCTGTAATGCCAGATCTCGCCTTTCTAGGAGAGCCTGGTGTCCTGCGGTGTGAAGGGTTTCGCCCTGCCGCCACAGGGAAAGACCCCACCAGCCGAGCTGGGCAAAGAAGAGCCCGGCGACCAGAAGAATCCAAAGAGGAAGGCGATGCGACATGGTGCCCTTACAATAAGCCACCAAGGAGCTTTTCGTCACACTTGAATCACCTAAACGATGTCCAGTGTGCCGATTGAACGAATCACCAGCACCATGCCCGATAGAATCCCGGCCGATTGGCCCCCCGTTAGGACCATTAAGACGCCGAGTGAGCTGGCTGTCGCTCTCCAGGAGTGGAATAATGCCGGAATTATCGGTGTGGACACGGAGTCCAACTCCTTCTACGCCTACACCGATAAGCTGTGTTTAGTGCAAGTGACCGCTGGGGAAATTGACTACATCGTGGACCCGATTGCCCTTGGCGAAGATCTAAAGGCCTTCAACGACATCCTAGCCGACCCAGCCTTCATCAAAATTTTTCACGCGGCTGAGTTCGACCTCATGCTTCTGAAGAAAGATTTGGGCGTAGAAATGAAGGGGCTTTTTGACACTCAAGTGGCAATGACTCTTCTGCAGCACGAGAAAACGGGACTCGCCGCTCTCATTGACGCTTACTACGGAATCAAACTTTCCAAAAAGGAACAGCGTTCTAACTGGGGCAAACGCCCCCTCAGCGAAGCGCAATTAGCTTATGCGCGGATTGACACTCACTTTCTCCCGGACCTTCATAATCGTCTCACCACCGAGCTTGAAGAAAAGGGGATGACTGCTGCGGCCGAGGGCGAGTTTCGCCGCTTGGAGCGAGAAATTTTGCCACCTCGTGAGCCGAACTTTGAAGGTTGGCGGAAATTGAAGGGAGCTAAAGCCCTTAGTCCTTCTGCCTCCGCGCGCCTCAAGGCAACGTTTCGTTGGCGTGAAGAGTTGGCGATAAAACTAGATCGCCCGGTATTTCGTGTCATGGCGAATGAGGTCCTGATTTCTATTGCTAATCGTCCACCTCGGAACACCAAGGAGTTGGCGTCCCTAAAAGGCGTGGGCTGGAACATGGCTCGCCGAAATGGAGAGGACATACTTTCTGCTTTACAATCTGCAGAGGGCGAGCGGATTGAAGCCCCGACTGCGCCCAAACGTACTCCGGAAGAGCGGCGGAAGCACCGGATTTTGCGCGACAACAAAGAGGCGCTTCGCCAGTGGCGCAAAAAAATGGCGGAGGAACTCGGCCTTCCCAGCGAACGGTTGATGCATCGCCGCCATCTTGAGGAGCTTGGGAAACGTCTCCCGCAGACTCGCCAAGAACTTCTTGATACAATAGAGTTAAACGACTGGCAACGAGAGAACTTGGAAGCATCTCTTTTGCTAATGCTCGAATCCTTGCCAGACCCAAACCTGAACCTAGAAAAATGAAAAACCTAACCCTTGCCCTTGCGGCCCTTTCCCTTGCCTTTTTTGCTTGCGCAACTCCAGGCGAATGTGGTTCCAATTGTTCAAAGCCTTGCTGTGACGCCGCTGCGAAAGCCGAATGCGGGTCGAATTGCGCCAAGTCTTGTTGTGCCGAAAAGAAAGAGGCTCAATGCTGTAAAGATGCCAAAGCACTGGGGAAAAAATGTGCTGGCTGCGCTAAGTAGTCAACGGCTTCCCTGCAACACAAGCCTGGAGCCCACGCTCCAGGCTTTTTTTGTTGAGGTTTCGACCAATGAAAACGAGTTCGGTTCGACGTGGGAGAGTTCCCCAAGCTTTGTCGGCGGCGACATTGAAGAGCTCATAGGTTCCTTGAAGTAGGGCGCGTTCTTCGTGACCCTCTAAGTTGAGAAAACCTTTCCACCGGACAAGTTCACCGGAGTGAGAGCTGGCAATTGAGTTGAACCAAAGTTCGGTTCGGAGAGGGTCTAATGTTTTTGAACTCGTGAGAGTAAATGCCTGAAGTTCATTCTCTTCTTGATGAGGCGCCAGAGACAAATCGACCAAATCGCTCAAAGGCCGTGGTTCACGAGCTTGAAATACAATTGCTGAGTCCAGTTCGGCTTGACTTGTCTCTAGCAAGGGAGCAACCGGGTTGATTTGACCGAGTTCCCTTGAAAGGGACTCCAGCCTCCCTGCTTTCACCAAGTCCTTTTTGTTCAGCACCACTAAATCGGCTAAGGCCACTTGGTCTCGGGCGGCCGTTTCTTTTTCAGCGCGCACCCAATGGGCAGAGTCCACCAAAGTTACGACTGAATCTACACGATAGAGGGCGGCGACAATTTCTTCCACGAGAAAGCTGCGCAGGAGGGGGGCTGGCTCGGCAATCCCTGTGGTCTCTAGCAAGACCCGATCGAAAGCGCGTGCAGGGAGTAAACCTAGGGCGCGACGTTTGCGCAGCTGCTTCAGTGTGCGCACTAAATCTCCGCGAACCGAACAGCAAACACAGCCATTGGAAAGCTCAACGATGTCTTCATTCGAGCGAAGGATAAGTCGCTGGTCCACTCCGATTTCTCCGAACTCATTGACTAGCACTGCAAACCGTTGCCCGTGCGGTTCAGCCAGGAGGCGGTTCAAAAGAGTGGTTTTTCCAGCGCCCAGCCACCCAGTCAGAATGGTGACTGGCATGCGGGAATCGAAGGGGTCGCGAGACATGAAAGCAAAGGGTAACGCACGAGGGCTGGGCGCGTCTTCCTACAATGCCTCGTCATGTCTTCCAACCAGGGTTTTTTGTTCAACGCTCCCGGCGGGCCTTATGCCCGGATTGCGCTGGACACCCCTGTACGACGCGAGTTCAGTTATCGAATTCCGCCTAGCTTTGGATCGGTTGAAGTTGGGTGCCGCGTCAGGGTTCCCTTTGGAACGCGTGACTTGGTGGGAGTTGTTGTGGGAACCGACCCTCATTTGCCCCCTGATTTAGACCCGCGGCGCATACGAGATATCCGGATTTTGCTGGATGAAACGCCCCTATTGACTGGAGCATTAGTTCGCCTAGCGCGTCACATTGCTGACACGACTTTTTGCTCCTGGGGGCAGGCGCTTTCCGCAATGATGCCCGCAGCTCTTCGAAAGGACCGCCCGCGGCGCACCATTCCCACAGTGGAAGTGATTTCCATTCCGGAAGGCGAATCCTTGGAAGAGTTGGAACGCAAATTTCCAAAACAGGAAAAGGCGCTTGCTTGGTTAGCGAAGGCTGGTGGGCCTGTGGGCGTGAGAGAGTTTTGTTCTCGCACGGGTTTGTCGCGTTCCCCCTTGAACACATTGGCAAAAAAGGGTTGGGTGCGTTTTGATCGTCGTCGCGAGTTTTATGACCCCTTTGCAGGCAAGGCTTCGACTCCGGATACGCCACCAGAGTTAACTAGCCAGCAAAAGTTGTGCGTAGATTCCATTTGCATGGGCCTGGATACGCGCGAACATGCGGATTACTTGCTTTATGGCATTACGGGCTCTGGAAAAACAGAGGTATACCTTCGAGCCCTCGAGCGATGTTTAGAACAAGGTCGCGGGGCCATCATTTTGGTGCCCGAAATCGCACTTACTCCTCAAACGGTCTCACGATTTCGAGCCCGTTGTTCGGAGATTGCTGTATTGCATAGCGGTTTAACTGATGCCGAACGGCACGACCAGTGGGTTGCGCTTCGAGAAGGTCGTTTGCGTGTAGTAGTGGGTGCGCGTTCCGCATTATTTGCTCCAGTCCCAGATTTAGGTTTGATTGTTGTCGATGAGGAACATGAGTCTTCCTTCCGACAGGAATCTACTCCGCGTTATCACGCACGTAATGTTGCTAGAGAGAGAGCACGCTTAGAGGGCGCTGTTTGTGTGTTGGGGTCGGCAACTCCTTCACTGGAATCGTGGGTTTCCGCAAACCGAGGGGAGCTCAAGCGTTTGGACTTGCCCGAGCGCGTTGCAGGTGGAAAGCTTCCGCCTGTGCAAGTCGTTGACATGCGAGTTGAAAAGCCAGACAAAAAGCACTGGCTTGTCGTTTCAGATCCCCTGCGCCGCGCCATGGAGGAATCTTTCAGTCGGGACGAGCAAGCGATTTTGTTCTTGAATCGCCGTGGTTTTGCACCGGCCTGGCATTGTCGTGCTTGCGGCGAAACTGTGAAGTGCAAGGGGTGTGATATTGCGTTGACTTATCACCGCTGGCGTGAAAAGGCCCTTTGTCATTTTTGCATGCAAGAATTTCCGCTTCCACAGTCTTGTCCTTCTTGCAGCGAAGACATTTCTCTAGTGGGGGTAGGGACGGAGCGAGCCGAACTCACAATTCAGCGGATGTTCCCAGACATACGGATTGCTCGAATGGATCGGGATACGATGGTGCGCAGAGAATCCTATGAGGAGTTACTCGCAGATTTTGGCGCAGGGAAATACGACATTCTGTTAGGTACACAGATGGTTGCTAAGGGGTTGGATTTTCCAAATGTGACTTTGGTGGGAGTCCTCGACGCAGACACAGCTCTCCACCATCCCGACTTTCGTGCCGCAGAGCGGTGCTTTGATTTAATTGCACAAGTGAGCGGCCGCGCTGGAAGGAGTTCCAAAGGTGGACAGGTGGTGGTGCAGTCTTGGATTCCAGAACACGCTGCGATTCGTCATGCCGCTCACCATGATTTTATTGGCTTTGCTGATGTTGAAATGAAGGAGCGCCGTGAGTTTGGGTACCCGCCCTTTAGTTCAATCGTACGGGTTTTAATCGAGAACACTGACCGCAACAAAGCGGAAGCGGCTGCAAAAAAAGCAGCCGACTCTCTATTGGATATTCAAGCTCCTGGAGTTCGCCTTCTTGGCCCCGCGCCGCCGCCTGTAGAAAAACTCAAAAACCGCTGGCGCCGACAAATTCTGGTGAAGGCCGACAATCATCAAGCCCTTCGCCCTCTCATGCCTACTCTTTACGCACTTTCAGAAAAGTGCGCCGTTATCCATGATTAAGTTTTAGCCCATGCGGGGCAAGAACTTCAGGTGTCCTGGAGCATAATCAAGAAGTCCGCGAAGAGGGAAGTGCCGCAAAAACTTATTGGAACATCAATTTAGTTATCTGTCAGGCCTGTGTGCTGTGCGGAGGTTTCCAGCTGCTCAAAAATTACTTGAGCTCCAAATCTCGATTTGACTTCTTTGATTACAGCAATGACACGAGGAGAATATTTAGCCGCCGTTTCTTGGTGGAATCCAATGTGCACAAACCTATCGTTTATTGTGCCAAGATTTTCCACGGCATCTTGAATATGTCCGACCATTTCTTCGACTGTCACATAATCAGCCAGCGCCCCCGTGTCGGGCATTTCCAACAATTTCCCAGCTGGAGTATCAATTAAGAAGGGTTGTGTTCCACTAGAAACATTTGGCCATGTGGCGCGAATCATTGCTGGGAGGTCGTACTGTGCGATTTTCTTATGCCACTTTGTGTCCGTAGCCGAAGAATCAATGAGAAAACCCTCTCTGCGAATAGCTTCGCGTACATGAGGGCCGGCTAACCAGGCGCCGGCTCTGAAGGATGTGCCTAACTTGAATCCATGCTCCTCAAGGAATCTTTTGGATTCGATGACAATTGCTTGGAGCTCGTTTGCTGTATAGGATTCAAGGGCAATGTCGTGTCCAACATCTTCGCTAGATTGACTAACGGAGCGGATACGGCCTTCTCCCCAGATTGTTGGCTTTGATCGGTAAGTCACACCTGAAGCTTCCACCAAAGACTTCCACGGATGAATATGTAGCCCAAGCTCGTCTATTGGGCTGACAGCGCGCCGAATCTGACCTACGATTTTATTTTCATCGGCATCGTTCTTGGTGAAATACGCGGCGTTCAAGAAATGAGTAAGAGGTACATCTGGATGTACCGCATGGAATTCATCAAAAGCCTTGAGGTTTGTTTCTGAGATTTCTCTCCCTTCCCAGTCAACGCTGACGGCAATTCTGACTACGGGCGCCTTTTGCAGTGTGCAGCTAGTTTCAGAGAATGACAAGATGAGGAGTGGGAAAAGAGTGAATGGTTTCAAGATGTGGGGTTTAGTTTTACAGGCAATTAGAAGGGAAATCGACGATGGAAAGGATCTTCATCGTATTGTTGGCCCAGCTTCTTGCCGGGTAACGATTGGCACATAACCAAGCTCGAGCCCTTTTGGAGGCGTGACAAACAATGCTGGGTCTAGCGTTACAAGTTCCCCCGAGGTTGGGGAAGGCATGTATTCGCGAGTAATCGGCCAAGCTTGGTGTATTTTCACAACAAATGCTTGGAGTGCCTCCTTTTTCTTTTTGCTCCATTTGTATTGTTGGAAGGAGGGCTGGTCGACAAATCGGTACCAAGCGTACGTCACTTTTGAATTGTCCCCCAGGATGACCGTATGGGATTGCCCCTTGGGCCCCGGTTGCTTCCACGCACCTGACTTTGGTGAAGTGAACGGTTCGCCCGGCTTGGCGAGCTGAAACTCGGCTTGAAGCAGTCCGGTTTCTTTGGGAACCTCGTCCTTGCTAATTGCGACTCGTTTGCCTTCCAAGTGCTTGAAGTACTGCGGAAACTGCCCCTTTGGCGCGTGACCATTGTCTTTCCAGACAAGCCCCCAGGTGTTGTCAGGAAAGACACGAGTATCAAATGTGTTCGCAATCCCTTCTATTGGCTTGCCGTCTTGGTCGAAACCAGGGGTGCGAGTGCTGAGCTTTGCTTGAAAGGCGCCATCCATCTTGAATTGCCCTGTTGGCGCAGGGCCGCCTTTTCGCCATTTGAGGAAATCGTCATAAAGCGCTTTCTTTGAATAGCAGACAACATCTTGAACGAGTACCGCTTGACCGTCCTTATTGACGGGGAAATTGAGTTTCGGAATTTTGGAGTAGTAATCTCCATTAGCTGTGGCTGCGACAATTTGAGGGACAGTGTTGATTTCCATTGCCCCACCACCCATGAGTCCAGGTCGCGAGTCTAAACCTCGGTTGTGCAAGAATGGATAGTCGAATACATCAGCAATCTTGCTCCAAGTCTCAGGGATGTAATAAGCAATGGGTCCCTTGAAGTTTTCAGTGCTAAGAAAACATGTCCAAGCATGGTCACCGATTGGAGCTTTATTTTTTTTGCTTTTCACAGGGTCAGTGAACGATAAAGCCATATAGGTATAGCCAAAAAACTTGCCATCAGGCTTTCCTTCAAAAGGGAGTGCGTCGGGAGGAATCAGTAAACGATTAGTGAGTTGCGCAATACCTAAACGATGGTCGGGCAAGGCCTCGGTGTCGTAAAAGAATGACCAGCCTGGCGAGCCTACTTCATAGTCATAGCATTGGGGTGTTGCGTTCATGCTGAACTTTGGGGGCCCATATCGGAATCGGTTTCCGCGCCAATACCCCAGTCCACCCTCTACAGTTTGGAAGACACTGTCCCAGGTGGGGCCTCGTTCGGGCCATTGACGTGCGAGTGTCCCCTCAGGAGCGAGCGGCTGGTTCTTGTTGTCCCTGTTGTCCGGCAAAATCCAGCCACTCGCGAGCCCGATTTGAAAATTTGCCAGAGGCTGGTCAATCAAGGACCATGCGGCAGAATAAAAGCCCATCCCCAGCCCGTATTTTTCCCGATCTTCCGGCTGAGATGAGCTGTACCCAATGTAGCCATGGAGGCCACGCGAAGTTTGTTTGGGCTGACGATCTTCACCCTGTTGAATGGAGAGAATCAGAACAAGGCCAGTCGTTAACAACATGCCTTCATCCTATGGGTCTTTTGTCTCACGTCACTCGATTCCAAGAATGGGAGACCAGGAGTCCGCCCACCCCTGCGATGCCGAACCAAGTCCAGAACTCGTGGCCAAGAAGCCATGCACCTGTACCCATGAGGAGGCCAAGGAGAAGGGCGATGCCGCCATACCAAACCTGAAAAGAGGCGAGAGCGGTGCCGGTAGCTGGTTTTTGATTCGTTACCTTTCTCCAAAAGCCAAAGGGGCGGACTTTGGCGTAGAAGCGGCGAAGGTGCTCAGGGTCTACTGGTGGGGTCAGAAGGGTGACGGTGAGCATGACAACAATGGAGACTCCCACAACTAATAAGTATTGGCCGGAATAGTTCCATGGGACTCCAGCTTCCAAATCATTAAAAGGTGCAGCGGGCCAAATGGAATCTGGAAGCACGAATTTCAATAAAAGAGTCATGAATCCTGAAGTGACAAGGGCGCTGAATTCGGTCCATGCATTTGCGCGCCACCAGAACCAGCGCAGCAAGAATGCAGGGCCAAGGCCGCCGAGTAAAGCCAAAGTAAAAGTGAAGAGGGTTGAAATGCTTCCCGCAACTAAAGCAAAGGCCGCACCCAAGCCGCCTACAACGAGCTCAAATCCTCGGCCTACATTTACAAAATGCCGTGAACTCGCATCGGGGCGAATAAAGCGGCGATAAAGGTCGTTTACCGCATAAGCAGAAGCCAAGTTGAGATGTGTGTCTAGGGTGCTCATGAAAGCCGCCAAAAAACTAGCGCACATCAATCCGAACAATCCAGGGCCTAAATAGCGTGCCATCATCATTGGATAGGCGGCTTCATGGTCAGGCACCATTTCTCCAGCCACCATAATTTGAGGTAGTTCAGATTCAGGAATTAGGATTAAAGAACAAAGAGCTACAAAAATCCAAGGCCAAGGGCGAAGACAATAGTGGGCAATATGGAACCAGAGCGCCGCTCCACGCGCATGCTTTTCATCTTTGCATGCTGAATAGCGCTGCACTGCTTGCCCGCCGCCATCTGCATTTTTGTTCGCCCAACCTTGAAGTCCAACCAAAACTAAAAAGGCAGTAAATCCTTGGGTCCACCATGCTGCTGAAGTCCAAGCGCCTTCGCCGTGAGCAGGGAATAGTGCGGTCTTTGCAGGTTCTAAGGTCGAGAAGTAATCACGAGCGGCATCGAGACCACCCACGGCCTCGGAAGCTTTCCAGCCAAGAAGAATGGCGCCAGCTAAGGCAAGGAAAAACTGAAAGAGATCGGTGACGACAACGCCCCAAAGGCCGGCAAGCATGGAGTAGGTCAGGGCAAGCGCAACGGCTCCGCCCACAATCCAAACATCAGAGCTGGAATCGTCAATATTTAAAACCACGCGCACGACTTTGAGCATGGCCAAGAGAACCCAAGCCAAAACCAAAGTGTTGGTAATTAACGAGTGGTACGCACCATAAAAACCGCGTAGGACTCGGGCAGGACGCCCGGAGTAGCGGTGTTCAATCAGCTCGGCATCGGTGGTGACTTCCAGGCGCCGCCACCAGCCAGCAAGAAAAGCAAAAGACATTGCGCCGCCGACCGCAAAGCCCCACCAAATCCAGTTGCTGGCAATTCCGCCGGTGCGTACGCAGCCTGTTACAAAGAGAGGCGTGTCACTTGCAAAACTAGTTGCAACGAGCGAAGTCCCCGCCATCCACCAAGGAAGGGAGCGACCTGCGAGATAAAAATCTTGAGTGGACTTGGAAGCTCGTTTGGAAAGATAACTTCCAACCGCAAGCGCAAAGGCCAGGTATCCGCCGATGGCAATCCAATCGAGCGGGTGGAAGGCGGACACGCGTGGGCGTCTCGCCTATTCTTCCCCGGCTGCGAAAAGGAGCGCAAGCAGGGCAGGGGAAAGACCTGGGAGGTGAAAACCTTTCACGCTGGCAGGTGGAAGATCAATGGCCTCGGGTGCACCTGCGACATAGGTCACGGGGTGGTCTCGGCTAATTGCATCCAGCCAGGGGCCAGGAAGTTGGGGAAGTCCATGGCCTTCGCGGGCGCCACAAAGGACCAAGACCGCGCCGGGGAATTCGTCAGGTGGAGTGGAGTCGGCAGGAAGAACTTCAAGGCCCCAGTCTTCAAGGAAGCGAATCGAGTCGGGTGTGCCAGCGAGGCTGAGAACGGTTTCCGGCTGTGGGAACTTCGTGCGCCCAGGGGAGCCGCCGTGCAAAGGGTGCAGAAGGCGCTTGGCGCTGGCACCCATCACAAGGGGGCGTGGCGCTTCGGCTTCTGTATTCAAAATGTCTGCCATAAATGATTCGAGGCGCTTGACGGAGCGTTCGACGGCATCGGGGAGAAGATCGCCACGGTCCATGGCATCGCGGAGGCTTGTGGCAAGGACAACAGGGTCTTCTGGGTCGAGCAACAAATCGCATCCTGCGTGAATTGCTTCGGCGGCCAGTTCTTCGTGAGGGCCATCACCGAAGCCGGCCATACGGAGCGAGTCGGTTACAACAACACCGTTGTAGCCCATGTCTTTCCGGAGGATATCCATGATGATGGGCGATCGGCTCGTGCATCGCATTTCTTCATCCAGCATGGGGAACTCGATATGGCCGGTCATCATCGAGGGCAAGTGTTTGGCAAGTGTGCGGAACGGCACCAAGTGCGGCTCAGGGTCCTCAAACGAAACCGCATTTTCGACATGGCTATCTTGCGGACATGCGCCATGGCCAGGGAAGTGTTTGCCGCAAGCAAAACCGCCACCATCATGAACTCCTTTTATCCAAGAGCCGGCGCATTCGATGATACGCATAGCTTCTTCACCAAACGCACGATTTGCAATGATGGGGGAGCAAATGGTTTCGGGCGCAAGGCGGTGCAAATCCAAGACTGGGCCGAAAATCCAACGCACATGAGCTTGGGCGGCTTCGGTTGCTGTGCGATGTCCTGCGTCATAACAGGCTTCAGGGCCAAGCTGTCCGAGAGCCCAAGCGTCAGGAAGGGGGGTGAGCCCTTCGTATTGTTGACCGGCTCCCCGCTCCAAATCACCTGCAAAGACAATGGGGTGCCCGGCCTCTTCCTCTAGAGTTTCGTGAAGCCAAGCCACATCTTCGGCATCGCCACCAAAAATGAGGAAAAATCGCGGGTCGAACTCACGGAGGCAACGGAGAGCTTCTGCCAATCCTTCGCCCTGATCCAGGCGGAGAGCGGGGGCAACAAGCCAGTCGGTCGGGCTATTGGTCACGCGAGTATTTTAGGGTTGCGGGCGAGAGTCTGAAACCATAGCCGAAGACCGATTGCGGGGCTAGACTTTCGAAACTTCAACTGTCCACCCCATGCCCGAACCTCTCATCCTTGTACACGGCGGCGCTGGTTTAGTGCCCGCCGAATCGCGCGAACTCCACGCAGAGGGTTGCGCCAACGCTGCCAAGGTGGGTGGTGCGGTTTTGAATTCAGGCGGGAGTGCCTTGGATGCAGTCTGTGCGGCTGTTGAGTCGCTTGAGGACAACCCAATTTATAATTCGGGCACGGGCTGCGCTTTGACTTATGACGGCGGCGTCTCGTTGGACAGCTCAGTCATGTGCGGTAAAACTCACCGTGCAGGCGGAGTGGCCTGTTTGGGGCCATTTCGAAATCCAGTTCGCATTGCCCAATGCTTGTTAGAAGAGGAAACGATTCTCCTTGCCGGCGTGGAAGCCGAACGGTGGGCTGAGGCTAAAGGTTTTGAACGTCTTCAAGAAGATGACTTGATTGTTCCATCTGCAGCCAAAGCCTGGAAGCGTGTTGTGCAGGAGGGTGGTGCTTGCAATTGGGCTGGCGGAACTGTTGGCGCAGTTGCCCGCGATTCGGATGGAGACTTAGCTGCTGCGACAAGCACTGGTGGGACCATGGGCAAGCTCCCAGGTCGAGTGGGAGATAGTCCGCTTATTGGAGTCGGAACTTATGCCGATGAGATTTGCGCTGTGAGCGCAACTGGAAATGGTGAAGCTTTTATGCGTGCAGTTTTTGCGGCGCGGGTAGCAGATCGAATTCGACGTGGCGAAGAACCTTCCGGAGCAATCCAAAATGTTCTCAATCGAATTGAGCGAGAGTTTCAAGGCAACGGTGGGGCTATTGTTGTCCCCAAAGAGGGCGATTTTTCTGCCGTCAAAAACACAACCACCATGTCATATGGTTGGTGGTCCCCCGAAGATTCTGGGGCGGATTGTTAATCCGCGCAGAGCGCCGCACCCAACCATCCAGCGCGGTTACCACAGGTTGCCTGCTCCAGAACAAAATCGGAAGGTATACGGCCGAGGGTGCGGTCGGCAATCGATTGAAGGGCGGCTTCTTTTAAGTGTGGGAGAATGGGGGCGCCACCGCCGCCAAGGAGAAACACACGCAAATCAAGAATAAGCGCTACTTGCGCAAGAGCTTCCCCAAAATAGGCGCCTGCCCGTTGGAAGATAGAAATAGCAAGAGAGTCCCCTTCTTCGGCGGCTTTCGAAAGTGCGGGAAGAGATGTAGCAGAACTACCCTCGTCTTGTGCCCATTTCAGGAGTTGTGGTGAAGAGAGGCCGGCTTCCACGCAACCCAAGCTTCCGCAATTGCAAGGCCGGTCGTGATTAGCGCGCATGTGACCGAATTCGCCTGCGAGTCCACCAGAGCCAGACCAAAGTTTGTGATTCAAGACAACGCCGCCGCCAATTCCTGTTCCCAAAGTGACTAAAAGAAAGCTAGGGTGGTTTTTCCCTGCGCCAAAGTTTGCTTCGCCCAGTGCTGCAGCAGAGGCATCGTTTTCTAGAGTGACAGGCCAGGATAAGCGATTTGCCAAATCCTCTCGCAAAGGTTGGTTGTCTAGGAATTGAAGGTTCGGGGAGTCCGTTACAACTCCATCGGACTGATTGACCGCTCCAGGAGCGGCTAGGCCAAGAGTGCAGATGTCCACACTTGAGGCCCCTGCATTTATTGCTAAGGATTGGGCTAGATTTTCGAGAGCACCCAAGCACTCTTGGTAGTCCTTTGGGCTTTCGCAACTGGCTTCATGAACGCTCTCGTTATCTAAAAGCACCCCGCCCTTGATGGCAGTGCCACCTAAGTCTAGTCCAATGCGGAAAGTTTTTGTCATGTTTAGTAGTCGAGGCGCTGTTCAAAGGGAACGGGCCAAGGGGCAAGCAGTTTAGGGCGTTTTCCGAAAACGGCTCGAAGACGATGATAGCCATCTGTGAAGATGGGCCGCTTAGTAATGTTTGCGAGGTCTTTAGAAATCCGTTTGGCTAGAGTTGTGATGGCAGCCATCTCAGGGTAATGAATACGTTCCCATGTATCGCGTGGGGTGTGATAATCTTCGTGTTCGTCCGTGTTGAAAAAGATGACTGGGATTCCAGCCAGGTAAAAAACAACCTGGTCACTTCGGTCAAAAAACTCTTCGCTTTCGGTGCTTGGGTATAGGTCGAGACCGCGGGTAGCGCGCTGAAGAAGGGGCGGGAAGATGGGAGAGGACTTTGTTCCCAAAACATGCACCTTGCCTTTGAGGGAACGGCCAATCATGTCCATGTTCACCATGGCGGTTATGTTCTCGCGAGGAAGATGTGCGGCGGAAAGAAACCAAGCGGCACCGAGCAGTCCAATCTCTTCTCCCGAAAAGTGAATAAAAAGGAGAGTGCGTTTTGGGGCGCCTTCTTGGACAAAAGATTTTGCAAGAGCAAGAAGGGCGACTGCGCCTGAGCCATTGTCATCGGCGCCATTCCAAATCTCTCCTTCCTCATTCATGCCAACATGGTCGTAGTGTGCGCCGAGGACAACGATTTCTTTGGAGAGAACTGGGTCGGAGCCGGGAAGTACGGCAAAAAGATTGACTCCCTCTCGTTGGAGCGGAGCGAACTGAAGTTTAAGATTGGTCGGTAGGCCAGTGGGGAATCCCATTCCCGTAAGAGAGCGATCTGTTTCTTGAACCCACTCCTGGACTGTGATGTCCGTTATGGAAAAGGCTGTTTCTAGAACAGGTTGACCGACGAAAGCAACGGGGATGGAAGTTCCAAGCGGAGCCTGGGCTTGAAGCATGCAGAAAAGTTGGTCGGCGACATCTGCTGGAGTGAAGTTAGTTTTTGAAAGCTCTTCCAACTGTGCTTGAACTTCCAACATGGGCATGAGAGTTTGGTGAAGTTTGGAAAAATTGGGCCAATAAGAATCGCCGACGGCTTCGCGCCGTTTTGCAGGGCCAGGTGGAGCAGCAATGAGGACAGCGGATGCTCCTCGTTCTTCGCACTCACGCACTTTCTTGGATAGCCGGGCACCAGGAGTGAGCCTTTTGCCATCGAACGGGCTTTTTGGGTCCTTGGCTTGGGGTTCCCAGCGCAAAAGCAGGGCAACTTTTCCTTCAAGGTCAAGCCCAGCGAAATCGTTGTAGGAGTGTTCGGGTGAGTCTAAGCCATAACCCACAAAGACGAGCTCTCCTTCCACTGAGCCAGGCGGCGAGCTGGGATGAGGCAGAAACCAGTCTCCTGCTTCCCACGGAGAAGAGTCGCCGACTTGAAGTTTGCACCCTTCTAAATCCAATCGGCGAGGTTCAGCTGGAAATGCTTGGCGATAGGAACCGTTGAGGGGTTGAAGGCCAAGTGTCTTGTAACGCTCCACAATCCAATCTGCGGCACGGTGGGCGCCTGGGGAACCGGTTGAGCGGCCCTCCATGGCGTCGGCGGATAAGTGTTGGAGGTCGGCGCGCAGGGCTTCGGCGGAGAGGGGGTCGTCTTGCGGGGCTAGCGCCGTAAGGAGGAAGAAGAGGGTTTGCAATCTGGAGGACAGTCAGGGGATGGCCTATCGTAGGATATTCGGGTTGAACCCGAGCGACGATGGGTAAGAAGAAACCGACTCTACTTTTGGTTCTGGATGGTTGGGGGCATGCCGCCGATACCGACTGGAATGCGATTACTAAGGCGCCTGCCGACAACTTTTTGAAGTGGTGGCAGGAGTGGCCGCACGCTCTATTGTCGGCGAGTGGACAGGAGGTTGGCTTGCCCCTTGGATTGATGGGAAATTCGGAAGTTGGGCACACCAATATTGGTGCCGGCCGGGTGGTCCATCAAACCATCACCCGGATTGCTGAAACGATTCGCGCGGGCAAGTTTCGACTGAATGGAGCTTTGCGCGGTGCGGTGCAAGCGGCTTTGGATGGGAACTCCAATTTGCATTTGTTTGGGTTGATTGGTCCTGGTGGAGTTCACGCTTCCGATGAGCACTACCGAGAGTTGCTCGCGCTTGCCCAGGAAATGGGGCTTCCTGGTGAGCGGGTGAAAGTTCACGCTCTTTTGGATGGTCGCGACACTCCGCCCACGTCAGCGTCAGGATTTATGGAAAAGTTAGAAGGTATGCTGGCGGAATTTGGCGGGGATATTGCAAGTATTTGCGGCCGCTATTGGGGAATGGATCGCGATCAACGTTGGAATCGCACGGAGAAGTTTTGGAACTGCATGATTCATGGTCGCGGAGAGTTTTCTGCACAAAGCGCTCAGGAAGGTTTGCGGCTTGCTGTAGAGCGAGGCGAAACTGACGAGTTCGTTCTGCCCACAGTAATTGGTGCACCGGCTCCAGTACGAGATGGAGATTCGATTTTCTGTTTTAACTTTCGCGCGGACCGTGTTCGCCAAATGAGTCAGGCTCTCCTGGAAAGCAGCTTTAACTCTTTTGAGTTGGGCGATGTTCCTCAGATTCAATACGCCACAATGACTCAGTATCGAAAAGACTTTAGTTGTCCAGTCGCTTTCCCTCCCCAGGAATTGCGATCTTTATTTGGGGAGTTGGTGTCGCAGAAAGGTCTGCGTCAGTTTCGTTGCGCTGAAACGGAAAAGTATGCTCATGTCACGTTCTTTTTTAATGGTGGCCGTGAGGATGTTTATGAGGGCGAAGAACGCAAGCTCGTGCAGTCTCCACAGATTCCAACTTATGATTTGCAACCCGAAATGTCCGCCCCACAAGTTTGCGATGAAGTTTGTATGCGTTTAGAAAAGGGAGAGAACGATTTATATGTGGTGAACTTCGCAAACTCTGACATGGTTGGTCATACTGGCAAGCAAGATGCTACAGAGTCTGCGATTCGGGCCGTGGATGGGTGCTTGGGGAGGATTGTTGAAGAGGCACTAAAACAAGGCGGAACGGTTGCAATCACCGCTGACCATGGAAACGCCGAGCAAATGCGCGACCCTTCAACGGGGGACATCCATACTGCACATACGGTGAACCCGGTGCCATTTTTAATGATTGGTGAGCGGTATCGCGGTGCTCAACTCCGCGAGATGGGCATTTTGGCCGATGTTGCTCCGACCCTAATGGAAACGCTGGGAATTGAGCAGCCCTCGGTTATGGACGGAAACTCCCTTTTTTAGGC
>DLRM01000064.1 GCA_002500505.1 Planctomycetes bacterium UBA7888
ACAAGCCCGACCAGCACCCCTAACCCTAAGGAAAGGGCAGTGATTTCAGCGACCGGCCGCGTGCGAAGGACATCTGCTCCTGTCATGTCACTGATTCTAAGGGTGCGGCGGCCTCCAACTCACGCAGGCGGCCGAAAAGGCGTTCCGAAATCCAGACCCAAAGAAGGAAGCCAACGAAACCAACAAGGACATCCACGAGGTAGTGATAGCGAAGGTAAAGCGTGGCCAAAATGGTCAAGGCGCTCCAGGAAACAAATAGCCAACGTGCGCGCCCCAATCGTTGCCAAGCACACCATGCCACGAAGGCAGACATCATGGTGTGCCCGCTGGGAAAGCAATCCCATTTCATAAAAGAGGTCTCCACAAAAAGCGTGTGCAAGGACTCTTGCAAACCAAAGCTCGGCAAAGGCATGGAATATTCAAGAAATTCATTGGGCGAACGGGCAGGCACCAAAAAATAACCACAATAAGTCAAAAGGAAACCCAGGATGACTCGATCCGTTACAGCATAGAGAACTGCCCACTTTCGTTGAAAAGCAAAAGCCAGCCCAAGAAGAAGCGGGAAAAAATAAAAAGAAGCATAAACCGCTTGGAGGCCATCGGTCACCCAAGGATTCGCCCACGCCTGAAACCAGGCTTCCCAGTCAAAACCAAGAAAGCGGCGGTCCACCGCAAGAAGAAACCATTCTCGATCTTCAGGAATGAGAGAAGGCACAAATCTCCCAAGAGAGGAATACAAAGCATAAATCAGTAGGGCTGAGAGAAGAGGGTGCACCAATGGGCGGCTCGACGGCCATCGCTGAATGGCTTGCTCCCCCATAAGGGCCACGACGCCAATGGCCGCAACCAGAAAAACGCTCAACCCCACTCCCTGGATGGGAACGGGGCTCAAGAGAAGAAGAGAACAAGTCAATCCACAAAAAGCTGGAATGAAAAGCCCTAAGCTGGCGGAAGGGTGCTCTTGTAGGTTGCCCACTGCCCTATCATGCCTTCGCCATTCATCAAATCCCATGCGCTTAACCTCCATCTGTTCGCTTTCTTGTCTCCCGCTTCTCTTTTTTGCGCCTTCCTGCATTGGTGGGGATTCGGCAAGCAATTTTAGCCGCCAGGCCTTCGATGCAGACCGTGCGTGGAAAGACCTGGAATTCCTTGTTGAAATGGGTCCAAGGCGAATCGACACGCCCCAGAGCGCAAAGACTCGGGCCTTCATTCGCAAAGAACTGGAACCCCTTGGTTGGGTATTTGAAGAACTTCCCTTCCCTGTGACTCCTCCCGAAGGCGCACAAAGAAAAGGAGAACTCACGGGCGTCAATCTCATTGCGCGGCGAGAAGGTACCGAGGCGGGCGAACTTTGGCTTTGTAGCCATTACGACACTTTTGACTTGCCCAGATTTGTAGGGGCTAACGATGCCGGTTCGTCGACTGCAATGTTGATGGAAATGGCCCGCCAGCTTGCTGGGCAAGGCCCAAGAACGGGAATGACCCTTGTCCTCTGTTGGTTCGATGGAGAAGAACCTTTTCATCCCCTTCGCTGGGACGACAAGAATAACTCCACTTTTGGCTCCCGTTGGCTCTCTGAGAAAATGCAGAAGGAGGGCTCTCTAAAAAATATACGGGCCTTGATTCTCCTAGACATGGTCGCTGACCGCCAGCTTGGAGTCAGCATTGAATCCATGTCCAGCGGTTGGATACGAAGCATCTTTGAGAAGACGGCTTCAGCTCTTGGGCATAAACAACTTTTCGTAGACCGCCGGGAAATCAAAGATGACCACTTACCCTTTCTGAGGAAAGGGGTGCCCTCGGCTGACCTCATTGATTTCCGCTTCGGCCCGGGAAACTCCTGGTGGCACACACGCGAAGATACTTTGGACAAGTGCTCTGCGGAAAGCCTCCGCATTCTTGGGGAAACTGTTTTAACGGCGCTTCCTTTGCTTGAAGAAGCGGCCGCAGCCCGCCGCTAATTAGGCTTCTATTTCCTTCGCGGCCTCTGGGACCTGAACCCCTCGGTCAGACGGCAGAGCCGTTTCCTTTTCTGGGCGTTCGCCTAATCTGGATACAGTCCCGTCTTCGGCTTCGGCAATCTCAGAAAGGTCCACAGCCACCACTAGAGAAACACCAGCTTTCCGCATAGTGACTCCAAACAAACGCTCGCAACGAGCCATAGTGAGTTTGTTGTGGGTGACAACCATGAATTGAGTTTCTCCAACAAAGTCGTCCAACACATCCAAGAAGCGTCCAACGTTTGCATCATCCAAAGCTGCATCCACCTCGTCCAAGAGACAGAAGGGTGATGGCTTGGAGCGGAACACCGCTAACAAAAGTGCAAGTGCAGTCAGAGTGCGCTCGCCGCCCGAAAGAAGCTTGATGGAGCGAAGATCTTTTCCTGGAGGCCGAACCGAGATATCAATTCCAGCGACCAAGGGGTCCACATCAGCTTCGAGGCCGAGTTCGGCCCGACCACCACGGAATAAGCGGCGGAAGATGCCTTCGAACTGACTTTGGACAGCTTCGAAAGTATCCACAAAGCGTTCGCGACAGCGGGCATCTAAATCTTCGATGGTGCGCTCTAAATTCGCTCGGGCTTCTGTGAGATCGGAACGTTCGCTGGACAAGAACTGCTCTCTAGCTTCCCGTTCTTCCAGTTCACCTAAGGCTTCCATATTGACCGAACCCATACGGTCTAAGGTTTCTTTCAAACTAGAAACGCGGCGAGACAGTTCCTGATATTCGGAGTCTTCGAGCTCATTTTCAGTTTCGTCGATCCCTAAGCTTCGCACAAGGTCTTCCAGAGGCTGTTGGAACTCCTCAATTAGAGCCCGAACCTGCTCTTCGCGACTCATTTGAATGCGTTGAAGACCCAAAGCCAATTCTTGGCGCCTGCCAAGTAAATCTTCCAGCCGCCCAGTTCCACCGTCCACGCTGGCACGCTCACTTGCAAGAACACCCGCAGCCCGTTCATGTTGGGTCGTAGCCTCAGCTAATCTTTCATCCAGACCGCCACGCTCAGTAAGAAGCTCGCGCAGCTGAGTGCGACCCGCCTCCGCTTCCGCTTGCGTTTCCCTAATGCGCTGAGCCAAGGTTTCTAGCTCTTGGCGGACGCGCGCACCTTCTTGCTTGTCCCGCTTATGCAATCGCCCATGAGTCTCCAATTGGCCCTGGATATGCTGAAGACGTTGCTCGTGCCTTTCCGATTCCAAGCGAGCCTCTTGAAGAGCATGACGTCTGGTCTCCAGAGTCTCTTCTTGTTCGGTGGAAAGCGTCTCAGCGGAGAGAAGTTGTTCGTTGAGTTCGCAACGCTTCCGTTCAGCCGCCTCACGGAGTTGGGTTGCCTCCGCTTCAACTTGATTGGCGGCTTCGACAAGCTCCGAGGCAGAGCTGAAGTCTGCTTCCATTGCCTTTAACTCTTCCAGATTGGCTAGCTCTCGACGCTCAAGCTCTTCAACTTGGGTTTGCGCGCGGTCCCGCTCAGCAACGACTTTCCTGAGAGTGGAATCTAAAGTCGCCAACTCTTCATTGAGATTTTCGAGCTGTTGGCGAGCTTCCCCTTCCTCGTGTTGGGCAGAAGACGCAGCTTCCTGAGCTTTTTTGAGAGCCTTTTCGGATTCCTGCCGCAAATTGGTTCGAGCTAAAAGTCCTTCGGCGCCATCACCCAACATCCCAAGACGGGCGTAACCAGCACCATGCATTTCGCCGCACTCAGAAAGGAATAAAGCACCAGGGTGTTGATCCGCGAGGCGACGAGCTTCTTTGGCCGTTGCTACGCAATAAACTTCTCCAAGGCGAGCGCAGATGGCTCGACATTTTTCGGAATCTCCAACAAACAAATCCTCAAGAGGGCGAGCTCCTGCAACATGGACAGGTGAAGTCGGGCGCGGCGCAGGGAAGAAACAATCCGCAGCACCTTTCATTTGAGAGGCGGCGTCCCGATGGTCTAACCAAAGGGCGTGCTGAAGGCGGCCCAACAAGTTTTCAAGCAAACGGTCCCACGGAGCAGGGATTTCGATGCCATCTAAGGCTAATCCCCGAAGACCTGTCGCCCCCTTCTCCAAAGTCGTCCTAACCGAGTCAGGAAGACCTTGCATATCCTGCTCAACAGCCTCTAATGCCGTTAAGCGCGTTTGGGCTTCCGTTTGGCTTCGAATAGCCGCCGAATAAGCGTCGGCGGCATCAGAAGTCTGCTTTCGAAGTGAATCGCGGTTTTGAAGAAGTTGGTGGCTTCTGCCCTCGGCCTGCTCGGCCGCCAAGGAAGCCTCTCTGAATTCCTTCTTGGCAATAACCAATTTCTCGCTGGCTTCCGTTTTGGTGCTTTGAAGTTCGGCCTGGCGACGCTCAAAGGAGCGTAGGTCACCCTGAGCTTCTGATCGCTTATGCGCAGCCTCCGCCACCTGATTGTTCTGTGCACTTCGCTCCCCAAGAGCCTTGAGGACACCTGCGCGCAACTCTTCCATTTGCTGCCGCGTAGCCCGATGAGCGTCCCGAATCCTAGAGAACTCCGTGTCCGCCAGCTCGAGAGAACTTTGTATTGCCGCAGTCTTTTGAGCCAACTGCGCGTTTTCATTCTGCAGCAAACCATCCGCATCCACTCGAGAGCGGTCTTCTTCGTCCAAACCGGCCAAACGCTCGGATTCTCTTTGAGTTCTGTTTTCTAGCTCTCCAACTCGGGAATCCAAACCGCGAACTCTTTCTTCAAGGGTAGCGGTCTTATGACGAGATTCCGAAGAATCGGTGCGAAGGCTATCCGTCCGCTGTCGGAGAGTGTCCGCCTCTTCTTGAAGTTGGTTAAGGCGAGATTCCATATGAGAACGACGGTCCCGAATTTCCTGGATTGAAGTTTCCAGTTCTTTTTCTTGGGCCTTTAGTGCAGTCTCTTCTACCTGCATGCGGTATCGGTCCACATAAGACAATCGGACATGGGCTTCCCGATAGTTGTCTCGAGCCTCCATAAATCGCTGCGCCTTCCCTGCTTGGTACTTCAAGGTTCGCACGGCACGCTGAACCTCTTTATAAACATCTTCGACTCGAGCCAAATCTTGGGCAACTCGAGCAAGTTTAAGTTCAGCTTCGTGCTTCCGTGCTTTGTAGCGGCTTATGCCAGCGGCCTCTTCAAAAACGGAGCGACGCTCGGCAGGGTTTGCCGACAAGACGGCGTCAATCTTTCCTTGCGCTAGCACCATGTAGGAGCGAACTCCAAGGCCCGTGTTCATCAACAAATCTTTGACATCTTTGCGCTTGGCTTTCCGACCATCCAGCAAATACTCGGACTCACCGGTGCGGAACAAACGGCGACCCACGGCAACTTCAGCACCTGGCTCAGCGACTTGGCCTTCCTCATCACTCAGAATAATCTCAACCATGGCATAAGGAGTACCTGTCCGACCCTCAGCTCCTTTGAAAATGACGTCGTCCATGGAGTCGGCACGCAAGGTCTTTGCCGAGCGCTCCCCCATCACCCACAGAAGGGCATCCACAACATTGGACTTCCCGCAGCCGTTGGGGCCTACGATTCCAGTCAGGCCACGCTGGACCTGAATGACGGTTCGGTCTGCAAAGGACTTAAAGCCTTCTAGCTCAATTCTTTTGAGGTGCATTTAGCGAAAGGTGGGTGGTTCGTCTGAGGAGGAAGCGGGCGTGGATACCCAACGCCTGAAATCGTGGTGAAGGGCGGCTGAAGCAGAAAACTGGAGCCAAGGGGCTGCTGCGAAGGCCGAAGGGGGGGGTGCGGGGGTGGCTTCCACAGGACACCACCCTACCGGGTAAGCACCCGATTCTGTAGCGTGATCTCGGAGAGCCAAGCGAGCACCAGCACCCTCTGGGTGGGGTGGCGCAAAAGTACGTAGCCCTAGGCCGTAATTCCGAGCGGCCTGGTGGAATCGGTCAAAGATGGCCAAAATGGTTCTAGAAGAAGAATCCGTGGGGTTTCGAGAGGGTCCATAAAGCCATTGAAGGGCCTGAGGCAGCCCTGCAGGCTGAATCGAGACCGCAAAGGGCGCTCGTGAGGCAGAGCGATCGGCCAACAGGGCTACGGCTCCACAAGCCAAGCCTGCGGCCTCTCCAATGCGGTCAAAGAAATCTTTGGGGTCCTTGGCAAGTTGGGCAGGACCAGCAAGATTGAGAACCACAGCCCCATATACACGCTCAATCCCCCGATGCTGGCGCAGGTTCTCTCGATCCGGCCACCAGCAAACTAGGACCCTGCCAGAATCGGCGAGGGTTGCCCGCAACTCAGGTGCCGCCCGAACAAAGGAGTCCAAGGAAAGCCGAACCCAGAGACCGTCCAAGGCCCACTCCCGGGCCAATTCTGCATCCGTGCAGTAGAGGCGAAGGCGGGAATCCGGCCTTTGAATCCAACGCGGCGCACGAAGGGATAAGGAGGACCAATTGCGACTCGCAGGCCAATGCACCTGAACTTCATGAGCCCGCCCAAGTTCTTCCCCCACCCGCCGCCAGAAAGCCTCCTCAGATTCCCCCGCAACTGGGCGTAAAAGAATGCGAGCAGGTCTGGTCCAATCCACCAGAGTCGGCAGCTCAAATCGTCCATCCAAGATGGCGTCGCTTTGAGCACCCGAAAGTAAATCTTGTAAAGCAAATCGGGACAAAAGCTGGCCACCCAAGTGATGGCGCGGGTCGTGCCCTGGACCAGCAAGAGCGGGTCCCCCGTCGGCAGTGGGCAAGCTGCCACCTCCCAACCAAGCGCTCAATTGCCTTCGTTCCAAGCCAACTCGTTCCGCCTCAAGAGAATCGGCTCGAAGCCCGAGAGTTCGACATTCGTTATCCGCTAAGCCCGCAACAAGCCGGCCCGTTAAATGGCGAAGCGCTGTTCCGTAAACTCGGCGTTCCACACGACGAGCTACTTGCCAAGCGAGAGCATTTTCTAAATTACGATCGCGCATTAAAGAAATCGCAAGCCGACGACGATCCCAGGGGCGAGCCGTGTCGTCTCGGCCATGGGATGTGTGAACACGAACCCGTTGAAAATGTTTCAGGCAGTGCTGTCGGAATTCTCGATAAGCATCGGCAGCATCGCTTCGGCCTGCCGCAACTAAAACTGTCTCAGCAGATGCGGCAAGTCCAGCAGTCTCAACCGTTCCATCGCAAAGAATGGAACCCGCAACTTCTTCGGCGAGATAGGAGGCAGCGGATGAGTCAGCACCAACCCCTTGCAAAGCGTGGCGAATGGAGTCCGTCAAACGAACGGAATCCATTCGCTCTTCGCGACCATCGCGTTTCCGAACGCGATTCGGCAGACCGTTCCGTTCCCCCTCCATTACGAATTATGTCCCTTTTCGAGCATGGGTTTAAGTTCGTCTAAGAATTGGGCAATATCCTTAAACTCGCGATAGACCGAGGCGAATCGCACATAGGCCACTTGGTCCAATTGTTTCAGTTCATCCATCACAAGCTGCCCGATGTACTTACTGCTCACCTCACGGTCAAACATCTCAGCGAGTTGGCGCTCAATCCGCGCGGTCACCTCTTCGATTCTTTCTAGAGAAACAGGGCGCTTCTCGCAGGCCTTCAAAAGCCCTTGGAAAATTTTGTTCCGGTCAAAAGGAACGCGGGAGCCCTCCTTTTTGACCACCCTGAGGGGGGTTTCCTCCATGCGCTCATAGGTGGTGAAGCGGCGGCTACATTCGACGCACTCACGGCGACGTCGTATGGAGAATCCATCCGCAGAAGAGCGGGAATCGATGACTCGGTCATCGTCTTGTTTGCAGTAGGGACAACGCACGGTAAGTACTAGGCCCGGTGGGCCTAGAGAGTTGTAACACAAGACCTTGGGGTAGTTCCAGCTTCCTTTGTGCCCTATTTTCCGATACAGAATCGGGAGAAGATTTGGTCGAGCAAATCTTCGGGTGTCCACTCCCCAACAAGCTCACCCAAGGGCCGGATGGCCGCCCTCAATTCTTCCGCAATGCAATCAGGCGGTCCGCCACTTCGGCGAAGAGAATTGGCCTTCTGAACGTACTCAAGCGCCGCTGCCAGGGCTTGTTGCTGACGAGCTTTTGCTGAGGCTCGACTCTCCATCCCTGCCGCCCCCTTCCGCCAAGCCTCCCGGACTTTGTTTTCAAGGTCTGAAATCCCGAATCCCGACTCCGAAGAGACCTTCACAGCCTGAAAACGGCACTGAAATTCATCTTGCGCGGACTGGGAAACTCGAAGGGGGAGGTCTGCTTTGGTCCAAACAAGAAGAACAGGGGCGTTCCATTTTCGCTCAAACCAAGCCTTCGAAGGGGAAGACTCATTAGAGTCCAAACACAAAAGCCAAAGGTCCGCCCTTTCTATTGTGGCTCTTTCCTGGGCAACTCGATCGCGTGCATCTGCCGCCTGGGATTCCAATCCAGGTAAATCTCCAAGAGAGATTTCCGTAGTTTTTGCCAGCCCCCACGAAGCTTCCAAACAATCCCGAGTCGTTCCTTTATGCTCGGAAACCAAGGCTTGGGACTGTGTCAAAAAGTTAAAGAGAGTGGATTTCCCCGCATTGGAGGGGCCCGCCATAAGAACGCGGAAGACACTACTTGGAGTCGAATCCAGGTTTCGAAATTGAATTCCGGATTGTAAAGATTGGATAGCTTGGTCAAAAAAAGCGTCCAACTCTGTCGTTTGAATATCCTGGGAGTCCCCTTCTTCAAAGTCTAATCCCGCCTCCAACTCCGTCATCGCAGCCACAATTGAATCCCGTGCAGATTGAACATTAGAAGCCATTTCTCCAGACAGGAGTTGAACCGCCTCCTTGGCTTGGGCCTCGCTCCGAGAAGAAACTAAATCTGCAACTGCCTCTGCTTGAACTAAATCCATTCGCCCATTTAAAAATGCTCTTCTAGTGAACTCTCCGGGTTCAGCTAGGCGCGCACCCTCCTGCAATAACCGACTCAACAAGCCCCGCACCACCGGCTCGGAACCAGGCAAATGGATTTCGGCAACATCCTCGCCAGTTGCCGAGAAGGGGCCTGGAAAAAGAAGAAGGGACACAGGGACCAAACAACCCTCTTCCCATTCCAGCTCTGCATTCAAGCTTTGTCGCGAAGTTTGGGCACTCAGCCCAACTGCGCCAAAAGCATTCCGGCCACTAAGGCGAAGGACAGCCCTTTCGGCCCCCCCCATCCCAGTGGCAGGGGCAACGATTAGGTCTCTACTTTCCAGGCGTGGCACCCGGAACTGGCCATTTCTTTTTGATGACCTTCTGCTCAAAAATTCCAAGTGCGCTCGAGGTAATCATGTACAGGGAGAGACCTGCGGCATAGTTGTAAAGCATGACGCCAAACAGGATTGGCATGAATGTCATCATCTTTTGCATTTGCGCTTGCTGGGGATCCGTCGGCTTCGGCATGGAGCGTTGATGCCATACCCACAGCACCACCATGAATAGAGGAAGAATGTTGAGTGTGGTCACACTACTAATCAAGGGAAGATTAGCAATGGGGCCTCCAAAATCAATCAATGCATCGGGCCGCGAAAGGTCGTGAATCCATAAGGCAAAGGGCTCTTGCCTCATCAGAATAGAACAACGCAATGCGGCAAAGAGCCCAATGAACACGGGGAATTGCAACAAGATGGGCAAACATCCTCCTATGGGAGGAGAAAGTTTGTGCTCCCGATACAGCTCCATCGTAGCTTGCTGTTTTTTAGTCGGATCCTTTGCATACTTTTGGTTGATTTTTTCAACCTTGGGCTTCAGTTTCCCAACTTTGGCCTGGTAAATCGCCATCTTTGTTTGGGAAGTGCGGTTAATGGGGAACATTAAGGCACGCACAAGAAGGGTCATCAAAATAATGGCCACGCCCCAGTTCCCAGTAATCGTGTGGAAGAAATCAATAATCCACAAGATGGTCGGCGCGATGGCTCCGGTAAAGAACATGCGGTAGAAAAAGCTCCCGCCATAATCGAGCTTTGCAATCACCATATCCATGGGTCGAAAAGATGGCCCCGAAAGGATTCCTGGATCCTTCGGACCTAGATACCATTCGAACCGTTGGGTCTCACCTGTGGTGCCCGCTTGCCCCACATGAAGGCGGAAGTCTCCAGCAACAGAGGCTCGCTTCCAGGATTCCTGAGCCTGTTCTTCGGCCGCACGATACCAAGCCGACCGAAGCCGGCGGGCCTCAGCACTACCCAGACCAGTTGCTTGGCTCAAAGATTCTGAACTAGGTTGAGTTCCATTTTCTTGACGAAGTTGGTTGTCCGCCCAAGCAACCTTCTGGAGTTTTTCGCGCATCTCTGGCTCAAACCTCTGAAGGACTCCTGCTTCGAAACCATCGGTGTCAAATAAGACTTCCGCAGTAGCGCCTCGAAACGGTTTGTCCAATGGGCGAATTAAATTCAAAAAGTATTTCGACCCTTCAACAACAAAGGCAAACTGCCCATTCCACTTCTCCGCGGCATCGCGTCGCTGTGGGAGGCTCCCACGCGGATTGTACGTCTCCATTTCCTCAACTTTGTCATATTCCAAGCGTGCAGCAGCTGCATAAGGGTTTGGATAGAAACTGTCTGGTTCTGCAACAATGCCACCACCAGTAGCGAGACGCAGGTTCAAGTCCCCTACCACAACCGAAGACACTTCTCCGTTGGGTTCGGCCGTAACACCCACTTGAACTAAGCGTTGCTCATCTGCAGGTGAGTTGTCTGCTTCCCGAAGTCCTGAAAAGCGAACAACTTTTTCCATGCGAACTCCGGTAGGAGTATCCAATTGAAAAATAAGTTCCGAACCTCCGTCCGAAGTCGATTGAACCGCACCCGCCTTCCAGTGGACTACATCTAAGTTGACACCTAAACGACCTTCGGGCTCAAACAAACGGAGTCCGTCTCGACGGCGATGGTGCTCCCGACCCGGACTACTGCCTTGGGGTGGTGCTTGAGCCGGAACCGACTTGAACAACAGGAGGTACTCTTCCGAGCTGGAAGAATGGAAATCCTTTAAACGCGCCTCCACACAGGCTCCGCCCAATGTGGTCCACTTAGTCCAAAGCAAATCGTTCTCCAAAACCGTAAAGCTCTCTTCCCCAGGTGGACTTTCGAAGGATTCCGCACGGAAACTCTGCAAGTTTTCGCCAGGCTTCTCTCCTTCGCCAACACAGGTTTTCATGATGAAGAGGGCCAAAATGCCCCAAACCACAAGAGTCAAAAGAGAACGGCTTTTCATGTCAGATTTAGCGCCCCTTTAAAAGGCGGTCGCCCAGTATGTCGGGTAATGCTGGGGCTTGATGGATTTTTTCTCGCGCAGATTCTCGATCGTAGTCCAAGCGGCGCCAACGAACCGTAGCACCATTCCAAAGTGCGTAGCAAAGGCGAGAATCGCTGTCTCGCGGTTGGCCAACGGATCCCACATTGATGAGATAGCGGCTGTCCGGTTCGAGAGTGAGCTCACTTTGATCATCCGTAGCTCGCACGAATGCACTCCCCTCTTTAAACCATCCAGGGTGATGGGTGTGCCCAAAAAAGGTCAGTCGATGTGCAGCGGCATCAAAGTTCGCTTGTAGTTTTTCTGGGGATTTTCCGAGAGCGGGCAACAGGTACTCCGTCAAAGGCTCTCTAGGGCTGGCATGCACCAACTGAACTTCTTCGGCATCTTCGTGAATCCGAAGTGCCATCGCTGGAACAAGTCCTCCAAGCCAATCCCAATACTCATGGTTGGCTTCCACTTCAGGGTCCAAGCAGCCTCGGGTGTAATCAATGGCGCGCAAGGCCCGCTCGTTGAAGCCAAAAGCTTGCTGGTCATCCAGCAACGCGGCGTCGTGATTCCCCAGAAGAGTCAAAGTGCATCTCGACCGAACGAGGTCAATGACCTCCTTGGGGTCTGCACCGTAGCCCACAACATCGCCCAAACACACGATGGCATCGACTTCCTGTTCATCAATATCCAGCAGCGCAACCTGAAGAGCTTCCAGGTTGGAGTGGATGTCAGAGATGAAGGCAATCACAAGGAGTGTGGTTTTTGGGCTGATGCAGGGCTATTCTGCTCAGGGAGCCGCGCATTCTCCCTTTGCCTGGCCTCTCTCGCAAGTTTCCCTTCCTCATGACGCTCTCACTCCTTCTTTGTGCTGCTCTCCTCCAGTCTCCTGCGGGTCCACTCCCACTGCCGGAAGGCGTTGTGGCTCGCGTAAACAAGGTTGAAATTACGAAACAGGAGTACCAAGCCTACATGTATACCCGCTTTGGGAAACGCGCCCTTGAGGAGTACATCGCCGACCTCTTGATTGAAGAAGAAGCCAAGGCATACGGAATTGTGCTTCCTGAGGGTGAAGTGTCTGCCATCGTCCTGGAGCGGGAAAACGCCCAACGCGCTGGCCCCTCGCCAGATTCTCTCGAAGAGGATTTAAAAAGGAGCGGGCAATCCCTTGAAGGTTATCGAGCCACCTTGGCCGCAGAAATCCGGCGGGAAAAACTAACGAATGCCCTGATCCTCAAAACTCGGGTCGCTACCGATACGAACCTTCAACTCCTCTTCGAGCGGAAATATGGAAAAGGAGGAAAAAAACTCAGAATCAAGCATATCGTCATCATGCCCAATGTTCTTCGAGCGGAACAGATTAAGGAAGGGAGGAAACCTGCGGATATTGACTTGGAAGCCTTGCACGTTGAAGCCCAAGAGCGGGCAGAAGACTTGCGGACTCGACTCCTTGCGGGCGAAGACTTTGCTCTTCTTGCGAAAGCGGCTTCCCATGACCGAGTCACGCGCGAACGAGGTGGAGAACTTTTAAACTACAACGGACGACTTTACGGATCAGATTTCTTTGCAGCTGTGGAAAATCTACCGATTGGAGAATCGACAGCCGTCATCCGCACAGGTGCGGGTTATCACGTTGCCCAAGTAATTGAGCGAACTCAAACTAAACTCGATGAAATCCGCACGGAACTCGTCCAAGATTTCCTTTCCGCGCCGCCTTCATGGCAAGAGCGGAATGACCTCGTCAAAGCCCTCCGAGGAAGGGCCAAAATTCAGCTCTGGTAAAGAGATCTTTTCCGGATTCTTTCCAAAACACCTTTCGGGAACGCTTCGGACTTCGCTTCGCCTTGAGAGAGTTGCTCTCGAAGCTCCGTGGAATCTAAATCCACTCGTGCCATAGGTAGCATTCGACCTGGCATATTGGCTTGCATCCTTTCCCATCCCTCGCGCGGGAAGAAAATTGGTTCAGCAAGCTCCAAGATGCGTTGAAAGCGCCGCCACGTTGGGAAATGGGATTGAGAATCTCCACCCATAATGAGGAACAGGGTTGGTTTCTCATATTGACTTTGGAGAGCCTCCAAGGTGTCCACCATGAAAGAAGGTCCTTTGCGCTCAATTTCTAAACGGCAAATGGCCTCGGATTCACGGCCCTGAATGGCTTGCTCGAGTAGTTCGATCCGCTGAGCAGCAGGGGTGGGAGGATTTTCCATTTTGTGAGGAGCAAGCCCCGCTGGCACCCAGAGCAATAAGTCAGGGTGAAGATGGTCTTGGACAGCGTCAGCGACAGCAAGGTGGCCTGCATGAACAGGATCAAAAGAACCACCAAAAACAGCAATTCTCATTCTTTCAATAAGTTAAGCAACTCGGGCAGAAAATCGCTTTCAGGAATCTTGTTCTCTTCGCGGGTTTTCATATTCCGCAAACAAACATATCCAGCAGCGCGCTCATCCGGACCAAGGAGAGCAACTGCAAGGGCACCAGATTTTGCAGCTTCTTTCAGCTGAGCTTTGACAGATTTGTTTCGGTAATCCAAATCCACGCCCATAACTCCAGCAGCGCGGAGATCGCTTGCAAGCTTGGCAATCGGTTTGCGATCTTCCTCACCTACAGCAACACAATAAACTTGGGTTTGAAGTTCTTGCTGGAAAGGCTCAAGAGTCTCCGGTTTGGGGAGACCCACTTCGGCCATGGCGATTTCCGTTGCGGTAAAACCAATGGCAAAACCCACAGCAGGAGTCGAGGCTCCACCAACCTCTTCCACCAAACCGTCGTAGCGGCCACCACCACATAAAGCGGAGCGAGCTCCCAGCGGCGGGTAATGGATTTCAAAAACAGTTCGGGTGTAGTAGTCCAAACCACGAACAATACTGGGGTCATCCTGGGGTTTGTGCCCGAGAGCCTCCAGAGTTGCCAGGAACTCCTCGTGGTGGGCGGTGGACTCTTCTGCAAGTTGGCCTCGAAGGGAAGGCACCCCCTCATTCAAGTTCTGGCATTTTTCAACCTTGCAATCCAGCAAACGGAAGGGATTACGGTCGAAGCGCTCTTGACAATCGGAACAACGGCCAGCCAGGGAGTCGCTAAAGAAATCTTGCAGTTGAGCCTTCCAGCGCACACGGTCATTGGGGTCCCCCATGGTGTTGACCCGAACCTCCAATTCGGGTCCAAAACCCAAGTTCTCAAAGAAACGGAGGGCAAAATCCACAACTTCTGCGTCTAGGACAGGATTCTGGGCGCCAAAGACTTCAACACCAAATTGGGTGAACTGCCGCTCACGACCCTTCTGAGGTCGCTCATACCGGAACATCGGGCCAAGGTAGAACCACTTCTGGAAGGGGGCCGATGTGGGGCAACCTCCTTGCACATAAGCTCTTGCGGCCGAGGCCGTCCCCTCAGGGCGAAAACTGTAAGGCGCGCCACCTTCTGCTCGAGGTGGCACGGTGAACATCTCTTTGTCCACCACATCGCTCGTTTCCCCCAAAGAACGAGTAAAAAGTCGGGTTTCCTCGAAGAGCGGGGTGCGTATTTCGTGGTAATGGAAGGCGCGAGCCAATTTACGGGCCGTTTCTTCTAAATACCGCACTCGGATGAGCTCCTCAGGGAACAAATCTCGGGTACCTCTCGGGGATTGGTAAGCGTCGGATGCCATCGTTTTGGAAAAGGATAGCTCTGCGCATCTCCAACTGTTCACCCTCATCCATTGACGCGACCCCACCCACCTCGTACGCTTTCCACCCCAACGAGCCACCTAAGCCGGCTCGATTCCCCCATTACAAAGATGAAGCGAATCCGTCTCTTTGCTGTCCTAGCCCTCGCCCTCTTGGCCATCGGCCTAGGCTCCTGTTCCCGCCGTATTGACGCAGACCTCAGCCAGAAGGTTGCTGGCAGCGTCGGTGACATAAATGCTGTTTACGATGACGTATCCAAGCATTTATTGAACCACGACCCAAAGGATCCTTATGCCGCTGCTATTTCCCCGATGGCAGGCTCGCACACTTCTCGTGCTTTGAACTTTCGAATGAATCTCGAAGATAGCGGAGAAGACTTCGCCGGCGGCCTGAGTTACAGCAGCTTCTACTCGGATTCCATTTCCTGGAACATTGGTATCCACAGTGATGGAGAAGATTACCTCTCGGGTGGTGCACGTTACCACCTCTTTACTGATGATGGTCTCTTTGGACTTGGCATCCAGCCCTTTGCCTCCGCGAACTTGGATTACAGTAGTGACTATATGAACTTGCGTTTTGGCGGAGGTGCGGCATGGTGGCTAACGGAACTCTTTGCTCTTGAAGGTGGTGCCGATACAAGCATGAACATTGCGGCCTCTGATGGCCTTCCTGCCCCCGCAGGTGATGGAGATCTCAGTGTTTGGATGGGAATGGGCATTCATTTCTAGGAATTCCTTCGCTCTCATTCCTTGAGCCCGGCCTTCGCAAGAAAGCCGGGCTCAACTTTTTTGGCGAGGCCTTCGAAAGCAACGATTAGACTCCTGGTATGAGATTACTCCTCCTTGCGCTCTTCTCCTCCGCTTGCACTCAACCCCTCGTACAAAACCCTGTCCACTCCCCTCCAATTGATGAAGTTAGGGAGGTTGACGAAGAGGCCGTTGAAAAAGCCGAGCGAAAACTACATCTCACAGCACTTCGCGCAGAGCAATCTATTTTGAGAATGGAGTTGGACTTGGATTATGCCTTTGAAGATCTTGAGCGAGCAGAAAAAGCCCTCAAGCTTTTTCATGAAGTGAGATTCCCTGCGCGAGTGGCTCAAGGCGAACTTTCCCTTGAGTGGTCTCGAGATTCCATTTTGGGAACCGAAGAAGAACTCGCTCAGCTGGAACAACTCTACGGCGAGGCTGAATTTGCAGAAAAGACCGGCGAAATTGTGATTGGCCGAACTCGCCGTCGCCTGGAACGGGAGCGGCGTGCTTTGCAACTTGAAGAGCAAGCGTTTAACCTGGAGGTGGAGCATGAGATTCCAATGGAGGCCCGTGGTTTAGAGAGGGAGATTGAAGAGGCCCGCCTTTCCCTACGCGGAATCAAAGTTGAGTTGGAAGCCCTCCATATAGAAACCGAGGCTGAGCTTCATGAACTTCATAAAGAGTGGGAGGAACTTCGGGAAGAGGATCATGAACACGGACATGACGAAGGCGAAGAGGCTCACGAGTGATTCTGACTTCCCTCGCCCTTGCGGTACTCCCGCAAATTCCCGCCGAAGAGTCGAAGGCTCTCGAAGGGATGCAGAAATCTCTTCAGTGGCTCCTGGAAAACCAAGAGGGCAATGGCGCTTGGGGCCATTGGCGCGAACCCGAAGCGGACTCTTGGACCAATCCAGAAACTCAACTTTCCTGGCAGGTTGCCACAACCGGAATTGGGACTCTGGCCCTATCTGATTTATTGGAACGTTCGTTTCTTTTAGGCCAGGAACCAAGTGGGGAAATCCTCCAAGCATGGAGACGAAGCCTGGACTACATCTTTTCCAATGCAAACGTTCGTCGCCCTAGTGACTGGGATACCGACCATACCTGGGCTTTGGTTTATGGCTTGGCCGCCCTCACTCGGGCGGCCCAACATGAGGCCTGGGGGCTTCCGGCAGACCCTTCTCTTCAGAAAAAAATCCATGCCACTGGCGCAAAACTGATTGAGCGACTGTGGAAATACCAAACGGGCCTTGGCGGATGGGCTTACTACGCCGACGAAACCCATGCAGCACGTCCCCATTGGACGACTTCCTTTCAAACGGCCGTTGCCGTTTTGGGATTACTCGAAGCCCGTGAACTTGGGTGGAAAATTAAGGAAGACCGACTGGCTCTCGCAGTAGAGGCTATTCGCCGGACACGGCTCCCGAACGGTGCCTACGCCTACTCGGTTTCTCTTTATCCAAATCCAGGCGACTTGGACGACATCAATCAAACCAAGGGTTCCCTTTCCCGCATCCAAGTTTGCAACCTTGCCCTTTACCTTGCCGCAAAGGCCGGGGTTGGGTCCGATCAACAGCCTCAAGTTGGCCTGGAGGAAATGGCCGAAGGCCTCCGACTCTTTTTTCATGAGCATCGTTTTCTAGATGCTGCATCTGGGCGACCCATGCCCCATGAAGCTTGGTACGCCAATTCGGGCTACTTTTATTTTTTCGGCCACTATTATGCTGCCGGAGTCTTGAATCTATTGAAACCTGATCAGCGAGCGCATTTTCGCCCAAAACTTTGGCACGAAACGCTCAAGCAACAGGCCAAGGATGGAAGCCTGATTGACTTCAAAATGAACTCCTATGGCAAACCCTATGGAACGGCTTATGCAATTAGCGTGTTGGCTCGGACCATACCGGTTCGTCCGGAACCACCTTCTTCAACTCAAAATCCTTAAGCAGCTCAGATGCGGTCGTTTCGGTGCCCTCCGAGACTAGACCTGACCAAGAAGCCAAAAATCCGAGCATTCGCTCGGAGCTCCAACCTTGCTCACGAAAGAAACGAAGAGTTGTGTCCCCATGTCTCTTCGCTAATCGCCGCCCATCAGCTCCACGTACAAGGGGAACATGGGCATATTGGGGTGGCCCCAAACCAAGAGCCTCGTGAAGGAGAAGCTGACGGGCCGTGCTTGGCAAAAGGTCGGCACCGCGAAGAACTTCATTGACTCCTTGGGCATGATCATCCACTACAACTGCAAGTTGATAGGCCGGATCATCGTTTCGGTTCCACACAACAAAATCACCAAGCTGTTCATTCACTTGAATCGATTGCGGGCCAGCGAAACGGTCTTGGAATTCGATCAAACAGTCATTTGGAATTCGAAAACGCCAACACATTTCTTCAGCCTCGACAATCTCTCGCGAACGGCAGGTGCCAGGATAAACAAGGCCATCCATGTTTTCGTGTGGAGCACTCGTAGCTTCCTCCACGTCTTTTCGAGAGCATATGCATGGATAGACCCATTCCTTTGCGCAAAGGTGTTGCAAAGCCTCACGATAAACATCAATCCTATCGCGTTGGAAAAAAGGACCTTCATCCCAATCCAAGCCCAACCATTTCAAGTCTGCCATGGCTTCCTCTGCCGCATGCGGTTTATTGCGCGGACCATCGAGGTCTTCCACACGCAAAACAACTTCTCCGCCACGGCTTCGCAAATCCAACCACGCCAATAAAAAACTACGCGCATTGCCCAAGTGAAGGACACCCGTTGGACTCGGCGCAAGGCGGCCCCTGGGTTTCATCATTGCGGAGATTCATGCTCTTCGCCAGAGCAAAGAAGATCTGCGGCTTCACGCGGCGTCAAACCCAACTCTTCAGCTCGAGCACATAAGGCCTCAAATTCCGGCTTGCTTCCCTCGCCTCCTGGTGCTTGCCGAACCTTGAAAGGAAGTTCGCCCAGAACAGAATCTCGAATCTCCACTTGGCGCGGCAAGCGGCGTCGACTGGAGAACTGGGTTCGGATTCCCAGGGTGCCAAGATGACGAAAAAGAAGTTCTTCCATATTTTCTTGGTCTTCAGGTTGAGCCAAGACCACCATTTCAAACGCCGGCCTCCCCTTCTTCGCCAATGCCGCTTGCGCAAAGGCTTCAACGGCTCCTCCCGCATGAAGAGCAGTCAATGCAGCACCCACTTCTTCTCCAGTGGCATCATCCACTAGAGTTCGAAGTTCAACGAGTTGTTCCGCAACCCCCACCGCTTCTTCCAGGCTAATGGAAAGAAAGTTTGGGACATCTTCAAAATCATGAGTACCAGCTCCATAGCCGGTCTTCAGGGGGCGCGAAGGCGGCCTAGAGCCAAACTGAACACCCCAAGCTCGAAGTAAAGCAACTCCAGTCGGTGTGGCGCGCTCACCCCGAAGGTCCTGTCCCGTGATGGGCATCCCTTCAAGGAGTTTCAAAGTGGCCGGTGCGGGAACCGGCATTGCTCCGTGGGCACACTGCACCGTCCCACTCCCAACGGCAACAGGCGTCGCCCAAATCGCAGCAGGATCCAAAGAGTCCAAAAGTGCACAGGCACCACAAATATCCACTAAGGCGTCCAGAGCGCCCACTTCGTGGAAATGAACTTCTTCCACCGAACAGCCGTGGCATTGCGCTTCGGCCTCGGCAATGGAACGAAAGGCGGTTTCCGCCCAAAAACGAGCCCGATTTGTCCATTGAACCGAAGCAAGGAGCTCTAGAACATCAGACAAGCCGCGATGAATGTGTCCCTCCTCGGCTTGAACTTGAAACGACCTCGCAGCCAAGCTCTTTCGAGTGACCAAAGAAGTACTCCAGTCAAACTCTTTGGGAAGCGAAGTCAATACTTGGGCCAATACCTTCTCCGAGGCACCGACGTCTAAGAGTCCTGCAACCAACATGTCGCCAGCAACTCCAGAAAAGAGGTTCAAGGATATTTGCCTCATGGGTGCTTAGTGTACCCGTCCAGAGGCTTCCTGAACCTTTCTGAACGGCAAAGGATCCAAGCGCCAACTCTGTCCACGCCAATCGAATGAAAAGCACGGGCACATTCGGAAAGCGTGGCACCTGTGGTGAGAACATCATCCAGAAGCCAGACCCGTGCCGGAATCGATTTTTTCCCTTTGCGAACACGGAATCGACCTTGAAGTGCCTGCCGCCTTTCCTGGCCAGTTCGAGTCACCTGGGGCTTAGAGAATCCTAGCCGCCGCAATCTCATGCCCCCTCGACTCCACCCGAGTCGTCTCCGCATGCTTTCTGCCAAATGTTCAGCAAGGTGCCACCCCTTCCAAGTCCTCCTCCAGGAAGCAGGTGGGGCAAAAACGGGTCCTGGCTCGAATCCCATCGTCTGAATCTCCTTAAAGAGAGCTTGAGCGAGATAAGGGGCACAAGGAGAACGCGGTTCCTCTTTCGCTTGCACAATCAATCGGCGAGGGGTGCCGGAGTAAGCCCAAAGCACATGAGTTTCTCGAATCCCAAGAGGCACGCTCCCTTCCGTAGAAGGAGACGCAAAAGAAGAACGACAAGCGCGACACAGTTGTTCCTCATTGCAGGGCTCTCCACAAGCGGGGCATCCCGGAGAAAAGAGCCCATTCCGGAAACTCGCACACATCGTTCCAAGCATAAAATGGAACACGCCTGCAAAAGCCTAAGGTTACTAAAGGTTTACCAGCGCTGAGTAGAGCGGAAATGGCGGGAAGAGGCATCCGCTAATCCAACTACTTTGCGAACCCTGGCAACATAACCTTCTAGGGTGTCGTCTTTCTGAGGGGGCTCCCCGAACAAAGTGCCAATGTCGCGAGTAAGACCAATATTGTCTTCAAAGGCAAAGGGGTTGTCCAAGAGGTGAGTTTTGAGGTAGCTGCGTAATTTCAACTCAACCTGTCGACGAAGGGTCGCAACAAAAACGAATGCGACCACCAGCTCAACACCCAAGGCTGCCCAAAAAATCCAATTTTCCAAGGGGTTTGGCATCAAAAATGCCGCCAAAAGAAGGCCAGAACCAAGTACAAAATAAATAGCCCCAGCCTGCCCTCGGGCCTTGGCTTGGACGGCATCTCTCAACACTCCCAAGTTGCGGGCGGCCGTTCCAAAAACCGCTGCCACTCTATAAGAAGGCCTTCCACGCCCCGCTGAGGAAAGTAAAAAGAGACCCGCAAGGATATAGGCGGCAAAGCCAAGGACTAAAAGGTCCGTATTCCAAGCGATTCCTTGGAGGGGAGAGGTAGTTTCCTGCACGGTGGTATCCTAAATGAGCCCTCTACCTGAGAAAAGTGCTCACACATTACCCCCAAAATTGAGCTAGAATAGATTTGTGCAAATCATTCGCTTGATTCCCTTTGCGGGAGCGGCACTGGTACTAGGAGCCACGAGCTCACCTTCACCCCCCGCCAATGCTGCCCCTCAGCCTTACTCCGTGCAAATGCACGTACATGGCTCCCCTAGTGAAGGCAAGGGAAGTATGGAAAGTGGAACCTGGGAAGCCGAGCAAATGGGCTTGGATGCCATCTGGTGGAGTGACCATGATTGGCGAGCAAGCCATTACCGCAGTGTGAGTCGCTTTGGTTTTGAAAATTTCACTGAGGACTTGGGCGATGGAGAACCTTGGGCACCAATGTTCGACCTCGAGCTGGGACATAAAGGCTTTCTCCTTGACCCCAAAGGCGTACCTCCCACCTTCACGCTGGCCTCCATGGTTGTGGACTCTGCAACTCCCCCTGATACTGGGCAAGCAAGCTTTCAACTCCAAGCAAGTAACTCGGCATCTGACTGGGCTTCCTTTAAGGGAAACTTCGGTGCCTCTCGCGGCCGAGCGCGTCGTTTCCTTGCAAGCGGGATCCAACTCGAAATGGCAATCCTACCGGACACCCTTAGCGCCGACGCCAGACCCTTTGTTGACATCACTCTCTCTCAGCACCTCGTCCCTGGTGAGGCTGTGGCCTATGACAATGTAGTTCTCCATTATTTTTTGAACAATAGTGGAACAACGCCCTGGCGAGACGGATTCACCTACTACATTCCTGTCCCCTATACCAAAGGCCAATGGAATCATTTCTTGTTTGACTTAAATGCTGATGTGGCCGCAGGGTTTCCGAATTCCCATCCGGGAGACAACAGCCTGCGCACTATTTCAATTGGTATCGAATCTAAGAATGATGCACTCTGTATTGCTAACTACGACTCCATGATTATTCATGATGGTGCAGCTGGCCCAGAACTTTTCAAGAGGCAGGCCAGAATTCTCGAACTACTTGAAAACCTAAAGCCGCAGGTTGCCCAGCTTCAGGGTGCAGAGATTTCCTACCTGCGCCATCTAAACGAATTTAGCCTGAGCGCTCAGATTCCAGACTACGAAAGGTACATCACGGAATCTGGTTATATGGACGCCAATGGATGGGTGGCTGATACGGAAGCCATGAAAGATGTCGTTGTGCAAAGAATCGTCAACGATATTCATCTTCGTGGTGGAGTGGTTTCTTACAATCACCTCTTTGGCACAGAAGGCTCACCAAATCCGGATACTAAAGAGCAGATTCTTGCGGACTTAATCGCCAATAATCTATTCTCCACCGATATCCTTGAAGTTGGTTACAGGGAGCGCGCTTATCGCCCCCTCGAAGATTTTCTTTGGGTTTGGGACCAACTTGCTTTAAACGGCATCCCATTGATTGGCAATGGCGTCAGTGACTCCCATGGGAATGGCGGCGTGAACGACTGGCAGTCCCGAAAAAACAACTTTGTGAGTTGGATTTATGCGGACTCTCCCTCTAAACCCGATCTTCTAGAAGGACTCAAAGCAGGCCGCATCTTCTTTGGCGACAAAACTCAATTTGACGGAACAGTGGAACTGACCACTCCCGAACAATTCGACATGGGGAAAATTATTGTAACGGACAAAACCCTGCAGGGCCTCCGCTTCAGAGTAGACGGCCTCGTTGCAGGTGATGAAGTCAAAATAATTAGCAATGGAATTCCTGTTCGCACGCATACCGCCCAGTCTTCTATATATAACCGAGCCGTTCCTGTACCACTTCCCACCATGACGGACAACTTCTTCCGGATTGAGGTTCGCTCAAGCCAAGGCGTTGAAAAGGTCTTCAGTAATCCCATCTGGTTTGTACGAGAAGTCCCAGCTCGCGGGGTTTCAGCTTCCCAATTTGGCATGGACCTCGGCGGAATTCTTTCCGAAAAAGCCAAGAATATGCGAATCCGAAATGTCTTAAATAGCCCTTTTGTTGGAGGTGGCATTCTCTTCATCACCGGTGCGGCAAAAAATGGAGAACTCACCCTTGAGTTTCCAGCCGCGACCATGCCTTGGAAGGTCCGCTATTTGAACGGGATTTCCGGAAACCATCAAATCAACGGAACTCGATTAACCGTTTATAACCTTCAGGGAATCGGCACTATCGCCATTAACTACTAGCCGATTCCGAGATTACCTCTGAATCAAGTAGGGGATTCGCAGGACACTGCCGCTACAATCAAAAGCGATGCGCGCTTACCGATTGGAGGTCAACGGCGACAAAATTGAAATCGCCGCCCCTGAGCACTGGACTCTTTTGGAGGTCCTGCGCTACAAGCTTGGTTTGACAGGAACCAAACAAGGTTGCGACAAAGGCGACTGTGGCGCCTGCACCGTTCTTGTTGACGGCGAACCAGAACTTGCCTGCCTCCTTCTGCCGGGCGCAGTTGAGGGAAAGAAGATTCTTACGATTGAGGGCCTTGCACCCGCCCATCGCTGTCGAGGCGGAGAAGGTGCTGACCCTATTCAGGAATCCTTTGATGAGGCTGGAGCACTTCAGTGTGGTTTTTGTCAACCTGGCGTCATGCTTTCAGCGAGAGCTCTCTTGAATCGAGAACCCCATCCTAGTTGCGAACAAATTGCCGATTCTCTCAGCGGGAACTTATGTCGTTGCACGGGCTACAAACAAATTTACGATGCCGTTGAAGCCGCTGCGGACAAGGAAGCCGAGCTCAAAACGCAGGGAGCTGATTGATGGCCGCACGCGATCTTCACGGACCGGATGCCCCGTGGGGTGATTTTGGGGTTGTTGGCCAGAGGAATCGAAAAGTAGATGGCATGGACAAAGCGACCGGCTGTGCCATTTATGCGGATGACATTCAACTGCCCGGCATGCTTTACGCAAAAACTTTGCGGAGCCCTCATGCCCATGCCTTGATTCGTTCCATAGATACCGCCAAAGCCGAAGCCTTACCGGGTGTTTATGCGGTCTTGGTGGGCGATGAACTTCCCATTCCTTACGGTGTCATCCCATGGACTCAAGACGAGCATGTGCTTGCCGTTGAGAAGGTTCGCTTCATCGGAGATGAGGTCGCTGCCGTTGCCGCGGTGGATGAAGACACCGCTAACGCAGCTCTCGAGTTAATCGAGGTGGAATACAAACCTCTTCGTGCTTTTTTTGACGCTGAGGAAGCCCTTTCGAACCCTGAGCCTGCAATTCATACTTCCAAAAAGGATGTAGGAAATCTCAGCAAACATGTTCGCCTAGAATTTGGCGAAGTCGATGCAGCCGCCCAATCTGCAGATATCCTCATTGACGAAGAATATTCTTTCCATTCCACAACTCATGCGGCTATCGAACCCCATTGCGCAGTTGCTCAATGCAGCCCAGATGGGAAACTAACTCTTTGGTCGAGCACCCAAATTACTCACTATGTCCACCGCGCCTTATCGCGCGTTCTTGAACTTGAGCCTGAGAAAATCCGAGTCATTCAACCCTACCTAGGCGGGGCTTTTGGCGGCAAGTCCGATCCCTTCTCCTTGGAGTTCATCGTTTCTGCCCTTGCTCGGAAAACCGGCCGGCCGGTCAAATTGCTTTGGACTCGTGAAGAAGTTTTCTATGCGCATCGTGGCCGCCACGCCATGAAAATGAAATATCGAACTTCCGCTCAAGCGGATGGAAGAATCACGAGTGTGGATGCCAATATCTTGATTGATGGAGGCTCCTACTCTAGTTTTGGATTAGTGACCACTTACTATTCTGGGCAGCTCCTAACCGGCCCCTATGATTTCCCTTCCTATCGCTTTGATTCCACTCGCGTTTTCACAAACAAGCCTCCTTGTGGCCCCAAGCGTGGCCATGGCTCGGTTCAACCTCGCTTTGCCTTTGAATCTCAGCTCGATGAAGTTGCTACAAAACTGGGCATAGACCCCATTGAGATTCGCAGGAAAAACTTTCAAGGTGACTTTACAAAGACCGTAAATGCTCAGCGCATTACTTCCAACGGATTCTTGGCGTGTTTAGATTCTGTTGAACGAGGAAGCGACTGGAAAAACAAACACGGGCAACTTCCTTTAGGTCGAGGCTTAGGTGTTGCTGGATCCATGTATATCTCGGGGACCAATTACCCTGTTTACCCTAACGAGATGCCCCAGGCCGGCATTCAACTGCAAGTGGACCGTTCAGGAATTGTCACTGTATTCACCGGCGCCAATGACATCGGCCAAGGCTCAAACACCATGATTGCTACGGTCGTTGCTGAAGAACTGGGCCTGGACATTCGAAATATCCGAGTCATCTCTGCCGACACGGATTTGTGCCCGGTCGATTTGGGTGCCTATTCCAGTCGAATCACCTTCATGGTTGGCAATGCCTGTATTGACGCTGCCAGAAAACTGCGCACCCAAATTGTGGGGGCCGTTGCTTCTGAATGGGATGTTGACGCTCGCCGCGTGAGCATGATGGGCGGCAAGGTGTTTGATCTTGAAGATTCGCAACGAGTCATTCCATCGCGGGATGCCTTTCAAATCGCTGAAGCGCAATTAGAAACTTTAGGGGCCACGGGTTCCTATAACACCCCAACTCTTGGTGGTGATTATCGCGGCGGAACGATTGGAGCTTCCCCCGCTTACTCTTTCACAGCGCATGTGGCCGATGTTTCTGTTGACACTGAAACGGGCCGAATCACTTGCAATAAAGTTTGGATTGCCCATGACTGTGGTCGCGCTCTCAATCCTATGTTGGTTGAGGGGCAGATGGAGGGCTCCGCCTATATGGGTGTGGCGGAAGCTCTAATGGAAGACCACCATATGAACCGATTCGGTCTGCACGCCGGCCCTAGTCTTCTGGATTACCGCATTCCCACTTCTTGTGACACACCAGAACTGGAATCCATCATTGTGGAGAGTATTGACCCAGAAGGCCCATATGGTGCCAAAGAGGCTGGTGAAGGCCCCTTGCACCCTGCAATTCCCGCCATCGCCAATGCGGTTTACGACGCTGTCGGAATTCGCTTGCGGCATCTCCCTTTCACTCCTGGAAAAGTGCTCGAGGCATTGGACGCAAAATGTTGAGACTGCCACAATTCAAAATGGAGTACCCCACCACGGTGGAGGATGCCGTTGCTCTTCTCGCTAAGCATGGAGATCGTGCCATGTTCCTTGCTGGTGGAACCGACTTGCTTCCAAATATGAAGCATGGTCTTTTTGAGCCCGAGGTCGTTATTGGACTAGGGGCCATAGAAGACATGAAGGGCATCCGAAAAGACAAGGATGGAAGTTTGCACATCGGCGCCATGACCTCCCTTACAGAAGTCGCTCGTTCCCAACTAATTACTGAAGCCGCCCCCGCACTCGCTCAAGCAGCGTCGGTCGTCGCCGGCCCTCAGATTCGAAATATGGGAACCCTTGGTGGGAATGTCATGCTGGATACGCGCTGTCAGTGGTACAACCAAAGCCATTTCTGGCGTAAATCCTTAGGGTACTGTCTAAAAAAGGACGGAACGGTTTGCCATGTCATTGAAGGTGGAAAAAAATGTGTGGCTGCTGCGAGTAACGACACTGCCCCTGCCCTTATGACTCTAGCGGCGGAGCTTCACTTCCTTTCACCGAGCGGTGAGGTGGCTTTACCAATCGAAGAGCTCTGGAAAGCTGACGGTACCTGGAACAAAAACGTTGGTCCGGACGCCTTGCTGGTTTCCGTTCATCTTCCTGCATTAAGTGGCCCCCATGGAGGCGCTTACCTCAAACTTCGCGAACGCAATGCCATCGATTTTCCACAGCTAGGGATTGCTGCCCGATTGGGATTTGCTGAAGACGGCTCCATTTTTGAAGCCGCTGTTGCCGCAACTGCCTTAGGGCCTCGCCCGATCCTGCTTCAATCCACCACAAAACTACTTGCTGGCACGACCCCTGGCGAAAGCAATTTTGAAGAGGCCTTATTAGAACTTTGCGCAAAGGCTCATAAGCAACTTTCCCCCCTTGCCAACATTCCAGGGGATGAAACCTATCGAAAGCGAATGGTGCCCATTTTTCTGAAACGTGCCCTAGTTCTGGCGGCGCAACCTTAAATTGGTTTCATGTCTAGAGACTCCGGCTTCCTTTCTCGCTTATTCTCCACTCTCCTGGGAGGTTCAGCAAAACAAGATGTGACCCAAAAGGGACAAGAACTTCTGGCTAGTTATCAGCGAGAACTTAGTGACGGAAATGGGGATCCAGAATCCCAGCTCACCCGAGTTCTGGACCAGTTACGAGCCTATTGGGAATTGGAGTCCCTTCGATGGGCGGCGGGAACTTCCTCCTCAGGTATTCCGGTTCGTTTCTCCGGTGAGGAATTAGGCTCCATCACTTGGCACCCTGAGGATTCTAAGCTCGAAGAATCTCGGAGAAGTTTGTTAGTTATCCTTGCCGGTCTGGCCGCTCCTTATTTGGCAAAAGTTGCAGAATCTCAGGCAGACCCCTTGCAACGCTGGCAGTCGGAACGCGCCGACATGGTGACGGGGCTCTTGAACAGACCCGCCTTTATGGGATTATTATTGAACGAATTAGCCAAACCTTCCGGTAGTGCGGGCCTCACTTCCGTTTTGGTTACGGTCCACATTCAAGATTACACAAAGCTCTACACTGACCTTGGCGGTAACGGTTATGACGAGCGCATCCGCGACTTTTCTCGGTTATTACGCGCTGACTTTGGTTTGCATTCCACTGCAGGCCGTTTGGAGGAGGACATGTTTGCAGTCCTAATTTGTGACCTTTCGAACCCCGACAAGGCCGCCAGCATGAGTGCTGCATTCCGCAATAAAGTGGAAGCCACTTTGGAGCTGGATGTCACAGCAGGCATTGCGCCTCGAGTAGACCTGTATTCCGATCCCCAAATTTGGCTCAATGACGCGCGCACAGCTGTTAAGCAGGCGGAAGAGCGCGGTGGCCAACAAGCCTTCTTTTCCCAAACGATGCAGATGCATTCGGTTGCTCGATGGCAGATGGAAACGGACCTTGAAAATGCACTCGAAGCCGGACAAATCGAAACGTGGTTTCAACCCATTGTGCATCTTCCTGGAGGCGAGATCGCAGGCTACGAGGCTTTGTGTCGCTGGACCCATCCTGAAAAGGGAGGCATTCGACCTGATGAATTCATCCCCGTCGCAGAGAACGATGGCTCCTTAATTTTGGAAATTGGACAACTTACCTTAAGGGAAGCCTGTGAGACCTTAGCTCGGATAAGTGAGCGAAATGGGACAGCGCCCTTTATGAGCGTGAACCTCTCTCCCGTTCAACTCAAAGACAGCCAGCTCCCTAAAAAAATCCTTGCCGTGGTGGAACTTGCTGGGGTGAACCCCGAACACTTGAAACTGGAAATCACAGAAACGGCTGTCATGCACGAACGGGAAAAAGCCATTCAGGCTCTTGAGAGGATTCGAGAGACGGGGGCACAACTCAGCATGGATGATTTTGGGACAGGCTACTCCTCCCTTGCCTACTTACGGGAGTTCCCAATTAGCACGCTCAAAATTGACCGCGCCTTTGTCTCCGGCTCGGACCTCGACGAAGAGGCTAAAGAGATTCTTAGAACTATCGTGGAGATGGCCCACAGCCTGGACCTTAAAATTGTCGCTGAAGGTGTCGAAACTGAAGGCGAACGCGACCTGCTTGCTGAACTCGGCTGTGAGTACGGCCAAGGCTGGTTATTCGCTAAGCCTATGCCTGCTGAAGAGGTCTAACCTCCCCTACTCCCACTCGATTGTGCCGGGGGGTTTGGAGGTGATATCCAAAACAACACGGTTGATTCCGCGGACTTGATTAATGATACGGTTGGAGATTGCCTGAAGACAATCGCGGCTGGGGTAAACCCAATCGGCAGTCATACCGTCGGAGGATTGGACAGCACGAATGGCAACAGCTTCTTCGTAGGTGCGCTGATCACCCATGACGCCTACAGATTGCGCGCCAGTAAGAACAGCAAAGTATTGCCAGACGCCCTCATGCTCTCCGCGGTTTTCAAATTCCTCGCGAACAATCAAATCGGCTTGACGTAAGAGTTCAATGCGCGCGGGAGTGCACTCCCCTACACACCGCACAGCCAAACCCGGTCCAGGAAAGGGTTGGCGTTGGGTCAGTTCATCGGGCACGCCAAGACAACTCCCCAGCACACGGACTTCGTCTTTAAAAAGCAAACGAAGCGGCTCGACCAACTCCATTTCTAAATCATCCGGCAGGCCACCCACATTGTGGTGAGACTTAATGACTTCGGTTGCCCCGCCATGGGCAGCAACGGATTCAATCACATCGGGATAAAGCGTCCCCTGGCCTAAAAAATGCGCGCGCTCAAATCGCTGAGCCTGCTCTCGGAAAACTTCGATGAATTCATGTCCAATGATTTTCCGCTTGGTCTCAGGGTCCGTTACGCCAGCAAGCTTGGACAAGAAGCGTTCGCCTGCATCGACAACGGTCAAATCCAAATCAAAATGTTCGCGATACTTCACCTCGACCAGGTCCCGTTCGCCCGCGCGCAATAGCCCGTTATCCACAAAGATGGCATGACAGCGGCGCCCGATCGCTTTTTGCAAAATGGCGCCGACCACAGAGGAATCCACACCACCGGACAAACCAAGAACCACTTCACCATCATTGCCGATTTGCTCTTCAGCTTGCCGAACCAATTCATCCGCCAAGTCGCCTGGAGTCCAATCGCCCTCGCATCCGGCCACTTTTTTGAGGAAATTTTCAAGCATCGCCACCCCTTCGGGGGTGTGCGCCACTTCGGGGTGGAACTGCAAACCGTAAAAACCGCGATCAGGGTCGCCAACGGCGGCTTCAGGACAATCTGCACTATGGGCCAAGCGCCGAAAACCGGCGGGCAATTCCGCAACGCGGTCGCCATGGCTCATCCAAACCACCGTCTCAGGGTTGATTCCACCAAAGAAGCCCGTGTCGTCGTCCACGGTCATTTCGGTAAAACCAAACTCGCGCGATTCGCCGGGAACCACCTTTCCGCCCAAGGATTCACACATCCATTGCATGCCATAACAAATGCCCAGAATGGGGACCCCCGCATCTAAAACAGAGGCATCCATATCCGGTGCGCCCTCGAGATAAGCCGATGCCGGACCACCCGAAAGAATGACCCCGCGTAAATCCTCCCCAAGATGCTCATGGGCAACCTGAGCAGGCACCACTTCCGAAAACACATCGTGTTCCCGCACGCGACGCGCAATCAACTGAGTGTATTGCGAACCGAAGTCCACAATCAAAATGCGCTCATGCATGGTTTTTGTGGAAGTAGCTTCCACGGCCTCAGGCGCCGAGGTGGTAGTTGGGGGCTTCTTTAGTGATTCGAACATCGTGAGGGTGGCTTTCTTTCACGCCTGCGCCAGTAATGCGCACAAAGCGTGCCTTCGCACGGAATACATCCAAGTCTTCAGCGCCAACATAACCCATGCCGGCGCGAATTCCGCCGACAAACTGGTAAACAAAAGGAGCGAGTGGTCCGCGACTGGGCACCATGCCCTCAATGCCTTCGGGGACGAGCTTCTGAGTTTCATGCACTGAGGCTTGGCCATAACGGGCTTTGCCACCTTCCACCATTGCCGCCAAAGATCCCATTCCGCGAACAGCCTTAAAGCTCCGGCCCTCATAAAGGAAGGTCTCGCCTGGGGACTCATTAACCCCTGCGAAAAGAGATCCGAGCATGACACAAGAAGCACCAGCGCCCAAAGCCTTGACAGCGTCACCACTATTCCGGATTCCGCCATCGGCAATGACAGGGATATTCTCAGCAGCGCAAACTTGGCTCACGTTGTAAACGGCAGAAAACTGTGGAACCCCTACACCAGCAACGACACGAGTCGTGCAGATACTTCCCGGACCGATGCCAACTTTGACTCCGTCCGCTCCCGCTTCCAGTAGAGCTTCAGCAGCTTCCACTGTGGCGATATTGCCGGCAACCACATCCACAAGGTCGCGTTTTTTCAGTTCGCGAACTGTGTCCATGACGTTGGCAGAATGACCATGGGCGGTATCCACAACAAGGACATCCACACCCGCTTCCACCAAAGCTTCTGCACGCTCGTAATCGTGAACACCAACAGCGGCTCCGACTACTAAACACCCGTCTTCATCCTTGGCAGCGGAGGGGAACTCTTCAGTGAGCCGAATATCCCGCATGGTGATGAGACCTTCCAAGAGATTCGATTCATCTACGAGAAGGAGTTTCTCGACCTTGGCTTGGTGCAAAATGACCTGCGCCTCTTTTAGGGAAGTCGCAACCGGAGCCGTAACCAGCCCGGAAGCGGTCATGACATCGGCAACTTTTCGGTCGCCACCTTCTTGGAACTTGAGGTCACGCTTGGTGAGAATGCCAACGACCTTTTCTCCATCAAGAACAGGGAATCCACTCACCCCGTTTTCAGCCATGACCCGACGGGCTTCTTCAACACTTTCACTCGGGGAAAGGGTAATCGGATCGTGAATCACGCCATGGGCGGAACGTTTCACCTTGTCCACTTCACGAATCTGGTCTTCGACAGAGAGGTTGCGGTGAATAATCCCAATCCCGCCTTGCTGAGCAATGGAAACCGCAAGACCCGCTTCGGTCACCGTATCCATGGCGGCCGAGGCGATGGGAATATTCAAGCTCACATTCCTGGAGAAGCGCGTAACAGTACGTGCGTCGGTGGGCAAGACATCAGACTCCTGAGGCACCAGGAGGACGTCATCAAAGGTAAGTGCCAGCGGCAGGTCCATGGCGAATTGTAGCGACTCCCACGAGTTTTCGTGCCAAGCATTCTGTCCTTGGAAAGAGTGTCTTTAGAATAGTGCGGCCCAGCCCCCCCGACTCCTCATGACTGACTCCTCCATCCCTTATCCAGGACAGCCTGCCACCGCCGACGGTTCGACCATGGTCGCATGGGTCGAAACGCACATTGGCGAAGCCGCATGTGGCTACCCCATCACTTCTTCTACCAGCATGGGCCAAGCCTTCGAGGTCTCGGTTGCCGCTGGGAAAACGAACCTCTGGGGAACTCCCCTTGCGTTCTTTGAACCCGAGTCCGAGCATTCGGCTGCCTCGGCCTGTGAGGGCTATGCCGCTGCGGGTGGACGAGTCACAACCTTCACCTCTGGACAGGGCCTAGTGCTCATGAAGGAAGTGCTTTACACCATCGCAGGAAAGCGCTTGCCAGCAGTTTTTCACATCGGTGCGCGAGCACTCACGAGTCATTCCTTGAATGTTCATGCCGGCCACGACGATGTGGCTGCAGTGTTGGATTGTGGCTGGGGTATTCTGATGGCCCGAAACGCGCAAGAGTCTGCTGACTTTGCCTTGATTACTCGCCGCGTTGCCGAAGACACACACACTCCTTTCATGAGCGTGCAAGATGGCTTTCTTACCACCCACACAGTTGAAGATGTGTTCATGCCCGAGCCAGAGTTCATGAAAGAATATGTGGGTGACCCACGGGGAAAGTTAAAAAACCTGATGGACCCCACCAAAGGCTATATGAGTGGAGTGGTGCAAAACCAAGACTCCTATATGAAAGGAAAAATTGCCCAACGCGCTTTCTACTCTTTGTTGGAACCAGCACTCGCGGAATCATTTACTGAATTTAGCAAGCAAACGGGCCGCGACTACGGATTGCTCGATTGCCACCGCTGTGAAGATGCCGACTATGTCTTTGTGGGCATGGGTTCCATGATGGAAACCGCCGAGGCCACAGTGGACTGGATGCGTGAGAACACCGACATGAAGGTGGGGTGCCTTTCGGTCCTGAGTTGGCGCCCCTTCCCTGGGCCACAACTTGCCAAGCTCCTTTCCGGGAAAAAAGCAGTTACTGTCGTGGAACGCCTTGATATTCCTGCCGCTCAATCAAATCCACTCGCAGCTGAAATCAAGGCCGCTCTGTTTGACGCCCTTTCTGCTGCTCCAGGCTATGAAAAAGCGTCTGGACCAATGCCCACCGTTTGGGAATGCTCTGGTGGCTTGGGCTCGCGCGACATCCGCCCAGGTGACATCAAAGCCTTGTTCGCTCATCTTGAGAAGGGAGAACCGGGTCCTGCTGGTCGTTTCTGCTCTTTGGGAATCAAGCATGCCACCGCAATCCCCATGGCGGACGACCCTGATGTGCGCCCTGAAGGTGCCTTCTCTATGCGCGGACACTCCGTGGGCGGTTTTGGCTCGGTGACGACCAACAAAGTCATTGCCACTTTGGTCGCTGATATGTTCGACCAAAAGGTGCAAGCCTATCCGAAGTATGGCTCTGAGAAGAAGGGCCTCCCGACCACTTACTATCTCACTGTTGCGCCCGAACATATTCGAACCCACTGCGAGCTACACAAGGTCGACTTTGTTCCTCTAAATGACGTCCACGCTTTTAAAAACGGGAACCCTACTTTCGGCTTAGTCGAAGGCGGAACCTTGTTCATGCAATCGCCCCTCGACGATGCTGAATCCGTCTGGCTTTCTATTCCTGAAAAACACCGGAAGATTATCCAGGAGCGAAAGATTCGCCTTTATTGGCTAGACATGGTGCAAGTTGCACGCGAAGTGGCTTCCTCCCCTGACTTGATTGTTCGAATGCAGGGGATTGTCCTTCTGGGCGTATTTTTGAAGGTAACACCTTTCGCCGAGCGCTCCGGGTTCAGCAACGATGCTGTGCTAGAAGGTGTTGAAAAGAGCCTTCGCAAGTACTTTGGTCGCCGCGGAGAAAAAGTGGTTGCCGAAAACCTAGAGTGTGTGCGCCGCGGAATGGCAGAAGCCCGCGAAGTCCCTCGAGAAGTCATTGAATCCGAAACAACCCTCAGCGTCTAAAATCCATGAACACGCAAGCCCCTTCTGATTTGTTTGAACTTCTGGATGTTGAAGACTTCCAGAAACGCATCATTGACGGCTACAACGATGGCAGCGCCGAGCTAGAGCTCGAGGCCGACCTCTCGGTGGCCCGCTCGATTATTCCACCCAGCACGGCGCAGCATCGTGATTTTTCTTACATTGGCCCGGACATTCCTGCCTTCAGCCAAGAAGACTGCGTTGCATGTATGGAATGCGTAACGGAATGCCCTGACACCGCAATCTTGGCCAAAGTTGTTGGAGAAGAAGATTACAACTCCCGCCTTGATGAGGCAGACGAAGAAACCACTGAACGCTTAAAGCACCATCTTTCGGAAACGAAAAAGTTCCACACAGTTCCTGCAAAGAAGGGAATTGAGCCTGGGATGTTTGGGATTTTTGTGGACCCATCAAAATGCAAAGGTTGTGGCGAATGCGTCGAAGTTTGCGGCGAGCACGATGCCCTAAAAATGGTTGAAAAGGAGGAGATGGGCCTGGATTGGTACCGCAAGAGCTTCCAGCTTTATCGAGACCTTCCCGCCACTGATGACAAGTACATCAACGAGAAAATACTCATTGACATGATGCTCTCCCAGGGTGCAGTCGACTCCTTTACTGGTGGCCACGGAGCTTGCATGGGCTGTGGTGAAGTCACGGCACTCCGAATGATGTTGGCTGCCACGCACTTTGTTTACGGTCCTGAGGCCATTGGGCTGGTCGCGGCAACGGGTTGCAACACGGTTTACGCGAGCACGTATCCCTACAACCCTTATCAGGCTCCATGGATGAACTCACTGTTCGAAAATGCAGCCACAACTGCGGCCGGCGTGCGCCTGCGTTGGGACCAAGCGGGCTTTGCCGACAAAAAGGTTTGGGCCATTGGCGGTGACGGTGGAATGTTGGACATCGGTTTGCAGGCAATGTCCCGCGTGCTCGCCTCGGGAATGAATATCAACATCCTCATTTTAGATACCCAGGTGTACTCCAATACAGGCGGCCAAACTTCTACCGCTACTTTCCATGGACAAGAATCTAAGCTGTCTATGCACGGCAAGGCCAAACCAGGCAAGACCGAGCACCGCAAGGAAGCTGCCCAGATTGTAATGATGCACCCTGACGTGTTCGTTGCACAAACTACTCCAGCCCATATAAATCACTTCTATCGCTCCATCATGGCGGCGAACGAATACGAAGGGCCTTCTGTAGTCATTGTGTACACGACTTGCCAGCCCGAGCATGGAGTTGGCGACGACATGTCTTCCCACCAAGCCAAGCTTGCCGTAGAAACCCGCACCTACCCCCTCTTGGTGCATGATCCCCGAAACGGCGACCTTCTGAGCGAGCGATTGAGTTTGAAGGGGAACCCAGCACTGAAAGAAAATTGGGCCCAACGCGATGGCAAAGACCTCACTTTCATTGACTTTGCTTCTACTGAAGGCCGCTTCCGGAAGCACTTCGATGCGAATGGAAGTCCATCAGAGACGATGAAGGCTGCGGAAAAAGACCGCCTCAAAAACTGGAGGCAGCTCCAGGAAATGGCTGGCTTAATTTAGTCTTCGCTGACTACTGAAAACGGCATACAAAGCTGATCCACTTCGTGGTTAGGGACTGAGTAAATCCACTCGCTGCCTACAACCCAGGCATATCGGTCTGAGTTGGGTGCAAGTCCACCCAAGCGCAACTCCAATGGTTTTCCTTGGCCCATTTCGACTCGAAATAAGTTGGTGCTAAACCCAAACTCAGGGCTAGGGGTTTCTCCCTGTTCTAGATGAGCCCAAACGTCTGAGGCTCTGAGGTTAGAAAAGCTAAAGGCCCAGGAATCGCCTTCATAAAGGTCTATATCTCTCGGTTCCGGGTTCTCCATATGCCAAGCTTCGGGGCCATCGTGAACCAAGGTCCAAGTCTCACCCGACGTAAATTCCAAGCGGGAAGCAAGTGCAATATCTTCCGCGTTCAGCGAAAACAAATCACCAGCCAACCAATCTGATGCTTCAGTCGAAGGAGGTTGGTAGGCATTAACTAAAAAGACTTCATTCCGCCCACTGGGTCGAACATAAAAATCCAATCGGACTTGAGCAGCCGTGAAAGGGTCGGCCGCCCGAAGCTTTCCTCCAATGAGGTCCGCCAAAATTTCTCCGCGACTATTTTGAACCAGAATTTGGGTTCCAGAACCCTTTTCAACACCAAAAGTGGTACGCTTTTCAGGGTTGGTTGAAACTACATCACGGTTATCCAAGAGACTCAAAGAATCAATCAGCTGGACGACTCGGGTGCTACTTGCAGGGTGCCCCCACTTTTCTTTCACGACAAATCCAGTGGAGGTTCGAAGGAGAGTGACTTCCTCCCCCTGACTTCGAAGCTGAATCTGATCAATTTCTTGTCTCTGTCGCTGAAGCTCTGGAAATAAAGGACCCACCAAAGAAGATGTACGCTCATGTGCGCCACCCTCCCAAGGTTTCTCCGTAAGAAGGGCTCCTCCCCACAAAAGGAGGGCCAAGAACAAGAGAAAACGGTTTTGAGGAACCAATTTCATCGTCCCTCTCCAGCACTCCAAGGCTTGCGACCTCTTCGCGCATGCCACATAAAGTGAGCTGCAGCTAATAGAAGGAGAAGCACGGGGGCCACCAGTACATTTCCCCAAGCCCAAAGGCGTTGTTGGCTTCGTTGATAAGTCCGAGCCTCAGACTCTAAGGTCTCAATTTCTTCGCGTTTGTAATTGGCCTGAACACCACCTTGAGACTCCACAGATTCTTTAAAGAAGTTTCGAATAGGAGGAAGGTCGTTTCCACGAGTGCGGAGACCAATGAAGGCGGCATCCTGGCTCAACCAGTCAAAGAGGTTCGCTGCAAAATCCCTGTTTCCACTATTAGGGAGCAACGCCAAACCAGCATTCGTCAGAAAGTCTGAGTCGCCTAGGACAACCAATAATCCGCTGTCTGCAAACTTGGAACCAGAGAGAGCAACGCCTAGCGGATAAGAATGGGGTGGCCCACTCCCAATGGCTTGGCTACGAAGTTTTTCTACATTTTCCAAAGTAGGCTCAATCGAACTTTCGCCCGAAAGTAGCCATGATTCTTCGGTACTTTGCAAAAGGACTTCACCGGTCAATCCCTCAGGAACATCCTTCAGGTGAATCGGGTGCGCCCACAAGAAATGCAGGTTACCCAAAGCCGAAACAACAACATGACCATCGCTGAGGTGCTCGGAAGGAAGCAAGGGCCATACTCCATAGCCGACATTTTGCGGTACTCGCATTCTGCGGCCATCCGGAAGCTCAACGACTTGGGGCTGAATGGGAATTTGAAAGCAGGACTCATCCCAAAGAAGTTGGTTGCTTGGATAGATCCCAAGTTCGGCGAACCATTCCTCTATTCCACTCTGAATCGGTGTTCGAACCATTGTGCTAGGTTCGGTGCGATGCCGATCAAAGAGAACAAGAACATGGCCACCCTTCTCAAGGTATCCCTGAATTCCCGAAAGCTCCTCAGGTGTGAGTGATTCTGGGACAACGACAAGCGCAGCTAAATTTTCTAGTTCCTCTGGTTTTGCGGGAGAAATATCAACGATGCCAAAGCGAAGGCCGGCAATATTCCTCAACTCATCAAAGACCCGACCAGGGGGAAGCGGAAGCTCCATTCCAGGGACGCTTGGAGGTAGCTCCGGCTCACGGCTAAAGAAGCCAATCCGCGGAGGAGTCTCCCGAAGGAGGTTGCCCAGGCGAACCGAGAAGGCAAACTCAAACTCATTAGGAACAGCAAAGGGGATCACCTCCGAACGCCCTTGATAGCGCATTTCAAGGCCTTGCCAAATGTTCAGCAGGCGATGACCGCTACTATCCGAAGCGGGAATCTGAATGGCCAGCACCCCTGCCGCTTCCGCTGCGCTGGCTGCGGCTAGGTCTAGAGTTGGATCAACGGTTTCTACCGAAACCTTCCCCCCACTCAAAGCAACAACTTCATCGAGAAGATCTTCCAGGAGAACCCGGGAAGGTAAAAGAGCTTCTGCGCCCTCAAGATCCTTATTCCAAAAAAGTTTAAGTTGAAGGCGGTCCTCAAGCTGATTTAAAAGGTCTTCCGTTGCAGGAGCAAGCGAATATTCGCGATTTCGAGTGAAATCCCAGCGAGTGTCTAAATGCGAAACCAAGATTAAGCACGGGAGCAGACAAGCAACTAGCAGGGCTACACTCAGTCGATATTGTCTTCTCGCATGATTGGTACGTTGACTCATGACCAACGCCTCCTTTGAAGCAACATTCCATTCCAACTGAGGAAGAAGGCTGAAACAGAAAGGAAGAAAAGTATGTCTTCAAGAGGCAGTACACCGCGAGTCATTCCCGCGAATCGCACCCCAAAATCAAGATGTAGAAAAATCCGCCCTAAGGAAGGAGGCATGGCCTCTGCCATTGCGGCGGAAGCGAAAAGATTACATATCGTCAGGAGTGCGACCCCAAGCAACCAGGCCACTACTTGATTGCGGGTAAAGGCAGAACAAAAGAGTCCACAGGCAACGGAAGCTGCTCCAAGAAGAAGTGTGCCGAAATAAGCAGCGAATACAGGTCCCCAGTCAAGCTCTCCTAACAAGGAGATGGATATGGGAGTTGCTGCACTAAAACAAAGTGCAATGGCTAAAAGGCCGAAAGCGGCCAAAAATTTCCCGACGACCAAATCAAAGACAGTAAAGGGCATGGTCCGCAAAAGTTCAAATGTTCCAGAGCGAATCTCTTCTGCCCACATCCGCATAGTGAGAGCCGGAGCAATAACAACCAGCAAAAACGGCATCAAAGCGAACCACCCCCGCATGGATGCTATGCCCTGGTCAAAAAAACTACCCAAGACAAAGAAGAAAGCAGCAGTCGCGGCAGGGACCACTCCCCAAATAACCCATGCGATTGGCGAATCAAAGGCGACTTTGAGCTCCCGAGCGGCAATCACGAAACACCTCATACAGACTCATCCTCGCGATTGGCCAAGCGACGAAAGAGGGACTCCAAGTCTTCGCCAAGACGTTCAATAGATTCAAGTTGAAGTCCAGAGTTCTCTGTCGCCTCCGAAAGGAGAGATTCAGCTTTTGAATGCTCCTTTCCTTTCACTGTCACTCGAAAAACAGAGGAGTCATTTTCCGTCCCCAGGAGATCTCCCAATGAGCCATCCGCAACAATGCGACCTCGATTCAAAAGGATTACACGCTCGGCTAATGTCTGGACCTCAGGCAAGACATGGCTCGTCAAAATCACGGTTTTGGTCCTCCCCAGAGCACGAATGAGCTCGCGCATTTCTACAACTTGAAGGGGGTCCAGGCCATTCGTGGGTTCATCCAAAATCAACAAAGGTGGATCATGCAAAAGGGCTTGGGCAAGCCCGACCCGCTGACGAAATCCTTTAGAACAATCTCCAATGAATCTACCCCAAACTTCCTGAAGTCCCGTCGAAGAGACAGAGCGGTCCACGGCGCGTTTCAAGTTACTCGAATTCAAGCCTCGAGCCTTCCCCACAAAGCGCAGAAAATCCATCACCCTCATGTCTAAATAAAGCGGATTGTTTTCTGGTAAGTATCCAACAAGTCGCTTGGATTCAGTGGGGTCCTTCTCAACCGATATACCGCAAATGGAAGCGTGTCCTTCATCGGCAGCAAGATATCCGGTCAAGATTTTCATTGCGGTCGTTTTGCCTGCCCCATTAGGCCCCAGTAAACCCACCACTTGTCCACTGGGAATGGAGAAATCCGCTCCAATCAAGGCTTGCAAGTCCCCATAGGACTTGGAGAGGCCGGAAACTTCTACAACGGTCTTACTCGACATCGTCCATGGAGAACGCACCAAGGAATTCTTGGTTCGTCCCAAATTGGGCCAAGCGAGAAACCATCAATTCCATGGCTTCCAAAGGTCTCATTCGGGAAAGCACCCGGCGAAGGATGTCGACCTTGTGCTGAGTGGCTCGGGTCCGGAGCTTCTCCTCCTTCCGAGTGCCAGAACGGTCGACTGCAATTGCCGGGAAGATTCTTCGGTCGGCAAGGCGCCGGTCTAAAACAATCTCCATGTTGCCTGTCCCCTTGAACTCTTCGAAAATGATTTGGTCCATTTTGGAACCCGTATCCACAAGAGTTGTCCCTACCATCGTTAAAGAACCAGCATTTTCTGTATTTCGGGCACATCCGAAAAAGTTCTTCGGTTTGGCCATGGCTCGAGAATCCAAGCCCCCTGACATAGTTTTCCCTTTCCCACCCGTTTGGTGGTTATGGGCACGAGCTAATCGAGTGATGGAGTCTAAGAGAATCAATACATCCTTTCCGGACTCGACGAGTCGCTCTGCGCGAGCTTGCACCAACTCTGAAAGGCGAACATGATTCTTTGGTGTTTCGTCCATCGTGCTCACAAAGACCTCTCCATTCTCAACTTCGCGCCGCCAATAAGTCGCCTCTTCGGGCCGCTCATCAATAAGCAAGACAATGAGATGCACATCTGGATAGTTCTCCTGCATCGCACGGGCAATCTGTTGCATGAGCATGGTCTTTCCGGAGCGGGGAGGCGCCACCAATAGGGCGCGCTGCCCACGACCAATGGGACAAAGGAGATCCAGGATCCTCATGGAAACCTGCCCATCTTGTTCACAACTACCGACTTCATATTGGTAGTCAGGGTCAATGACAGTAAGTTTCTTAAAGTCCCTGCGACGGCGGTGTTCCGACATTTCCATGCCGTCCACCGATTCAACATAACGCATGGTTGGCGCCCCAGCGCCAGAAGCCTTGCCCACTAAGACCGACCCTGCCTTCAAATTAAACTTCCGTATGGAAGCCTGAGGAACAATAGGATCATCCTTCTGCGGCTCAAGGTTCTTGTCAAGTTGCCGAAGGTAGCCATTTCCACCTTTGCCCCCTTTCCCCTTCCAGCCAAGCTCCAGAATTCCTGAAACAACGCGCTCACGAGAATCTTGGGATGAATCTCTCTTCCCTGGGGACCTTCGTTTGGTAGTCAGCTTTGCTTCTGCGGAGGCTTCCTCACCCTCCAATGCCGCTGGAGGTGATGAGGAGCTCACAGGAGTCCTGCGGCGCCTTCGTCGGCGTCGGCTGGCAGCCGATGAGCCAGATTTTGAACTATTTTTTTCTGTCACAATTGCCTCACAAGGGAGGTTCGTGGAGGATTCCTTCGCGTCCTCGATGAGAGGGCTGTCCGAAGGGTTTCTTCTCTAGGAACCGGGGCCGAAAAATGCCTCTACGGTAAGAGAAGAATGGTCGTGGCGAGAGGATTCGAACCTCCGGCTTCTGCGTCTCGAACGTAGCACTCTACCCGGCTGGGCCACGCCCCGGATTACAGGGCATTGTCTGGGCGCTAACGAGACGAGTCAAGTATAGCATGCGACCATCTCCCACGCAGGGAGAGGATTACACCAGCTCCAATTCCCATCAATAACAGGGTAAGCCCCAAAAGAAGCCACTCTCCCTGCCGGATAAAGTCGCGAGTCTTCAATCCCAGAGCAATCATCGTGTTAACGAGCATGTAAACCGCAGGAAGAGTCAGGGGCCAATGAAGCCTGCCCCTCTGGCGGAGATACACAGCACCCGTCAGGAGAGCCAGGCCAGCCATTAGTTGATTCGTGCCCCCAAATAGAGTCCAAAGAGCCAGCCCCGCGGGTTTTCCATCAATCTCATAAAAAGCGAAGAAGAGAATCGAAGCACAGGCTAAGGCGGTGGCCAAAAACCGATTCGCCAAAAAACGCAACCTTCCATAGGATTGGGAAATCTCCTCAATATTGAAGCGGAGAAGTCGAGTTGCGGAGTCGAGCGTGGTCAGCGCAAAGGAGACAACCACCATGGCGACGAGAGTAACTGCCAAATCGGGATGAATCCCAAGCTCAGCAATAAAACTCGCAGCCCCGCGAATAAAAATTCCAAGCTTTGCTCCCAAGGATTGGACCGCCCCCCAGTTGACATAAGCCTGGGCCCAAGCTTCTTTGCCCCCAAGGGTGGTTGTACATGCAAGCACAGCAATCAGCCCCAGCAAAGATTCCGCAATCATCCCGCCATAACCAATGGGCCGCGCATGCGTTTCGCAATCAAGCTGGCGCGCGGTCGTACCAGATGAGACGAGCGAATGGAATCCGCTCGCCGCTCCGCAGGCAATCGTAATAAAAACAAATGGGAAAATAGGAGGAGCTCCTGTCGGGTTTGGATTCACAGCGGGGGCATCGAAAACTGGCCCTTGCAAAAAGAAGCCAATGTACATCAAGATTAATCCCATCACTAAGAGGAGGGAGTTCAGGAAATCACGCGCTTGTAAGAGAAGCCAAACCGGCAAAACAGATGCAGCGTATGCATAGACCATCAAAATCCAAATCCAAACCTTAAAGCTCGGCCAACCATCTCGAGAAACCCCAATCGTGGGGTTTGCATAACCCAATCCAATCAATCCGAGCAATCCAAGAAAGCCAATAAGAGTGACGGGCGCAAGAGGTTTCTTGCGGACATAAAGCAACCATCCCGCAAGCAAGGCAATCAACATGAGCCCTGCCGATGGCATCACCACTTCAGGAAAGGAAGTCACGCTTGAGGATAAATGGTCTGGCTGAAAATCATCTCCCCAGGAGAAGAGAGTGGCGATTACAAAAACAAAGACTCCCATCGCAAGAGAAACACCAAAGAAAATCAAAGCTAGAAATAAAGCCTTTGCCCGGGGCCCTAGAAGATCACCACAAACAGAACCAATCGTTTTTCCTTGGTGCCGTACCGAAAGCACAAGCGCGGAAAAATCGTGGACACATCCAATCAAAATGGCACCAAAAACCACCCAACAAAGGGCGGGCAACCAACCCCAAAATACGGCCACAGCGGGGCCCAACATGGGAGCCAAGCCTGCAATGCTGGCGTAGTGGTGACCAAATAAAACGGGAGCCCGCGTTGGCACAAAGTCCACGCCGTCTTCTAAGACATGGGCAGGTGTTTGAGCGGAGGCGTCTAACTGAAATATGCGCTTTGAGAGCCAGCCACTATAAAAACGATAGCCCAACCCATAGGCGAGCAATCCAAAAGCAGCAGCATATCCGGCGTGCAAAAGGCCCTACCAGGGTTTATTGCTACCCCAGGTGCTCTTCTTTTTAGATTTCTTTTCCGGGATGAGGAGCGGCTGGTCCAAGATAGGAGGAAGAACGCGAAGGTTCTCAATCTCCAAGACTCGATGCCCCTTCAGAGAAGACTTGCGCCAAATCCCCCGAACAGCAACTTCACGCCCTACATAATCGCGTAGATTAAAGCGGCCATCGCGAGACAAAACGGAATCCTTAGTATCACCCGTTGCAATCGTAAAAGGAACTGCGGAGTAAAGCTCTGGCAAGAACTCCATTTTGCCCACTAAAGAGTAGCTCGAGGCCAATCCATCAATTCCACGTGTCGCAGAGGCTTCAAGAGCGTGGAATTGGGATACGCTCGACGCATCTCCAGTAGACAACATGCGGAGGCGTTCCAGACGGTCTAGCCCGGCCTGCGCGCGCTCCAGGGTGGCGGACTCGTCGCTTGTCCACAAAACGGCCCCCAAAATGGATTCAATCTTTCCAGCAAGATTAGAATTCCACCCCATGGCAGAGAGTTCGGTCAAACCAGCCTCAGCCTCGTCCAATTGGTCCAAGCTTTTGGGCTCTTTGGGCTCTTCGATTGTCTCATCCATCTCGGCGGAAACCACTTCAGTCGCAGTAGCTTCCGGCGACGTTTCGGCGATATCGACTTTCACCAAACCGATGTCTTCAGTTGGCGTTTTTTCAACCACTTCCGTGGGCACATCTTCCACCAAAATTTCTTCGGGAATCTCTTTAACAAGCTCCATACCCGAAACGGCATCTTCGGGCATGGCCTCTAGCCAGAGTGCATCCCAATTAGCTGGAGCTTTATCCAAAAGAACAATGGACTCAGACAAGACCCAAGCGCCCAAATTTTCGGGCGCACGAACGCGTAACCATTTTTCCTTTTCTTCCAAAATGTACACGCGGTCGCCTTTCAGAAACTGGCCGACGGGATAAGACTTTGCAGAAGTGGCCGGTAAAGGGCGAGCACGGACATGGGTAGCATTCAAGGTCCCAACATCGCCCTCACGATCCACGAACTCTCCATAGACCCAGACCTCAAATCCACCCGGAACTTGAATCCGAGACCAAGGCTGTCGCTGGGCAACCACCCGGATAGGCGTATCCGGAAGCAGGTCCGTTAAGACCGGTGTTTCCGAGTGGCAAAAAGAGCGAACCGTAGCGGCATGCTCCCCCACTTGGGCGTACAGAAAAGAAGGTGCCTCTTCTTGTGGAAGGGCCGGAAAGATGAGAGTGAATGCGGCGAAGGACAGCATGAGAGTCTTGTACGGTGGCCGGGTGACCACTCCTGCGCAGTTTGACGAATGAAGTTCACCGATTCAAGCCTCTAGCCCTATAAAAGCTCCTCCCGGAAAAAGTTTGGTCACTTATTGAGAAAGATGCCGTGGCGGGCGAAGACGGCATCCCTGTAGTCCAATATTTTGCGCACGTAGCCCCGTTTCTCCCGATAGGTCCCTGGAAAGAAGCTCCGCTTGAATCCATAAACCAACAAATCGGACACCTGTTTGGGGCGGAGATGGAAGGCTTCGACGGCTTTCTCCCACTCCTTTGTGACCGTCGTTCGTGAGACGAGGCGGTTATCAGTGCAAATGGTCGTGGACAACCTTTCCCGCAGCATTTTCTTCATGGGGTGGGCTTCAAGAGAACGTAGGCCGGGAATCGTTTGCAGGTTCGAAGTCAAACAAACTTCCAAGGTGATTCGACGATCAGCAATATATTCGGTAAGTCGCTTGATGTACTGCCGCTTTTGGATGATGGCTGGGTCAGTAACATAGTCCGTGGAAAAAAGCCAAGTGCCATGACCAATGCGGTCTGCGTGACACTCTGTAATCGCTTGGAAGATGGATTCGGGTCCGTAATCTTCACCTGCATGAACGGTTTTCCCAAGAAATGCTTGATGGGCTAAGGCATAAGCTCGCTGATGATCTGCGGCGGGATACCCCCCCTCTTTCCCAGCGAGGTCCACGCCACAAACTGGGACCCCATGTTCGTCGCGAGCACGGAGAGAGGCGCGCACTAAAGATTCCGATGCCAAGCCAAACATTTGTTCTTCCGGCATTTCCGGAAAAGCTTCGAACATGGCCTCGTAGTTCCGAGAGAACCCAGACATAAAAAAACGCATCGCACAAACCACAATTCCCGCATGGAAAGGCGGTTCAGTTCCATCCCGGACTTCAGGTCGTGCGTTAAATCCTTTCGCAGCGCGCTCAATTCCATCGGAAACTGCACACAAGACTTCGACAACGCCAAAACCTGGACGGGCATGCAACTGCGGGGCAAATCGAATTTCGATGTAGCGAACCCCTTCTTCCTGGTTATCCACGCAAAGTTCAAATGTTGCCCGCTCAAGAGCTTCGTAATCCTGAAGGACAGAGCAGGTTAATCCAAAACCCTGTAAGTACTCACTCAAATTGCGGTATCGGTCCTTAAAGACTTTGGCGTACAGCCCCTTTTCGGAGTAGGCGGGCAATTTCACGCGCCGCTCCCGCGCCATTTCAATAAGCGTGCGCGAGCGCAAAGACCCATCTAGGTGAAGATGAAGGTCGCTCTTGGGGAGTTCCAGCAGAAGTTCGCGGCTAAGTTTCATGCCGCGCCAGCTTACTCCCTCGCATCCACCTTCCGCCATCTCTTGATGAGGCAAAAAGTTGCACAACTAGGCTTCCTTACTGCTGAGTCTCAGCAATCATCTTAGTTAGACGATGTAAGTAGCCCCGAAAAACAGCTTTCCTGTCCTGAGGAGCAAGCTCAATCGAACGCTTGGATGCTATCAGGGCTTCTTCGTGATTCCCATTAGCAAAATGAGCCCAAGCGAGAGTGTCGACTGGACAATCCCCCCCATGTTCACAGAGATATTCAAGAGGGTAATCCTTAAGTGCCGACTCAATAATTGCGAGCCCTTCAACAAAATCGGTGTCCAGATCTGGGCGATCCGGATCCACGAGTCGCCACGCTTCGATGATGCTGTTTTTAACCTCGAGAAACTTTACGTCATTTGAAAGCTCAACTACATATGGGTGATCCTCCCCATATTGTGACAGATGTCCAGCCTTTGCAAGTTTCGCAATTGAAAGCGCATCGGAATATTTCTTGCGAATTGAAAGGTGCTGTAGATGTCGGTACACAATGTCATTCGTGGAAGGATTCACATCCCCCAAAAGGTTGCGTATCCCCCTGGCAGCCTTTTCATGTAAAAGCTCCGGCTCGCGCCATAGACCTTCGGGATAGTCTTCCGCACTACCCTCCAAGGATGCAATTATAATTTGATCTAAAATGCCAGCCAATAAGCTCATCGTTTTCAAAGTGAGAGGATGTCCTTCTCCAAGCGAGTCAAGCAGTTTCCCCAGCCCATCCCTAGCCTCTGCTTCCGCCTCCTCTAAGCGGTCAAGATCCTGGTAGAGCGTGATGAGATTGTGCCGTGTCAGCAAGGTAGATGGGTGGTCAACCCCAAGCGATGCCTCCTGAAGGTGCAGAACTTTTTTGAAAATGCTCGCAGCGCGGACGAAATTTCCTGTTGTCGCAAAATGTGCTCCAAGGTTCCCCAAAGCTGAAAGTGTCTGCGGATGCTGCTCCCCTAAAAGTCGTTTCCGTTCAACCAAAACAAGCTCAAAAGCATCCGCTGCTTCATTAATTTTCCCAAGGCGCTGATGCACACCTGCCAAATTGTTCAGGGTCTTCAGTGTTGACAAATTGTCCAAACCCAAGGTGACCTTCAGGCCTTCGAACGAATTCTGCAATAATTCCTCAGCTTTCTCATAATTACCAAGTTTTATTTCAACAACTCCAAGACTGTCTTGAGCCATTAGGGCTTCGACCGAATTCTTTCCATTAAGATTCTCTCTTAAACGTAGTAACTCGCGAAAGGATGCCTTCGCCTCATCATATCGGCCTAATTCCCTCAAAGCATGGGCTCGAGAATTCGTTGCTTCAAGATAGATTTCTTGCCCTTCGGTTAGACCAGATTCAAAAAGTACAAAAACTTCATCGAGTAACGTAATTGCACGCTTGAAATCGCCCGTCTCACGTAACACTTTCGCTAAGGTCATCAATACGTTTGCCCGCATGCTTGGCCCCGTAACCTCAGAACGAACCAAGGTTTCTGCCGTGGCAAGGATTTCTTGAATTCTCTCCGGACTATTTGTGGTTCCAGTAGGCTCAAGAGCCGCAATCATTCCCTGTAGAGCATCCGCCGCCGCTACTGCAGTCTTTTGGCTTTGAAGTGATTGCCTCCAAAAGAAAAGACTGACTAGTAGCCCACATATAAGGGCACTCAAGGCTAAAGAAGCCACAGAGTGGCGACAGGTCCACTTCCACCCCCGGTAAAGGAGGCTTGGCGGTTTGGCTAGAATCGGTTCATTGGCCAAAAATCGCCGTAAGTCCGCAGCAAAATCCTTCATGGACTGAAAACGTCGACTACTTTCCTTTTCCATTGCCTTCAAACAAATAACCGCCAAGGAATGCGGACAACGCGAGCGAATCTTTCGGGGATCCGGCGGATCCTCCATAATAATTTTTTCTAGAACCTGCTGACTTGTATCGCCCTCAAAGGGGCGCTGAAGAGCTAAAGCTTCCCATAGTGAGACGCCCAGACTAAAAACATCTGTTCGGTGGTCGATACCAATACGCTTCGACATCGCTTGCTCAGGTGACATATAAAACGGTGTGCCAGAAAATTCTCCCGTGCGACTGAGCTCTAGTGCGTCTTCCACTTGTGCCAACCCAAAGTCAGCAATCTTCGGGTCGCCCTCTTTAGTCAAAAGAATATTAGCCGGTTTGACATCCCGATGGATGATGCCGCCATCGTGGGCTTGTTGAAGGGCATCAGCGACTTGGGCAAAAAGTTTGGCAACCTTCTCGTAATAGTCTGCGGGTAACTCAGAAAGATTTCTATCTGCTTTGATGCGGCCGGAGAGGGAGGAGCCTCCTTCCACCAACTCTTGAGCTATAAAATGAACGCCTTCAGCTTCACCAACCTGGTGTACAGCCACAATGTGGGAATGGGAAAGTCGAGCACCAGCCATAGCCTCACGCTGGAAGCGTTGGAGCGATGTCGGCGACATCGCAATATGCGGAGCAAGAATTTTGAGAGCCACCCGACGCCCCAAAGAGGTCTGCACAGCTTCCCAAACCGTCCCCATACCCCCACTCCCCAACTCACGAATGAGCTCAAAATCGCCGAGGCGACGACCCGGGGTGGTGGTGGTCATGCGTTTTCAGTGTAATGAAACTTTCTTTCAATTCTTGGTCTTTTAAGCAGTTCGGCCTAGGATGCGGCTTCAATGAGAATCGAAAGATGTGTTGAGAACTTGGAGCAGGCAATTCTAGTCGAGCATGAGGATGCAGATCGCTTGGAATTATGCTCCCGCCTGGACCTAGACGGGTTAACACCTGGCCAAAAGACCTTTTTGTCTATCAGGGAAAAAGTTCCGCTCCCCATCCGAGCAATGATTCGAATTCATCCTGGCCCCTTTGTGGCAGACTCTCAAACTCTGGAGGAGATGATTCAGCAAATTTCCTGGTTCAAAGAGAACAAAGTAGATGGCTTTGTATTAGGTTTGCTGAAAGATGGAAACATCGACGTTGAAGGGTGCCAATCTCTTTTAGAGGAATGCCACCCTCTTCCAGTCACATTCCATAAGGCTTTTGATGCATGCGAAAATCTCGAGGAAAACTTATCCACTCTTATCAAAATGGGTTTCGAGAGCGTCCTTACTTCTGGTGGTTGTCCTACCGCTAAAGAGGGCGCCCCGATGCTTCAAAAACTCGTTTCTCTTGCAGGGAATCACATCCATGTGATTGTTGCCGGAAAAGTCCGGCCATATAACTTGTCTGAAATCGAAAGAGAAACCAAAGCCAGCTATTTCCACTATCGAGTGGATGAAAAAACTATACCGAAACAGCGAAATAGGACGTGATTCCCCCAAAGCCTCGACCCGCAAAGCTCGAATCTGAAATGCTGCCTGAATCTCAATGGGGTTCCACTCTCACTCCTGGCTCTACGGCTATTCTTTGCGATTTAGGGATGGTCATGGTTGATTTTAATCGAGAGCGTTTCCCTAATCGCTTTGAAGAAGTCCTCGAGCGACCCTTCCCCAAGAAATGTGTTGCGGACTTAGATGATGTGCGAAAAGGATTTGAAAGCGGCGCACTGAGCGAAGAGGAATTTTCAAGCGAACTGCTCCGCTTGCTTCAGCTGAGCCCAAAACACCTTCCCACCCTCCGAGAACTCTGGCCTTGCATCTTCACTCCCGTCCCTGAAACCATTGCTCTTCTCCGTGGTGCTCTCGCCCAACCAAATACGACCTTGGTGGTGGTGAGCGATACGGACCCCTGGCGAGAAAGGGCCTGCGCTGTGGATTTTGGCTTGGAAGACCTTATGGCTGAGGCCGTCTGCTCCCATCAGCAGGATGTCCGGCCGAAATGGGAAGACGCTTCTATGTGGCTAAAGGCACGGAAAATCGCTGAAGCGCACTTGGACAATGCTGTGGAAATCGTGATTGCTATTGACGACCAGAAGCTGCATTGCGAGCGCGCTCTTCAATGCGGAGCCGCCACGCATGCTCATCTGCATACCACCCCGGAAAGCCTTCGAGACTTCTTTCTCCAATTGAATCGTTAGCGTATGCCGTGCCGCGTCGCTATCCTGTGCGGCCCTTTTGGTTCGGGGAGTGGCGCAGCCTGGTAGCGCACCTGCTTTGGGAGCAGGGGGTCGCAGGTTCAAATCCTGTCTCCCCGACCATTTCAAACATCTACCCAATCTATGGGAAGATTTTTCCGCATTTATCGGCAAGAAATCCCAGCAGAGCGGATTACAACGATTGTGTTACGGGCACTACTGAACAAGTTTTCCTTGTGCGTAAGTGTACTCACCAACCTCCAAGTCCTCGTAAGCCTCTCCATCCAAAATGACGTGATCACCAACCCATTCCAGAACCTTGGGTGCGTCAGAATTGGTTCCAGGGAAAATTAGAGAAAAAGACTCGGAAGCGAACTTACCTTCCACAACCATTTTCTCTCCTTTCGATATAGAGCCAGGGAAGTGAAGGATGGTGTCGTCAAAGGAAAAAAGGGTGTCTCCATTCCGAATGTCCAAAACAAAGCTGCGGCAGCGCCAGTCACGCCTACCCTCAATCTCCTCGAAGTCGAGTCGCCTAACTGTTGACTTGAGCACCACGTCGCCCTCTAGGGATTCCGATATTTTTCTGACAGTGGTTGTTTTCCCGTTTTGCCCCGATGTTTCCCTCTTAATACTGAATGAGCAGGAAACAAGAAAAAGGAGGAAACAAGAAGAAAAAACTCGATTGAATGTCATGAAACAAGTGTAACAAAGAGTCCCTCGATGGGCCTTACAGGGCGCCTTGGTTTGACTATGTGATACTGATGGTGTTAACCCATGAAAGGAGAGATGCGCATAAAAGGGCAGCGTAAATCCCAAGGACATAGCCTGCGACCGCCAAAAGAACCCCGACCGGAGCAAGAGCTGGGTGAAACGCTGATGCAACAATTGGTGCTGAAGCAGCACCGCCAACATTGGCCTGGGAACCAACAGCAGCAAAAAAGATTGGTGCTCGTATTAGACGGCGAACGCCCATGAGAATCAAAATGTGAAAACACATCCAGAGGGCGCCAATAGTGAGTAATCCAACATTTTCAGGCTCCATCACCTTTGAAAACTCTGCCTTGGCCCCAATCGTGGCAACTAAAAGATAAAGGAAAACGCTTCCCAACTTGCTTGCACCGGCACCCTCAAGTCGACGAAGTCGAGTAAAAGAAAAAAGCATTGCAACTGAAGTCACAATAATAACCACCCATGTAAATTCCGAAACAATTTCGCTTTCTGGCAAGTAAGGTGCACTCCATTTTGCAACTGCTGTAACACCAAAGGCCAAGCCCAACATAGTCAGCAGGTCGGGAAGATTTGTAGGCCTATCAACCTCTGCTTGAAAAGATTCAACTTTTTTACGTACACGGTCAATCGCCGTTCGATCCGCACCCATCCTTGCATCCATCGCTTTCTCTCGCCCCGCAAAGGCCAAGAGAAAGGCCATCCAAATGTTTGCAATGGCAACATCAATCACAACCATTAGGGAAAGAGTTGAATCGGTAGCCCCAACAGATTCTCCAATTGCGGTAAAGTTTGCCCCACCGCCAATCCAACTCCCACAAAGAGCAGCGAGCCCCTTCCAGGCTTGGTCCCCCATCTCAACGGGGACAAGCCCTTTTAGGAGCAAGAACGCCAGGGGCCCCCCAATAACAATGCTCACCGTCGCGGCCAAAAACATAGCGACAGCAGAACGGCCTAAACCAAGAATCGCTGGTACATCCACAGACAAAACTAGCAGCACAAGAGAAGCTGGCAATAGCCAGGACTTCACAAAAACATAAAGTTCAAAATCGTGGTCAACTGGAATCACTCCCAGATTACTCAAGGTGGTGGGCACAAAGTAGGCAAAGACCAATAGAGGGAAAATCTTAAAAATGCGGCTTCCTAAATCGGTGGCGTTTACTGAAAAAAGAAGGGCCAAAACCCCCAGTAAAACTGCCAATACGGCCATCGGCTCTTGAATCATTGCCACAAGATAAGCCCTGCTGATTAATTAAATCCTGGAGGTGGTGGAATGGTGGGCGGTGCCTGGCCTGGAGATTGGCCAGGCTGCTGCGGAGCCTGAAGGTGGTCCAGGAAGTGGGCAGGAGAATCTACTGGTTGGTTGTCAATCTTGAGCCGAAAGATGTAAGTGCCAAATTCTTCAAAAGGCATCCCGGCAAGGCGAATGACTGCGCGTTGCTTTTGATTCCGGGCCGACAATTGAAGGTTGGGAAGAGCCATGTCCACAGTCTTTCCGGAAGGTGCCTGAACTTGAAGGGCGATTTCATACTGCCCTTCCCCATCCGTTACGCCAATCGCTACGGAAAGCATCGGCAAACGGCCCGGCAACTGTTGCGAATGGAGGGCGTCAAACATTCCAATAATGCAAAGTTTTCCGAATTCGTCGCGGAAAGCGTGGTCACAGATGTGCAGCCACTCAACAGTTGGGATGGGTTTACTCATGGGTTTGTAGCTTAGCGGACGAAAGGCATCAAAAGGGAGATATTCTAGAATCAAGAAGCATTTGCTCATCTCCGTAAGTAGAAGACAGCAAAAGAGAACCTAATGTAGGCTCACCTTTACCCTTCCAGATTTCTTTTTTGTTGTAAAAAACAGTGACCTCGTTTTTCAAATTGAACAGTTCGCCAGGAAGAAAAATCTGAAGGCCCATGGGTTTTGTATTGCTCTCAACAAAAATACTATTGGAGTCTGTTTCCATGCGCACAATCATGGTTTCCCCTAATCGCGGTTGGGGCCAATAAAGCCAATACCATCGGCGTTTCCAATCTAGGGCAGGTTGCCACACCAATTTCTTGGGGAAGGGGATACGAGAGAATGGTTTTATCTTCTCCAGCTGCGCGATTGAACCACCTGGAGGGGCACCGTGGCCCACACCATTAACCTCCCAATAGGTGAAATCTGAGTAGCCACCCCACTTCTCGCAGGCTTCTGTGACGCGTTGGACAGCAAACTGGTTGATGTCGGGCGGAACCTGTAAATCGTCTAACGATTGAAAAACAACCATGGGAAGGTTTCGGACATTGGGAATGACTCCCTCCTGGATATCAATGAGCTCCTTCTGATAGTTATAGACGGGAGTTGGAGCACCAGCAGAGGGAGCTGCTGCAGCAAGGCGGTCAGCATGGTGGGCACCGAGCACCCAGGTCCCATATCCCCCCATGGAATGGCCACCGAAGAAAACCTGATCGTGGGGGATATCCCAGGTTCGAAGTGCCGACTCCATGAGACCAAGAACCCACTCCTCCGTTCCTGAATCCGTCCAACCGTATTCTGTCGCCTCAAGGGCTTGCGGGAAAATGGCCAGCCAGCCTAGTTTTTTTGCGGGAGCATTGTGGTTACCAAAAGAGCCTCTGGCATCCGCACTCCCAATTCCGCCCCCGTGAAAAGAAATGAGCAAAGCTTTCGGTTTCTTGGTTTCTCCCCCAATAATGAAACGGCCTCGACCTTCCTCTTCCCAAGTCCAATATTCGCCAGCTTTCTTTGTTAGCTCAGATCGCTTAGAAGCGATTTTAAGAAGCTCCTTCCTCCACCGCTTCTTCTTGGAGCTGGTATCGAGAGGAAAAGAGTCGAGTTGCTGAACAATTTCTAAGCCCCTCTGGGCTTCGGGCTCTTCCTGGAAGTTCAAAGAAAAAAATTCATTCACAAGCTTGCGCGTTTCCCGAAGATTCGGTGCTTTCTCCTGGGGAAAACCCAAAGAAAGTGAGGGAAAACAGGAGAGCGCAAGGAGAGGGAGGATTGTCATCTCACCTGCGGTGAACGATTCCCGCGGAGGCTTGGTCAGTCGGCAAAAGAAGTACTTCAGCCGCATTGACATGCTCGGGACGGGTTGCAACCCACAAAACCGTTTCAGCGACATCTTCAGCCGCGAGAGGAGTCATGCCTTCGTAGGTGCGGCCAGCGCGTTCGGTGTCGCCATGAAAACGAACTGTAGAGAATTCGGTATTCACAAGGCCGGGGTCCACCGAACTGACCCGAACACCCGTACCGCAAGCATCTTTACGCAATGCACGCGTAATAGCGGTAACGGCGTGCTTCGAGGCGCAATAGGCGGCGCCATTGGGATAGGCTTCATGGCCTGCAATGGAACCAATGTTGATGACTTGTCCCCCACCATTTTCAATCATGCGCGGAAGAATGGCGCGAGACACATGCAAAAGTCCTTTGACATTTGTGTCTAACATTTCATTCCAGTCTTCAAGCTTTCCCTCCCAAAGAGGTTCAAATCCGCGAGACAGGCCTGCATTGTTGAGGAGAAGGTGAGGAGTAGGGACTTCTGAAAGTGCTCCTTCTACCGCATGGCTTTCGCGAACATCCAAGGGGAAAGTGTGAATGCGTTCTTGAAGTTCCGATTGAAGCTTTCCCAAACGATCTTCCCTGCGGCCACAACACCAAACCTCCCAACCCTCAGCATGAAAGACATGCACACACGCACGCCCAATACCAGCGGTTGCACCGGTGATGAGAATGCGTTTTACTTCGGCCATCAATACTCCAAAGACTTGGTATCCCGTTTTTCAGCTAGGAGAGCGAGGAAGTCGCCCGTTGAGAGCGTTCTCTGCTCCTTCACACCGTGCACACGAAGGTTAACGGCAGACTCTTCAACCTCCCTGCCACCGAGGACCGCCATATAGGGGATTTTCTCCAACTCAGATTCTCTCACGCGCTTGCGCAGAGGGCCATCCGTCTTGAGAACACAATTAAAACCGGCTTCTTGAATCTGAGCCTGTAACTCTCGTGCAGCCTCTTCTTGCTCTTCGGTAATGGGCAAGACTGCAACCGGAGTGGGACAAATCCACACTGGGAACCAAGCGGCAAAGTGCTCGATTAAGCCCCCCACAAATCGCTCGAGGGAGCCAAAGATGGCACGGTGCACCATGACGGGCCGTTTGAGTTCGTTGTCGGAGTCGTTGAACTCCAAATCGAATCGCTCAGGTAGGTTGAAGTCAACCTGAACAGTAGGGCCTTGCCACTCTCGTCCAAGTGCATCGCGAAGTTTGAAGTCAATTTTCGGACCGTAAAAAACACCGCCACCAGGATCGTCTTCTAAAGGAAGTTCTTGGCGTGAAGCCGCACCTTTCAAAGAATCCAGGGCGTGCTCCCAGATTTCGTCCGTACCCAAATACTTTTCAGGGCGAGTCGCCAAATAAGCGGTGTACTCATAACCAAAAGTAGACAGGATCGTGTGCACCAATTTGAGGACATCCACCAGCTCGTCTTCAAGTTGGTCCGGAGTACAGAAAATGTGGGCGTCGTCTTGGGTGAAACCGCGAACGCGCAACATGCCGTGCAATGTTCCGCTGGGCTCGTAGCGATAAACCGTTCCCAACTCGGCAAAGCGCTTGGGCAGGTCGCGGTAACTGTGCCGCCGGGAATTGAAAATCGCAACATGGGCTGGACAGTTCATCGGCTTAACGCGATGTGGGCGTCCATCCACATCCATCGGTGCCCAAATCATGTCGGCGTAGTTTTGGAGGTGGCCCGATTGACGGAAGACGGGTTCCCCTGCAACATGAGGGGTGTAAACCGGCCAATAGCCACGTGCCTGATGAAGATCCCACCACCACTGCTCTAGAGTGCGCCGTACATGACCAAGTTTGGGGTGCCAAAAGACAAGGCCTGCACCAAAGTCCGAATTTAGGGAGAACAAATCCAATTCGCGGCCCAGCTTTCGATGATCGCGCTTTTGAACTTCTTCCAAAAAGGCCATGTATTTTTTGAGATCCTTCTTGTTCCACCACGCTGTCCCGTAGACGCGTTGAAGCATGGCTTTCTCCGAATCGCCCCGCCAATAAGCTCCAGCAGCAGAGAGAAGTTTGAATGAGTCAGTTCGGATTTGAGAGGCGGACTCCACATGGGGACCGGCACACAAGTCAGCCCAAGTGCCGTGGTCATAGAACGAGACTTCGTCGTCCTCTGGAATGTCCTCTAGAAGTTCGGCCTTGTAGATTTGGCCGTTTTCTGCAAATTGGGCAGCGGCGGCTTCACGCGTCATGGTTGAACGAGTGAACTCCCCAGCCTCAGCCAAAATCTTGCGCATTTCCTCTTCAATGGCGGGAAGATCCTCATCCGTGAGGGCGCGGGGCAAATCAAAGTCATAGTAAAAACCATGCTCAATCGGAGGACCAATCGCCACCTTTCCTTCCGGAAAGATGCGCAAAACCGCATCGGCCATAATGTGGCTGACCGAGTGGCGGAGGGCTTCGAGGGAGACGGGACCGTTTTGGGGTTCGAATGGAAGCGACATTTTCGTTTCCCGCCAGCCGTACCTGGGCCGCGCGGGACTGGGATTCTATCAGTGCTGGGTTGAGGATTGGCCACAAGCCTTCCCCTTCAAAGCCGCCCTCTTGCCCCCCTACCGCCAAGCGAGGGTGCTGACATTGCGAGCGTTCGGAAGCTGGATCCCAGAAATTGGCGACAGAGTGCTCGCATCCAGGAATTGGATGTCACCGGCAATGGCTCCATAAGTGCCTACGGCAATGACGTCTTCCTCGGGGGAAAGAGAACACTCCCAGGCTTCTTCTAAATCTAATGATGGAGATGAAATGATTTGAAAACCTGTTCCTTGGCCAGGGGAATAGTCCAAGCGCGTTACCCACCCCTGCGCACTCGTTGCAGCATTGTTACCAAATCCAGAAACAATCATAAAGTCATCAACGTTTGAAGCAGAAAGACAAGTCGGCGCAGAACCCAGCATGACAGGCGGGTCAGAAGTTTCTCCTATGTCCTGCACTCCAGCCAGCAGGGTGTTGTGGTCAATCCAAGCACCTTGGCCAAAAGAGTAGCGCGCGATTTCTCCATTGACACTCCCCGTGTGCTGAATTGCGACGAACAATTCGCCCCCATTACTGGACCATGCGGAATCGGTGTTGACAACGAACATGGAACCACCATGATTGGGCACTTCAACAGTCATGATTTTTTGAAGATAATTTGGACTCGCCGGGTCCAAGTTCCAAATATAGATATCATCCCCAAAAACTTGGTGAACAGCGGCAAGCTTTTTATTAGGAGCCATGCTCCAAATTTCAACGTGACCAAGAGCGTTGGCGCCATTCGTGCGCGCAATAATCGAACCATAATTCGGGCTTGCCGAATCTGCATCGTATCCCGTCAACTCATACTGCCCTGTACTGACATCCTTCACCAAAGACCAAAGCCGCTTGAGATCCGGGTCATACTCCATTCCATAAGCAGAATCCCAAAGTGTCGCAAAAGTGCTCCAAACAGCACTTCCACTTTGGAAGTTTGCATGTTGAATGGAATCTCTCATGATCGGAACGAAAAGATCCATGCCACCTGGGGTATAAGCTGCGCCATGGATATTAAAATAAACACTCCCATTGTCAGAAAGTTGGTGCTGAAGACCGTCCACTAAATACCAAGGGCTGTTGTAACCGGCGTTACAGCCTACAAATACTTGAGGCTGCAAAGTGAGAATCACTTCAATTCCATTGGTAGTTGCCCATCCCCCCATTGCTCCACTGTCCCTGACAGCAGTTTGAGCGAAGTAACTGCGGCCAACCAGTAAAGGGTTCATAGGAGGAACAGCGAGGGGAATACTTGCCGATCCCGCGCCTGGAGTTCCAGCTGCCCCATTAAGGAGGAGGGGCTGAGTAAACACCATTGCGCTTAAATCCATCCATAAAGGCGCACCATTAAAAGTAGCAATGTCGGGGCGGGCGGAAATACCAAAGTAAGCTTGGGCGCCACCCAGACCATTTGAGATTTCAAAACTAAAACTGGGGCGACCCATCCAAGCTTGAGGGCACGACAGGGAAGGAGTCAGGCCACCACTACCCGGTCCTCCATCGCCAATGGAGTTCTGCGCAAGAAGAGGGGTCGAAAAGAGAAACAAGAACGAAAGAAAACGCATAGGACAGGAGGGGTTGAGAGTGAACCCGGGGGCATTTCCAGCTTAAAGGAAGAGGAGCTTATTCGCCAGACTTGGAGAAGATTCCCGCCAAGAGGAAATTGCGGGTGGCCTCAACCACCTCAGGTGCGCGCATGATGAAGGTGTGAGCCCGCTCAACGAGGAGAAAGTCGGTAGCACCGGGGAGACGAGTTTCCTCGACTGTGACCACGCCATCATCGTCTCCCACCAGAAGGGGATTCCACCCACGGTCATCGTTTTTTCCACCAGCAATCACACCAAACTCGCAGGGGGGAACGGGTATACGCTCCGCCTCTACTCCACTCGCAGTCACATCTTGGCCGCTTGGACCGGCAAGCCACTCAAAGGGCATAAAGTCTTTCAAGGTCTCAGCAACCGCGGAACCTTGGCTAGGGGGAGCAAGCATGACAATTCGCCCCAAACGCAAGCGTGTGCGCCAAGCATCGCCCTGCCGCGCCAACAAAGTCCTTACAACGAGTCCACCCAAGCTATGCGTCACGAAAGAAACTTCGAGAACCCCTTCGACCCGGTCCAAAAGGTGCGCAAGTTGTTGAGCATGTTCATCCAAAGAGCGGCGGGTACTTGGATAAACCAATGTGGCGACATCGAACCCTGAAACCTCCAACCTTTCTTGCATGGAAGCAAAGGAACCACCAGCTCGACCTAGACCATGCAAAAAGATGACCAAACGCTCCGAAGCCTCCGGCAAGTTTTCAGAAATGCGAATACCTTCAAAAGCACTACGGCATTCTTCCCAAGTTCCCCACGCATGGCGCACTCGATCGGGAGAAATGAGGCGAAAGTATCCAGCGTATACATGTTCCTGAATCCGCCATCCACCCCGCCAAAAGACATCCGCCCAAAGTTGAAGCCCCCCAAGGGTTGGGAGAGGCAAGTTGGGCCTGCCTTCACCGTAGCGTTGAAAAAGACGCTCTGCGAGTTTCTGTTCGCACTCTTCAAGAGTGCCCTCCAACAAAAGCTCTTCCCCTTCGAGAAGCTGGAACCGCTCCCCCGATGAATCGGAGAGAATCGAATGCCCTAATACAGAAGGGCGTGGTGACGAAAATTCGGGAGAAGACATTTTGGGGATAGATTGCGGGTCAGGGACTTGGCAGGATGAAACGCAGAAGAAAATGAAAAGAAGCCCAATCCTCATCGGGCCGGCACAATCACAATTTCACGTTCAAGTTTCACTCCATGTTCTTGGAAAACAGTGGCCTCCACTTTCTCTAAAAGGGTTAAAAAATCATGGGCAGTGGCAGACCCGTCATTCACCATAAAGTTAGCGTGGCGCTCCGAGACACTCATTCCACCTACGGTTGTCCCTTTAAGACCAGAAGAATCGATGAGTCGACCTGCACTATCACCAGGAGGATTTTTGTAGGCACAACCAGCGCTCGAAAGAGTAACGGGTTGGGTTTGACTTTTCTTGCGAAGTAAGCTCTCTTGCTTTATTTTGATTTGGGCGGGATTACGGCTCTCAAATTGAAGCAGAGCTTCGAGTAAGACACCTTCACCAAGATTTCCGTGGCGGTAAGAGGGTTGGACGTCCTCTCTCGTTTTGGAAACTAATCCGTCAGGGGTCCAAAGGGTTACCTCTGCCACAAGTTCCCAAATACCCCAATCGGCAGTTCCGGCATTCATTGCGATGGCGCCGCCAAGATTCCCTGGCACCCCCATCAAACTTTCCATGCCGGAAAGTCCCAGCTCAGATGTTGCCCGAACAAGTTGTTGAATGGTGACACCTGGCCAAACTCGAATGGTGTTCTCTTCGCGAAACATACGGCGCATGGCTCCGGTATGAACAACAACTGAAAGACCCTCATCCGGGAAACAAACATTGGCGCCGCCGCCAAGAATGAACCAATCAACCCGGTCGGCATAAAGCTGTGTCAACAAAGCCCCCATGTGCTCGGGCTTCGCCGGTTCGAAAAACAGCTCCGCTTCGCCCCCTATTCGGAGTGCACAAAAATCACGCAGAGAAACCTTGCGTCTCAGTGCGCAAAGTTCGGCGTACTCCTGAATTTTTTTCTCGTTCATACCCTAAAGTGAGGGAGCGTGCAAAAGAGTCAATGTCTCCAGCGCCCAAGCAGAGAAGGATATCCTCGCCTTGAACATGACTTTGGAGCCAAGTTGCAGCAATCGAGGCATCTTCGGCCACGAAGATGTCTCGCTTCCGCCGCGCTTGAAGGGGAGCTAGGAGTTCTCCCGTTTCTGGCCGCAAATCTTCAGGGTCACGGGCGCGGTAAAGCGGTAAAAGGACCAAGGCGTCGGCACGATCAAGGGCCTTGGAAAATTCAACCCTAAAACGGTCAAAACGCCGCGCTTGATGAGGTTGAAAAGCGACCACCAAGCGACGGCCTGGCCACATCTCCGAGGCGGCTTCCAAGGTGGCCGATACCTCAACAGGGTGGTGGGCGTAATCGCTCACAACAGGAGCGCCATTGAGCGTTCCGAGTTCTTCCATACGACGGTCAGCACCCCTAAAAGAAGCTATTGCTTCGCAAACATGTTCCTCTGAAATGCCATGAGCGAGAAGAGTGGTTCGAACCAAAGCGGCATTCAGACGATTGTGTCTCCCAGCAAGCCCGACTTTCCAATCCTTCGGCAGCTCTTCTGCGAGACACCACTGCGCTGGAGTTGAGTCAGACAAATCAGGGGCTTCAGGGCTCGCATAAACCACGCCATCAGCGGGCAGTTTGGACAAGAATATGCGAAAAGCTTCTTCCACCTCCGGATAACCGGTCGGGTAGGTGTCTGGGTGCTCGGCATCTACATTGGAAAGCGCAACCCATTTCGGAGAAAGTTTATGAAATGTACGAGCATACTCGCACGACTCCGCAACAAGAGGCTCCGAGGATGTTCCCCAGGAAGCCGACCCTCCTAACTGCGGCACGCCCCCACCTACCAAGAAGCCAGGGTCCCGACCCGCCAAACGTAGGCCATAAGCAATCCAAGCCGTAATGGTCGTCTTCCCATGCGACCCAGCAACCGCCAAGGTCGGGCGGAGGCGGGTCATCTCCCCCAAAAGTTCTGAATAGACCAATCCCCGGGCACCCGCTTCGCAGGCAGCACGGAACTGAGGGTCCGTCTCTGGAACGGCAACGGAACGAACCGCTAAGGAAACTTGGGGGGTTAGCTGCCCAACTCCCAACGGACGAAGGCCCGCTTTGATTAACGAATCGGAGTCGGAAAACGGTTTGGAATCCGCCCCCCAAACTTCCCAATCGTTTTCTAAAAGAAAACTTGCCAAGCCGCGCATGCCACACCCACCAGCACCCGCCAAGAAAGCCGTAGATTTTCCGCCTTGAGCCAATGCACTCAAGGTTCCTGGTTGGGCGGAAGAAATCCCAGCCAAATTCTCTAAAAGGGAAAGAGCGCGAGGGAGCCCATCCGGCGGCGCGTTGTCTTCCAAGGCAACACGCATGGATGCCAAGCGTTCCTGGCTACCCAAAAGGTTGAGCAAATGTTGACCAGATTCAGCTCCAAGAGAATCCGTGATTACCGTTCCCTTGCCAAGCGCTTGTGCGTTGTGCTCCTGTTGACGATCCTTGTGCCACGGGTAAGGCACAATCATGGAAGGTACACGATGGAGCCAAAGCTCGGCAACCGTAGAAGCGCCACCGCGACACAAAACAAAATCGGCAGCAGAGTAAGCGAGGCCCATCTCTTTGCAGTGATCGAGCACAACAGCAGGCAAGTCGGCTTCCTTCGCAGCTTTACGTAACTTCTCGGCTTTGCCCGGACCACAAAGAGCCAAGAGCGCCACACTTCTCTGAGCAAGGGTTGCCGCATTTTCAGCAACAAAGTCATTGAGTTGTGCAGCACCTTGCGAGCCACCCATCAAGAGAAGAATGGTCGAGTCCTGTGGGAGACAAAAATGCTCACGTGCCTCGTGAGCAGAGACAGGCTGGAGCGAGTGACGGCCTAAGGGCCCCACCCAAAGACCAGATTTCAAATGTTCGGCCGTGTCTTCGAATAAAGTCAGCGTGTGTTTTGCAAAGCCTTGCATGAGCCGAACACCACGCCCCACGACCCGGTTGCCTTCTAATAAAACTAGCGGCGCGCCCAAGCGAGCAGAAAGAGCTGCGCACCCACAAAGGCCTCCAAGCCCAATCACAACATCCGGTTGAAACTTCTTGCCATGGGTCCGAGCGCGGAAGAGAGCGGGAATTAGAGGGAGCGGGCGAGGCAAAGAGCTTTCATCTACCCCAAGGGAAGCGCATTCTCCCGCATGACAGAGGTAGTCTTCCTCAACCGATCGACCACTCGAGAGAAAGAAGGTCTTATGGCCGCGTTCCTGCAAACCTTCTGCTAGACCAAGTGCCGGGGTGAGGTGGCCACCAGTGCCTCCGCCCACGAACAGGAATCGTTTCTGCTCGACTGAGGGGATGTCGAAAGAGTTGCCCAAGCCTTCGCTCAGGGTTTGGGGGGAATGCGAAGTTTTTGACCTACTCGGAGCTCGCGGGGATCCGAGATGTCATTCGCTTCAAGGATGCCTTCCCAAAGTTTGGCAGTGCCATAAACCTTCTGGGAAATCTTTCCGGCTACATCGCCCGACTGAACGATATATGTGCGCCAACCATTCGAGTCGGGAAGGGAAACATTAGAATTCTGTTCCGCGCCTTTCTTGTTGGTTTGCAGCTCTTCGGCAGAAGGAATCATAAGTTCCTGTCCCACACGAATACTTTTCGGATCTCGAATCCCATTTAGATTGGCAATCTCAGTCCATCGAGCACTCGAGCCCAACTCCCGCGCGGCAATCTCTCCCAAGGTTTCGTATTCTCGCACACGGATTACCCTCCCCGTGCGCTCTACCTCGGTGTGATGAGGTGTGTCCACTAATTCCGGGCCCAAGTCCAAACTCCTAGCCGTCCCACCTGTCAAGTTCTTCAGGCTTGCCATAGCGGGGTCTGGCAAATTGACCGTTGGCTTGGAAGCCACGGCGGACTCGGGAGTCCAAGACGTGGAGTCATTGATGCTACGTCCACCTCCACCGTTTAGTGGATGGTTCACCGGCTCAGCCGCAAAGCGCGCCGAATCTACGAAGAGGCGCCGTTGAGCAGGCGCAAGGAGTTCCACCGATGGAAGCTCTCCCGGTTGAAGGACCACTTCATCAGGGGTCGCTTCATCAGGTTGAACTTTACGGGGGCCGACAAGAATGCCAGCGGCTCCCACTCCCAAAAGGAGGAGGAGACTGATTAAGCCAGAGCGTTGGATTCGGTCCACTGGATGAGTTCGGAAACGGGTACTTTGGAGCGTCGCCTTTCAAGGGCCGCGCGAACAGCAAGGCCAAGAAGGGCAGACAGTGAGATGATGGAGGAACCTCCGCGACTTACAAAGGGTAACGGAAGACCCTTAGGCGGAACAAGTCCTGTCACGACGGCCATGTTGAGGGCGGCCTGCATGGAAACCATCAAAACGGCGGCGGCCATCAAAATCGCGCCGTAGCGGCACTCTGCACGGCGAGCGGCGCGCAGACCAAAGAGGGTAAAGCAAACAAAAAGGGCCCATACGAGCCCTGTGCCAACGAGTCCCCACTCTTCAGCAATCAAAGCAAGGATGTAATCGGTATCGCCTTCGGGAACATGACCGTTCTTCATCACGCCAAGCCCGGGGCCGACTCCGGTGAGGCCCCCTGCAGCAAAAGCTTCTTCAGCGTGTTGAGCTTGATAACCGGTCTCACCACCAAAGAAACTGGCGAGGCGGGCATCAACATGATCAAAGAGGAATAACATCAATACCAGAGCTATCAAGAGAAGAGGGATGAGCTGCCGCAAAAAATTCAAAGGTGCACCAGAGAAAAAAAGCACCATTCCTGTTGCCCCAGCCAAAATCAAGATGGAACCGAAGTCAGGCTGAAGAAGCACGGGCAACATCAGAGCCGCAAATAAAAACATCAGTCGCCAAAGTTCTCTTGGCTGGCTCATCCGTAGCGGGTCCTTCGAAATCCATGACGCCAACAAAGCCGGCCAAAGGCATTGCAAGAACACCGAAGGTTGAAGCAACATAGGGCCAACCGAAACCCATCGCGTTGCTCCATGACTTTCATGCCCAAAGCCTGGGATCAGCTTCATCCCCAAAAGAACAAGCCAAACCAAAAAACAAAGGCCGGGAACAATCTTCCTGAAACCTTCTACCGGTGCAGAAAACAAAACAAGAAAGGCACCTAAGCCAATCGCAAGGTGCAAACAATGGATTCCCATCTTTGCCCAAGCTTCGCCGGGAGGGGCGGCAGAAACTCCAGCAGCAAGCCCCATAAAGGCTAAAAGAGTCACGCATCCCAACATTGGAAGCAAGGCCGACTTCATAGCTTCTGTTGCCTTTACGGGTAAGTGAGCTTGGGTCATCGCACTTTCAAGAGGAGAAGTCCAATAGCTGCGGAAATCACACCACCAATCCAAAAGCGTGCCACAATTTTAGATTCACTCATCCCCTTCAATTCAAAAGCGTGATGAATTGGGGCCTTCCGGAACAGGCGCTTGCCACCCGAGACTTTGAAGTAGGTGATTTGGAGAAGGCTAGTGCTCACATCCAAAACAAAAACGCCAGCCAAGAGAGGGAGCACAAGTTCTTGCTTGGAAACCAGAGCCATGTACCCAATCATAGCACCCATCGGAAGGGAACCGCTGTCCCCCATAAATACTTCGGCTGGGTGACAGTTGTACCAAAGGAATCCAAGAGTTGCCCCAAGCATGGCCCCACCCATCACTGCAACTTCCCCCGCTCCTGGAATCATTGGAAGGTGTAAGTATTCCGCAAGGTCGGCGTGACTCACCGCATAAACCGCAATCGTAAGCGCAGAAAAAGCTATCAGAGCGGAGCCTGCCGCAAGCCCGTCCAGGCCATCTGTAACGTTGGCTGCATGACTCGTTGCCAAAATGACAAAGGATTCGAAGAGAACAAAAATACCAAACCCAATCCAGCCATAGCTCTCGGTATTGGCCACTAAGTCTTTCAAAATCGGGAAGTAAATGCGGCCAATCTCAGGGCGACCCGTGCGCTCCCCCATCAGCCACAACATGCCCGCTACATATCCCGCCAAGAGAACGGTCGCAAACATTTTTGTCGAACGAGACAATCCGTTCCGGCCATCCTCACGTTTCCATTTCACCCAATCATCGAAAAATCCCAAGGTTCCCATCCCGACCAACAGAACGGCACCCAGCAAAACTAAGAGTTCGGAGGGGTTCGCAAAAAGAAGGGTGCTCAGCAAAATCGCAGTTACCCAGAAGACGCCCCCCATTGTGGGGATTTCTGATTTGCCAAGAGCCTTGTGGCGCGCGGCAACTTCAGGGTCATCGTTCGCGCCAGAGTTTTCATGAACACCAGCTTGGCTTAAAGCACGAATCACAGGTTTCCCGAGCAAGACCGCTACGAGAAAAGCAAAAGCTGCGGCCAACCCAATCCGGACCGTGATGTATTGAAGAGCCTGCAAAGGACCCCAAAACTCACTCAGCCAAGGAACAATCCAAGTAATCATGCGAAGACCTCTTCAAGCGATTCCGCGCGGCTGGCTTTTAGCAAAATAAGGGCCTCTTCCGGACAAAGCTCTTTCAGCTTTCCAGAAGCTCCAACGGCATTTTCAGAGTACTCCATTTTCAATCCCAAACCGGTGGATTTTGCGCCTTCTAAAATCCATCTCCCACCTTCTCCCACCCCAATCAATAAATCCAAACCAGCGAGGGCCGCTTCCGCCCCAACTGTTCGGTGGTAAAGAGGAGCAAGATTCCCCAATTCGTGCATTGTTCCTAAGACAGCAACCTTGAAATCGATTCCCGGCCAAGAAGAAAGGACTTCAATAGCAGCAAGAGCAGCTGTTGGGCTAGAGTTGTAGGCGTCATCTAATAGCACCCAAGATCCAACTTCTTTTTTTTGAAGGCGCCCATTAGGTCGCGGCAAATTGGGAATGCGTTGTTTTAAGTCTTTTGCGTCTTCTCCCAGAGCAAGAGCCAAATCAACCGCCACCGCACAAAGTTCCGCTTCGTGACGCGCCATGACGGGCAACTTGCACACGCCCAATTGCGGCAGTTCAACTTCAAATGCACCGGGAACCGGACTCAAAACTTCTGCGCCGCCGCGACGGAAGCCAGAAAGGTGAGGGGAAGCAGACCAAATCTCCCCCCGCGCAGCGGCCAAGCC
>DLRM01000051.1 GCA_002500505.1 Planctomycetes bacterium UBA7888
GATGAGGGGAAAGCGCTAAATCAAGCGCATCAGTCCTTCATCGGCTAGGAAGTCGCTTTTCATTACATAGGATTTCGGATTTCTTTTTTCCCTTTCCATTAAAGGGTTTAGGTCCACAAGAGCCCTTCTTTCTCTTGTCGCGCTGGATTTTGCCCTCCCCTCGCGGCAAACTAGTGCCAACTTTTTGAGGCAAAGACTTGGCAACTCGTAAAAAACATTCCACCGCCGAAGAAATGGCCCTGGCACAGAAAGAGATTTCGGTCTCTGAGTTCTTTGCCAAGAACCGTCATTTGCTCGGATTCGATAACAAACAAAAGGCCCTTCTCACCACCATCAAGGAGGCCGTGGACAACTCCCTCGACGCCTGCGAGGAAGCTGGGATTCTTCCTGAGATATCTATTGAGATTCACCAGCTCGAAGAAGATCGCTTCAAAATTATGGTCGAAGACAACGGCCCCGGAATTGTAAAAGCCCAAATTCAAAATATATTTGGCAAACTACTTTACGGCTCAAAATTTCATAGTCGCCGCCAATCCCGTGGCCAACAGGGCATCGGTATTTCGGCGGCCCTCCTCTACGGACAAATGACGACTGGCAAAGGAGCAGTCATTACGTCCAAAACCAAACGCGGGAAAGCCCACCACATCAAGCTGCAGATGGACTCCCGAAAAAACAAACCCGTCATTACCAGTGATGACGAATTAAAGGAGTGGCACCTCAAACAAGGTACTCGATTTGAATTGGAGCTGGAAGCCACATACAAACGTGGCTTACGATCTGTGGATGACTACATCAAGCAAACTGCTGTTGCAAATCCGCACTGCACCATAAATTATCTCGCACCCGGAAGTGAAGAAATCCGAGTTTATGAGCGTGCAGTCAAAAAAATTCCGGATCGACCTGACGAGATTAAGCCTCACCCATATGGCGTTGAGCTCGGAGAACTCATCCGTATGCTCCGCGAAACGAATTCGCGCTGGCTCATTGGCTTCCTTCAGGAAGATTTTTGCCGTGTCGGAAAAAAGAAAGCCCAAGAAATCATCAAGGCTACCAAACTAAATGAGCGCACCTATCCAAGTCGAGTTGCTCGCGAAGAGGCGGACGCCCTTTACCGTGCCATTCAAAAAACAAAAATATCTGCCCCTCCCACCAATTGTCTCTCACCGATTGGAGAGAACCGCATTACCGAAGGTCTCATGAAGGAATGTGATGCCGACTTCTACGCTGTCTCCACTCGTCCTCCTTCTGTTTACCGAGGCAATCCGTTCCAAATTGAAGTTGGAATCGCTTGGTCAAAGCCCGGAGACGATTTATTGGAAGTCAGCAATAAGGGAAAAATCACGAAGAAGAGGAAAAAGCGGGGGACAACAGACACCGAAGATCTTCTTGGCAACGCTGACGAACCCGTTCGCATTCTTAGGTTTGCGAACAGGGTTCCACTTCTTTCTCAGCAAGCGGGCTGTGGTTTTACAAAATCCGTGATGCAAACCGCGTGGAAGAACTACGGTCTCACCCAATCCAAAGGGGCACTCCCTGTGGGCTCTGCGGCCATTTTGATTCACATGGCAAGCGTTTGGGTTCCCTTTACTTCCGAAGCAAAAGAAGCCATTGCCTCCTATCCAGAAATCCTCAAGGAAGTAAAACTTGCCCTCCAAGAAGCTGGCAGAAAACTTGGCGTTCATATTCGGAAAGGGAAAAAAGTTGCCTCTGAATTTCAAAAACGAACTTACATCGAACAGTACCTTCCACATGTTGGAATTGGTCTTCAGGAAATTTTAGGCATTAGTAACGAAGAACGAGAGAATCTTGTCGAAAAGCTCCGCACATCCATGGAATCCACTCGAAAAATCTAATGGCTGCTCGAAAAACAAAAAAGAAAACTGTAAAGAAGAAAACGGCTGCCGCCAAAGTAGACAAGACCACCGAAGAACTAAAAGGTGTCGCCTTAGATTCGATTCACGAAGCCGCCTCCGATGTCCTAAAAGTTTCGAAGAAGGGGAAATTGCCATCGATGACAATGCCCCAAAGAAACCTCGCAAATGTGACTTATGACAAAAAGACGGGCTACTTTGAACTTGCCGGAAATTTGAAGACTCGAACTTTGGATGTCAATTCGGTGAAAACTTTTGCCCAGACTCTTCGCTTAATGTCCCTGGCTCAGGACATGGTCTCTGACGAAGACTTTGCCACTAAGCGGGAAGCCTACTACGTTTCCAAAAACTGGGGTGATGCCAAATTTAATGAACAACGGGAATCCGACACCGTCCTTGATGACATCGAGGGCATGTTTTCATTGAAGGGGATTACGCGAGAAATTCTGCGCTTCGTTCCCGAGGAACATGGCGGCTCTGTTGTCGGCGCCCTCACCGTGATTGACCGGGATCCGGAGACTGGCGATCCAATTCGTTCGGATTGTGCGAGCATGGGCTCCGGTGCCTACACCGTCCCTTCTTCCGTAGATCACTTGGGCTTTGAAACTTCCGCGGAATTCGTCATTGTCATTGAAACAGGCGGCATGTTTCAACGCCTCAATCATCATCGCTATTGGAGGACCGCCAACTGCATCTTGGTTGAAATGGGAGGAGTGCCGACACGAGCAACCCGTAGATTTGTGCGACGGCTTTCGGAAGAGCTGCGACTTCCGGTTTATGCGTTTGTTGACTGCGACCCCTACGGGATTTGCAACATTTATCGCACCCTCAAAGTCGGCTCCGGCGCAGCAGCTCATGTGAATGCAAAATTTTGCGTCCCCAAAGCAACGTTTATGGGAGTTACCCCTCAGGATATTCTGGAATTCGGGCTTGAAGACGCCACACACCCCCTTCAACCCGTTGATGTCAAGCGGGCAAAAGATGCCTTGAAGAACGACCCTTTCTTTAAAGCTCACCCCAAATGGAAAGCCGCCATCAAGCAAATGCTCAAGATGGGTGTTCGAGCTGAACAGCAGGCTTTCGCCAAGTGGGGGCTGAACTTTGTGATTGAGGAATACCTCCCCAAAAAGCTCAAAGAAACTAAAAAGTTTCTGCCCTAGTTCGCGGCATTGGTGTCCCTCTAACCACTTTAAATGAAGTGAGTTAGGTTCGCTTTAGCCCGATTCCGGAAAACGCCACCCCGTAGGAAGTCGCTTTTCCCTAAAGAGTGACCTGCTGGTCGGTCGAAAGATGTTCGGTGGCCAATTGGCCCCAATTCTTGCGACCGAAACCATGAAAAACAGTCTTCAATCCGGCTTCACTCTAATTGAGACCCTCATTGTTGCCGCCTTGATTCTTGTCCTAGCCGGCATGGCTATTCCCACATTTCAAAATACGGTGGCCGATGCTCGTATGGCTTCAACACAGCAAGAACTCTTGCGCATTCGAACGGCGATTGATTACTACGCCTTCCAGCACCAAGAACAACTTCCAGGCTTTGATGGCCAGCAGTGGAGTGAATCCGAGTTCCGGAGCCAATTGCTCCTTTCTACTGACGAGTTAGGCGCTTCTGCCGCACCCGGCACACCAAATTTCCCTTATGGCCCCTACCTCACCGAGGCCATCCCCGCAAACCCATACAACTCTCTGGATTCCATTCTTGTCCTGAGCTCAAGTTCAGAGTTCGGTGGCCCAGATGATTCCACGGGCTGGGTTTGGTTCACCACGACTGGAGTCTTCAAAGCCAATACGGCTGAAGAAACTCCAAACGGCAACCCCATCTTTGACCTTTGAGAGATCCCTTCCAAAAACGTCCCTTGCCAGCTTTTTTTGCGGCCCTGTGTTTCGTGGTTAGCTTCATGCTTCTTGCAACTCTTCTTGAAGAAATCACAGAAACTGCACCCACCGCACATAACTCAGATTCTGGCCAACAGAGCGATGCAGTCCTAGTGGAATCTGCCTTCACGACTCCTTCAATTCGCGAATCTTGAAAATAATCACCCGGACATCACCGGTGGCCCTTCACTTTGGCGCACTGGACACTCGCCTCCTTCAGCTAGAAGGAGGCCCGGGTGGTTGGTCCGTTCGCACTGCATCCATCTACTCCGCTCAGGGAAAAAGCCGACATGCGCGTGCAGCTGAGCGAGTTGCGGAGGAAAGAAAATCCCTGCGGCTGCTTGGCAAAGATGCCTTAATTGGAATTAGTTCTGATGCCGTATCCGTCAATCTTGTCCCTATTGACGAGCACAACCGTGGCCGCATAGACCAAGTATTGAAAGATACAGCGACGCGTTCATCGCAAGATTCAGAAGGTCTGGAATATCGCTACCTTCCGATTACGGGAACCGATATGGCAGGGACACGGGAAGATCTCTTACTTCTCACAGTGGGGGCTTCCGAACTACGTCGCTGTCGGACAGCAACGGAAAGTTTGGGATTAAGGCCGTCCGGAATGGAAATGGGCGCCTTCCCCATAGCGCGAGCATTGAAAGAAGTGCATCAAGGTGAAGAAGACCCATGGGGATTCCTTCACTTGGGGTTTTCTCAATCTCTCTTCGGCGTGGTTCATGGTGGCGAGATTCGTTTTCTCAAACCTATGCAATTAACTGGCTCAGCCTTGCTAAGCCGCTTAGAGGAAGCCTTGAACTGTACAGAGCTCGATTCCCTCAACCCTCTCCTTGAAAATGCTTCTTCAGGCCAAGAGAACGGTATTGATTCAACCACCATCGCCAACCTCCACCAGCAATCTGTTGGACACGCGGTTGAAATCCTGAGGTTCCTCAAATCTGACGCAGAATTGCTGGCACAAGAAATTCGTGCCTGCCTTCGCCACTTTGCAACGCGAAATAAAGGTGCCCGTATGTCTTGCCTGGAACTCACAGGCTTTGGAGCGTCCCTGCCAGAAGTTGAGGCGGCTCTAGGCAAATCTCTCAATCTCCCTGTTGGCCTGGCTGCCCCATTCGAGGCTCTTGGAATCCAAGCCCCAAGCCATATTCGGGCAGAAGAACATCTCTGGTGCGCTGCCCTTGGCCTAGCCATGCGAGGTGAAGCATGAAAACTGCTGACTTCCTTCCCCTTGAAAACTACCAGCTTCACTTGGAGCGCCGTCGCACTCCCAAGCGCATTGCAATCCTAAGTGTATTTGCTTTGGCTTGCATTATCGGTAGCCAAGCTGTTGCCTGGGAGGCAACCTCGACAGAGCAAAGGGCAACTGAAGCAGAAACTCCTGACTCGGAATCCCTTGCCGCAAACGTTGAACTAAATGACTTATTCACGGAAATGAGTGAATATGCGGTTTCTCTCGATCCTTTAGCTCAGCATTTAGACCGACCAACATGCGGAGGGCTACTTCATGGCCTAGCAGGAGCGTGTGGCACCGATGTCTCCGTTGAACGAGTTCGCTGGAGCTATGAACTCCCAACTAATCGTAGTCGAAATTCGACTCCTCAGCGTGAGCTTGTCCTCGTTGTAACTGCCCTTGTAGAAAGTGATGAGGCCCTTTTGGAGTTACCCGAGCGACTTCTGGAATTTTCAGGCTACAAAAAATGTCGAACTGGAAGTACTGAAGTCATCAAAGGGCGACCTGAAGCGCTCCGTGTAGAAATTCAATTGCGCGGCCAGAGGGAGGATGAGAAATGAAACTAAGAAAACTCATTTTTATTGCGACTTTTTTCGCCATTCCTGCCTTCTTCTGGGCAATCCGTGTAAGCCCTGATTTGCTGCGACGAGATAGCGCAGTCGTTCGTTTAGAGAAATCCTCCGAAGTGCGTGACCTAAACCGAGAAAAGATTCACCAGAGAGACGATTTGCAAAAACGATGGGAACTCTTTGAGCCCATCGCAAATCGTGAACTTCAGAACTTAGAGAATGACCTCAATCCTCATCTCTTGCAAAAGAGACTTGTCCTAACAGCGCAAGAACTCGGATTCGATTTGAGCATTCGCCAACTCAACGTCAACCCCGACGACCCAAAGACTTGGTTTGTAGAAGCCGAAAGTTCATTTGGCCAAATCGACCGGTTCGTCAATCAACTGGAACGTGGTAATTATCGAGTCCGATTTGATCAAATCGAGGTTTCCTTGCCTGCAGATCAGTATGAAAATGGAGATGGCGTCCATTTGGAAGGGATTCTCACCATCCCTGTATTACATGGAGATCAAGCATGAAGCATTCAGACCGCCATGTAATTGCTGAACTCCGGCGTAGCCCAGCAAAAACTGGGGTTCTCGGAGTAGCCCTTCTTGTAGCCACTTGGAGTTGGTCTGGAGTCCTCTTTGGAACCGAAAAACCTGATGATGGGATGGCCAATCAAGGCTCAAGCCAAGTTTCGAGCTCTACTTTTCCAAGCACGATTGGGGAGCCAACTCCCTCAGGCCAGGCACAGCCTTCGGTATACAGCTACTCACAGGCCCTTGACCGCCTCCGGGCATGGTCCAAACCCCTCGGGCTTCACGCTGAAAATGTGGATGACTACACCATGCTCTTCGAAAATGAGCAAAAGGAGGACATTTCCGCCTCATCTGACCCATTTTCACCCCAAGGAATGGCGGAAGTCGAGCTGGAATTGACCGGAACGGTCCTTTTTCAAAACACAAGTTATGCCTTTTTAGGCGGAATTCGGGTTCAGGTAGGCGATCATTTCGGCCGATATCGGGTTGAGAGCATTCGTTCCAGAGAGGTCGACCTCCTGGAAGGAAGTGAAAGAATCACTCTCCAAATGCTCTCGTCAAACCCGATGGGGAACTCTCCCCCGCGCCCGAAATGAGAACGATCTTACTCAATGTCCTGACCGCCGCGGCCTTAGCCCTGGCGGCTCCTGCAATTTCACAGGACTCTCCAACAGGCTCCGACGAAACCGTTACGGTTAATTTTCACGACCAGCCCTTGGCTAGCGTTCTGGAAATGTTCAGCTCAAACTACGGCCTGAATTTAGTGTACGGCCCTGATATCGAAGGGAAAGTAACCCTAAACCTATTCGAAGCCCCTGTGCGGGAAGCTCTCAATAAGATCTTGGCAGCAAATGGATTCCAGGCCGTTGAAGAAGGTGGATTCGTTTTGGTTGTTCCTGCAAGCTCAGTCTCGGGACAAGACGAAGTCGTTGCAAGCCCTTGGGAGCCTCGGGTGCTCTTCTTGAATCATATGCGAGCCAAAGATGTCGAACCCATGTTGTCCCCCCTCCTATCTGGGGACGAACAATTGATTCTTGGACCTGAAAGCAAATCTGGGCTTGACCAGGCTGACGATCTGGGTGGAAATGAACAGGCAACGCGCGAAATGTTGATTCTCTTGGCGCGAGAGGAGACCAATGCTCGCGTGGACGCCCTCCTTGCCAAGCTAGACATCCCTCCTCAACAAGTTTTGGTTGAGGCCACTATCTTGAGTGTTTCCTTGAATGACACCGCCAAGCTTGGCGTTGATTTCACCGCACTAGGTGGTATTGATTTTCAAGCCATGGGTGGAACAAGCAACATCACTGATTCGTACACCGGCGGAACTGCCGAAGGTGCCCAATTGGATAATTGGCTTTTGGGATTCAGCCAAACGGGCTTCACGGACTCTTCCTCAGGTGGATTACATATGGGAATCCTCAAGAACCAAGTTGGGATTTTTATCCAAGCACTTGAAGACGTCGGCAACGCAACTGTGCTCTCCAACCCACAAGTGTTGACCTTGAACCGTCATGCAGCTCAAGTTCTCGTCGGCAAAAAAATTGGATACCAAACAACCACTACGACTCAAACGAGCACCGTTCAAAGTGTTGAGTTCCTTGAAGTTGGAACAAGCTTGGTTTTCCGTCCTTTCATCTCTGACGATGGCTACGTCCGCATGGAAATCCATCCGGAAAACTCCGATGGGAACATTAACCCTACTTCAGGTCTTCCAGAAGAAAGCACAACGGAAGTTTCAACGAACATCCTCGTTCGGAGTGGTCACACTGTCGTAATTGGCGGCCTCATGGAAAACGCTGTTGCGACCACAACCAGCCAAATCCCTTTCCTCGGCTCTCTCCCCTACCTCGGCTCTCTGTTCCGATCTGAATCGGAAAGCGAAAGCAAAAACGAGATCATTGTCATGTTGACTCCACATATTGTGGATGATCAAGAGCTGGATTCTCGTGCAGGCGAAGCCGCCGAACGTTGGAGGCTCGCTCAGTCTCGACTCGCTGCTTCCCACCATGGCTACTTGCGCCCTAGTTATGCAAGGAAAATGTACGCCGAAGCCGGATTGGCTCTGGCTGCTGGCCAGCCGGAGCTTGCCCTCGCCAAGGCAGAGTGGGGTCTTGCAGCCATGCCTGCAGATGCAGATTTGGCAGCCCTCGCCAAGCACTGCGAAGCGCAACTTCGTGAGGCTGGCCTTGAACTCGAAGAGCTCAAAAATGCCGTCGAACTCCTTGAGGAACTTGGAGACTAATGATGAAACAACTTCTTGCCCTGGTTCTACTTGGTTTTCTTGCCTCTTGCGCAACTTCGACTTCCGTCAATCGAGGAGTGGTCCATTCAAAATCCGCATCTATTCCAGTTCAGCTGGAAGCTAGTGACTGGAAAGATTCTCGAGCAGAGGTCCTACGGACTTTTGCTTTCCGCGCATTGGAACGAGGGCTCGCTGAAGAAGCAAAGGGCTATCTCCAAGAGGCTTGCGAATTGAATGCGCAAGACACGGCATGCCACGCTGCCATGGCCCGCATGCTACTTGCTGAAGGAGATGCTCAATCTGCGCTCCCATACGCTCGCCAAGCTCTCGATTCCGATCCAGAAAATGTGGAAGCTATCCTGGTTTGGGCAGCCGCACTAGCCGAAAACCGTCGCGATGAGGAAGCTGGCGATGCTTTAGAAGCCGGTTGGGAAAAGCACAAAGATTCCCCCGAATACGTTCGTGCAATGCTAACCCACTACTCCTCTTTGGACTCCGGTGAAGCTGCCAATAGCTTTGTAGAGCACATGCTCGCGAGCAACCCAGATGAGGCCTCTTCTTGGAGCATTGCAGGAGACCTCTACCTTGCAGGTGGGCAACTGGATGCAGCGGCAACTGCCTACTCGGAAGCCATTCGCATTAATCCAGACACTTCTACTCCTAGCGTTCTTCGTAGCCGCTTGGGCCTTCGAGAAATGGGTGTGGACCCGATTCTTGACGCAGCAACAAAAGCGGAAAAAAATGGGGATTGGGCTGGTGCCGAACGGCTCTATCGTTTTTTGGCTGAGTCCAAAGAAAACAACCATGAAATTTTATCCGGTCTCGCACGAATTCTCTCGGAACGCCGGAGTTTTCTTCAGGCAGGAAAAGTTCTCGAACGCATTCCGGAAAGTGAGCTTGATTGGAGAGATCGCCTTCTTCAAGCAAAACTAGATATCCGTCTTTCCTGCTGGGAGAAGGCACAAGCTTCCCTTCTTATTGTTTTGCACGAACGCCCAGGACTTCGAGCTGCCGAGCTCCTCTTGGGTCATGTTCAACAAAAAATCGCCGTGAACACTTCTCGATGAAACCTACCTCTAATCAATTCCCTGACGTAAGCTTTTCTGGGGAAAATATTCCGCGAAGCCTCCCATTGCCGGAGGCTCTTAGCTCTTCCAGGACTCAAGAACTTGAAAACATCTTTGCTGAACTTCGTTTAGGCTCAGTAACAGTCCTGGATGGTTCGACTGTTAAGTCCATTGACACCGATGGCCTCGAACTCCTTGGTTCTATTTGCGCGAGGATTCAAGGGATTGGAAAGCCAATTCAGATTCAATCTCCATCCATCACTTTGGTTGGCGCATGCCGCTCTCTCCAGTTGCAAAACAAAATTCCCTTGGAAGGCCATGCAGGAGATCCTCCACACCCTCGTTTCCTCGGAAAGCGTGTCGGCGAAATCTTAATCGAGCTTGGCCATTTAAATAATGTGGACTTGGAGAAGGGACTTTCCAAAGCAAAAGAACACCCCGACGCATACCTCGGAAGAATCCTAATCGAGGAAGGCTTTATTGAGGGACCGCATCTCGCAGAAGCCTTGGCGCTTCAACATGCACTCCCCTTCGTACTCCCAACGGAATGGAAAATCCTGGATGTTTCCCTGGAACATGGCATACCAACGAGCGAACTGCGCACTCATTGCGCCGTCCCTATTCTTCGCTTTGGAGACACATTGGCCGTTGCGGTAAGCGACCCTTCCGACGTATATGCCGTGGACCTCATTCGCCGTGCCACTTCACTCAAAGTTTCTGCGGTTGTCACCACTCCAGAAGAAGTTCAGAGGGGACTCGACTTAATTCAAAGAGCTTCAGGACAAAGCACTTCTACAGAGAGCGAATCAATCTCCTCAAATGGAAGTGATCGCTTTGACAGGCTTCTCCTGAACGGTTTGATTGAGGGTGCGAGCGACATTCACTTAGAAGCCATGGAAGATGGTTACAGCTTACGCTACCGTGTGGATGGCCGCTTACGTGATGTCAGCACTTTCGGACTTTCTGAGGGCCGTGAAGTGGTCGCACGCATCAAGGTTCTGGCTGGCTGTGACATCGCTGAAAAACGTCGCCCACAAGACGGCCGAATCCATTTCCAAGAAGCTGACCGCGACGTTGATTTGCGCGTCAGCACAATGCCAACTGTCTACGGAGAAAAGGCGGTTATGCGAGTCCTGGACAGGAAAGCACAATGCCAAACTCTGGAAGAGCTGGGGTTGGAAAGTAGAAACTTGGGTTGGCTACGAGATGCCATCCAAGCCCCGCACGGTTTAGTTCTTGTTACTGGTCCAACCGGAGCAGGGAAAACGACAACCCTTTACAGCGTCCTGGATGAAATTGTTACTCCAGAAATCAATGTTGCAACTGTTGAGAACCCCGTCGAGCGGGCTATTTCAGGAGTCAATCAAACCCAAGTAAACCACAAAGCCGGGCTTGGCTTTGAGACTTGCCTCCACTCGCTTTTGCGCCAAGACCCTGACGTCATCATGATTGGCGAAATTCGAGACAATGAAACGGCCGCCATTGCAGTAGAAGCCGCTCTCACCGGTCACCTCGTACTGGCAACTCTGCACACGAACGATGCGCCGTCCGCTGCAACCCGCTTAGTGCAAATGGGTGTAGAACCTTACCTCGTTGCGGCAACCCTTAAGGCGGTAATGGCTCAACGCCTTCTGCGAAAGCTATGTGATTCCTGCAAAGCCTCTGTTGCTCTACCCGAAGCTGTTCGTGAAAATTTTGCTTCATCCGGTCTCAGCGAGGGCCCACATTTTCGAGCGGAAGGATGTCCAGCCTGCCGAAAATCCGGATACACCGGTCGTCTTGGTGTATTTGAAGTCATGCAGATTGACTCCGCCCTACAGAGGATGATTGCAAATGGTTCGAGCAATAACGAATTGCGCGAATATGCCGTTAATCGTGGCATGATTTCGCTGCTCAAAAATGGAATCTCGCGAGTTAATGCTGGACACACTTCTCTTGAGGAAGCCCTAAGAGCAGGGAGTTCCGGATGAGCCTGGCAACCGTGTTTCGCCCGAGACCTACCGAAAGCTCGGTGGGAGGCGGAACGGTTTCTGCTAGTTTTGGCTCAGCTTCCATCGCAAAAGAAGAAGAGCCCGTTCTCGTGGACAAGCGGCTCAAAATGAAGCCCAAGGAATCGCTTCATATCCTCATCCAACTCCGATCAATGCTCACTGCAGGTGTCCCGTTGATTGCTGCATTGCGAACTTTACGCAAGCACGCTCAAACTCCTCTAGCAGAAAAAGCATTAGAACGCATCGCGACTATCGTGGAAAGCGGCCATGATCTTTCCTGGGCCTTTGGTTGCCTCCCCCGCTGCTTTGATAGTTTTGTGGTTCACCTTTTGGCCGCTGGCGAACGAGCCGGGGCAATGGATGAATCCCTTGGGCGCGCGGTTGAATTGCAAGAAAAACAAATCAAGCTCACTGGAAAAATACGTTCCGCTCTTGCTTACCCAAGCTTCCTTTTAGGCATGACACTCGTCATGACTATTGGTATTTTGATTTTCTTGGTTCCGAAATTTGAAGGGCTTCTCATGTCCAAGCCTGAGCTCCTTCCTTCAACGACCCGTGTGGTGCTTGGACTGAGCACATTCCTCCGAGAGTCCCCAATCCTGGCGAGCATCGCAGGAGTTCTTTTCCTCTGTGGCCTGGTGCTTACTCTAAAAAACCGCCGAATCCAAGAAGCTGCTTTCGATTTGGTTAGCCACCTCCCGGTTGTAGGCACGCTGATTCACAAAGCATTCATCGCACGTTCCGTGAACACTCTCGCCCTCACCTTGGAATCGGGCGTTCCCATCCTAGCTGGCTTAGAACATGCCGCAGAAGTTGCTCAACTCCCCCGCCTTCGTGCTCTCTGGGAAGGCGCGGCGGCAGTTGTACGCGATGGGCGTCCCCTCCACACCGCCTTAGAAAACGAAAACTTGCCTCCAGCTCTTATTCAGATGGTGGTCGCTGGTGAATCTTCCGGAACATTGGATTCAAGCTTACGTACAGCTGCCGGTTTCCTTGACCGTGAGACAGATGCTGCCTTGGAAGTTTTCACAGGATTGCTCGGGCCCGCGACTGTTGTGATTGCCGGCTCCATTGTTGGTTTCATTGTAGTTTCTTTGATGACCCCAATCCTTCAGATGGCAAAGTTTGTGGGATGATAATAAGAACGAATCACAGTGAACGTGGCTTTACTTTAATGGAGTTATCCATTGCAGTACTTCTCCTAATATTAGTGAGCACTTCTGCCACAGCAGCCCTCCGAGGAAACCTAAAAGCCCTTGGCGGTGCCGAATCTTCAGCCACAGCGGCTACCGCTATTCGGGAATTACACGAATACGCCTTTCCACTTTCCATTGACCAGCTTGACGCCATGAACGGTCAAAGCCTTACCCCCATTCTTGGAGATGGGGCCCCACTCCCTGGCGGAGAAAACATGTCCTTAGAGGTGGACATTCAGGCAGTTGACGATTTCGACCCCACGATTGAGGTCCATCCTCTCGAATCCAGAACAAGAATTGTCCAGATTACTTGTTGGTCGAATGGCCGCAACATTTTGGAGGCGCAATGGCTCTCTGCCGAAAGATAACGCACGTCCCCTCTCAGCGTGGCGTTGGACTTGCAGAGTTTTTACTCGTTGTTGCCATTGTGATATCCATGGCGGCCATCGCAATCCCTGTCATGCAGCAGGACGATCGCGCCGGAAGTGAAATGCGGCGCCTCCTCGCAGACGCTGTTTGGGCTCGCTCCCACGCCCGAACTACGTGGCAAACCATCCACCTCCGTGTGGACACTTCTCAGAATCGCTGGCGATGTGAAGACGACGAGGGGGGTGCCTTATCCTCCCCAAGCGGCTCCAACTGGAGAGAGCTTCACAAAGAGCTCTCCTTTGCCTCTTCTGATGGCGACCCTGACACTTTTAGTTTTCTCGCAAGTGGTCGAGCAAACGAAAGCGCTAGTGTCCAAATCTTAGGTGGAACGACCCCCTGGGTGCTCCAAGTAAATCCTTTGAGCGGAAAAATTGTGGCTCAACCGGAAGGAAGGATTCAATGAAAACTCGAAGACCTTCTTCACAAGCAGGCTTCACCTTATTTGAAGTGCTACTGGCTGCAAGCATGACCATGATTGTGATGTTCGGAGCACTTTACACTACGACTGAAAATTTTGAAGTCGTCCGAGAAGGAGACCGAAGAACTCAAAGCAATGTTGCTGTTCGACGCGCCATGGATCGTCTTCTCAAAGATTGCCGTTACGCAAATTGGCTTCAAGTTCAAGGCGAACCCAATGAGGAGTGGACAATCGCTCTCCAGACTGCAGGTGAGCCTGAACCTAGCCAGCTCGCCTGGACGTGGAATTCTGAAGAATCATGCCTAAAGCTCACGGATGGCGAATCCGAAGAGAGGGTAGTGGAAAACCTCAATAACTTTAAGCTAACTTACCTTCTGGGTGAGGGCGATGTCATTTCACAAATCTCTCTTCACTGGAGTGTTGGAGTGAGCTCAGGGTTTGAGGCCACTCCCAACCCAACCGGCCTCGACTTCGAGCTCGCCGGCTCAACTTGGATTCGAAAAAATGTACCGTCCTTCTAATTCCAATCTCAACGGAAGCGTTCTATTGATGACCTTGGTCATCAGCGGGCTCATTGCAATGGTCTCCCTTTCGTTTGGTGAATCCGTTTCCAGCCAGATGGGCGTTGCCCGAAAAGGCATGTCTGCTTTGCATGCCGATCTAGCCGCACAATCAGGCTTGGAATATGCACGTCGGCGAGTAAGCCTTGACCCAACTTGGCAGGGAACGTCCGCTGAGGAAGCAAATCGACTAGCCCCCCTTGGCTTTTCCGTTATTCGGGAACCCGGTGAGGTCTCTGAGTTTTTCCCGACTCAAGCTAGTTTTGTTGTCGAAGGCACCAAAGGTGAAGCGCATTCCAAAATTCGAACTTCAATGGACATTGAACCCGGAGACCCTGTCCGCACCAAAGCCCTCTCTGTACTGGGAGGAGACTTTAGCGGCGAGAATGTCGACATTAATGGTGACGCAATTTGGATTGATCTTCCTGAATTTGCCTGGGTGTTTAAGCATGGGTTCTTAGAGGGAAACGACGTGCATGTCAGCTCCCGCACATCCCTTGGAGCTTGGGAACGTCCAAGCACAGCACGCCCCAGACCGAATTTGCAAGTAGCCAGGATGAACTTGCGGGGACTGCTCTTCCGCCAAATATCGGACAACAATGCGCCGGATTCGGAATGCGAGCTTCAGCAACCAGTGCACATTCCAGGCTGGAGCCTTGACCCTTGGCTCCAAGAGAACGAATGCACTAGAGTCTTTAGGGGGAATCGCCGCCTAAAAGACATCAAAATGAAAAAAACGGCTGTGGTCCTCTTGGAGGCTGGAGAAACTCTAGTCCTTGAAGATGTTCAACTATTCGGCGGTTTGATCCTTTGGTGCGAGAACAATTACAACCCTAGCGATGGTCCCAGGAACACCATCGTTCTCCGAGGAAAAAACTACATAGGGGGAGAGCCTGAGTGTGGCGGTTCCGTTGGCCTCATTGCCCCTGGAGCTCGCGTAATCAGCACTGGCGGTAGGAAAACCGACATTCATGGCTTAAGCCTTTGGCATTCCGCATGGCACCTTCGCAGAATTATTTCCCGTGGCGTCACAATTGTGCTGGATGAAATCAACAACATGAAGGACTGCAGTTTCGATTACAACTTCGAAATTGCGAACAATCCACCTTCGGGCATTCTGTTTTTTGGAGACATGCCCAAAGTAGATGTGACATCGGTTTCTGAAAAACTATAGAGCTCAAGTCGTCTCCTCAAATACCGTGAAGGAGGTATGGGGACACAAAGAAATGGACGACTAATTTTGATTTCATTGGCGATCGCAAGCCTAATCAGTGCTCAGGGGCGATCTTGGGCAAAAAATGGGCGGCTATATCGACGACTCGCCATTGAGATTACGGACAACCTGAAGGCAGACCTTGCCGCACAATCCGGCCTTGAGCTTGCCCAGCGACGCCTGCAATTAGATCCTAATTGGTCGGGGCATGACTTTGTGATTGGGGAAACCCACGTCCAAATCTGGGCCCTAAAGGGTCAAAATCATCACCAGCTCTTTGCCGAAAGCATTCTTGGAGCAGCTCATTCCAAGGTGAAGCTGACCTTGCCCATGGGAGAGAATCGGGGAATCGCAAAAGGCGAGGGCTAGAATCAGTTTCGCTCGGCGGTACTGACTTGACCTTCAATAGCCTCGGATTCCTACTCTTCTTCACCGTTGTCCTTGCGGTGGACCTGCTTCTTCGCCATCAAGGGCGAGGTCGAAAGCCCTTTCTCCTCATCGCATCTTGGTTCTTTTATGCCTGTTGGGATTGGCGCTTTCTCGCTCTCATACTCTTCAGCACCGGTCTAGATTTTCTTGTTGGAACCAAGATTCACGGTACCGAAAACCCAAAACGAAGGCGAGCTTGGCTCTACGCAAGCCTTGTCGGCAACTTGGGCATCTTGGGGACTTTCAAGTATTACGATTTTTTCGCCGAAAGCCTCGCTGAATGGACTGGAGCGAACCTTCCTCTCCTTGATATTGCTCTCCCAATTGGCATTTCTTTTTACACTTTCCAAACTCTCTCCTACACACTTGACATCTATCGAAAGGAGCTAACCCCCACAAAATCCTTCTCAGATTTTGCATTATTTGTCGCCTTCTTCCCCCAGCTTGTCGCCGGCCCTATTGTGCGAGCAAAGGAGTTTCTCCCTCAGCTGCGACCTGGAGTTTCACGTCCGAACTCGTCCAAAATTCAAGAAGGCCTCTCTGACATCCTGATCGGTTTATTTAAAAAGGTGGTTATCGCGGACACCATTGGCCGCGGAATTGGAGACCCCTTCTTTGCCAATCCTGATGCCTATGGAACTTTGGGTGCAATTTGTGCCATTTATGCCGTTGCCTTCCAATTCTATGGGGACTTTGACGGCTACAGCCGCATTGCCATTGGCTGCGGAAAGATGCTCGGGTTCGAATTGCCGGAGAACTTCCGCTCTCCTTTCACTTCCCGAACCATGATTGACCTTTTAAGAAGGTGGCACATCACCTTGTCCACCTGGATGCGGGACTACCTTTACTTCCCATTGGGAGGTAATCGCTGTTCCCCCAAAAGGGCCTTGTTCAATGTCGCTGCCACTATGTTCCTTGTGGGCCTGTGGCATGGCGCTGGCTGGAATTTTCCAATTTGGGGTCTTCTCCTTGGGCTTGGCCTAATGGTGAGCCATCTCCGTGAAAACGCCCGTAAAGCCAATGGGGTCCAACTCAGCAACTCCCCCATCGCAATTCTGTTCCAGCGAGCCTGCGTATTTAATTATTGGTGCCTCGTGGGGGTCTTCTTTCGCGCCCCGACCTTCCCTGAAGCCATGGACGTCTTCTCGTCTCTGCTCCGTGGGCTTAGTGGACACTTCGAACCTCTGCACGCTTTTCTCACGACTCTTTGTTTGGCTTGGTTTTGCATTAGCGCTCGCCCCGACCAGTGGGTTGGAGAAAAACTGAACCGTCTATCTCCCGAATTCCAAGGCGCCATACTCGTACTTCTTCTCGGTTTTATTGCTGCAGTTCAAACTTCTGCTACACCTTTCATTTACTTCCAGTTCTAATGTCAATTTCATTCCTTTATGCCCGAACGATTTTAGGAGCTGTCCTGACAGTTGCTCTATTGAACTTTTCCATAGAAGCAATGGGTATGCGTTGGCGACACACCGACGCCTCGGATAGAGGCTATGAAATCTTTGAGGTTTACAAGGAGCATGCAAGTCAAAAGCCCGACGTTGTCGCCATTGGCTCTTCGATGACTCGATGGGGTTTACTTCCACCCTCCCTTAAAGAAAAGGCGGAATACAACCTCCGGCAGCCCGTAGAGGTCTGGAACCTTGGGCTTCACGGCGGCACCTCAACTCAGATAGATTCACTTCTTGATCTCGCTTTTTCTAATGGAAGACAACCTAATGTCCTCTTACTTGAGCTCGGACCTTCTTTCTGGAATGGGGCCAGAATCGATAACAGCACGCTCTTGTATTGGAGATGGTTCGCCCCACTGTCTCACACTTTGGAGCGAGCCTTTAGTCAACCGTGGGAGCAGACTAATGAGGGCCTTGTCAATTCTATTTATGGCCCTCGCGCTCTTTGGCTTAACCTAGCCCCCATCCTCTATCCTGAGAAGCGTCGAGATCGCTTACAGAAAGAAGAAAAATCACGCCTGCAATTTGGATCCTTTTGGGGCTCGAATGATTTAAGACGAGACCTGGGTCGTCATGGAGCTCTCCCCCCCATTGCAGTGCGAGCCGCAAAAGCTCAAAAGTCGGACCAACTCCTCCTCGTTCGTCCATGGGAAGTGCCTTTCGGCTGGGAAGAGCAACTTCAATCTGTCCTTCGACGCTGCGAAGAAAACGGCACACACCTTATTGCCTGGGTTCCTCCGGTTTCTGCGGAATTACGGAATGGGGCTCTAAAAGAAATGGCCGAGTGGAATCTGTGGGCATCTTCTGCTGCGACATCTCAAAATTTTCCTTTATGGAACTATATTGATGAGCCCAGCGTTTTGCCCGGCATGTTCTTCAACATGAGTCATCTTGCTCCGACAGGAGCCATGCAAGTGGGCGTCTTGCTTGCGGACCGCCTAAGCCCCTACTTAAAAAAGTAAACTAGCTTGGAACGGCAGGCCGCCGGGAACGCTTAATCCAGAAAAACAAGAGAAGGAACCAGGGAAGGTCTCCTAAGTTGCGGAATGGATCTGCGTGGAGGCCAATAACTCCACCACAACCACCGCCGCCGCCACCACCACCACCGCTACTTGCACCGGCAGTCGCTCCTCCTGAAACGGTATAGCTTTCCGCCGAAACCGCACCTCGACCATCATCCAAAATAACGCGAATCTTATATTCACCATTATTTTGAGCGGGAGAAAGAACAGACAAACTTCCCACGTTTATGGTTTCGACATCCGAGCCATCGGCTCCTTCGTCATCGCTTCCAAAGCGAATAGAATTAATTCCATTAAAATTAGAACCCGATATCTGAATCAAGTCTCCTCCGCTTGCAGATCCAGAAGCAGGAAAGATACTGACAATGGTAGGGTCAGACTCGTTGACATATGAAAATGCGTCAGAGCTCACGACTGGTATCGCAGACGGGTTTGTCAAAGTAATGTCCACATCACCCACAGAGCCGCTGGGTGTATACACGGCCATCGAAGTTTCCGATTCAACAGTCACAGAACTCGCCAAATTCCCGCCAAAGGATACTTGGATTCCATCCGCAAAATCAGATCCAGTGAACTCGACTAAAGTGCCACCGGTTTTCTGGCCTACTGAAGGAAAAACCGCATTAAGGGTTGGGATTGCGCTGAAAGTAAAGCCATCGCTTTTCTTAACGAACTGACCGTCAGGGTTGTGCACCCAGATATCCACAAGGCCAACGCCATGATACGGAGTCTCAATTTCCAAATCACCTGAATCAACGAAAACCACGTCAGCGGCTTCTGCGTCACCAAATAAGACAAGAGCACCTTCTTGGAATCCTGAACCCAGTAGGTGAACGATCTCTCCCCCGTTGTTAGAACCCACCGATACATCGAGGGAACTGATATTCGGGGATGGCGCAATAACATCAATGACACCCGGTGCAATTTCTAGTTCTCCAGAATTACTCGTCAAATACATATCATAGAGCCCATATGGAGTACCAAGAGGAACATACACCTGAATGTTTTTGTATGACGAACCACCAGAAACAGACTGAACAGCTAGGTGCCCTCCAAGGGACATCGCAGATACGCCGCCCGCAAACCCACTCCCGCTTACACGAACTGTAATGGTGTCTCCGGGCTCAGCATTCTTGGTTCCTGAAGCATAATCCGTAATACTGCTGTCAGCAGGCACGGTCCAACTGCCAATGTTGTTTGTGTTCCCCGCAGATGCCGAATAAAACAAGGGCGAAGGCCATCCTCCATAGAAGTCTGCACCAAAGTCTGTCTGGACTGTGGAGTTCCCCGTCAAGTTGGCCTGAGTCATTCCACCTTCAATGGGAGCTACATAAACATAGTAATCCGTAGCCTCCAGCCCTTTGATTGTCCAGTTTCCCGATGAATCGCTCATTGCAGAACCTGCATTTCGGCCATCGTCAACGCGAATGGCGCTAACAAATGCCCCCTTTAATTTGCTTCCATCAATCTTCTTGACGGTGCCGCTCAAGGTTGCTGGGCTTCCTGAAGAACGGACTGCTGTTGCACCAGCAGAATCATCAAGGGATAGAGATCGATGAAGCCATTGCTTTGAAGAAACATAAGGCCACATCGTTGCGCCAACAATAGGGGAATGATCTAAACCAATGAAATGCCCAATTTCATGGGTAAGTACATCCTGAATATCGAACTTCCCATTCTCCCCGCTCCAACTGAAGTCGTAATCCCGGTCATTAAAAATAATGTCAGCATCGGTTATTTTCCCCGAGCTTGTCTTGTAGGAAATCATTGTCACCGCGACAGTACCTGAGTAAAGATATCCTGTTGTATTGGTTGGGTCGAAGTAAACCAAGTGATCCCCTCCGCCAGTGTTTCGACTCGATGTAGTGGATTGTTGAGTGAATTGAATATTACTATTGGAGCCTTCTTGCCAAGTATCGAAGGACTCTTCGATAGCAATTTTCCACGATTCATCTGAAGAATTTTCGGGAGAATGATTACTAATGCGCCAAGAAACAGGCCAACCCGACCAATACAAAGTCTTGCCATTCAAAACAATACGGATGTAGGCCTTGCCAGCTTGGGCTCCTACAAGAAGAGCCATGGCAACACCCAATGCAAGAAGGAGGCGGCTCTTCACTTACTCCTCCTCCGGTTTCTTGTTGAGACGGAAGACAAGAATCAACAGGGCAATTGCAAGAACGAGGCCCAAGAGCCAATCGGAGCTAAAGACTTCGGAGTCAGTTTCGCCCCGCTCTTTCCCAGGTTGAATTTCTTGAATACCCGGAATCGTCAAATCAATCACTATGATGGAATTGGGCGCCATCGCAAGGCTAAGAGTATCCGAGTCTATCTGAATTCCTGCAGACTCCGCATCTTCCCGCTGAGGGAAATCTGCGTTAATAGTATTAAATCCACCCAAACGCTCTTCATCCAAAGTTTTCTTAAAGGTAGCGGAAATCAGGCTTTGGATGGGTTCGGACAAACCAAGATTTTGGAGGGAATTGAAAAGGTCACTTCCATCTTGAATGGCGTCACGGCCAGGAACATTAATTCCGTTCGCGGCCAAACGGTCACAGACAGCATTCACCGAGTTGAGTTGCGCAAGGCTCTCCAATTGATTTAATTGCGGCAACAAACGCTCCCGCGCCTGGAGAAGAGAGTTATGGGAGTCGTCAAAGCGAGAAACCCCATCAACAATTACATCTTCTGCGCCCTCTAATCGAACGCTGACCTTTCTCGGTTTACTTCCCACCTCAACGGCTTTTAGTGCGCGATCAATCGAATCCGACAAAATCGACCGCTCGGTTTGGGTGAAGCCCATTGCTTCCCACTCTGCGGAAGATTTTCCAGCTAATATTTGAAAGTTGGCGACCAGTGTTTCTTGGGGGAGGAACTCCAAAGATGGCATTCCGGGGAAAATGCGCCTCAAGACTTCACCAGGCTTCAAGCCTTTCTCTTCACAGGCCTTTTGGAAAATCCACTGAGGTTCTACAACATCATTGGCCAAAATCAGCCGAAGTTGAGGCTCCCTGAAGTCTGCCCGAACCATGGTTGCCAATCCACCTAATGCATATTCGTTTGTTGGGATTTCAACCTGAAGTAGCTCCGCATCAGAGGATTGGTCCACAAATTCCATCGCATGGAACACAGGTTTCTTAATACCGTGTGCCGTCAAGGCTCCAACGGCTTGACCAGAGAGGTCAGTAACACCAGCCTGTTCATTGACATCCAGGAGCATAAAGAAGCAATTACCATCCAAACCTAAATCTGCAGAAGTGGCTGCGAAACTAACGAAGTTTGCAGCGGCGTGCGCCCCGTCAAAGTCCACGTTCGTTTCTCTGGCGTTTGGTCGAATATTCCATTCACTCACGAACAATTCCGCGTCCAATCGGCCGGAGTCGGCCAGGGAAGTGCGGAGTTGCTCAACAATTCCGCTGTAACGCATTTGAGAGGCTAAGCCGTAGTTGTGCCAAGAAAGAAAATCCAAATCAAGCCCTTCTTCATTCGCATAATCAACCAAGGAAACCAATGCGGGCTTTTCTCGGCTTTCCCCAATCGGTGATTCTGCCAATGCGAGCCCCATTCCACCGACTTTTATTTCTGGAAATCTCGCATTGATTGCAATTACTGAAGCGTGGTAGAGATTGAGATAATCTTCGAGACTCCCATCCCATGATTCCATTCGGTCCGGCTCGTTCCCGATTTCAATGTAATCGGGAAGAACAGGTAGTTGCTCTAGTTTCGAAACTAAACGATCTGCCCAAGCCTGAGGGTCCGTGGGCACCCTTCGAGCATAGGCTGGAATCGCGCCCACATAGTCCCTGCCAATCTCGGCCTCGGAAAGATCTTCAGGTGTCCCAGAAGCTGTGGCGAGCACCCTGAGACCAGCCTCTTTCGCTTGTTGGATTTGAGGGCCTGCACTTCCGGCCACATTGGAGTCATAAATTCGAAAATAAACTCGAGCCAAACCTCCATTCGAATTCAAGGAGGTGGTGAAGATGTCCAATGCAGCCTGATTCCCTCCTTCGTTCACGATTCCTTTCAATCGAGAACCATAGGACTGGTTGCTGCCTTGGTTGAGCTTCACGACAAGCTCAGATCCACCCATGGGTTGAGCTACACGCTTTGAGGAATCGGTATTGGATTCCGAGTCCCCTATCTCCTCGCCATCATCCCCTGGGTCTGAAGGCTGAATCACTCTCCTTCGTCCTTTGGTTCCCTCCACATTGGCTCGCTCCCCTTGGGAATTCGTGGGCTTACCTTGAGATCCTTCCTGCTCTTCTGGATCTTCTGACTCTTCCTCAACCGACCGAAGTTCGGGCGGAGCAGCGGATCTAAGCTCGAAAGATTTCACTTCAGCGGGGGAACATTCACCTGAAACATCATCTCCTGGAAGTTCACCAGCACTCGCACGCGAGGGCAATGGATACAAAGGCTCTAATTTTGATAAGTCAACTTGAATGACTGGGCTTTCCGTCGGCAAGGCTTCCTTTCGTTTGCCCAATTCCTGAGCGGACAATGGGGTCAGCAAGAGCAACCCAAGGTAAAGTGAAAAAGCGCATTGGAGAAGACGAGAAATCATCTTGAAATTTTCTCCTCAGACGGCAGTAGCACGAGCAAAAGCAAGGCGATGGCCAATAAAAAACCTGCAATCCAGTCAGTATTGACCGAAGGCTGGTAGAGCACAGGAGTCGGCTCCACGCCACGAGACAAACCCATCCGCATTCTTAGCGGCTTAGGACGGGGAGCCACGTTGAAATCCCTCAACTTTTGGAGGTTGTCCTGAAACTCTTCCAAGGGGTGCGATTGACCTTGGGCATTCGAATCGACCTGAAACCTTGAGAGGGCTCGGCGAGTCCGTTCGTTCACTTCCACAATGCCCTGGAACATTCCAATCGGAAGGGTCCAACCCTTCTTGGAATCCTGGGACCCCAGAAAAACGATGTATCGCTTGTCCACCTCCAGTTGAGGGAGGCCAATGAGATCAAAACGCCTTTCTTCCATTTCGCCCGTTGGACCTGCTTCTTGAATCACTCCACCAGGAAAAACGATCTCGTGGCTAGAAACTCCCGTTCCCTTCAAAAAGTCACGCACGGTGACTCCGTAGCGCGTGTCGATCGTCTTCCCATCCGAGTTGCGAAAGGAGTCTGCCGAATTCACTTGAATTCCAAGGATTCGGTCGGCTTGCGCCACGGACTCAGCAAGTCCACTCAGAGTCTCCTCGGCCATATTTGGGAACTCTTGCTTCAGCCATTGCCGGTGAGGGGAATCTCCCGCAAAATCAGCCTCTACATTGACGAGCTCTTCAGGGTCCACAAAGATCAAGGTGGAAGACCCTTCTTCATCAAGCCCCCTGTGCGCCCCAGAAACTTGGATTTCGCCCTCAGTCCAGTCAACGGGAATTGGTTCCGATTTGGGTAAAACAAGCAAGAAACCTGCCACTAACGCCAAGGCTAAGGGAACGATCCAACGGATATGCCTTAGGTGATGGTTAGCCCGAATCTTCATACCCAAGAATTATACCACGCCAATTGAGCCGCCGCAGGACTAGAGACTTGCGTAAATAGCTCTCAAAAGATCCTACCAGGCCATAAACGATGAGGTAGGATTGATAGACAAAATGTTTATTCTCAGCCTTCTTTCTGCCGTCCCCACATTGATTCCTTTTGCGTCGCCGATACCCCAAAAAGCGCCCGAAAAACTGGCCCTTCTTGTAGGGATTAACGAATACAAAGACCCCCCTACCCCGGCGCTGGCTGAGGGTCTGGATGGCTGCGTCAACGACATTCAGCGAATGGAGGGCGTACTCAAGCGCCGTTTCGGATTTAGCCCTCGCAACATCAAAACTCTTCTGAACGAAGAGGCCACTCATGAGAACATTGTGAAGCAGTTTGACCAGTGGCTCATCCAGCGCGCAGGCCCCAATACCGAAGTCCTTTTCTGGTATTCCGGCCACGGTTCCCGCCTCCCGGATGCATCCAAGGAGGCCGGCGCTGAAAATGATGGGCTCGATTCCACTTTCCTAGCTAATAACAGTCGCGCGGGTGGGGATTCTTTTGATATCACCGACGACGAAATCCACTCCCTTCTCCGCGCCCTCTGCGCCAAGACAGACCGTGTCACCGTCATCACCGACTCTTGTCACTCAGGTGGGGTCACTCGAGGTCCCGGCGGCGCAAAGACTCGGGCAACCAGCGGGGGGGGAGCCCCCTTGGATTTCAATCGAATTAGAAGCTTTTGGCCCAAAAAAATCCCCTTCCTTGAAGATGGTGACCCCGGTCGCTTCGGCGACCTTCCATATGTCCACCTTGCCGCCTGCGCTAGCCATCAAAAGGCAGGCGAAGTGGAAGTTCGCGCTCGGGGTGGCGACTGGACTTCTTTCGGTGTCTTTTCTTTCTTCCTAGCCAATGAACTAGAAAAGCTACAGCCAGGCACGACCTATCGTGAATTGGCGCGTCGAGTGACTCTTCGAGTTGCCGAGCAAAAAGCAAATCAGGATGTCCAAATCGAAGGCGCCATGGACCGCCTTGTTTTTGGTGCTAAGTTTGCAGAACGCCCCCCTGGCTTTTCTGGCACCGCCCTCCCTGACAATGGCGGCATCGATATTAATGCCGGAACTGTCCACTTACTGCGCCGCAAAAGTGTGGTTGAAGTTCGCAGCCTGGACGGAAAAGTGATTGGAAAGGCCAAGATCCGAAAAGTTTGGGCTGAGTCTTCGACCGCACGATGGGTTGGCAAGCCACCCACTATTGAAAAGACAGAGCCTGTCCAAGTAATTGAAGTAGAACGCGCGGGCGGGGAAGATCCTCTTTTGGTTTATGTCCCTGAAGGCACTCTTGGCGATGCAATCGTTTCAGAACTCAACAAACGGATGGAAGGCCTTTTGGATCTTGTCCGTAAACCTGTTCGAGGAAACGGCTATCAACTTTTTATTCCAGAAGGCTCCACGAAAATGGAGCTCAGCACTTGCGCGGATGACTTGGTTTTATTCCGAGAGGAGAGCACTGCTGGCAAGGATCGCGCAGAACGCATTGCCAAGAGCGTTGCGGAAGAACTCAATGCAGAGTTCCGACACAACCGGCTTTTGAATCTTGCCAATACTCCAAGTGGCTTAGACCTCCAGCTCCGCCTCGAATCT
>DLRM01000045.1 GCA_002500505.1 Planctomycetes bacterium UBA7888
GAAGAAGGCCGCTAAGCGCAAAACGACAAAGCGGAAGGCCAAGCGCAAGACCACCAAGAAAAAGGCCGTACGCCGCAAATAGTGAGCGATTTAGGCACTTCTAGGCCAAAAGGCCAAATCAATCCTTGACGGGTTGCCAGGTCCTGAGGGAAGATAGGAATCTTTCCTCAGGACCTGAACATTTCCCTCCCCCCCCCAATTAAGTACCTACCAAAGGACGAACCAGATGAATAAGCGAGAACTAATCGACTATGTTTGTGGAGAACTTGAAACTACGAAGTCTTCCTCAGAAGAGATTGTAAACACCGTCTTCGACGGCATTCAGTACGGTGTCAAGAAAGATGGAACCGTTTCCATTGCAGGCTTCGGCGCCTGGAACAAACGGAAGCGCGCTGCGCGCATGGGCCGTAACCCACAAACTGGTGAATCCATCAAGATCAAGGCAAGTAAGACTGTTGCTTTCAAGCCAGCCAAGGCCTGGAAAGAAGCCCTGAACTAAGTTCATTTTCTTTCGTGGCGACATCCCTATCAGGGGGTGTCGCCTTTTTTTATGCGCCAGTCTTGGAAGCTTTCAAGAGAGCTTCAATTTCCTCTTGAACCTCTTGGTCGTCAATTTTTTTGAAAAGAACTCCAGGTTCACCCAAAGAAAGTCCTGCACTCAAGGTTGCAGGAGGTTGATTCTCTCCCTCATCTCCCCATCTGAGGTCTTTGGTCTCTGCAACGGCGCCCAGCATCACGCGAAGTTTTTGGGCAGAATCAGGGCAGAAGGGGGTTAGTCTTCTGGAGAGGAGTTCCAAATAAGCGATGCAACGTTCTAATACTGTCGCACATTTTTGCATATCGGCTTGATTCTCCGATTTAGCCAATTTCCAAGGAGCATGGTTGTCGAAGAACTGATTCAATGAATCACATCCTGCCATCAAAGCTTGTGCCGATTTTCGGTATTCATTCTTCCCAAGATGGGAGCCGACCGCTCCCCAAGATCTATCCGCCTCTTTGAGCGAAGGGTCTCCATCGCAAGACGCATCACCAGCGGGGACTTTGCTCTCAAAACGTTTGGCATTAAATTTCAACACTCGGCTCGCAAAGTTGCCTAGTTTGTCGGCAAGGAGGGAGTTATTGGTTATTTGAAAGCCTTCCCAAGTAAATTCGCTATCCGAAGTCTCTGGGGCAGTCATCAAGAGGTAGAACCTGGCCGCATCGGCGGAGTAATTCTCGAAGAATTTCTCATTGTCCAGGTACCAGTTTTCAGAGGTGGAAAACTTGCGACCTTGTAGGTTGTAGAATTCGTTTGCGGGAACGGACCAGGGCAAATTGAACTTTCGACCCTCCCAAGAATCCCCTTGTCCAAGCAACATAGAGGGAAAAACGACCATATGGAAGGCAATGTTGTCTTTTCCAATGAAATGAACAAGCTTGCAATCGGGGTTCTGCCACCAGTCGCGCCAAGATTCTGGATTCCCTTCTTTCTCGGCCCATTCCATGGTTTGCGAGATATAACCCACGGGAGCATCAAACCAGACGTAGAGAACTTTGCCTTTTTCATCCGTAATTCCATCAGGAAGGGGGACTCCCCATGGAAGGTCACGAGTGATGGGGCGTTCTTGAAGGTCTTTAAGCATTGCCTGTACATGTCCATGGACATTGGACTTCCAATCTGCGTGAGGACGCTTGGGATCTTTCCCTGTGTACCAGTCGTCCAAACCCAATTTCTGAATTTTGGGCAAGTTCAAGTACCAATGTCTGGTTTCTTTGAGAATTGGCTTGGAACCATCAATTAAGCTCGTAGGGTCACCGAGTCGGTTGGCGTCAATCCAACTTCCACAAGCGGGACATTCGTCCCCCCTTGCTTGCTCGTGCCCGCAATCGGGGCAAGTGCCTTGCAGGTAGCGATCAGGAAGAAATCGCCCACTTTTTTCTGAAAACCATTGTTCTTCCACCCGGTCATGGACTAGGCCTTCCTTGAGGAGGTTGCTGAAAAATTTTTGTGCGGTTTGGGTGTGGTGAGGGCACCTTGCGGTTCCACTGAAAATATCGAAACAAATCCCGAAGCGGTCAAAAAGGGCCTTGATTTCGTCATGCCAACGATCCAGATATTCACGATAATCGCTTCCCTCCTGTTCGGCAGTTAAGGTAATGGCAACACCGTATTCGTCTGTTCCGCAGACATATAAAACATCATTGCCCGTCATGCGGAGATAGCGCACGTAAACATCGGCAGGGAGATAGGCGCCGGCCACATGACCGAAGTGGATGGGGCCATTGGCGTAGGGAAGGGCTGATGTCACCAGGAATTGGGCCATACGGGCACAGGATACGGTCGCCGCTATCTTTCCCCTTCGAAGGGGGGAGCCTAAAGTGTGAGTGGCTTGCACCCAATACCCCCCAACATTTGGCTGGGAGCTGCCCCATCCCATGGCAAGTTTTACTGAACTCGATTTCTACAACCTCTCGAGCCTGCTCGCCGAGGACGATCTCATGGTCCGAGACATGGTGCGTTCCTACTGCACCGACAAACTCATGCCTATCGTGGCAGAGCATTGGGAGGCTGGGACCTTTCCAACGCCTGTCATTAAGGAGATGGGCGAACTCGGACTGCTTGGCCCCTCTGTTGCCGAGGAATATGGCGGCGCAGGGATGAGTGCCATTCAATACGGAATCATTTGTCAAGAAATTGAGCGTGTGGATTCGGGCTTGCGTTCTTTCAATTCAGTTCAGGGCTCGTTGGTGATGTACCCTGTCGAAGCCTTTGGTTCGGAGGAGCAAAAGAAAGAATGGCTCCCAAAACTGGCCTCTGGTGACGCTGTGGGTTGCTTTGGTCTTACAGAACCTGACTTTGGTTCCGACCCGGCAGGGATGCGAACTCGGTGCCGCCGCGACGGCGACGATTGGATTTTGGATGGGCAGAAAATGTGGATTACGAATGGCAGCATGGCCGATATGGCCATCGTTTGGGCAAAAGATGACGAAGGTATTGTTCAGGGTTTCATTGTCGAAACCGAACGGGAAGGTTTCAGCGCCCCGGAACAGAAGCACAAATGGTCCCTGCGTTGTAGCGTCACTAGCGAATTGGTTATGGAAGGTGTTCGGGTTCCTGAAGTCAACCGCCTTCCGAACACTTCACACATGAAATCGCCTTTAAGTTGCCTGACTCAAGCTCGTTATGGCATTGCTTGGGGAGCTGTTGGCGCTATGCAAGCCTGCTTTGACGAAGCCCTCCGTTACACCCAAGAGAGGAAAATCTACGATAAACCCCTTGCCGGTTTTCAATTAACGGCGGACAAGTTGGCCGAGATTGCGACTGAAATCACCAAGGCTCAATTACTGGCTTTCCGACTTGGGCAAATGAAGGATGCGGGGACCATGTCACCAAAGCATGTTTCTATGGCCAAGCGAAACAATGTGGCCAAAGCACTTGAAATTGCCCACACTTGCCGCACCCTGTTGGGAGCAAACGGAATTACTCTTGAGTATCAAGCCGGCCGCCATATGTGCAACCTTGAGACAGTTTTGACCTACGAGGGAACGCACGAAATCCACTCCTTGATTCTCGGGCACGCCCTTTCGGGAGTTGCTCCCTACGGAGACCGCTAGCAGTGACTGATTTCTATCGCTGGTTAATGCACGCTCCCGGCCAACCGATGGTCAAAGAGGAGGGGACTGTACCTGAGCCTGCTGCGGGTGAAGTTCGTGTCAAAATCGCAGGTTGCGGTGTTTGTCACACGGATATCGGTTTTCACACCGAGGGTGGTGTTCGAACCAATCATGAATTACCCTTGGCTCTGGGGCATGAAATCTCTGGAACTGTCGAGGCCTGCGGTGAAGGGTCTGAAGAATGGGCAGGAAAACCAGTTGTCGTGCCTGCCGTGTTGCCATGCGGGGATTGCGAGCTTTGTCAGGCTGGTTGCGAAACCTCTTGCCGCCAACAAAAAATGCCGGGCAATGATTTTCATGGTGGATTTTCAACCCACATCATTCTTTCTTCTCGTTGGCTGGTAGACGCAAGTGGACTGCCTGAAGACCTGGACTTGGCCGATGTCTCCGTGCTTGCGGACGCTATCTCGACTCCCTATCAGGCCTGTGTTCGTGCCGAAGTTTCCGACGGGGACTGCATGGTCATTATTGGCGCAGGTGGAGTTGGTTCCTTTGGTATTCAAATCGCCCGCGCCATGGGAGCCAGGGTGATTGCTGTAGATATTGATGACAGCAAACTGGAGCGTTCTTTGGAATATGGAGCGATTGCCACAGTGAATACGCATGGCATGGATACGAAGGAGTCAAGAAAAGCTGTCCAAATGGCCTGCAAAGCTCAATCCTTCCCGCGAGTCAAACTCAAGGTTTTAGAAATGAGCGGAACCGTTCCCGGCCAGGAGCTTGCCTGGAGCCTCATGAGCTTTTCAGGCGTTGTTGGCATTGTTGGCTTTACACTGAAGCGTGTTGAGGTTCGCCTTTCCAACCTGATGGCCTTCGACGCTCGAGCTTTTGGTAATTGGGGTTGCAGACCCCAGCTCTACACTCCGGCCTTGGACATGATCCGTAATGGGGAAATCCAGGTCCTTCCTTTCATCAAGCACTACCCGATGGATGAAATCAACGAAGTGCTCGACGGTGTTCGGAGCCATAAAATTGGTAATCGGCCCGTCCTCATCCCCTGAAGCGCACAAATAACTTCTCATGAGCAAACTCCTCGATAGCGAAGAACTTTTCGCCGACCACGAACTTGCCCCCGATTACGAGTTCACTCAAATTCAATACGAACTGCGACCTTTGATTCTGCCCAATGGAGAGCAGGTCGATGATTTGTTTAATGCTTGGATTTGGCTGGACAACCCTAAGCAGTTCAATTCTTACACCACCCGGGCAATGTCGGAGTTGATTTTGGCCCTTCGTAAGGCATCCAATGACCCCAAGGTCCAGTGTGTGGTCTTTACTGCCGTTGGCGACCGAGCCTTCTGCACGGGCGGGAATACTGCCGAATACAGCGAGCACTACTCGGGTCGCCCGGATGAATATCGACGTTACATGCGGTTGTTCAACGATGGTGTCTCCGCTCTCATGGAGTGTGATAAGCCAGTGGTTAACCGTGTAAATGGAATGCGGATTGGTGGTGGTCAAGAGATTGGGATGGCTTGTGATTTCACAATTGCTGCAGATACCGCTCGATTTGGTCAAGCTGGTCCCAAGCATGGTTCTTCTCCAGTTGGAGGTTCAACCGACTTTCTCCCAGTCTTTGTGGGATTTGCAAAGGCCGTGGAAAGTTGCACGGTTTGCGAGCAATGGAGTGCGCATTACGCTCTTCATATCGGTCTTATCAATGGCATTGCTCCTGTCTTGAAAGTGGACGGAAAGTTTATTTCGAATCCAATGGTTGAAACCGAATTCAAGACAGATGAGTTTGGCCGTTCTTTGTACGGCGGGGCCAAAACAGGCGAGGAACTCACGTCCGGTAAAACGACATTCAAGTCGGCTGAAGTCGACCTGAGTCTCCTCGACCAGGAAGTTAATCTCTTATGCGGCAAACTGGCTCAAACCATGCCGGATTGCACGACCTTTACTTTGGAGCAGCTACGGAAGCACAAACTTCAACATTGGGACAAGAATCGCGAGACTAACCGAGCTTGGTTGGGCCTTAATATGATGACTGAAGGACGTATGGGGTTTCGGACCTTCCATCGCGCGCCCCGAGAAGAACGGGAAACTGACTTCATCGAAATGCGTCGCGCCCTTGCTGAGGGTGTCCGTTACGGCGACAAGCTTTCTGAACGGGCTGCACCGCATGCAGTCAATCGTGAGAATGAAGAATGACCACAACTACAAAAATTGAACGGAAGGACCTCTGTGATGGCATGATTGCTGTTTTCGAGCTGGGACCAGCCCCGGCCAATATTGTCGATCGCAATCTTGTTGCAGAACTGGGAGATGCTTTGACTGAAGTCGCCAGCGAGAAGGATCTCAAGCTGGTTGTAATTAAAGGAGCCGGCGACCACTTTAGTTATGGCGCAAGCGTGGAAGAGCACACTCCCGGTCAAGTCGGCGAAATGCTGTCCGAGTTCCATGCCTTCCTCAAGAAAGTCAACGACCTTAACTTGCCACCTGTTGTTGCGGCTATTGATGGCCGTTGCTTTGGTGGGGGGTTTGAAGTTGCTCTGGCTTGCGATGTGATTGCTGTCGGTGCAAATGCGCAGTTGGGCTGCCCCGAGATTAAGCTTGGCGTTTTCCCACCAGCCGGTGCCGCACTCCTTCCTTTGCGAATCTCCGCGGGGCGCGCTTCCACAATGTTGACTACCGGCGCCATCGTCGCTGGAGTCGAAGCTGCCGGATTAGGGATCGCTGATCTGGACATCCCAGATGGCGATCTTATGGAGGGCATCCAGAAATGGGCTGAGGCCAACATCATTCCTGCATCCGCTTCTTCTTTGCGCTACGCTCGACGAGCTTCTCGTTGGCCCTGGACTGATGCATTCAACCGCGTTCTTCCTGACCTGGAAGCACGCTATTTGGGAGCTCTTCAAGACACTAAAGACGCTCATGAAGGGATACAGGCTTTCTTGGAGAAGCGAGCTCCTGAATGGACGAACGAGTGAGGTTAGCCCTCGTTACTGGCGGCGCAGGGGGCATTGGTGCTGCTGTGGTGCGCGAACTCCACGCCGCCGGTCACTCGGTCGTTTTTACACATTTGGGGCAAGCTGAAGAGGCCAATGCCCTTTTGCAGGAGCTAGAGAAGGCTGATGGCGGGCCAGTGTTTGCTTTGGAAAGTGATACCGCTTCCGAAGAATCCGTGGCTTCTTTGCACGCAGAGCACCACCCGGACATTTTGGTTCACTGTGCAGGCATTGCTCGAGATCGGGCCATATGGAAACAGGATGCTTCGGATTGGGATGCGGTCCTGGGCGTCAATCTTCGTGGTGCTTGGCTTCAGGCTCGTGCTGCGGCTCCCCATATGCGAGCCTCTGGATGGGGCCGAGTTATTTTGATTGGTAGCATCAATGGGACTCGCGGTAAGTTTGGGCAAACTGCTTATGCCTCAAGTAAAGCGGGCTTGCATGGCTTGGCCAAGAGTCTCGCCAAAGAGCTGGGCCCTAAAGGCGTCACGGTCAATGTCGTGGAGCCTGGGTGGATTGAAACTCCGATGACCGCCGCTGTTCCACAAGAGCATCAAGATGCCGCTAGGGCTGAAACCGTTTCTGGTCGTCTTGGCAAGCCAAGTGACATTGCTTCCACCGTGGTTTTTCTAGCCAGCGAAGCCGCAAGCCACATTACAGGGAACACCCTACGAGTGGACGGCGGGCAAAGCCTCTAAGGCGTTTCGCTTTCTTCGGTGCCGCCTTCTTGAGCTTTAGAGACTTCCAAAAATTGAAACTGAAGGTCGGAAATAAACTTGTCCAGCGTCATGCTCTCGCCGTCGGTTAAGTTGCCTTCGGTTTTGTCCCGAAGGAGCATGAGGTCGCCAATGACCATCGTTGCAGCAGCCAAGTTGGGATCCTCCTGTTTTGGTGCTCCAGGCACTTCCAGAATACCTAAGGCATAAAAGCCTTGGAGAGCCAATTTTTGAGCAAAGAGGCGGAAGTCGGTTGTGGTATCAGTTTCAGTCATCTTCAAGCTTGAACTTTGTTGTTGGATTCTTCTGAGTCAACATTGGAATGCGCAATGGCGGCACTCAGGAATGTGGCAAACAAGGGGTGGGGTTCCAAGGGTTTGGATTTGTACTCAGGGTGGTACTGAACGCCGAGGTAGAAAGGTCGGTCTGTTAATTCGACAGCTTCAACCAGTCCACGAGCCTCATAAATTCCTGCAGAGCTAAGGCCGGCCGATTCCAACTCGCGGCGATAATCATTGTTGTATTCCCAACGATGTCGGTGGCGTTCAAGGACCATGTCCCGACCATAGATTTCGGCAAGCCTTGTGTTGGGGAGGATGCGGCAGGGATAAGCGCCCAAGCGCATGGTGCCACCTTTGTCTTCCACCGACTCTTGTTCTTTCATGAGGTCAATGACTGGAGCCTTGCAGTTGGGGTCGGCCTCGGAAGTATGGGCTCCCTCAATACCGGCAACATTCCTGGCGTATTCAATCACCATAGCTTGCATTCCAAAGCAAATCCCAAAGGTCGGAATATTGTTTTCTCGCGCCCATTGAATGGCTCGAATCTTGCCTTCGAGGCCACGTTCTCCGAATCCTCCAGGAACGAGCAGGCCGTGGACACCACCCAACAAAGTTTTTGGGTCTTCATCCACACAATTTTCGGCAGCGATTTTCCGGAAACGAACTTTCCATTTGTGGTGAATCGCGCCGTGGGCTAGAGACTCATAAATGCTCTTGTATGCGTCGTGGAGCTCAATGTATTTTCCGACAACAGCAATTTCGACGACTCCTTCCGGAGAAGCAAAGCGTTGGCGAAGATCTTCCCAATCCGAAAGATCTCCGGCGCGAGTGTGACTTAATCCCAAGTGACGAACAAGGGCATCGTCGAGTCCTTCTCGAAGAAGGTCCAAGGGAACTTCGTAAATTGTTGTATCGACATCCTTTTCTTGAATTACATCGCACTCGTCCACATTGCAGAAAAGAGAAATTTTAGAACGCATTTCCGAGGTCATGGCTTGTTCACACCGACAGACAAGAATGTCCGGTTGAATTCCAATTTCTCGCAATTTCCCAACGGATTGTTGCGTTGGCTTAGTTTTCATTTCGCCGCTTGCCGCCAGGAAGGGTAAGAGGGTTAAATGAACAAAACAGGCATTGCCCTTGCCCAACTTGTGGGCGAATTGCCGAATGGCTTCAAGGAAGGGCAAGGATTCAATGTCCCCGGCTGTACCACCGATTTCAATAATGGCGATGTCCGTTCCTCGCTGGGCACCTTGCTGGATGGCTTCTTGGATTTGGTCGGTGATGTGCGGAATCACCTGAACTGTTTTGCCCAAATATTCTCCCCTCCGTTCTTTTCGAATAACGGTCGAATAAATCGAGCCCGTGGTGGCATTCGAGTAGCGGTTAATCGGAGCGTGGGAAAAGCGCTCGTAGTGCCCCATGTCCAAGTCGGTTTCAGCGCCGTCTTCGGTGACATACACCTCTCCGTGTTCAAAGGGAGACATTGTGCCGGGATCCACATTGATATAGGGGTCCAGCTTTTGAATCGAGACTTTGAGGCCGCGCTTTTCAAGAAGGACGGCAATGGCGCCGGTCGTGATTCCTTTCCCAAGGGAAGAAACCACACCGCCAGTAACGAAGATGAATTGGGTCATGTTGAGGGGGCGTCGTGCTGAAAGCGCAACAGGAAGGCATCGTAATCTTCCCGAGTGTCAATTCCCGGAAAAGCTTGGCCCCATTTCAAAACTTGGATGGTTTTTCCATGCTCGAGAAAACGAAGCTGCTCCAAACCCTCCTTCAATTCCAAGGGTGTGGGGGCCCAATTGGAAAACTGAGCCAGGGCTTCAGGAGTGTAGCCGTAAAGGCCAATGTGGAGCATGGGGTCGGAGCTGTCGGGGCAATTCTGCTGGAAAGGGGTAGGTGAGCGCGAGAAAAACAAGGCTTGCCCGTCCAAGTCCCGAACGACTTTGACCGCGGCTGGATCGTCGAGGAGAGACTTCGACGGGAGGGGTGCGCAAAGGGTGACGACTTCGGCGCCTGAGTCCAGGGAATCAAAGAGAGCGTCAATGGCAAGTGGGTCCATTTCAGGTTCATCTCCCTGTACATTCACAATGCCCTGAACGCTTTTGCCGTAGGCTTGAACTGCGGCATGCACTCGGTCCGAACCTGATGGTAGGTTTGGGTCAGTTAGTACGGCTTTCGCGCCTACGGCGCGGGCTACTTCGGCAAGCTCCTCACAATCCACGGCTGCAAGAACACAGTCAGCCTTCTCGCTAAGCAAACATCGCTCCAAGGTGTGTGCAAGCAGAGGTTTTCCACTTTCAGCAAGGAGGAGTTTTTGGGGGAGTCGCGTCGCCGCCCGGCGTGCCGGTACAACAACGAGGTGCTCCGAAAGGGTCATGACCGACCTGTAGCATCCTTGAAGTAATCAGCTCCATCGTTGTTCTCAACATTCTGGAAGGACTGGTTTGCATCGTAAATGGCCCGAACGGCAGAGGTGCAATCTTGGAGTTGAAGAAGCTTTTCTTGGGACCCCCCGGAAACATAGGCCAAAGTCCAAGTCCGACCTTCAATGGCGATTTGGATGGTGCTGCGCGCCCCCCTTACTCGTTGGGCATTGGGTGCGGCATCCTCGAAGAAATGAAGTTCTCGAAGCTGAAATATGAGGGCACCCATGTGAAGGTCCGAGACCACCTTGTAAGAGGCGTCCCTCCGCATTTGGGCGTAGTAGTTTGTTTTGTCCACGTTGGACTCATTGAAGAGCCCAATCTTATTCCCAGACTTATGGTCCACATAGGTCACGCGGACAGCCCGAGTTTCGGGCTGAATTTTGGGGGCTACGGCGCAAGCCATGGCCAGAAAAGAAAGGAAAAGTGGGACGAATCGCATTTTGATGGTTGAATGGGACGTCAGCAGTCGGACAATCATCTCTGATAGCAGCCTCACCTGCAAGTCGTAACCTGACATGACCGCTTCAAAAAAACCCACCCTCCGGAAAATCGCCGTGTACATCTTTGGCCTGACCTTGGTTTCCCTTGCGGATCCCCGGCCGGAAACCTTCCTGATTGGCTCTGTTTTTGTCCTTTTGGCTTGGCTTTTGCGGATTTGGGCCTTTGGCCACCTTGAAAAAAACCAGCTCATGGTGACAACAGGCCCCTATGCCCATACGCGGAATCCAGCCTATTTGGGTTCTTTTCTAGCTCTGCTGGGCGTGGCGTTGGCTGCGGGAAACTTAGAGACTCAGCAAGGCTCTTGGGTCTGGGGTTTTTCTCTTTTCCTCATTTTTGTTTTCTTTGTGTTTTATATGCCGAGAAAATTTAGGAAAGAATACGGCAGGCTACAAAAGATTTTTGGCGAACAAGTGGACCGCCACGCCGAAAATGTCCCCGATTTTTGGCCGCAACTTCGTCCCTGGCGAAGTGGCGATGATCGCCGATTCTCTTGGAAGCTTGTTGGCGAAAACCACGAATGGCCTTGGGGCTTGGTTTTGGCCCTCGCCATGTTTGCTGTTTGGACAGCACCCTCGTGGTCCCCTCTCCGCGATTTTTTTGAATAAAAGATGTTAGACACAATTGGTCCCGGAAATTGGACTCGTGAAGAGCTCAATTCTGCGACTTGTTCCCTCCTTAGCCGAGGGGCTTGGCTGAAGCCTGCGGTTTTCCGGGTAGAAACGGACGAGGGACCTGTTTTGGTCAAAGACTGCGCATCCAACCTTTTTATCTTTCGCCCGCTTGCGCGTTGGCTTTTGGGGCGTGAGCGGAAAGCCCTTCAAAAAGTGGCTGGAATCGAGGGCGTGCCTAAGCTCCTTGCCCAGCCAGATGCCAACGCTTTCGTTTGTTCCTGGTTATTAGGGGCACCGTTGGCCCGCGAAGGATTTCAAAGGAATCCTCAAGGGGTTGCGGACCAACTCCGCAACCTCGTTTCGGCAATTCATGAACGGGGAGTTTTCCATTTAGATTTGCGTCAATCCCAAAATCTGCTTCTTAGCGAGAGCGGACAGCTTTCTTGCGTGGATTTTGGTGCTGCATGGGTACCCGGAATCTTGGGGAAGCTTTTTTTGAGTAAGGTCTTTGCTTCTGTAGATGAAAACGCCGTGGTCAAATGGCTCGCCCGCTTTTCCCCAGAACTTTTGACCGCAGCTGAGGCAAAACGACTGATTCGGGGAAAGTTTTGGAGAAAAATGTGGTTCGTCTCTCCTCACACGGACCGAGGGGAAGTTGCCGCTGCTCGCCGCCGTTTGGAGGAGTTGGGGGAAAAGCTTTGAGAGTAGTAGTGGACCCAAGTCTTTTGGGGACAATATATTGTGGTACAAGAAAGGTGTTGGAATTTGGTGCCTCGCACAATATATTGTGGACATCAGCCAAAGGGGAATTGAATGGGTCGTCTAGAAAAACAAATCATCGCAGGGGCTTTAGCCCTCGTAGGAATCCTTCTGTCCGTCGTTGTTTACCGAGGTGTGGATCAACGCCAAGAACCGCCGTCCATCAGTGAGTGGAGCGATCCTGGGGATTCCGAGACAGAACGTACTTTAATTATTGAGTCCCCTGTCGACGAAAAACCGGCGCCCGATGTTCAACGTGAAAACAAGGAGCGCTCTGTGCCTCCCGTGCCCGTAGATGATGCGGAGCTCCAACCTGAGGATCCTTCCGTCCTTCCAACGGAGGTGGAATCTAATCAGGAGGCCACCCCTGTCCCAGAAAAGCCTCAAGCAAGTGTCTTGGCGTTTGGCGCGAACTCCGGCATTTCGACTGAAAGCCTCCCAGATTGGCGCACAACATACACTGTGAAGAAAGGGGATACTTTGGGGCAAATCGCTCAGCGCGAATTGGGTTCCTCCACCTTAGTCCATGAGATTCTTGTTTTGAACGAGGGGCTTGAACCCACGCAGCTTCAGATTGGCCAAGAAATCAATCTGCCCAAACTTCGACCTGCGAAAAACCCTCCAGCAACCCAAGCACCAAGTTCCATTGGAGTTTTGGAACATACAGTGGCCGTAGGCGACAGCCTTTGGCGCATTGTTCGGCGGTACCGCGTTGATGGCGGCATCAACGCTCTCGTTAAGGCGAATGACTTGCTTCCGGATTCTGACACCAGCTTGCAAGTTGGTTGGGTATTGAGAATCCCTACTGAGTAGTTGTGTCGAAGCGATTGCTCCTCGGCATGGGGTCTGGGACCTCGGCCGATGGGTTGGATTTTGCACTCCTTGCCGTTGAAGGCGAGGGACTTGAAAAGTCCGCCGCGTTGATTGCGGATGGCTTTACGCCTTACTCTTCCGAAATTCAAGCAGATATTCTTCAGGCTGGCACATGGAATGTTGGCAAAATTGCTCAGGCGCACCTTCAGTTAGGGGATTGGATGGGAAAGCAAGCACTCGCCTTCTTGAAAGCAAAAGGCGTGGAGCCTGAAGAGCTCACGGCAATTGGGTCCCACGGCCAAACCGTTTATCACCATGATGGGGATTGTCGAGGAACTCTTCAGTTAGGGGATCTTTCAGTCATCGCAGAGCGAGCTGGGGTTGCGGTGGTTGGGGATTTTCGATGGAGCGACCTTGCTGCGGGGGGAGAGGGGGCGCCCATTTCTCCCTACGGGGATTGGGTTTTACATCGACAGCATGCGCCGAGGCTGGCAATCTTGAATTGGGGCGGCTTAGGGAATATCACTCTTTTGGAGGGAAATTCCCCGCCTCGTGCTTGGGATACGGGGCCCGCAAACGGACCTTTGGACGCCCTTTGCCGGGCCGAAACCGGCGATTGCTTCGATCAAGACGGCCGCTTGGGGCTCCAGGGGAGTCTTTTGGTGGAACTTTTTGAGCAGCTAAAAAAAGATTCTTTTTTTGGGCGTTCACTACCCAGGAGCACGGGTTTGGAGCGATTTGGGGCATCTTTTGCCAAAAAAATGAGGAGGTTGGCCCCTGAGGCCAAGCTTGAAGATCTCCTTGCGACCGCTTCTGAATTGGCTGCTTGGTCGGTTGTCCAGAGCCTAGATATGGCCAAATGGGGCGGGGGGCCCATTTTCCTGGCGGGCGGCGGCGCGCATAACCCATGTTTAATAAAGGCGTTAGAAGCGCGCATCCCTTCAGATGCTTCTCTCCAGGCATTTTCAGACTTGGGCTGGAATCCGGATTCTCGGGAGGCTTCGGCCTTTGCTCTCCTTGCCGACGCCTTCCTTTTGCGAGAAGTTTCTGCTTGGCCCGGAACAACGGGATCTAGCCGCTCTACTGCGCTTGGAAGATGGGTTCCTGGACCCAATTCTTGACCCACCTTTTGCCGCTCCTATCATGTTGCCTCCCCAAGCCCACGGACTAGTCTCCTGGGTGCAATCCTGCGCACATCTTTCCCCCCCCGACCCAGGTCTTAAGACGGGTAAACGAATGAATCACCGGCAAGCGGTTCGCAGCCTTCTCCTGGCTGCTTTCATCCTTCTTCCTTCCACCTCCATCGTTGGCCAGTCTGACGCGGATTCGGAATTCTCTGCAGGCCTCGAGGCCTACCGTGGTCAAGCCTTTGACCAGGCAATTGAGCATTTTCGCAATGTCGTGAAGGCCGACCCCTCTAGTTCCGAAGCCATTCGGTTTATGAACATGAGTCAGGATTCGCTAGTCCAAATGATGATGTCCGAGAATGAGGAGTATCGGGCTGAATTCAAGGCTTTTGCCATGACCATTTTGGAAGCGTCTCGCTCGATGAAGAGAGATGCTGTTCGGGATAAGGATGCAGCAGAAGCGCTTGCTTCAAAGTGTCTTGAAGGCACTTATGCGGAAAGAGGAAAGTCCATTTGGAAACTTGGAATGACCTTCGGTCCCTTTGCCGTTCCGCCCCTTGTTGCTTCGTTGAACTCGAATGATGCCACCCGATACGCAGCGATTTATGCGCTTTCGCGTTTGGGGTCCGATGCACTACCTCCTTTGCTTGCCGCCTCTTCTTCCCCGAACTCTAAAGTTCGCTTGGCGGTTGCGCAGGTTCTTATTGAAATGGGTGATGCACGTGCAACCGCTCGCCTCGCAGAAATGGCGCGATATGACGAAGATGCGGCCATTAACGCCCTTTGCGCCGGATATGTCTCGACCCCTGTTGGCGAAACCTACATTGAGCAGGGGGATGCCTATTACAGCTACGACATGCAGAACGGTCTCATGGAAACTGAAAACCATGGTGTTCGTTGGGTCCTCGATGGCTCCACGAGCTTGTACTACGATGAGTTGGAAGCTGGCCTCGTTCCTTTGGAGCTTGCAAAAGAATGTTATGCCGCCGCCAATCACCTCCGCGAACCCTCAACTGTTCAAGAACAGGCCTCAAAGGGTATGGCTTTGGTTTACGCCGCTGAGGTCGCGCTTCTCCGCGCCGTTGGCGAGGACAACCGCGCAGCGGAACAATTCAATGCAGGCCTTAGCCTAAGTAGTGGAGCCTTGAATCTTGCCTTGGGTGCATCCTTAAAATCTTCCAACGATGTGCCAATTGCTAGCGTTCTGATTGAAATGTTGGATAGCCCAGCGGCTATTCATGCTATAGAAGTTCGAAATGCTCTTTCTAACTCAGTTCCCACGCTCCGCTTTTCCGCTGCGATTTCTCTTGCGAATGCCGGCGATGTGAACTCCCCTGGTTTGCTGACTTCTTTATTGCGGGCATCCAGCCTTCGAGGACTGCGGACAGTTCAGATTTTCAGTACGAATCCAGATTTTTCTAAGGGCCTTTCGGCTGAATTGGACTCTAATGAGTGCACAACTCTGGTGGCTTTGGATGCGAATTCGGGCTTCACCAACCTATACAGCGGTCTCAACATTGACGCCTTTGTCATTCAAGATCCTCTTCCGGACACTTACGCTCGCCAATTAGTGAGGAGAATTCGCGCCATTGGCAAGTACGCGGATGTCCCCATTTTTGTGCAGGCGAATGGTTCCGCTACGGGCGATATCGACGATGCAAATGTGGAAGAAAATGTGACTGGAAGCATGGTTGCCGCCTCATGGGGCTCTTTGGATGTAGAGCGAACGGGCTACCGCCGAACCGCAGCAAGAGCCGCTGAGGCCTTGGCAGGCATGGCCAGCCGAGAGTCCAGACTTGCCGAAGTTGACCTTAGTGATTTTGTTGTACTCTTGGGGCGAACGGACGACAACGTCGCAATTCCCATCATCAATGCTTTGGGTTACTGGGGGTCTGCTTCGGAAACGAAAGAAGACTTGATGTCTGTTGTTGGCGATGATGGAAAGTCTAATGCGCGAAGAGCTGCTGCTGCTCGCTCCGTTGAGCGGATTATGGCGAGCGCACCCCCTAGTAGTGTAAAAATGACTTCAGATGACCTGAATACCCTGCAGTTTGCCATGAAGGCTGGCGGTGATCTTGCTCAGGCCTGTGCAATGCTTCTAGGCCGAGGTAAGGCTCCCCACAAAAGCGTTAAGGTCTCCCCAAAGTAGTTTCTACCCGACGACGCTACACTTTCTCGGCAGAAAAATAGGCCAGAGTAGCTCAGGGGTAGAGCACCGCTTTCGTAAAGCGGCGGTCACGAGTTCAAATCTCGTCTCTGGCTCCACTTTACGGCTGTCTTTGTTAGAATTTTTCTATGGCAGAAGTAGGCGTCATTCTTTGTGGAGCGGGTCGATTCGATGGCTCTGAGATTCACGAATCCACCCTGACCCTATTGCATTTGAAACGCAGTGGCGCAAAAGCTAGATGTTTCGCGCCTGACCACAAACAGTGGGCAACCTGTGAGCACTTTGAAGGCAAGGCCATGCCGGATGCTCCTAGGAATATGTTGGAGGAGGCTGCCCGAATTGCTCGTGGTGATGTTCAACCTCTAGCCAGCGCTAAGGCTCAAGATATCGATGCTCTAATCCTTCCCGGCGGCAGCGGCGCCGCATTGAACCTCTGTGACTTTGCTCGGCAAGGGGGCAATGGCGAAGTTTTACCCGATCTTGCTCATTTGATTCTTCAGATGCATTCTCAGGGAAAGCCGATTGGCGGGATTTGTATTGCCCCAGCCATTTTGGCACTCGTTCTAGGCAGGGAATCTCCACGCCTGACCTTGGGAGGATTGGACGGCCCTGCTTTGGAGGCTGGAGCCGCTGGCGCACAGATGGTGGAGTGCAAGGTCGATGAAATCGTCATTGATGAAGTCCACAACCTCATCACAACTCCTGCCTACATCCTTGGGCCTGGAATTGCCGAGGTGGATGCTGGGATTGAGAAGCTGGTTCATGAGGTTCTCGCCCGTTGCGCAAGCTAAGGCGACATTCTTGGGCAAGAATCGTAGAATTTAGGCATGACTCGGACCGCTGACACGCACTTAGGCCAATCCGTCTTCTCAGGCCAATCGGCAAGTCCGGGTGTAGCTTGCGGTCCCGCCTTCTTGAGTTTTGCTGGCCTTGGAGAAATCGAGGAGCATCGGCTTACGGATGAAGAGGTCGAACAGGAATTGGGGCGCTTGGATTCGGTAGCAAGGGCGGCTCGTGTTTCTCTTGTTCGTCAACGAGAATCCCTAGCCGATCACTTCACACCTGAGCAAAGAGCTGTCTTCGACACTCACCTTCATTTGCTTGAAGATCCGGTCATTGAGGCCGATGTCAAAGATAGGATTCGTGAACAGCGCATGACTTTGGAAAATTCGGTTAAAGATGTTTTTCATGTCTATGAGCGCCTCTTTGAGGTGGTGCAAACGGAAAGTCTCCGGAACAAAATGAGCGACATGCGAGATGTTGCTTTGAGGATTCTTCGGCATTGCAGTCGAGGCGCGAGTTCTGGCCAAACTGCAGCTAATCGGTCTAACTTGAAAGATGGTATTTTGGTTGTGAAAGAATTATCCCTTTCTGACTTAACCGAAGCGCTTGAGCATGGCATTGCTGCGATTGCAGCGGAATCGGGTTCCACGACAAACCACGGTGCAATTTTGACGCGTGCCGCCGGCATTCCTGCTGTGATTGGGGTGAAAGGTCTGCGCGAAAATTTAACGGAAGGCCAAACTTTGCTTGTGGACGGTAATACTGGGCAAGTCGTACTCGACCCATCCCCGGAGTCTGTAGGTGCTGCTCAAAACCGGGCCTTGGAGGAAGATACTCCAACCTTATCCCAACCTCGACTTGCTGATGGCACCCATATTCATCTGTGTGCGGCAGTGGCCAGTGCAACCGAAGCCCGTACCGCTGCTCGCATTGGAATTGTAGATACAGGAATCTACCGAACTGAACTTCCCATTTTTCAACGGCAGGGCGCTCCGAAAGAAAATTCCCTTGCAGCCCTATACAAGCAAGTTCTAAATGCTTCGGACTCCACCATTTTCAGGCTCCCAGACTTAGATTCATCGTCGGATTTACCCTCTGTTTTTCCAGAAGGAGAAACGAACCCAGCTCTTGGGCTTCGAGGTATTCGGCTTTTATTCTCACGACCAGAAATGTTGAATCTTCAATTGCGGGCCATCTACAGAGCGAGTGAGGGTAGCGAGGTCCGAGTTGCGATTCCTTTTGTGACGGGTCCTGCCGATTTGCGTCGCACGCGTGAGGCCTTCGACACCGTTCGAGAAGAACTAAGGCTCGCTGGCGTGGATGTCTCAGCTCCTCCTCAAATCGGCGCAGTGATTGAAACCCCATCCTCAGCTCTTTTGGCGCGAGAAGTCTTTGCAGAGTCTGATTTCATTACCATCGGACTCGACTCCCTTTCGCAGTATGTTCTTTGCGCTGACCGGAACCACCCTCACCCGGAAGTTCTTCGTGGCCTGACTGGAATTCACCGAGTTGTTTTGCGTGCGGTTCGCAAACTTTGTCAGCTCGCAGGAGCTTTAGGGAAGCCCCTTTCTGTTTATGGAGAAACAGTCTTGGATGAGGATAATTTGGAGCTCCTTGTTGGATCTGGCGTTCGTTCCTTTGCGTTACGGCCTGCTTTGCTTCAACTCGCCCAAGCGCGCCTTGACGGTCTCGATTTGTCGGCCTGTGAACGCAGCGCCGAAAAAGCTTGCCATTAAAGCCTATTGAAAAGTGGCCGCTTGGGGTTGGACTCGGCTACGGATAACGGAGCCTGATTCACCCCAAAGCCTTTTGACTCTTCGCTTGAGCCTGGCCTCAACATCGGACATGCGTCCAGTTCGAGTGAGCACAAGGAGAGCGGAACCGGCACCTGAAAGTGTTGCGGCGATTCCTCCAGAGCGAACTGCAAATTTTAAGAGACCCTTGGCTCCCGTAAGTTGGCGAAGGCGAGCCTCAACATGCAATTCATCCTGAATCCCGGTTTGAATTGCGCGCTCATCTAAGGTGCGAAGACCTTCCAGCAAAATAGGAGTTCTGCGAGCTTGCGCAGCGGCTCGTTGGAAACTGACTGAAGAGGGGAGGACTTCTCTAGCCCGTTTCGTGGAGAGGGGGTAAGGGGGAAGGATAAAGAGGAAACGGAGATCTCGGTGGAGAGGGAATGGTGTATGAAACCAATAGCCCCTTGGGTCTTGGACGGACCAGTGCGAGCCCCCAAGAAAAGATCCCGTTGCATTTTCGGGATGGCCTTCCAGTTGAATGGCTTCGCGGTGGAGAAGCTCGGTTTTGATATTTCCATTGCAAATTTGATTACCCAATAGGAGGCCGCCCACGATACCGGCTCCACTTGCGCCAAGGCCTCGGCCAGGGGGGATGGCAGAAGAAACCACCACTTTCCCCTTTGGAAGTTTTTTATTGGCCAAAATGGCGGCCCTTTTCAGACCCCGAAGAACGGGATCTCCACCAACCGAAAGAACCGATTCAGAAAGGGCTCCCTTTCTAACTAGCTCGGTTTTTTCTGCGGCTTCCCAGCTTATTTTGATTTCCTGCTCGACAGCAACAGAAAAAGCATCAAAGCCCGGCCCAAGGTTGCTGGTGGACAGCGGAACCGTAAGGGTGAGTTTTGGGGCCTGTTTTTTGCGACGAAGGGCCATGGAGTGGGGTGGGTTAGGAGGTCTGAGGGAAGCAAGGTAGCCTCCGGCGGCTTTATACGGTAGAATGTTGGGCTCCCCAAAGGGGGGAATGGTCTTAAAAGCCTTGGGCGCCGGCTAAAGACCCCACCAAACAAACAGCGCTACCGAACCATACTTACTACGCATTCCAAGCATCATGTCTGCTACGACCTCTGCTTCATCGACCGCTCTCGACCCCAAGGAAGAGAAACGCCTTAAGGGTATCCGGAATATCGGCATCATGGCCCATATTGATGCCGGCAAGACCACTGTTACGGAGCGGATTTTGTTCATTACCGGACGAACTCACCAAATTGGTGAAGTTCACGACGGTGCCGCCACCATGGATTACCAAGAAGATGAGCGGGCTCGAGGAATTACCATCACCTCCGCTGCGACTCAGTGTGAATGGGACGGAATCCAAATCAACATTATTGACACACCAGGTCACGTGGACTTTACCGTTGAAGTGGAGCGTTCTCTTCGGGTGTTAGATGGTGCTGTTGCGGTATTCGACGGAGTTGCTGGCGTTGAAGCTCAGTCCGAGACCGTTTGGCGGCAGGCCGACCGTTATGGTGTTCCTCGGATTTGTTTTATTAATAAGCTGGATCGCACTGGTGCCGATTTTGATAAAGCATATGAGTCTATTATTAACCGCTTAGGAGCTAATGCCGTTCGCATGCAAATCCCGATGGGTGCCGAAAAAGAATTCTACGGCATCATTGATTTGCTAACTCGGACCGCACGTAAGTTTGTGGAAGGGTCTTCCGGAACCGAAGTGGAAGCGATTGATATCCCTGAGGAGTTCAAAGAAATTGTTGAACTTCGCCGGAACGAAATGATTGAAAAGTTGGTCGAGGTTGATGACGCGCTCGTCGATAAGTTTTTGGAAGGAGAAGAAATTTCCAACGAAGAGATTGTTCGCTGTTGCCACTCTGCCGTCCTCCAGCGCCACGCATATCCTGTGTTCTGTGGTTCGGCTCTTCACGACAAGGGCGTTATGTTCTTGATGGATGCCATCACTTCTTATCTCCCAAACCCACTTGAGGTTGGCGCTGTTGTGGGTTGCGACCCTCGCGACGAAGAAAAAGAACTCGTGCGTGGCCCTAATTCTGCAGAGCCTTTCTCGGGTCTTGCATTTAAGACCATTGCCGACCCCAATGGCGATTTGACATTCGTACGGATTTATTCTGGAACCCTCAGCCGTGGGGACCAAGTTCTCAATCCGAGGACACGGAAGAGAGAACGCGTTGGTCGTCTGATGTTCATGCATGCGGATAAGCGCGAAGCGGTAGATACCGCATGTGCAGGCGAAATTTGTGCCGTGGTGGGGCTAAAGAACACTACGACTGGTGACACCGTTTGCTGTAATGACAACCAGGTGGTTTTGGAGTCAATGACTTTTCCAGAAGCCGTGATTTCTATGTCTCTTGAGCCTCAGGCCATGAAGGATCGTGACAAACTTTCTACAGTTTTGGCACATCTTTGCAAGGAAGACCCCTCCTTCCGTGCCATGGTGGATGCAGACACCGAAGAAATTGTGATTTCTGGAATGGGTGAGCTTCATCTAGAAATTATCACTACCCGAATTGATAGGGATCACGGTGTGCCCATTTCTGTTGGTGCGCCAAAGGTCGCTTATCGTCAGACCATTTCGACCGAACGCGATGTCGAAGGTAAACACGTCAAGCAGAGTGGTGGCCACGGCCAGTACGGTGTGGCAAATGTCCGATTTGTCCCAAATAATGAATCCGAAGAAGAAGGACTCGAGTTCATTGACGAAATTAAGGGTGGTGTGATTCCTCGCCAGTACATCCCCGCAGTCAAAGCCGGCATCGTGGGTGCTATGCAAACCGGTGGGCGTCTCGGTTGGCCTTTCGTCAATGTGAAAGCCCATCTTCACTATGGAAAATACCATGAAGTGGACTCCAGTGAGCTTGCTTTCCAAATGGCCGGCTCTCTAGCTTTCCGCGAGGCATGTAAAGAGAACACCACGATTTTGGAGCCTTACATGAAGTTGTCCGTTCAGGTTCCCGAGGAATACATTGGGGACGTTGTGGGCGACCTTAATACCCGCCGCGTTGAAGTGGACGAGATTGCAGTGACGGGCGACCTCCGAGAGGTCCGCGGTGCTGTCCCTATTGCTGAGATGTTCAGCTACGCTAGCCGCCTTCGGGGAATGACTCAGGGGCGAGGCATGTTCTCGATGGAACCGGACAACTACCGTCCAGTCCCAGCTTGGGTTGCCGAAAAGTTGGTAGAAGAAATGACCAAGTAAGGCCAAATTTACTTGGTTTTGAGCGGCCTGGCGAGGAACGTCTCACCAGGCCGTTTCGCATTTCCTGGAGACTGCTAGAATCACTCATCATGTCCTCGACGCAGAAGCCGCAAGGCGATCAGCGCATTGCCCAGTCCCTGGGCCTGAAAGTGCCGGTTTACCGCCACCTTCGCGACGCACTCGCCCTAAATCAACATCCATCCTGGCTCCAACTTGCCGATCCCGCGTTGGCAGGGGCCTTTCCAAATCCACTCGGATTCGAACTTCTTCTTGATCATTTACAAGAAGTAGGCTCCTTGGAGCGAAGGCGCGCAAACTTGCTGCGTTCCCTTGGGGATTCGGAAGATCAGGAGCTGAAGAGTCGGTTTCAGGATGCTGCTGACGAAGGCGAGTTGGAAGATATAGCCCTTTCAGTGGAGCCTTCAAGCGGTGAAGATGATGAGTCTTTAAAGGACGAACAAAAGGAATATCTGAAAAAGTTGCGAGGGGATAGTGCGCTTGCCCTCCATCTCCGCTCAACTTTCCGGAATGAGGGAAGCCTTCTCGTTAAGTTGCAAGAGGGGAAAGAGGCCGACTTAAAACCATTCCAGCAATTTGCTGGCAAGGAAATAAAATTGGTTGAGGTACCTGAAAATCAATATTTGACAATGCGTCGTGGTGAGCACGCGCATGCCCTCAAATTAGATTTTTGTTTTCCACCTGAAGCCCTTTTAGAGCCCTTCAGCACCAGCGGGTTCCCCCCGCAAGAAAAAGACAGCTACTTTTTGCTTTTTAAGAAATTTGTAGATGAAGAAAGAATGCCTCGTCTAATTCAAGAGGCGCGAGCCCGATTGAAGAAGCGAGCAGAGAGCTATGCCCTTCAACATGCATGGGGGCTTCTGGAAATGACCTTGGATCGAGGCCTCCAAAAAGGGAAGGTCCTCGGGATTTTTGCACAAAGAAATGGGAAGCTTTCGTTGGCGATTTCTGACGAGGGACATTTTTTACGTGCGACCCAATTTTCGGCTAAAGATAAAGAAAAGTTAGAGGAGAACATCACCAACTTTTTGGGAGAAGACCGGCCAGAGACGGTGGCCCTCCAAGCCGATTCCCCAACTCGGAACTACGGAAATAAAGCTTTAGATATTATTCGTAAGAGTGGAAAGGTCCGGGCTTTGCTTGTTCCCGTTGCCGTTGTTCGAACCCTTTTGCGTGAAGTCGCAAGAGGATTTGAAGAATCTCACTTGCAACATGATGAGCGTCAAGCGTTTATGTTGGCTCGGTTTGGGCAGCACCCTCGGGCAGCGGCCTACCACACACCCCACATTGTCCGCGCATTCATTCAAAACCGTGGCGAAGTGAATCCTCACCGGTTAGACACTTTTACGGAGGTGTTCCTGCAAAGCCTCGTGGTTGCTCGAGGAGTAGATTTAAACAACGCCACTCATGACGAGCTTCGCCTAGTCCCTGGCATCGAAGCCAAGGTGGTTGAGATTGAACGCTCAACGAGCCCTTTCCGGTCTTTATTGGATTTTCAGAACCGATTGGCTCTGTGTGAGGAAGATTGGAAAGCTGCGTTCTGCTTCCTACGGGTTCGAGGTGGAGATGAACCGCTCGATGCAAAGCCCCTTCACCCCATCTACTACGCCCCGCTCCGGGAAGTCCTCCCCAATAAGGAAGAAGAAGCCAGAAGTCTTCTTAAGGCGCCTTCCAAGCTCGAGGGATTGAAATGGGACGAAACCTTGAAATCTCGGGGCTGGACCATACGAGTGATTCCACACATCATCCGTGGGCTGATGAAATCTTCCAGACGCCCGCGCTTTGGCCACCGCGGCGCTCAAGCTGGAAAACGATTGGAGACCTTGGAGGTCGGCGCCACTGTGTCAGGGAAGATTACGAAAATTCTAGAGCATGGCGCTTTCATTGACATTGGAATGCGCCGCGAGGGATTTGTTCATGTTTCGCAACTCGCAGACCAATTCGTTAAGGATCCAAACGCGGTCGTTGAAGTGGGTCAGGAAGTTTCGGGTCGCGTGATTTCGATTGATCTTGAGAAACAGCGCTTCCGAGTCTCTCTTCGCTCCGAAGAAGAAGGCTCTAGGGGAGCCGGCCGAGGCAAAGGCAAACCAAAGGGTCGAGGCAAAGGGAATGCTCGAGAGCAGCGTGTTCCACTTCCAGCTCATGCCAAAGATATGCGCCCGAAATCTAGACCAGGTGGTGCCCGAGGAGGTCGTGACGACCACCGGAAGAAGCCAGAAAAAATACAAACCGGCAAAGACCCGAATGCTGGGCGTTGGAAGGAGGAAATTGATCCGACTAACCCTTTCTACGAATTCTTCCGTCAGCAGCAAGAACCTGAAGAAGAAAGCGAAAGTAGTTAGCGGTTTCGAATCAGAAGGGAATTGTCGAGCTCTAAGTTTTGCCTTCCCTCGCGAGTTTCATTGAGCCAGCGTTTTCCATCCTGGGCATAACCTTTTGTAGGGCGGATTTCAGGGAATCGTTCAGAGTGCCATTGGTTCCAAAGATCCATTAAGCGCTCACGCGTTTGTTTTGCCGCAAGTGATGCAAGAGCGACGGGGAAAAAGTTCCCGTCGGCACCTTCAGAGAACCGAATTTGAACTTCGCGCTCTTGCCAGCTCAAGGTGTAGAGCGAGGCCTTTTGAGTTTCAGCATGAATTTGGATTGAATCTGGGGATAAAGCTTCCTCAAGTCGAGAGGCATAACTTCGCCGGGCGCCATGGCGGTCCATTTCAATCCTCAGCGGAGCAGGTTGGCTCAGCTGGAGAACATGGGAAACAACCTCCATGCTTATTTTGAAAAGGACATCCGCTTTGGAACCGTGCGTATTGAGCAAGTGATTCCACTCACCTGCAGGGACAGCTCGAGCTCCGAACCCCTCGAAGGTGCATCCACTCGAA
>DLRM01000006.1 GCA_002500505.1 Planctomycetes bacterium UBA7888
GGGAATATGTTTCCAAACCAGTTGAAATCGAAATGCAAATGACTGAGATCGACGGAACTGACCCTTCGGCTGTTGGCCTCGACGATGAACTGAACACCGCAGATTCCTTTATCTTTAGCGTAGACGGAAACAGCTTTGACCTAGAATGTCTTTCGGAAACTGCGCCAGAATTAGACGAACCACCAAAAGTTATCAAAGGAAAGGTCCAATAGAATTCTCTTTCTTCGCTGACATACAGGGGCTATTTTCACGAAATAGCCCCTGCTTTTCTTTCTAGATTCTCCCGCAAGTATTCCTTTCAAATCCAAGGAGCCTGTTGTGGGGCCCAAAGCCTTAGCTTCACGTTCTATTGAATATCAACAATAACAGTATCGCTAATATCGGAAAACCCGCCACTAGCGTCAAATGAAACTGCGGCGAAGTAAAGTCGCACTCCCGAAAGGCCTCCTGGAACCGTCACGGGGCTAGTCGTTCCAGTCCCGCTCGCCGAAATCAAACCACCAAAAGGTGCGAGGCTTTTTGTAATACCTAAGATGTTGTCATATGTCAGGCCCAAATTCCGCCCATCGGGAAATGTGAGATTCCCCAACAATTTAGAAGCAACTACTTGAAAAGTTTCGCCTGGGAAAAATCCTGATAAGGATATTGAGCCCAAGGTTCCTGCAACCAAATTCGGTTCAGCCACTTGTTGGGTTCGGTATCCACCATAAAAAATTTCCTCTGCGCCACTTTCGTCAGAAATCCAAACGGAAAGGAAATTATTATAAACATCATTCCATGCAATTCGAACATTTCGGACATCTCCGGTATTTTCAGAAACAACAAAGGTGCCCGACCAAATCCCATTACGCAAATAGCAAGAGCTATAGGTTCTTCCGTCAAATTGGGACCAAGATACCGCGAGTGCCTCGCCAGAAAACTCACCTGCAATCCGGGGAGCACCGGCGCCAATGGTGCTATTTGAGCAAAGGTGATCTGCCGTAAAAACAGCTGTCACAAAACCCGCATATGCACAGTAGACCTCATCTTGACCACTTCTATTATCTTGCCAGGCTACGGCAACAATAGAATCTTCAACAAGGACTACACCATTGTCAACATCGTGGCCACTGGTTGAATTGTCATATTGTCCAACCTGAAAATCGCCAGTCCAGCTCGCACCTAAGTCGGAAGAAAGATTCACCCGAATCTGCTCGGCCGAGCTTCCCATATTGTCTGCGTGGAAGATGACAGCTATGCAATCCTCATCAACAGAAATCCCCACGCCATCATCTGCGTCTCCACCAGAGAGCGAAAGGTTTGGGCTAACGTCCAAGTCTTGGATTAAGAAGTTTCCATGCTTAATATCAAACACAGAGAGCCAAACTGTGTCGTCGACACCATTTGAGAAGTTGTCACGCCATGCGATATATGCATAGTCTTCACTACATGCCAAGTCAATATCGTCAACATCAGAAACACCGTTATGCAGAGTCGCATCTTCCGCCGAAGACCACGTGGCCCCACCATCATTCGAATAGGCCAAGTACAACTCTTCACTTCCGTTAGCTGTCGACATCAATGCAATAATGTCGTCGCCACTTGACGCTATCCGGTAATCTTTCACAGACTTCGAACCGCTGGAGAACCCATCATCAATCCGGATATTCGATGCACTCCAAGTGGCCCCTTGGTCAAGTGAAGCTGTGAAGAAAAGGTCTTCCTTTGCACCATTCCGCTCGTCCAGCCAGGCTGCGTAGATTCGGTCTCCATCGACTGTCACGGAATGCTTGTGGGTTTTCTTCGGAGCACTACTTGTGTCATCATCCAAACGAATTGGGACAGACCACCCCAATCCCCTGCCATCTGAGACGCAAACCCATATAGATTCTGTCATTGTTTCCCGAAAAAGCAGGGCCGAGGTGTCGGAGTTTTCAGAGTCCAAACTGATTCCATCGGGTGTCCCCTGTGTCCCCGGAAAGACCTTCTTCATCGGGCGAGCTTGCTGGGCAGACAGTAGGCCGCCAAGGAAAAGACAAAGCGTCCCAAGGAGTGGTAAAACTCGAAAAATTGAGCGCTTGGACATCCTTCCATTCTACCCCAATAATCAAATCGCGCTCTGGAATACCCTCTCTCGCTGCACACTCAACCTTAAGCACGTGTGCTAAACTTAGGCGATGCTCATAAGCCTCTCCTTAGCCATCCCTCTTTTTGCACAACATCTAGAAAAGTACGAGGAGCCAAAGTTTGTAGAAATTGTGGGCATAACTGAATTTACAGGCCGCATGATTGCCAAACCAAATTCTCAGATAAGCCCTGATATCTGGGAAAATACTGGCGCAACAAAACTGCGCTTTATCGAAGAGACAAATGAATATATTGTCGAAATCCCCCCAGAAACAAATGAAAACAGTTTCGCCGCTACCCTCATGGAAACGGGAAATTTTGAATATGTTCACCCAGACTGGATGTGCTATCCCGTGGGCGATCCCGACGACCCTGAATTCCCAAACCAATGGCATCATGGCGTCATGCAGTCCTCACTTGCCTGGGACCTTATTCAGGGAGCACCAAATCAAATCATTAGCTGGGTAGATACAGGTGTCGACCACACACACCCAGACTTAGCTGCGAACCTAATACCTGGTTACAACTCGGTTGACAAAAGAAAAGAAATCAACGGTGGCGACACAAGCGACGTAAATGGCCATGGGACTCATGTTGCTGGTTGCTTGGGCGCAATCGGAAATAATGCCGAAGGTGTTGCAGGCGTAACCTGGAACATGCAGTTAATGCCTGTGCGCTGCTCTAATTCTTCCGGTGGAGGGGCCTACCTCTCACACATTCTTGATGGAGCGCGATGGGCAGCAGACAATGGCGCGAAAACTGTGGGCGCTAGCTACTCAGGGGTTGACAACTCATCTGTCGGCACAACTGGAACTTATTTGAAATCACAAGATTCCTTATTTTTCTATGCTGCTGGAAATGGACGACAGAATTGGTCATCTTTCGATTATCCGGACACGGTTGTTGTCGGCGCATCAGGAATAACCGATATTATCTGCAACTTCTCTGGTCGTGGTCGCGGCCTTGACTTAGTGGCACCGGGCCTCCGCATCCTTGCGCCTGTTGTTGGCGGTGGATATGAATATTGGAGTGGCACAAGCATGGCAACTCCAGTCGCAAATGGTGTTGCAGCCATGATTTTTGCCGCAAACCCGTGGCTCAGCGCGGATGAAGTACAGACCAGGCTCTATCAATCCTGCGATGACTTAGGAGATGTCGGCGAGGATGACACCTACGGCATGGGACGAGTCAATCTTCGTAATGCCGTAGAAGCTGCGCTGGTGGGCTCAATAGTCTTGGAATCAACTGATTTGGTCGCCGGACAAAGCTCTACGATTTCAATCAAGTCAGCGCCCGCCAATGCTACTGTTTACTTAGGTTACTCAACAATAGGCCTCGATGCTCTTCAGTTGCCTACTTTCCAAACAGCGTGCGCACTCAAGAATCCCTTATTACTCACAACGGTCACCGTAAACAATCAAGGAACTGGATCCTACATTGCGCAAGTTCCACCAAATACCTCTGGCCGGCGACTATGGGTTCAGGCAATCACCATGGGAACATCCTCGAATTTTATCGAGCTCATCATTCAATAACGTGGGGTTCGCAATTACCCCAGCATGTTTATTCTCAACACAAGCCGAGCCGAGACTTAACTTTCCTCTCGGGAAATTTGCGTTGAGCGCTTCCTAGATATCACAAATCCCCCAGGAGAGAGTT
>DLRM01000053.1 GCA_002500505.1 Planctomycetes bacterium UBA7888
AAAACAAGAGCATCGGTAAAAAAATATATTGAACGCCTGACCCCTACTGGCCAGACGGCAATGTTTGACGCTCTCGAGCTAGCCTTCAACGACCGCGAAGTAGACACAATTTTCTTGCTTTCTGATGGCGTACCTTCAGGGGGAAAAATAGATGACCCTGATTTAATCTTGAATGAAATTCAACGCTGGAATCAAACCCGTCGCATCCCCATTCACTGTGTCTCAATCGGTGGCCCAACTCACTTGCTTCGTAAAATTTCACGTGAAACTTCTGGAGAGTTTTTTCAGGTAAATTGAACAATCTCGCGAGAATCTAGGCGTGGCTCAACACAGGTGCCCATAAAGGGAGTATTCTGAGCCTATGTCAGAAACAACTTCACCTACCCCTGGTGACACCAAAGCGATTGCCCCGAAGACCTTTGCAGATATTTTGAAAGCTCTGGTTGGGCAAGTCGTCACGATGTCAAATCCTGAGTCTTACGAAGAATCCATGGCCGGCCACCGACTCGCTACGGATTTTTATAAGGCAAAAGTCCTGCAAGTAACCCCGGAGTACATCACTGTCGTCACTGAGTTCAAGCACACCAAGGGCAATGTCCCTAAAGAACCTGTTAAGCAGTTCATTCCTCTTGTCGCCGTCAAACGCTTGAGCGTGATGAAGAGCGAAAAGATTATCCACATCTAAGAAAGAGTACTCCTTTAAGCTAGCCGTTAATCATCAGGTAGTCCTGAGTCTTGGAGGGATCCACGATTCCACCGTAGGATGGGGTGTAGAAATCTAAGTCCCCATCTGAGTCGGCGTCAAAAAGAGCGCCGTAGTAAGTGAAAAATGTGACTAGGGGTCCAGGAGTCCAGAAAGCGGCATCTTTCACAAACTCACCGTTGATCCCACCCTGGGCACCACCCTGGTTTAGGAACAATGTTGGATGACCCACAAAGGGTGGGAAGCTGCTTCCGAACCACTCGCTCGGATGCAGAATGATGTCGTTATCGCCATCCATGTCCACATCACCGAGGGTGAGCCCAAGATTCACAATTAGCTCGGGGTCATTCGTAGCAAGCCAGTTATTGGGGGCGTCCACAAACACGCCAGGTGCCGATGCACCCGAGTTCAAGAGCAAATCACCAGTATCTTGGGTACTCATGGAAAGGTGGCTGTTTGCGACCACGACGTCCAACCAACCATCGCCATTCATATCCAACAAGCGTGCGGTGGAAGACTTGTCGCCATCGCCATAGTTCATGTTGGGAAGGTGGGTTGCGCTCACATCGGTGAAGGAGCCGGTTCCATCATTAAGAAGAAGAATGTTCGGGCAACCACCAGGGCCGGTCATGGCGAAGTACAGGTCCAAATCGCCATCACGGTCCACATCGCCGCAGTCACCTGCAAGCCAGTCTTCGTCAGAGGAATTCCAAGAGGCCGATTCAGCTGCCGAATCCAGAACTAGCGTTCCACTTTGATTTAGAAACAAGGAGACAAGCTGATGCGGCATTCCCGAACCCCCATAGGCCGAGCCCGCACCAATCATGACATCAGGCCAACCGTCACAATTGAGGTCTCCCACAATCAGATTGTCCGAATCATTCATCGGAATCAAAAGGTCTTGGGCTTTCGTAAAAACACCCACCCCATTATTGGTAAACAGCATGGGAGAAACAGAATTCCCATTCGCGTCCAGTGTCCCGCATGTCACGAAATCTAAGTCCCCGTCCAAATCCACATCTAAGACCGAGGTCACGAAGGAGCCCAAGTTGTTGGCAGGGAGACGAGTAGCGGTTTCATCGGTGAAAGAGCCACTTCCATCGTTGGTATAGAACAGGAAGGAAGTACGGTTGGAAACAAGAAGGTCCTGGTCTCCATCTCGATCGTAATCAAAAGCCTCGACATCCGACCCGCTGTCATTCAAATTGCTCGTCGGTAAAGAAGCGTGGGCATCCGTCCATGAAACGGTTTTATGGGTCTCTCCTTTTATAGCGATTCGACTTGACGCTTGATAGAAGCCTTTTCGGTTCCAAACAACGCCCTGGCCGAATAGGATTTTTCCAGGCATGATGGGGTTTGAAGGGAGCGCGTATTCCAAACGAAGCTCACCGTCCGTTCCGATGACACCCTGATGGATATGGGCTTTTTGAGTAGAAACGAGCTGGACAGGGTTGGGAGCGAGATGGGCAAGCACGGTTGGATGCCCAAAAACAAAGGCGGCAGGTTGGCCGATTTCGGTGGAGTGAAGCCGAATGGTCAGGGTGGTTCCACCGTATAGGCCCGTGGCCTCCAAGCGTGCCTGGTTGCCAGCATCTTGGGAAAAGACCGAGTTCGAGAGAGCCAGAAACGAAGCGAGACAGAGAAGAACGGTGGTTTTCATTGTTATGTTTGGATTTAATGGGGAGGGAAAGCTCCCCTCGACCCCTATTCATAACTTGAGACACCATTTCACTGTCACCTCTTTGTCATAGTCAAAAACTCCTTTTTGCTCTGCCTCTTGCAAGGCTAGCCGCCAAGCTTCAAATGAGCCCGACTATTTCTTTTTGAAGACTCGAAAAACCCCTCGGGAGGCCAATTCATCTTTGTCTAAATAACTATTCACACCAGATAACACCACAATAGGAATATCGGGATATCGACCTCGAACACTGTCCAACGTTCGAATTCCCATGGAGTCGGGAAGCCCTAGATCCAAGAAAACCACATCCACTCCCCCAGCCTGAAGGGCGCACAAAGCGGAGCTCAAGGTCCCTACATGAAGGACCTTGACTTCCCCAGTGGGATTCTTGACAGAACCGGAGGACGTAAGCTTCCACCCCCCTTTTTTGAGGAGGGCACTAACTGCCTCCGCATCTACAAGATTGTCCTCAACGAGGAGAATCCTGAAGTCATCCGTATTGGGATTGGGGTTGGGTGAGGGGCAAACATAACCCATAACAAACTGCCAGTCCCCCCTTTTCCTGGACCGGACAAAAAAATGGGGACAATTATGAAGGCAATAAAGCTCTTACTTCAACCAAGACTCTATTCCAGTCGCGAATGTCGGGGGTTTGAATAGGACCGCGCCTTCAGGAGTCTCCTGCCATATGGCCTCAATTGCACCGTCCTTGAGCAATCTCAGAGCCAGCTCAAGCCACTGGTCCCGAGTAGGGGCGCATAGTGACGATGCGTCGTGGGGAGGCCCCGCCCTCGCAATGGGCCTCTCTCTCCTCGCCCTGATTCTCTTTGGCGCCCTAAAGGGTTGACCCTGAAAACGGGTCCGGCAGGAGTTCACCGAGGCTGATGTCGCGGCGGCCGCCTGCACTGCAACCGAGGATGACTTCGGTTTCTGGAGTTCCAAATTCAGACAGGACTTGCCTGCAAGCTCCACATGGCGAAACAGGCTCGGGTGCATCCACCCAGACTGCAACTGCAACAACGGCGGCGGGCGGAGACACATTCCCTTCTGCGACCATTCCAAAAATGGCTGACCGTTCAGCGCAAATGGTTAGACCGTAACTTGAGTTTTCAACATTGGTCCCGACATGAACCTCTCCCTTGGAATCCAAAATCGCAGCGCCAACTCTGAATTGGCTATAAGGCGAGTAGGAATGCTTGGCTACGCGAGCAGCTGCATCGAGCAGGGCGTCTGTATCTGTCACGGCACCAGCCTAACCGCGCGCATTTCTTTATAAATGGGCTGAGTATCTTTCAATAAGGCCCTAAGAGAATCCGGAAAAGAATCCAGCTTCGGTTTCCACTCCTGGAATCCCGTCGTCGTCTCCAAGGTTTTGTACCAAAAGGGTGCCCACACGCCATAACTTTCGTGTCGACCAGGCTCCCACTGAATCATGCAGTCCTTGAAATCCAACTCAAGTTCTCGACAAAGACAGCGCAGCATGGCCTCAGGGTTTTCAAGCAAATCGCGGGAATCTAAAACGATTGGGTTGGAAACTCGTTGAAAAATAGAGAAGTGCTTCTTCCAGCCAACGTCCTCCATTTCGATAACCCCCAAATCTCTTTCCATGGAGGGTAGTTGTTCTTGCGGGTCGCGCAGTAAAAACACATGGCGCATATCTGGGTGATCCACCCACCCCCATTCCATCTCCCCCACCATGTGGTGGCTCATTTGTTTGACGAACTGAATCGGAAGTGGGGATTCACCTAAAAGGACCTCGTCCACGACCTTCCGCCAATCCGAGCTCAAAGCTGCAAGCACTTCCTCTCGCATGGGGTGCTGTTTGCCCGTTTTGGATAGGTAGTGGGCGTAAAAGGGTTCGTCCACCCCAATACAATCCTCCCGCCCGGCAAAGGCACGTAAGCAAGCCGTCGAAACCGTGCGGGGAGTGGACCAGAGGGAAATACGACGCACGAGAATAGAATAACAAAGCTATCCAATTCCTCTTCGCATTGTGATAATCCCGCCCATGAAAGTCACCATCCTCGGAATGGGAGTCATGGGCCAAACCCTCGCCAACGGCCTCTTGGCAAGTGGAGCGAAGGAGGAAGATCTTTGCCTTGCGACTCGTGATATGGACCAAGCCTCTGCGGTTAAAAATGCGGACTTTGTTGTCTTGTGTTTAAAGCCTAAAAACATCCGGAAAGTTTCCAAGGAAATCGCCTCCCATTTGGAACTCAATACCTGCCTAATTAGTATCGCCGCAGGTATCCCGACGGAAGATATCGCAGCCAACCTCAAGGATGGGCAACCTTTGATTCGTGCCATGCCCAACACCCCTTGTCGGGTGGATCAGGGCATTACGGTCCTTTCCCCCTCCAGCACATCGTCCAATGAACACCTTGAAGCCGCAGCTGAAATTTTTTCCTGCCTTGGCCGAGTTCTAACCCTTCCCGAAGAGCACATGGATGCGGTCACCGGTTTAGCAGCGAGTGGACCCGCCTACATTTACGTCATGATTGAATCTCTAGCTGATGGCGGTGTCATGGCCGGACTTCCGCGAAAGGTCGCAATTGAACTTGCAGCCCAAACTGTTTTAGGCGCTGCAACCATGGTCCTTGAAACCGGAAAGCACCCTGCTGAACTCAAAGACGAAGTCACCACTCCTGCAGGTTGCACCATCAGCGCTCTTCTCCGCATGGAAGATGGTGGTCTTCGAAGTGTCTTAGCCCGAGGGGTTCAAGAAGCCGCAGAATCCGCCCGCCGGCTGCGCGAACAAGGGGCCTAAGACTTCTTGGATGTCTTCTTTTTGGTTGCCTTCTTTTT
>DLRM01000015.1 GCA_002500505.1 Planctomycetes bacterium UBA7888
TACCAGGGCTACCTAGACCGCCTCAAAAAAATGGTTGCCGCAATGCAGAAGTGATTTACTTTCCACTTTTTCTTTTTGCTTTCTCTCTTCCTCAAGAAGTTACAGAGCCACAGCACGGTTCCGTGCAACTTCCCAGGGCGCCGTCACTTTCAGTCGCTGCCAAGCCTTTCCCCGTAAATGCGACTGACCTTGCCTATGGAGAAAATCTCTGGCGAGAAACTGGCTGCCTAGCTTGTCATGCACCAAGCGGCATCGCTTCACTTTCTACGCGCGCAGACGTTCAATCTCTTGCGGAGTTCTTAGGGGGATCGCCACCATCTTTTGGAGCGGCTCGCTCCTTTCCACACGATTTTGGTTTGGACTTCGAAGAAGCAATCGCCCTTTCCGCCTTTCTGCTTCGGAGTCAATATGTTTCGGCCGAAGAAGCTCCGCCGCAACCTGGTTTGGCTTGGGAATGTTATGAAATTCAGATTGAGGAGGAGAGTCTTCCCAGTATCGAAGGCAAAGAACCGGCTGCCTATGGAACAACCGATTTTATTGGAGTGGATGTGCGAACCCGCGACAATCATTTTCTGTTGCGTTTTCAATCGAAACTCTTCATCCCGGAAAAGGGTGACTGGACCTTTCACCTTGGATCCGACGATTCTTCTTGGTTGTGGTTAGATGGCGAACAAGTCATCCGCAATGAAGCTCTCGCGCCCATGCGGGTGGTGAGCGAAACACGGAACTTGTCGGCAGGCTTCCATCTCTTCGAAGTCCGCATGACGGAGGCGGCGGGCGAAGAGTTGATTGAGTTGAAATGGGAGGGCCCTGGATTCCCGGAGCCCATCAAAATCCCCACAGAAAACTTTCAAGTTCAAAGAGAGGCTTTGATTCCTCCACCATTCACCCCCGATAACCCCAGAAACCTTGGAGCCCCGAATTACCGCGCAATGTTGGAAACCGGCGACTCGGTTGCCGACCGAATGCAAAGGGATGGTTGTCTCTCTTGCCACACTCGTAGCGGTCGGGGTGGCCTTCCTGAGGAGGCTAGGATTGCCTTTGTCGGTGAAGAAGACTTGGGCTTTGAGGGCCAACTCCCTCCTTCTTTAGATGGAGTGGGCCATCGGCTGCGCGAATCGTGGATTCGGGGACACCTCACCGGCGCGCAAAGGGCGCGACCCTATCTTCGTGCGCGTTGTGTGGAGATGGGGGAAGAAGAGGCCAATCAGTGGGCAAACTTGTTCGCCGACACGGATGCGACAGCGGATGACGATAAGGATCCTGTTTCTTCGGAATCTTCTGTGGAACGTGGGCAGGTCTTGGCGGGCAACCAAGGCAAAAACTGCATTGCATGTCATCGGGTGGCAGGGCAGGATGGGCCTGCTATTCAAGGTATGGATTTGGCCATTCAGTATGAAAGGATGAAGCCGGATTGGTTTTTGGAATGGCTGGAATCTCCGGCAGTGCATCGACCTGGAACGCGGATGCCGACCTTCTGGCCGCTATCGGACCGTACTTCTCAAGCGGACCGAGAAGCCTTGTGGGCATGGACTGCTTTGGGTGCGGCCATGCCGTTGCCTGAAGGTCTTGTTGTCGACGCCGACGCCTATGACTTGGAGCCCGGTCAACGGCCTCTCCTTCATGGTTGCTCATTGAGTGGCCTTTCCGCCCGATGTCTTGCAGTCGGCACTCCCAAGCGCACTCACTATGCTTATGACCTTGAGCATCTTCAACTTCGGTGGCTTTGGCGGGGGGCTTTCCTTAATGTGGAAGGGACTTGGCGAGGACGGAATTTAGTGGAGTTAAGTCCCGCAGGAATGGACCATGTCGTTTTGGATTCCGCCTTCCCTTTTCAATTGCCCGGGGCTCCGAAGGCCGAACCCCATCTACTTGGATGGCGCCTCGATTCTGACGGTTGGCCACTTTTCCGGATTCAACTTGGCGATGTGGAGATTCAAGACACGATGCGGCCGCGCTGGACCGCCGGTGGTTCGGCTTTCGTTCGCACTCTGCGTGTCATCGGCGGGGCCGTGAACGTGAACTTACCTGCGGGAGATGGCGTTCGCTTGACACCCGCCTTACCCTTCCTTCTGCAAGATGGGGACTCCCAAGAGGTGGTTTACCAATGGTGATTTTTGCCCTCTCTATTTTATGCCTTCAAAATCAAGAAGCGGATTATTTTGAAGTCATCGACTTTGTGGCTCCAGAAGAAGTGGTTTTGGAAGTTGGTGGTCTTCTTCCTTTGGAAGACGCTCTCTTGATTGCCACTCGGCGTGGAGAAATCTGGAGAGTCGATGATGCTTTCGGTTCCAAGCCGATTTTTTCTCTTTGGGCCGAAGGATTACAAGAACCGCTTGGCTTGCTCGCCCATGAGGGTTGGATTTATGCCATGCAGCGTGGTGAGCTTTCGCGCATGCGTGACTCCAGTGGAGATGGCCGCATGGACGATTTGGAAACGGTTGCCGATGGTTGGCACCTGTCCGGTAATTATCACGAGTACGCCTTTGGGCCGACCTTAGCTGGTGACGGTTCTCTTTGGATGACTTTGAACAAACCTTTTGGAGGCGAGCCCTTTGGCCGCGCGCCATGGAGAGGATGGGCGCTTCGAGCTCAAGCGGATGGTTCTTGGGAAGGTGTTGCCGCTGGCCTTCGTTCGCCTGCTGGTGTGCGTGCTTCGCCCTGGGGCGAGGTTTTCTTTACCGACAATCAAGGCGAGTGGTGCGCAACGAGTAAGTTTACCGCCGTAGTGGAGGGCAGTTTCCACGGTCACCCTTGGGGTATCGATTCTTGCGACCTACCCTCGAGTCGGGTGCAACATCCCGGTGAAATCCCGGATGGCGGGACGGTAAACGAAGCCGCTGCGACCGTGCCGGGCTATCAACTTCCTGCCGTTTGGATTCCTTGGGATTTGTTAGGTCGATCACCCAGTGATTTTGTTTGGGACACGGATGGAAATTTTGGGCCCTATCGCGGCCAAGTAATGGTTGGCGACCAGTATTCGGCTGAGGTGTTCCGCGTCTCTCTCCAAAAGGTTGCGGGGCGGTGGCAGGGTGCTTGCTATCCCTTACGAAAGGGTCTCAAAGCCGGTGTCTCCCGCTTGGCTTGGGCAAAAGATGGTTCACTATGGTGCGGCATGACGACACGCGGATGGCCGAGCCTCGGTACTGCCACGGAAGGACTACAACGAATTCGCTGGACCGGAAAAACTCCTTTTGAACTTTTGGAAGTGCGTGCCACGCCTCAAGGATTCCAATTGCAGTTCACCCTTCCGGTGGACTCCGCGTCAATTGTTCTCGAAGATTTACAAGTGCGTTCCTGGACCTACCATCATTGGTCCACCTATGGCTCGGACCCAGTCGACGAAGCTGCGCACTCCGTTGAGGCGTTGAAACTCTCTCCGGACGGTACGAAACTCGACGTCACTCTCTCCGATTGCCGGCCCGGTTTTGTGTATGAAATCTCCGCACCCGGCCTCATCGCCATTTCCGGCCAAACTCTTTTGCACGATACCGCCTGGTATACCTTGCTTTCGATTCCGCAAGAGGGACTAAAGTCTTCTCGTGACTGAATCCCCCCAACCCACTCGCCTCGGCGACTTTGAACTCATCCG
>DLRM01000018.1:0-8750 GCA_002500505.1 Planctomycetes bacterium UBA7888
AAGTGGCGACCAACCGACTTCGAAAAATAATCAACAAGAATATTCTAGATGAAGACCTCTACCAAGGAGCAGCCGAAGCGTGGCGGCGAGGATTTAATAATATAAAGTTGTATTTCATGATGGGGTTGCCTGGCGAAGAGCTCTCTGATCTCGACGGCATCTTAGATATGTCCGAGAAGTGTTCTCGCATCCGAAAAGAAATTGGCATCAAAGGGAATGGTTCGATTCAAGCCGCAATTTCCACATTCATTCCTAAACCCCTCACTCCTTTTCAATGGGATACCCAGGTCCGACCAGAAGAAGCTGAAGAAAAGCGACAACGCTTGCTCCAACGCCGAAAAATGCGGAGCGTTCGCTTTAAGTTCCAGCGCCATGAAGAAAGTTGGCTTGAGGGTTTTCTGTCGCGTGGGGACCGAAGAACGGGCTCCACCATTCTCGCCGCTTGGAATGCCGGAGCCCGCTTCGATGCTTGGGAGGAAAAGCTCAATTGGGGAGCCTGGGAAAAGGCTTTTTTGGAAACAGGCTATGGCCCTGAACAAGTTTCCTGGCGGGAAAGAAGCATGACGGAAGTCCTCCCCTGGGACCATCTCGACCACGGCGTATCTCGAACCTATCTAGAAGAAGAACATCGTCGAGCACAAACCAGCGAGGGAACACCCCATTGCCAAGAGGAGGCTTGTTCCAATTGCGGCATCCCTCCGACTCTTTGCGTGGACCTCAAAGCGACAAGCGGACTTTTCCCGAAGTTTGACAAGGCAAATATTGTCGCGAAAGCCCAAAAAAGGCTTTCAATTAATATCCCAACAAATCCGGAAGTTCCCGCCAATCATTAAATCCACCATCGCGGCCTGGAAAAGCCCCCTGTCCCTCCAGGCAAGATTGATAAAAAGGCAACTCGGCTGCAAGTGCAGCCCGGTAATCGGCCGGGTGGTCGCCTAAGTAAAGCCCGGTTCCCTGCCGAAGCCGAAGCTCAATCAATGCTGCCTCCTTGTCCTCCACGCCGTGGATTTCATGGGCATTTAGCCCAACCCTTTCCACATCCCTCTGGATGGTGCTGGGATAAGCATGACTCACCACACAAATCAGGATGCCCTTTTGGCTCCAGCCCTCCAATACTTCTAGTGCGCCCGAATAGGCCGGCTCTCCAAAAAAGGATACCACGGTTCCATTCCAGTCCACGGCGACAAATGCGGGGAGAGCCTGCATAAATGGGAGCATAACGGAAGGGACTAGGCGAGGGTAAGAGTATCCTGCTCCCATGCTGCTGGCTCTGTTCCTCCTTCAACTCCCCACCCCTTCAGCCAACCCACCAAGTCCCGAGTCGGTGTCCTCGGAGCGACTAGGAAAAACCCTTCAAGCGGTTTGCGCTCAGGAGCGACTTGCTGGAAGTCCCGGCTCCAAAAAGGCGACGGAATATGTCGCCTCAGTATTTGAGGAAGCAGGCCTCGATGTGGAACGAGCAACTTACAGCGTTTATCTTCCGCGCCAAACTGCCCAAGGTCTTTGGCTCATTCAAGCGAATGGTCGCCATCTCCCCTTGGATTTGGAAGAACATGGGTTCCCCCAAGACCCTCAATCTCATCGCGGCACCGTCCCGCCCATGCATGGCAGCACAGGCGCTGGCAATGTTCGAGGTCGTCTCATCTTTGCAGGTTTTGGCCGAGAAGAAGATTTTAAATTTCTTAAAGACCAAGGGATTCGAACGGACGGAACCATTGCACTTATTCGTTATGGAAAACTATTCCGCGGGCAAAAGGTGCAAAATGCGGAAGCCGCTGGATGCGTTGGCGCCCTCCTGTACACCGACTCTGAAGATGATGGTGAGAGGAAAGGGAAAACCATGCCTCGCGGTCCATGGCGTCCCATCGACGGGATTCAACGAGGATCCGTATTTAATGGGCACGGCGACCCGTTGACTCCTGGGTGGGCTTCCGTTGCAGGCGCCAAACGCATTCCAATTCAAAAAGCAGAGGGTCTTTGCGGTATTCCAAGCCTCCCCATTTCGCAAGCCAATGCCACGGCACTTTTTGGACAAGAAGCCCGGCCGGAAAGACCTGGTCCATTAAAAACTCGCTGCGCCATGAAGGTAGAGCAAAACCCAAACCTTGTACAAATCACAAATGTTCTGGGGAAAATCGAAGGTGCCACCCACCCTGAGGACTGGGTTGTCGTTGGTGCTCACCGAGATTCTTGGGGGTTTGGCGCGGTGGACAATGGCACAGGAACCACAGTTCTTCTGGAAACGGCTCGAGTTTTGGGCAAGGCAATGGAGAAAGGATGGCGACCCGACCGCACCATCCTGCTTGCCACTTGGGATGCCGAGGAATGGGGCCTAGTCGGTTCAACCGAATGGGTAGAAGAGCACCGTAAACAACTCCAAATACACGGCGTTGCCTACATCAACATGGATGTGGTTGCCAGTGGGCCCAATTTGGGTGGTTCAAGCACTCCTGGCCTTGTAAAAGTTTTCCAAGAATCCTGCCGAGCTGAAGACCTCGTAGCTCCCAAAAATATTGGCACCCCAGGCGGTGGCTCGGATCACATTCCCTTTCTAGAAATCGCTGGCATGGAAGTGCTCGGATTTGGCTTCCATGGTGGGTCGGGCTCTTACCACTCCGCCTACGACACCCCTTGGCTGGTTGAAAACTATTTGGACCCAGGTTTCCACCACCACGCCTCGGCAGCCCGTCTCCTCTTGCAACTATTGAACAAGTTGAGCGACTCCACAACCATCGTCAATGGAATCCAAGGGTGGAGTCGACTTGCTCTGGAAAAAGCCCAGGAACTTCAGCTGGATGAGCGAAATTTCGGCAAGTTAGTGAATGCGGCCAATCTGAACCACAAGGCAACTGCTGGGACGGCCCCCCCCCATCCGCACCGATATCTTCGCTTCTTCCTTCCCAATTCCAAACACGGGAAAAACTTGTTGTGGCAATCCTCTGGGTACGGGGGTGTTTGGTTCCCTGAGATTGTCCAAGCCTTGGAGAAAGGTGAATCTCCAAACGAAGCCGTTAGCCAGGTTGTGCGAGCAATGGATTTAGCAACCGAAGTCCTCGGTTCAACAAAGAAATAAAAGAAAGGCTCCCAGAGCAGGAAGTCTGGGACCCAGCAAGCAGGATGGCGGTCGCGAGAACAGGGGTGTTGCTCATGGTTCTTTCGGGTTGAGGCGAATCCGCCTAGTGCGGAGATGGCCCCTAACTAGCTCACAAAAACAAAGTGGCAAGGCCACAATGAGAGGAAAAGGGTGGCTAGAGAGAGAGCAAGCGCAGAAGTCTATTCCTGCGTTTGATTCTCTTCGCGACACTCCATGACCCTTTGGACAAACTTTGCCAAAAGATCACCCTCCAAGTGAATCCCATCTCCAACGGAAAGCCGTGACAGAGTTGTCCTTTCTAGGGTTTCAGGAATGAGCGCGACCGTGAAAACACCGCCTTTGTGTAATTCCGCAATAGTGAGGCTCACCCCTTCCACGGTCACAGACCCCTTAGGAACAAGGCAGGAAAATAATTCCGGGGGAGCTTGATAAGTGTGGACGGAAAACTCCTCCTGGACCTCCAGATTTAGCACCTTTCCAAGGCCATCCACATGTCCACTCACGAAATGCCCCCCTAAGCGGTCCCCGACTCGGAGAGCGCGCTCAACATTCACGACTCCATCGGCAGCAATTTCCCTAAACCTTGTCTTCTCAAGGGTTTCCGGCGAAAGGTCGAATCCGGCAATGGACTCTTCAAGGGAAATCACTGTCAGGCAGGCTCCTGCCACACAAATAGAATCCCCGCCACGAACGCCCTCGGCCACAGGGCCAAGGTCCACTTTCAAAAGGAGGCCGCCTTTGGCCTCCTCAGCGCTCACAACCGAGGCCGCTTTTTCTACAATTCCGGTAAACATGGGCTCCCTTTCTAGGCTCGCCGGCCCTCGCCGTCCAGCGCTCCTTCCAAAAGCCTTTGAATTCGACCTAAACCTTGTTGGATTCGGGCCTCTACGGTATCCTGTGCGGCCATTTTCCGGAGGTCCGGGAATGCTCGAGATTCACCTCCTCACCCTGTTCCCTGAGGCAGTCACTGGCTACCTTCAGGCAAGCATCCTCGGCCGAGCCCAGGCTTCCCAGAAGCTGCAAGTTCATGTCCTGGACTTTCGGCGCTTTGCGCACGACAAGCACAGAACCGTGGATGATCGCCCTTTCGGGGGCGGACCAGGAATGGTGTTGAAACCCGAGCCGATCTTCGAAGCTGTCGAATGGGTCGAACAAGAATTCGGCCCTTGTGAAAAAATCCTCCTCACTCCTGTGGGAGAACCTTTTCAACAAACCCATGCCAATGAGTTCAGTCAGGCCAAACGCCTTCTGCTCCTCTGCGGTAGATACGAGGGATTTGATGAAAGGATTCGCCTAGGAATGAAATGGAGGGAAATATCCATCGGCGACTTTGTTCTTTGTGGTGGTGAACTGCCCGCCTTAACTCTCATTGAATCAACCGCCCGCCTTCTTCCTGGAGTCTTAGGCGATGATCAATCTGCTGTTGAGGAATCATTCACCAATCCCAATCTACTGGATCACCCGCATTACACCCGCCCAGCGGAGTTTCGCGGGATGGAGGTCCCCGAGGTTTTGCGCAGTGGCAACCATCCAGAAGTTGCTCGATGGCGCAAAGCTCAAGCGAACTTCCGTACTCAAGAACGTCGGCCGGACTTGGATAAAGGTACTTCCTGATTCCTTCGGCCCCTACCCCTCGGCAACCAAGCCGCTAAAAAAAATGGACATCATTCAAGAAGTCGAAAAGCAACACATGAAGGAGGAGACCCCATCCTTCAAAGTCGGAGATTTTGTCAAGGTGGATTACCTTATCCGTGAAGGCGAGGACGAGCGCGTCCAGCCTTACATCGGCCAGGTCATTGCTTTCTCAGGCTCCGGAATTCGTAAAACCTTTACCGTTCGGCGGATTGTGCAAAATCAAGGAGTTGAGAGAACCTTCCCGCTTCATGGTCCACGCATTGTCAATGTGACCGTTCAACGGGGCCCCAACCGAAAGCCTCGTCGCTCACGCCTCTACTTCCTTCGCGGCCGCTCTGGCAAGTCCGCCACCCTGTAAGTGCCCTGCCTGATTCAGGCTCTCTTTTTGACCCCCTACTCGTAAGCCAAACTGGCTGACCATGGTCCCAAACCTTTCTCGTAAGTTTTTCGGAATCTTCGCTTTAACAGCGATGACCATTTGGTCATTTATGACCTTCAATGTAAACCTTGGCCTGGACCTCCAGGGCGGTGCTCGCATGGTTTACCGCCTGGACTTTGACAAGGCTCAGGAAGAAGGCCAAATTTCCCCATTCGAAGATCGCCAACTCGTTCTTCAGGACACCATTCAAATTTTCCTTAAGCGATTGGATGGCTCCGGCATGCGGGAAGTGCCAATTTATCCCCAGGGTGAAGAGAGCATTGTGATTGAATTGCCTGGCCGCGATGCTGAGGCGATTGAGGCTGTGAAGCGAACGATTGTGAGCCAAGGCTCCTTGCAATTCCGCATCGTTGCAGATTCAACTGACGACCTGGCAATCCCGGGAGAGATTGAAAAGCTTCGGGAATGGCAAGCCAACAATCCTGAGGAGCCCATCCGGGCCTTCAATCGCATTGCCGAAGGCGATGGCGGTCCTCGTGCCGGCGTATTGTGGGTTGCCCTTGGCGACTCCGCTGAGAAAGGTGGGCTGGAAGCTGCTCCTAATCTTGGGGCTGCCCTTCTTCGTAATGAAGACCAGATCCGCGGCACCAAACCTGGAACATCCTCTTCTTGGGGCTTCACAGGCGCAGGGCTGGACTATGTCGGCCCCGGCATGGACAACGCGGGTTTCCCTGCGGTTACTTTTGAATTCCAAGAACACCGTAAAGCTGCCTTTGCGGATTTCACAGAGGACTTCCAGGACCGGCGAATGGCCATTGTCCTGAACAATGAAGTCCACAGTGCCCCCAACATCGAGAGTCGGCTTCCTGGTGGTGGAATCATCACTGGCGGGATGAATGGTTTTTCCATCGATGAACGGCGTGAGCTCCTTACGGTCCTTAGAACTGGTTCCCTGAAAATCCAGCCTGAATTAGAATCCTCCTCCTTTGTTGGGGGAAGCTTGGGTGCCGACTCGGTTCGAATCGGGATTCAATCCGCTATGGCCGGCGGCATCATGGTTCTTTTGTTTATGTTGCTGTACTACCGAGTCAACGGCTTGGTCGCATGCCTAGCCTTAATCTTTAACGGATTCATTCTCTTTGGCGGCCTTTCGTTTACGCAAGCAACTCTAACCTTGCCCGGCCTTGCTGGTTTGGTCTTGACCATTGGTATGGCGGTGGACGCCAACATCCTAATTTTTGAACGCGTCCGTGAAGAACGCAAGCGTGGCCGTGAAGTTCCTCAGGCCTATAAGAACGGGTACGAACGCGCATTCACCACGATTGTGGACGCCAACTTGACTACGCTCATTACTTCCTTGATTTTGTTCAAGGTTGGAACCGGCCCTGTCCGAGGTTTTGCAGCAACCCTATCCTTGGGTGTTATAACTTCCATGTTCTCTGCCTTGGTGTTCTCCAAGGTTGTAATGCACGGCTTAGTCTTTGCGAAGAAGAACCCCATCAAAGAAGTCAAGATGACGAAGGCTTTGGCTGGAAATGCCCACTTCGGCTTCATCAAAAAGCGCAAAGGCGCTGCTTTCCTCTCCACTCTTCTCATCCTTGGCGGCCTCTTCATGTTCTCGCGTTCAAGCGCAGACATGATGGGAATTGACTTCACGGGTGGCTCAGTTGCTCGCGTTCAACTCCACGCTCCTGCCAAGATTGGAGACATTCGGAACAAACTTGGGGCTTCCTACTCCGTTACCAAGTTTGACAGTGGAGACTCTCAGTTTGGACCCGAAGAATCCGATGCCTACCTCGTCAAGATGAAGGTCATGGATATTCAGGGTGTTGTGGGCGATTCAAGTCAAACTTATATTGAGCAAGACCTTCGCAAACGCCTTGGAAGTCAACTCCGAGCCGAAGACCCTTTCCCCGAAATCAACACTATTGGAAAACGGGTTAGTGGAGAAATTCAGGATCGGGCGATTCAAGCAATTCTCCTTTCTCTAATCGCGATTGTCATTTACATGAACTTTCGCTTCAAGGAATACCGTTTTGGCCTCGCTGCGGTTACAGCTCTCTTCCACGATGTCCTTTTCACTTTAGGGGCACTTGCAGTTTTCCACCACTTTGGATTAGTGCAAGTTGAAATTAACCTAGAGATTATCGCAGCATTCCTAACCATTATTGGTTATTCCCTTAACGACACGATTGTGGTGTTTGACCGAATCCGCGAAAACATACCGCGGCAAAAAGGAAAGAGCTTTAAGGAAATCATTGACCTGAGCATCAATCAATCCTTGAGTCGTACCATTCTCACTTCGGTCACCACATTCTTCGTGGTTTCAGTTCTGTTCTTCGCCAACCGCCCCCAGCACACTGTTCTTGAGGGCTTCTCCTTCGCCATGTTGATTGGAGTAGTTGTAGGAACGTATTCCTCCATGTTCATCGCCAGCCCGATGCTTGTCTTCTTGGACCGCTGGGCAAGGCACAAAATGATTAAGCCTGAGAAAACCGAGTAGCCCTGGAGTACCCTGTTTGGGTATCCTGTCGGCATGCGTCTTCTCTTCGCCTTGGGAACTGTGCTCGCCCTCCTTGTGGGGATTACCTCATGGAAAGTCATGGAAGGGTCGGATGCCGTTGAAGCTCGGTCTGTCAATACCAATACGGGAGTGGTCTTGCTGGGTTTGAAAGAGCAACCCAATCCGCCCAATAAACTGAGCTCGACCCCTACCCCAGAAAAACCCAATCGGGCAGTCGTGGAAGATTTGCCAGCTCCACCTCCAAAGAAGGCCATCACTCCCCCAACCCCGCCAAAAAGAGATGTTCGCTACACCATTCGCGATGGGGACTCCCTCTACAAGATTCTTCGAGGTGCCTATGGAAAGGCGAATGAGACTTTGGTTGAAGCTGTCGCCAAAGCGAATCGCCTTGAAGACCCTTCGAATTTAAATGTGGGTAAAGTTCTCTTGCTACCTGAGGTCCCAGGCTTTCAAACCCCGCAGCAACCTTAGGAATAGGACTGAACGCGGCCTTTTAGAGGATTCCAATGTCGAGGCAGGAGTCGCAGAGTAGCCTGCCATTCGTCCACCTCCCATTGCTCGTGAAGAATCGTAGCGACTTGGCGGATTTCAGCAATAAGTCGACCATCGCCCGCTGAAACACAAACTCGAACCTCAACCGACCATTGGTCCATGATTTCGGAGACGCGAGCATCAAGAGGTTGAAGGCTATTCTCCGTAAGAGCAGAAACAAAAGTTGCATCAGGCCACTTTTTTTCTAAGTTCTTCTTTTCATCTTCGGTTAAACAATCCGATTTGTTGAAAATTAGAAGAGCCGGAATCTCTTGTGCCTCCAGAACTTCGAGAACTTGCTTAACCGCACGAATGTGAATTTCCAAATCAGGACTCGCTGCATCGCAAACATGCAAGAGGAGATCGGCTTGCAAAGTCTCTTCAAGAGTAGCGTGAAAAGAAGCTACAAGGTGATGAGGGAGGTCTCGGACAAATCCAACGGTGTCAGAAAGTGTGACCGATCGCCCATTCCCCATTTCCCAACGACGGACTTTAGTGTCCAAGGTGGCGAACAGTTGATCTGCGATATAAACATCGGTGCCCGTCAATTGGCGCATAATTGTGGATTTCCCAGCATTGGTGTAGCC
>DLRM01000018.1:9078-11935 GCA_002500505.1 Planctomycetes bacterium UBA7888
ACCAAAGACAGAGAAAGTACATCGTCACGAGAAGCAGACTGTCGTTGGCTACGGCCCTCAATCTCATCTAGCTTGCGCTTTAATTCACTAATCCTTTTGGAGATTATTCGACGGTCTGTTTCGAGTTGGGTTTCGCCTGGGCCTCGAGTACCAATCCCGCCTCCTGTTCTTTCCAAATGGCTCCACATCCGCAAAAGACGTGTCTTCAGATACTCAAGTTGGGCAAGCTCTACCTGAAGTTTGGCCTGCCGAGTACGTGCGCGCGTCGCAAAAATATCCAAAATGAGTTCGCTTCGATCTAAAACGCGAACCCCTACGATTTCTTCTAAATTTTTACCTTGGCTCGGCTTGAGGTCTAAATCAACAACTAGCAGTTCAGCATCTAGTTCTGCACACAATGCCGAAATTTCTTCAACTTTCCCTTTCCCGAATGCAGTACGGGGTTGAGGGGTAGGTCGTTTTTGGGAAACTCCTCCAACAACTTTCGCTCCAACAGCTTCGCAAAGAGCTGATATCTCGGCTAAGGGGTCATCAGCCTTTTCCAACTCACTCCCTGGAAGAATTAAACTCGCAACCACAACAGGGGTTGGAAGTGGAGCCGTATCGATTGCCTCGCGAACCAAATCAGGAACCCTTGGAAACGCCTTCTGCAGGAAGGGCCACGGAAGTTGTGCCCACAACAATACCCCCTGGGTCCACTCGCACCGAGGAATGACAACGCCAATCTGCGGAAGGAGAGGGAAAATCTGTTCGGAAATGGGCACCGCGAGACTCTTCTCTGGCGAGAGCTGCGAGAACCACCATTCGAGAGACTTGGACCATGTTGAGCACTTCAACTCCTTCTCGAGTGAAGGGGCAAAGCCGGTCAAGATAGCCCTCCCATGTTTCCAGTCGATGGAGTGCATCTGCGAGTCCGGCCGCATTGCGTTCAACACCAACTTGACGCCACATGAGAGACTTAAGGGAGTAGGTCATATCAGTTAGACTCAACTGGGCACCAGACACTGATGTGTTCCCCAGTAAAGACGGGGTCAAGAAGCGACGGGGCGAAGTCCCTAAGGAATTTGCAAGGTCTTGACCAACCATCCGGCCATGAACAACTCCTTCTAAAAGGCTGTTAGAACCCATTCGATTGGCTCCATGGAAACCAGTCGATGCACACTCGCCCACTGCCCAAAATCCATCCAAGTTGGTGCGGCCTTCAAGGTTAGAACGAATACCTCCAATCATGTAGTGGACGGCAGGGCGAACGGGGACGGGTTCATGAGCAAGTCGGATTCCAAATTCTCGTGCCATTCGGGCTAGGGCAGGAAAACGACTCGCCGGGTCATTCACTTCCGAGAAATCGAGATAAACATGGGTATCTCCGGATTCAATCATTCGCCGGAAGATCGCACGGCTTACCACATCGCGAGGAGCTAATTCGGCATCCGGATGTTCATCGGGCATAAAACGATTGCCCTCCCTATCCACCAAGTGAGCTCCAGCACCACGAGTGACTTCGCTAATCAAAAAGCGGGCTGCGCCCGCTAAGTAAAGAATGGTTGGATGGAATTGAACAAACTCTAAATCTTGAAGATCGGCGCCTGCTCGAAGAGCCATAGCCAAACCATCTCCAGTCGCAAGTTCCGGATTGGTTGTTTCTCGGAATAACTGGCCACCCCCACCAGTTGCCGCAACAATCGCATCGGCCTCAAACAAAACCGGTTTCGGCGCGGACGAAGAGCCCCCCATGAGGGCAAGCAGGCCACAAACGCGACCCTCAGAATCTTTCAGAAGCTCAATTCCTGAAGTGTATTGGCAAAAATCAATCCGAGGATGCGCCTGGGTGGCGGCACCAAGGGCACGCTGAATTTCAAGACCGGTCGCAGTTCCCCCACTGTGCAAAATCCTGGCGACTCGATGCCCCCCTTCTTTTCCCAAGGAAAGCGAACCATCCGGCTCACAATCAAGGCGCATACCCAACTCCTGAAGCCACTCCACTGCGGCGGGACCATCAGAAGTAAAGGCGTCCACGACGGCAGTTTCAGAAAGCCCGCAACCCACTGCCAAAGAATCGGCCGAGTGCAGCTCGGGAGAATCCGTCGGCCCAACAGCTGAAGCTATACCACCCTGGGCATGACGCGTATTGGTGTCGTCTAGCCGTCCCTTGCTCAACACCATCACATGGGAACCCTGATCAGCCGCAGCCAAAGCAGTGCTCAGACCCGCAACACCGGAGCCTAAGACTAAGGCGTCGCAACGGTAAACGGGGAGACTCCTCAAATCTGCCTGAAGGTGATTGAGGGGAGTTTTTGGGAGGGTGCTGTGGATGAAATCCATGTCAGGCATGGCTCTATTTTACTTCTCTGAAAAGAAAAGGTGCAAAAGGGGAGAAATAAAGGGAGCTGAGAAAAAAAGTAAAAAAAAGGGCTTGTTAGGGTTTTGTGAGCCGATAGCCTATTAGGGTCCTGTTAGCCCCGCATTCGGGGCAAACAAACACCTTAACCACCACATTTACCGAAAACAATGAAAATGAACTCCCTAGGAAACCGGCGCCAAGAGGTTGAAGCCTCTTTATTGGCTGCCTGCCTCATTCTGGCACTTGCCCTCCTTTAATCACTGCCACTCCCATGCCCCGCCCGATTACTCGCCGACAACTTGAAGTGCTCCAAGCCATTGCCGCCCACCAGGAGGAAACAAGTCTCTCTCCCACTCTGGAGGAACTTGGTAATACTCTAGGTGGCATTAATCGCGTCACGGTTTATGGCCATGTGCAGTCCCTCCTTCAGAAGGGGCTCTTAGAAAACCTCGAGCCCGGGGCAAGCCGAGGCTTGGACCTCACCGAACAAGGGCGAGCGGTATTAACTCCTGTTGC
>DLRM01000018.1:12330-13279 GCA_002500505.1 Planctomycetes bacterium UBA7888
CCGTTCCGGGATTCCCCTTCTTGGAAAAATTGCGGCAGGTTCGCCAATAGAGGCCATCGAACAGGAAGAGTGGGTTGCAGTTGAGGATTTACTTCCCAACCAAAGTGATCTTTATATGCTGGAAGTCCAAGGGGATTCCATGATTGAGGATCACATTCAGAGTGGGGACTTGGTTTTGGTACGGCGTGATGTCCAACCCACTCCCGGACAGATTGTTGTGGCCATCCTTGAAAATGAAGAAGCCACACTCAAGCGCTTTTTCCCAGAGCCTGACGGTAAGATTCGCCTGCAACCGGCCAATTCCAAAATGGAGCCGATTTACACTACTCAACTCGAAATTCGTGGCGTAGTAGTTAGTGTTATTCGACAGTATTAAATCCGAAACAGCTTGCTAACGCGTTTCATCTACGGCATAGACAATAAAAAAAGGCCTCCAGATTTCTCTGGAGGCCTTAATGTTTAAAAGCCCGGCACTAACCTACTTTCGCAGCAAAGCCACTATCATCGGCGAATTCTGCTTAACGACCGTGTTCGGAATGAGAACGGGTGTGACCAGAATTCTATGGGCACCGAGCATGTTTGGGGGCAGGAGGTCGTGTGAATCGTATGAGATCTGCAAATCTCTTTGGATCGCCGCAGATGCGACGAGCAAAAGAGAAATCAAGCCGTTCGGGCTATTAGTACAGCTCGCCTGAACATGTTGCCATGCTTACAGCTACTGCCTATCAACCTGGTAGTCTCCCAGGACCCTGATAGGGACACCTAGTTTCAGAGAAGGCTTCGCGCTTAGATGCTTTCAGCGCTTATCCGTTCCGAAGTTAGCTACCCAGCTGTGCCTCTAGCGAGACAACTGGTGCACCAGAGCTTCGTCCTTCCCAATCCTCTCGTACTAGGGAAAGACCTCTTCAAGTGTCCAACAGCCACACCAGATAGGGACCGACCTGTCTCA
>DLRM01000007.1:0-131 GCA_002500505.1 Planctomycetes bacterium UBA7888
GGACAAAATTAGGACAAGGTTTCCACTTCGGAAGCCCCACATAGCTCCTGAGCGAACTAAAAAATCCCATCCAAGCAGATTACAGCCAGAATGGGATTTGATTGGTAGCGGAGAAGGGATTCGAACCCCCG
>DLRM01000007.1:491-36193 GCA_002500505.1 Planctomycetes bacterium UBA7888
CTAACCAACTGAGCTACTCCGCCGTCCGCCAGAGCAGTGGCGGGAGAGAGATTCTAGCGACCTCCCCCCACTTCATCCAGGCTACAATCCAACGCTCGCGGAAACCTCTTTGCCATGAAATATCTCCTTCCTCTTTTGTTTCTCCTCTCTTCCGTTTCCAGAATCTCAGCCCAGGAAGCGCAATGGATACCTGACTTTGATCAAGCCGTCCTATTGGCCGAGAAACAAAACAAGGACCTTCTTGTGGATTTTACCGGCTCAGACTGGTGTGGATGGTGCACGAAGCTGCACGAAGAAGTTTTCCAGCACGAAGCCTTCTGGAGACCGATTCAAAAGGACTTCATTCTTGTTGCTCTCGATTACCCACGTAAAGACCCGGCCAAAGCAGCTGTGCCAAATCCGAAACGAAACCAAGAACTCAAGGCTCAATACGGCATCCGAGGCTTTCCCACACTTCTTCTCATGACCGCTTCTGGGGAAGTTTACGGGCAAACGGGATACAGAAAAGGAGGGCCCGAACTCTACGTGGAACATATTCGAGAACTGCAAAAGAGTCGCCCTAAGACAGTCTCAAAATCAAAGCCGGTACCCGTCTCTGCCTCGGCTCCTGCGGCAAGCCCAAGAGAAATCGAGGCCGCCGATGCTTTGGAAGCGATTCGCGCTGAGTTGGGCAAGCGCCCTCCTCGTGAGCCCGAGGAGCGTACTTCTTATTTTCATGCGATGCACAAAGCTATGAGCCAATTCCTTCAAGATTGGCCGGGCACTTGGGCTTCTATTCGTGCGCACTCTTCGGCTGGCCAGATTGAGCTTCGGATTTTAGGGCAACCCATCGAGGGCCTTAGCTCTTTGCGCTCTGCGTACCTCCAATCCAAAAGCCAAACTGGAATTCAACCCAACGGCATTCACATTGATTCTTCTCGGCTCGCCCTGGATTTAGTGCGAGCTCTAGTGGAGCAAGACCAGCTGGACGAGGCAGAGAAGATACTTCAAGAAACGGCAAAGGGCGAGGAAGGAAATGCGGAGCGCGCAAAGAGTCTGCTTAATGAAATCCCAATCCTTCGTCGGATGCAAATTGGAAAAGTGATTCCTCACTTTGAGGGCAAGGGCCTAGACGGCGAGCTCATCACTCCAGAATTGTTTCGAGGCAAAGTCCTCCTGTTAGATTTCTGGGCGACCTGGTGCGGACCTTGCAGAGCCGAACTCCCCTTGGTTGTTTCAACTTATGAGGAATGGAACTCCAAAGGATTTGAGGTTCTCGGAATCTCCCTGGACCGTCTTGTCTCCGAAAAGGATGTCCAAAAAGCCCAAGCAGATGGCGCAAAACGTATCCCCACCCGGATGGACGCTAATCTCTTAAAAGAGTGGGTAGAAAAGAACTCGATGCCTTGGCCTCAAATCTACGATGGCGGGTACTGGAAGGCTGCAGTCGCCCAAGAGTTTGCGGTTCACTCCATTCCATTCACCATCTTGGTGGATCGAAATGGGATTATCCGTTACAAAAAAGTTCGCGGAGAGTCACTCACCAAGGCTGTCAAAACCCTCATGACGGAAGAGCTCAAGTAGCCTGCAACCTAGCTAAAGTTTTTTCTTTTCCTAAAAGGGCCATCATCTCTCCAACAGGCGGTCCTCCCAAAGTGCCTGCCAAACGAGCACGAATAGGCTTCATTAAATTGCCCATTCCAATCTCCAATTCTTCCGAAAGAGACTTTATCCAAGAGTCAAATTCCTGGGGTGGAAAATTCGACTCAGCCTCAAGCCGCTTCACGATTTCCATAAGCACCGCCGCAGCCCCATCTGCGCGTAAAGCCTTTGCGGCCTTCTTGTCCACTTCGACGGAACCTTCAAAGAGCCAGGAGGCCATCTCTGGAAAATCAGAGTAAAGCCCTATGCGCTCTTGGTAAGACGCAACGACACGAAGCAACCACTCTTCCTCTCCCTCTTCGACTTGGAATCCTGCTCGCTTAATAAAAGGCAAGAGTCTCTCAGTAAGCGCTTCTGCAGAACAGGCCCGAATGTAATCTCCGCAAATCCAAGCAAGTTTGTCAGTATCAAAGATTGCCCCGGAAGAATTGATGCGACTCAACTCAAAGGCTGAAACGAGTTTTTCTGAGCCAAAGATGGTGGTTTCGTCATCAATAGAAAATCCAAGCAAGGAAAGGAAATTAAAAAGTGCTTCGGGCGGATATCCTTTTTCTTTGTAGTCCCCGACCGCTGTATCACCCGTCCGCTTGGACAATTTTTTCCCATCTTGGCCAAGAATTAGAGGAACATGGACAAAGTCGGGCTCTTGCAATCCAAGCGCCCGAGACATGAGTACTTGCTTGGGAGTATTTACCAAGTGTTCTTCCCCACGAATCACATGGCTGATTTCCATTGCAGCATCATCTAGAGCACAAACAAAATTGTAGGTTGGCATTCCAGTACTGCGTACTGCTACCCAATCTTCAACTTGCGAGGAATGGAACTTCACTTCGCCACGAACATGATCGGCGATTATGATTTCCTCGTCATCGGGGACGGAAAAGCGCAAGACAAAGGACTCGCCAGATTCAGACCGCAAGCTTGATTCTTCTCGACAAAGAGCTCGACAGCAACGGTCGTAGTGCGGATTCTCCTTGGCCGCGAGTTTCTCTTCTTTCAATTTTTGAATCCGCTCAGGTGAACAAAAACAGCGATAGAGCCACCCCTCCTCAAGGCCCTTGGTTGCGGCGGATGAGTAGCATTCGCTCCTCTCGGACTGAGAATAGGGGCCAAAATCACCACCCACTTCTGGACCCTCATCCCAATCCAAACCAAGCCAGCGGAGAGAATTCAAAATGGAGTCCAACGACTCCTGGCTATTCCGCTCCCTATCCGTGTCCTCAATGCGAAGAATGAAAGAACCACCCATTTTGCGAGCAAACGCCCAATTAAAAAGGGCAGTTCTGGCTCCGCCAATGTGAAGGTTCCCCGTTGGTGAAGGCGCGAAGCGCACTCGAATCGGCCGAGAATCGCTCATGAAAAGGTTTTACTCTTCAGCAAGAATCGGGTTCAAGTCTTCGTCAAACTCGAGGTCGTAGCCCCAGTAAATATTTTGCCCTTGGCCGGGCGCCATGGAGACTTTCCAGCGAAAAACCCCCTTCTCTTTCTGCAGACGCGAAGCTTCTTCATCTCGAATGGGCGCAGGTCGGAGTTCGCTTGGGGTGATGCTCAGGGCACTCGTTCGACTCAGCGGAATGGCCTCTTCCATGACCACTTCAATCTCTCCAGGTGCATTCGAGCTTAGCTTTAGTATGGCACGGTAAACTCTGGAAATCGTTGCCGTTGAACTTAAAAGGCCAGGGTTGTCGCGCTCATCGAGAACCGTTTCCCATTGAACAGAAAGATTTGGGTCCACACCTAAGTGAATGGTGGTGAAATCCCCTGGACGCAGCACCGGGAATTGCGATTCGCCTAGATAGTCCGGCCCCAAAAAGATTTTGGCCGTCCCTGGCAACAAGGGCACATCTCCGGTCAGCTGAACCCGAGCCCGAAGAAATGCTTGTGAGCTCAGAGTCGGAACAACATAGCGCTCAGGTCGGACATCTAGGGGTACTTCTCGAATGCGAAAGCGGTAAGGTTCGCCATCGGAAGGCAACGTCTTCCTTTCCGGCAATTGAAAGAGTGCGGTCAGACCAAGGTCCTGCACTTGGACTTCGGGGGCAGCAAGGATACGGCCTGTACGGCTGCCGTACTTTCCTCCAGCGCCGCCGCCAATTCCGAGGGAAGCAGAGACTCCTTCCTCGTCAAAGGCAGTTCCGGCTTCAAACTTTGCTGAAGGCGTTGCCGGCGACTTAGAAGCCAAACGCGGAAGTGGAAGCCGGAAAACACGAATCGGCAAGCTCGGTGGGTCCAGGCCAATGCTCGGAGTGGAAGTGGAGAGAAGAATTTCTGCATTTTCCCAGTCCTCTCCTGTTTTTTGAACCAAGTGGGCAACGAGCCCAACAGTCACACCAGTCAAATCAGGAGAAACGCGGACCGTATAGTTGGGTCGCCAAGAGGCACCACCAATTAAATAACTTGCTCGCAATAGAACTTCGCCGGGGCGTTCTATCCAAACTCGAATCCGCCCTTCTTTGTAGCGTCGCAATTGACGTCCACCACCACCAAGCTTGGATTCAATTGCTTTTATCTTGAGACTCAGGGCGTCGGCGTCCATCTCGTACTGAGCGAGTCGGCGATCCAAAGCGGAAGCCATCTTCCCCACTTCGCCTAAGTCAACGAGGAATCCGTCTGGCTTCTCTCCATTTGCCACAGCTTGAATCATGGCGGCGAGCATCGACTTTTCCGTCTCAATCGCAACTCGAGTGCTGTCCAAATTTCGGTTCTCCTTTTGAAGAGATGCCAGCTCAGCGCGCAGTTCGTCTCGACGAGTGTTGTCCAATGCGGTACCCGTCACAGTGTGCGCTTCAACTGAAAGAACTTTGGCCTCGCCCATTTCAATTTTGGTTTGAAACGACGAAGAATCCAAACCTAAAGGGAGCGGTGAAAGGGATAGCCACATTTCACCAGGCTCGGTTGGATTCAACAAAACTGCTCGCTCCACCAGAGCTTGACCGTCGTACAGGGTTACGCGGTCAATTGTGGTTTCCACCGGAGTTGGAACCGACTCTTGGGGCAAAGCGAAAGAAAGAAGTAGGAGACTTGAAATCATGGCTATGGGCAGGGTTAGGCCTGGCGGGGAAGGTATTCTATTCTCCCCTTTGGACTCTATCCCCGTAATCGGAGCTGGCTTAGCCGGCTCAGAAGCCGCCTGGCAAATTGCTGAGGCAGGCTTGAATGTAAGCCTTTTTGAAATGCGGCCCGAGCATTCAACTCCTGCCCATCAAAGCAGCGATTGTGCCGAACTTGTGTGTTCAAACTCCTTGGGGTCTACCCTTCCGGACCGCGCGGCTGGAGTTTTACAAACTGAGATTGCGACTCTTCAATCCATGCTATTAGAGGAGGCGCGCAAAACCGCTGTGCCTGCGGGTCAAGCTCTTGCGGTGGACCGCGAAAAATTCGCACATGCCGTCACCGCTCGATTGGAAGCCCATCCCAGAATCGAATTGGTTCGCGAAGAAGTTCAATCTATTCCAAAGGACCCTGTTTGCGTACTGGCAACTGGCCCACTGACCTCAGAAGCCATGGCAAAGTCCATTGCAGACTTAGCGGGAAGTGAAAACCTTGCTTTCTTTGATGCCATTGCGCCGGTGGTCACAGGAGAAAGCCTGGATTCCGATATCATTTTTCGGGCTTCGCGATGGCAAGCGAAAGAGGAAGATGGTGTTAGCGGAGATTACTTCAATGTCCCCCTGGATAAGGATGATTACGAACAATTGGTTGACGCTCTGCTCAGTGCGGAGAAACACCCCATCAAGGATTTTGAAGCACAGGACACGCATGCAAAGTCCTTTTTTGAACGCTGCCTTCCTGTAGAGGTGCTGGCCAGCCGAGGCCGAGATGCTCTCCGCTACGGCCCTCTTCGGCCTGTCGGACTGTTTATCCCAGGCAGCGGCAAACGTCCTTATGCCGTGGTTCAACTCCGAACGGAAAACAAGGAGGGCACGCTTTGGAACTTGGTCGGCTTTCAAACAAACCTTCGCTATGGTGCACAGGAGGAACTCTTGCGGAGTTTGCCTGGCATGCAAAATGCAGAATTTGTTCGACTGGGCTCCATGCACCGAAACACTTTCCTTTGCTCCCCCAAGCTCCTGAATTCCGCTCTCGAATGGGAAGCCCGACCCGGCCTTTTTGTTGCAGGCCAACTCTCAGGCATGGAGGGGTATCTGGGCAATATTGGCTCCGGTCTCCTTGCGGGCCGCAATGCAGTGCGAAAGGCTCGCGGGGGACCTCTGGAGAATCTGCCCAAGGACACTCTCCTGGGCGCCCTTGCCCTCCATGTTTCTGAGGCCCCTCCTGAGGGATTCCAGCCCATGAAGGCAGAATTTGGAATTCTTCCCCCGCTTCCTCGAGGGATACGCAAAAATGACAGGCGCAAAGTACGCGCCCAACGCTCCAAGAGCGCTCTGGCCTCCCATCTGGAGTCCAACCCTTTCCCCAATCCTGAACGACACTCCGAGAAACCATGCTCACAAGCTCACACGAAATAACCACCTTCCATAACGAACCCTTTACCGACTTCTCAAAAGAAGAGCACTCTTCTGCCTTTGGAGAGGCTCTCAACAAGGTTGAAGCTTCCTTTCCGGTTGTGGTCCGCCTTTGGATTGACGGCGAAGAAAAAGAAGGAGGGTCTGGAACTTTTGAATCCCTGGATCCTTCTCAAACTTCTCGCGTGGTTGCGAACTCAGCAAAAGGTAGCCGGGAAGATGCCCTCAGTGCCATTGCAGGAGCACATAAAGCATTTGGCGAATGGTCACAGCGTTCCTGTGAAGAACGCGCAGAATTTCTTTTTAAAGCCGCAGAAATAATGAGGCTTCGTAAACATGAGTTCTCTGCCATGATGGTTTACGAGGCAGGGAAAAACTGGGCAGAAGCTGATGGAGACACCGCCGAAGCTATTGACTTCCTAGAGTTCTACGCGCGTGAAGCCTTGCGATATGGAGGCAAACAGCCAATCGTCCCATGCCAGGGCGAGAACAATGAACTTGTTTACATTCCGCTTGGTGTGGGTGCTGTCATCCCGCCGTGGAACTTCCCCCTCGCAATTCTTGTTGGTATGACCTGCGCCGCTTTGGTCACAGGGAATACCGTGGTTCTTAAACCTTCTTCCGACACTCCTGGCATTGCATCCATGTTCGTAGACCTGATGAAAGAAATCGGTTTACCCGCTGGTGTCCTGCAGTTTGTTCCTGGCTCCGGCTCCGAAGTGGGCAATGCCATTGTTGAACATGCCCTCACTCGATTCATTTCCTTCACCGGCTCCGCTGAAGTCGGCATGGGCATTTACGAAAAAGCCGGAAAAGTTGTCGAAGGTCAGGTTTGGCTGAAGCGCGTTGTAGCCGAAATGGGTGGCAAAGATTTCATGTTCCTCGATGAAGACGCAGACATTGACAAAGCTGTTCCAGCGACCCACTCTGCTGCCTTTGGTTATCAAGGCCAGAAATGCTCCGCTTGTTCTCGCCTCATCCTTCATGAAAAAATCCACGATCAGTTCATGGAAAAGTTCCTTCCTTTGGTAGAGGCCACTGTTTCCGGACACCCCAGCTCTCCTTCCAATTACCTAGCAGCTATGGTCAATGAATCGGCTCGCCAAACAGCTCTCGATGGAATCGAAGGTGCCAAAAAGGATGGCAACACCCTCGTATCCGGTGGCGAAGTTGGCGAAGGAGAGGGTTGGTATTTACAGCCCACTGTTTTCACTGGCGTTGGGCGTGACGACACAATCTGGAAGGAAGAACTTTTTGCACCCGTCCTTGCAGTTCACAAGGTTTCCTCTTTCGAAGAAGGCATTGACGCCGCCAACGACACAATCTTTGGCTTGACCGGTGCCTATTGGGGTAAAGATGAAGAAAAGATTGCTACGGCAAAACGCAACCTTCACTGTGGGAATCTTTACATCAACCGCAAATGCACGGGTGCCCTTGTTGGTGCTCACCCCTTTGGCGGCTTCAACATGTCGGGAACAGACTCCAAAGCTGGAGGCAGGGATTACCTCTTGTTATTCCTGCAAGGCAAAACGATTTCGCGTTCCAAGTGACAGAGGAAATCGGTCGGCGAGGTTTTTTCCGCGAGGGCTTTCGCGCCTTTGTCCGGGCCCTCGCCGAAACTGCCGAAGCTACCAAGGAATTCAAAGGCAAAAGGAGCATCGACCGAAATCGAAGAATTCGGCCCCCGGGGGCTCTTCCTGAAGTTCATTTCTTAGCCACTTGTGAACCCCTAGCCTGTACAGCATGTATCGACGCATGCCCATGTGACGCCATCGTCCCCGTCCCGGACTCCTTCCCGGACGCAAAGACCCCAGTCATTGTTCCCAGCTCCCGGGCTTGCGCCTCCTGCCTAGATGTCGCCTGCACCCATGTCTGCGAGTTTGGCGCTCTTATACCTATTGAATCTCCTGACCAAATCGCCATGGGCGTGGCAATTCTGGAAGAGGAAACCTGCTTTGCTTTTAATGGGACCTTCTGCGTAACCTGTTACAACATTTGCCCCGTAACCCCTAAGGCCATTCGACTCAATGAGCGAGGCCGGCCCGAGGTAAATGAAGATCCTTGCACAGGGTGCGGAATTTGCGAAGAGCGATGCCCTACTGAACCCCGTGCAATCCGAATCATGCCTCCTCAATCGCCGCCACCCACTAATGAGCTCTAAGCCACCGAACACTCAGTCTCGTCGAGTACAGCCGGTTCGGCCGGAAAACGAAGCGGAAGAGTTTTTTGAGCCCGCCAACCTCTCTCGCCCAGGATTAGCAGCTTGGTTGCTTTTGGGGCCAATCCTTTCCGCTATTGGCCTTATAGGTTGGCTCCGCATTGCTCTCGGCGCCCCTCCAGTGGAAGACCCATCTCTTTCTTGGTGGGCTTTGGGCATGAACTTAGCATTGCTTCTTCTCTTTATCTTGCCGCACTCCCTTCTTTCCAGGGGTGGCGGTCGCCGATTTTTAAACCGCCCTTTTGGGCCAGATGCGGAACGTCCCATTTTTGTTTTCATTTCTGGGTTCACTCTCTGCATCCTCGTTTTTTCCTGGCAAACCACGGGTCCTCTGCTTTGGAATTTTGATGGCGGCCTCTTCCTGTTCTCTCGGTTTGTACAAATCGTTGGCCTGCTTCTTGCCGCATGGGCTACTTTCGTGGTCGGTGGCACACAGCTTTTAGGGCTTCCTCAATTGCGCGCCTTAGAAAAAGGCCGCCATGCGCCAAGTCAAGAATTTGTGGCCCTCCCCCCCTACCGCTGGCTGCGCCAGCCCACGAATGCTGGTTTTCTTCTTTTCCTTGCTGGTATGCCTGAGGTTACTGCAGACCGACTCTTGATGAGCCTCTCGATGGCAATCTGGATTCTCTTCAGTTCCCCTTACGAAGAACGCGATTCAGAAATTACTTTCGGGGAAGCCTATTCCGATTACAAGAGTCGCACTCCTCGCTGGATTCCATCTTTCAGTGAAAGATTGGACTCATGACTTCTTCGACACTGCTTCGAAAACTCCGTGAGATTTGTGGCGCCAATTTCCTCTTAAAGGACCGGGCCTCTCTTTTTGCTTACGAGTCGGATGCACTCACTTTATTTCGATCGAAACCCCTTTGCGTTGCCCTTCCAGGCACACATGAGGAACTCATTCAATGCGTCTGCGCCCTCCACGAAGCCAAAGTCCCCTTCGCCGCCCGAGGCGCAGGTACCGGTCTTTCCGGCGGAGCCTTGGTGCCTCCGGGCGGTGTAATTCTCGCACTTTCGCGTTTGAATCGGATTCTGGAGATTCATCCCGAAGAGGGTTGGGCTTTGGTGGAACCTGGCGTGGTCAATGCCACCCTTTCTCGCGAAGCCAAACAGTATGGTCTTCAATTCGCCCCGGACCCCGCAAGCCAAAGCGTTTGCACCGTTGGCGGGAACGCCGCAGAAAATTCCGGAGGTCCCCATTGTTTCCTTCATGGAATGACCACCCAGCATGTTCAGTTCCTTGAAGTCATTCTCCCAAACGGTGAAGTTGAGACCTGGGGTTCTCCAACGAGTAGCGAAGACGACCTTGACCTTCGTGGGTTCTTTTTGGGTTCTGAAGGATCTGTAGCTATTGCCAGCAAACTTGGCCTTCGCCTTATCCCACTTCCTCAAGATACGCAAACCTGGCTGACGGCGTACACCTCGATGGAAGATGCTTGCTGTACCGTTTCAGAAATTGTTGCCGAAGGCTTGCAGCCCGCCGCAATGGAAGTCATGGATAAGCAAGCCATCCAGGCTGTTGAAGCCTCGGTCTATCGCTGCGGCTTACCCACTGAGGCTGCTGCCGTCCTATTAGTGGAACTGGAAGGACACCCCTCGGTTTTATTGAGAGACTCTCCCTCCATTGAAAAGATTCTCAACAAAAGAACTCCCCTCTCTTTCGAAAAAGCCCAGTCTAAAAAGGAACGCATCGCTCTTTGGAAAGGGAGAAAAGGGGCTGGCGGCGCCTTAGGTCGCTTAGCTCCAGACAGCTACGTCATGGATGGCGTGGTCCCCCGCTCGAAACTCGCCGAAATCATGGCTTATGTCTTAGAGGTTCAAAGCGAAACAGGACTTCCTGTTGCTAATTTATTCCATGCGGGTGACGGAAATATCCATCCACACTTCTCCTACGATGCGCGTTCCCCTGAACAGGTTCAATTAGTCGAAGAGGCCGGGGCAAAAATCCTCAAACGTTGCCTCGAGCTTGGCGGTTCTCTTTCTGGTGAACATGGGATTGGCCTGGAGAAAGAAGCTCTCCTAGATTTACAGTTCGACGAAGCCACTCTTTCCTTTATGGAGAGAATGCGTAGCGTTTTCAACCCTGAAGACACTTTAAACCCAGGTAAAGGTTTGCCGCTCGGGAAAGCATGCGCCGAGGCCTTCCATCGGCATAGGGGGAGCTCCCAACCCCAATGACTCTCATCCAAGCCTCATCTTTAGACGACCTAATGGAAGTTGTCCATCATTCCTCCATGATGAGAGAAGGGGTTCTGCCGGTTGGAAACACCACAAGGATTCGACGACATTCAGCCAACCCTAATCCAGCACACTTGCTCTCGCTCTCCAAGATGAATCAAATCTTGGAATTAAACCCTGAAGAACAAACCTGTGTAGTTGAACCCGGAGTTTCGTTGGAGTCTCTCAATCTCGCCGCAAAAGAATTCAATCTGGAGCTTGGCGTGGCCTCTCCCCACGCGAAAGAAGGGACCCTGGGAGGACTCTTTCTTTCTGGGGAACTTAGCCTTGCCTTCTCCCTTTATGGTCCGCCGCGAGATCAAGTTTTAGGTGGAAAGTGGCTCTTAGCTGATGGGACCCTTATTCAAAGCGGCGGCCAAGTGGTGAAAAATGTGGCCGGTTATGACACGACTCGTCTCCTGTTAGGTTCCCGAGGTCGACTAGCGATTTGCTTAAATCTTTGCCTTCGCTTAAAGCCGTCGTCTCGTCATGCGCAGTGGGGTCTGATTGAACCTGGAGCCCCGACTCCTTTTCCCACTCTTCAAAATATTGATTATCTCTTTCAAGCCCATCCCGAAGCACCCACGTGCTTTCGAGCGGATGAGGCCATTTTCACTCCGGACATGGCTTCTCATATCTGTACGCACGAAGATGGGACTCAACAACTCCAAGCGACCTTAAACAACTTTGCTTCTAATCCCCACCGCTATCACAGTGCCCGAGCGTGTGATTTAGATGTCAACCTAGGTCCCACGGATTTCTTGGGAAAAATTCAGGGAACTTCTTCTCCGCTATGTCCTGAAAGGGCAATTGCATTTCCTCGCAAAGAAGAATCAACTTGGCTCCAGAAAATACAAGAAGCATGCGCACCTGAGTCCCCTCCATTTGGCGGGCCAATAATCACATGAATGCCCCGCCACTCAGCGACTGCATGCACTGTGGATTGTGCTTGGAGAAATGTCCGACCTACCGGGTGACAGGAAATGAGACAAAATCACCTCGCGGACGCCTCTTCCTCATGCGCGCCATCGAAGAGAAACGACTTACTCCTGCAGACACCCAAGAACATTTAGAGGATTGTCTTCTTTGTAGAGCCTGCGAACCTACTTGCCCTTCCGGCATCCCGTATGGCTCTCTACTCAATCAAGCGAAAGCATCCCAAAGCAATCTTATGCTTCGCGGTTCTCTTTCCTTGATATTCTCTTCAAAAAAACTCCTCCGCCTTCTTGCTTTTTCATTGCGTCTATCCCGCAAGTTCGGGGTCGCAAAAGTGCTAGAAACTTTTAGTCCGAACCCTATAAAAGTTATGGCGGCCTCCATTCCCTCTCACCCAACATCCTATTACCCAAAACCGGGTCAGCGATGGCAAGCGAAGGGGGAGCTTCGTGGGAAAGTCGGGATTCACCTCGGTTGCACAAACCCCGGCCTCTTTGGTTCAGTATTACAGGACACCATCCGCTTGTTCCAAGAGCAAGGATTTGAAGTCCTTACTCCTCCACAACCCATTTGCTGTGGCGCTTTGCACTCTCATTCGGGGCTCGAAGAAAAAGGTCGCCTCTTAGCAGAGAGAACCTTAGCCGCCTTCCCAGAAACTTTGGACGCCGTTTTGGTTCCCTCCGCCGGTTGCGCCGCACATCTGAGCGAACATTCTGAGGCTCCTTCAAAAGTATTTGAGCCCCTCCTCTTTCTTAGCAGACAAGGCCTCAAGGGAAAAGCAAAGCCCATTCCAATCCAAGCCGTTTGGGACCCACCTTGCCATTTACAGCATGTTCTTGGGAGCACCAGCGAGGTCCCTTCTCTCCTCTCCACTATTCCAGAATTCGAACTACTCGCTTTGAAAGAATCCGGGATGTGCTGTGGGGCAGGCGGAATCAGTTTTATCCGCAGTCCTGATCTTTCCAGTGAAGTCACAAAACGGAAATTGGAAAACATTCAAGCTAGTGGCGCAGAGTTCATTCTGTCTAGCAATCCCGGCTGCCAAATGCGCCTGGAAGCCGGCAGCCGAAAATTCGTCAAACCTCTTCCTGTAGAGCACCCAATTTCTTTCTTGGCAAAGGCCTACTGCGCGAGCCGCCGGTAATAATTTTCCAAGTTCTTTAACCCAGCATCTCGGAAGCTATCGGCAAGGCCATGCCAATTCCGTGTTTTCCGAATAATGCGTTGGCCGCCGAGAAGTAAAGAGTCTTCTGCGTTTTTAGAATCCATCTTTTTCAAGAGTTCCACATCGCGAAGGAGGCTCTCTAAATCCACTGCGCCTGGATAAAGAGCCACCAACTGCCCTTCTGAATCCAGAAGCAAAGAAGTGGGCAATGGGCTCCCACTGTTCGGGCCTAAAAGAACTCCTAGCAACACCTGAAGGGATGCCTTGAAATTATTGTCTGCCCAGCCAGCATCTTCAATAAACCCGAAATCTTCCATAAGGTCCTTGGCCCGTTCGAACGCCTCTGGATCATCCGCGCACAGGGGGAGAATCCGAAGTCCGCTTTTCTCAATCTCCTCACGGTGGTTCATGAAGTCCGTCAATTCCAACAGACAGGATCGGCAGGTGGTACTCCATAGGTTCAAAAGTACTGGAGTCCCCCTTAAATCCTGAACTTTACGATTCGGTTTCCCTGACCATGGCGGGATACCCCAAGGCGCAAGAGGGATTTTTTCACCAATCGGGACGCGCCGCACAACGTTCCCTTCTGGTTGTAGCTCTTCCACGGGAGCGGTGCTAAATCGGGGGGCCGCCCGCACAGGAAGTTGGAAGGGAAGGTCCTCCCCTTGAACAATTCCTAAGCGAGATCCTGCAGGAACGTTCTGGAAAGAATCCGAGGTCCCGTCTGGCCAGTACACCGTCAGTTTTTGCGCTTGCTTCGCCTTTCCAATTCCAAAATGCATCCGCTTTGAGGACTGGGCAAGATAACCCTCTCCGCCATATAAAGTCTTACGGTAAATTTGGCCTCCTGCTTGAAGCACGACACGGGAACCGATTGCATCACGATTAGCCTGAACACCCACCAATTGAACACTTATGAAATTTCCTGGGTTTTGAATTTCATTTCTCAGAATTCTCAGGCGTGGCGCCGTTCTACTTTTGAGAACCAAATCCAAACGACCATCGTCGTCCCAGTCCAAAACAGCAAGGGCCCGACCGTCTCCTTTAAAGTCCACGGTCCCCACAGAGGAAACGTCTGCAAAGCGCATATCGCCCAAATTCAAAAATAACCGGTTTGCCTCTCGCCCACTCCAAGAGGCGCGTTCGTTCAACACCATGTGCTGAATGCTCGCCCAGGCTTGCTTGTATTCCTCAGGAGCATCGCCGGCTTCGGCTGGACTCTGCGACGTCACGCGTCGCCAAAAGAAACTTCACAAATCATCTTCATCGGGATTGGTCACAAAACCATTAGGAGAGTAAATGTCGGCAAAACCATCGTTATTGAAGTCAACCGACTTCGCCCCCCAGGCCCAGCCTCCAATTGCTGCCCCCGAAGCGTCTGTGACATCTTCAAAAAAACCATTCCCCCGGTTGGAAAGGATGGTGTTTCCGCGAGCATGCCTCTCATAGTGTTGATGGACATTTTTGTTCTCTCCGCTCATAAACTGATTGGTTTGGGGGACGATTCGGCGGCCAGCGGAGGAGAACATATTGCTGATATAGATGTCCATATCTCCGTCCAGGTCAAAGTCCTCGCAAGTCACACCCATCCCAGCAGCTAAATCTTCGGCACCACGCTCTCCTGCAACATCCCGGAAGTGTCCCTTGTCATTGATATACAAATTATTTTTCCCAAAGTCATTCGTAACATACAAATCGGGGTCACCATCTAAATCAAAATCTTCCCAAATGGCTGCAAGGCTAAATTTTCTGTTGTTGTGGCCGAGCCCCACTTCTTCGGTGGCCAAAGAAAATTGATGTTCACCTTCGTTACGCCAAAACAGATTCGGCGCGCCATTGTCTGCGTCATGGTAAGGCGTAGGAACGCCTCCAAGTAAGCCATCTTGGACATAGCGACAGCAGTAAATGTCCAAGTCGCCGTCCTGGTCAGCATCAGCGGACACAATCGAATAGACATCCTCACTCCCCTCCCCTGTTAAGGGCGTAAATTCCGAATAAGCTCCCGTTCCATTGTTCCAACCAATCAGAAGGTTTGGCCCCACTGCCAATGCAATATCTTGATCTCCATCGTTGTCGAAATCTAAAATGAGGGCACTTCGCGTGTTGTCCAGAAAAGAAAGGCCAGCGGCATCCGTTGCATCTTGAAGGACCCCATCCGGCCGCCGAAGGTAGAGACGATTGGGGAGGCCACCTTGCTGGGACACGAAAAGGTCATCCAATCCATCACCATTCACATCACCAATGGCGACACCTTGAGCACCAATGTAGGAATTCCCAAGCATTTGATCCGTCCGCCATTGGTAACTACCGACCCCAGTCATAATTTCTTCTTTAAAACGAGGGACATCACCAAGAACAGCTCGCGTAACCTCAGAAAAGATTGGGCCGGAAGATTGAATCCATTCCCATGATTGAGGCTGAACAGACCGAAGGCGAAGAGATTCACCATCTTTAGCAATCTCCCAACCAAGTTTCCACTCCATGTTGAGTTGGACAAACGGAGCTGAGCTCAAATCATCTAAATGAATCACAGCTTCTGTTTCAAAGTGTCCCTCTCCATGCAACTTCACTTCAAGATACTTGAAAAATAGGTTAACTTTCTTGGGCTTATCGAAAACAGAAAGAAGTGTTTTTAGCTGGTCATCCAGCTCTTCTTTTCCTAACTGTTTGGAGGAAAACCCCTTTGCTCTTTGGACTTTCAGGCCAGAACTATCGTGATGAAGCTCTCTCTCCTCAGGGACAAAGGAGAGGAAACCAGCAAAGTCCACAGCAAGAAGCTCCTCCCATTCAGGCTCTTCCGCCTTGGCCACGCCTAACGCATGATGAAAAATCGCCTTCAATGCTTTCTTGGCGCTTCCGTGAAGAACCTCAGTTTTCCAGCGGTCAAAAGCAGGGTCTCTTCGTTTTATGTTGTCTTCTGCCCAGTCTGGCAATTGCCACTCTTGTTTCTGGATTAAGACACCCTCTTCCTGAAGCCCTTCAAAGGAGCTCCCCTGGTCAAAGTCTCCCTGGTTACAAGCAGAAAGGCTTAGGAAGAGAATCCACAGCCACAGGGAAAACCCTGTCGATGTATTGTTTCTACGCAATGGGTTCACCTCCTATAAACATCCAAAGAGCGGTCAAAACCGCCACCAAAACTAAAGACACAAACAAGAAAACGAGCCGCTGGTGCATACACCGGCTACCCCCTCGCGCTAAACGAAAACCGCTCCACGCCACCAGAGGGAAAGAGGACAAAGCGGACAGGGCAACTGCGAGGTGGACCTTTTTGGGAATCTCCTCGAATTCCCATTCATGACCAATCCTTTCCGCCTGGAAAATTGCTCCCACCAAAAGAAAAAGTGTGCTTGCAACCCAACGATAGTGAGCCTTTCTAGCGTTTTTCCGCCCAGCACGAATCGTGGCACCCAAGGCGAACACAAACAAAATCAGATTCAGGATGAAGAGGGATGTGGCCATTTTGGGGGAGGATACCATCCTGGACATGCTCGCTACCACTCTCACCCTTTTCCTCCTTTCCTCAATAGGTGCCATCAACTCAGATGACCCTCAAGAAGGGCCCTTTCTGATTCAAGGAATCCAAGTTGCCATCCCCGGAGAGCTCAGTGAATCTTCAAATGTACTACTGCAAGATGGCGCCTACAGAATTGTCGAAGAAGACTACCCAGAGGCGGGCCTCCAGCTCATCCAAGCTGAATCGGATTGGGTCCTTTACCCAGGAATGGTTCATGGTAATCTGAAAATTAGCACCTTTGGGCTTCCGGAAAGTCCCTACAAAGAAACTGCGACAGACCCGAAATCTGGCCCCATCGTTGCCATGGAGCGAGGTTCCCGTGAGGCCCTTCGAGGCTGGCTCCATGTCGCAGACCAATTGGACTGGAATCCTGCTGATGCAAAGGAATGGCGGGAAGCCGGATTCACATCCGCTTACGTTTTGCCCAAGAGTGGAATTTTGCGTGGCCATTCTGCCTGGATTTCTCTCAACGGAGAGCCTCTTGGCAATGCCCTCTTACAACGAGAAGGCCTCCCGGTCTTCTCCCTTCGGAATAACCTTGGAGGAGGTTATCCCAGAACCTCAATGGCCGTCTTGGCAACTCTTAGGCAAGCGTTTTTGGACCAAGAAAGGAATTCGAGATGGAAGCAAAAAGTAGACCCTGACTTAGATGCCCTTCGACCTGGCATTTTCTTAGCAAGTACTTCTCGCGAAATTGAAAATGTTTTGGATTTGCTCTCTGATTACACGAACAATTGGCCTGCAGTTCTTGTCGGAGGACGGGATGCTTGGAAACATGCTAGGCGACTCCAAGAGCAAAATGTTTCTGTTCTCTATGTTCTGGATTTAGACGATTCCCCAAAAACAGATGAAGACCTCAACATTACTGCTATCGAACGCCGCCCATATTGGCAAACACCTCAAAGACTCCGAGAGGAGCAGCGGCTCGAACACCAAAAAGATGTTGAAGGCTTCCTCAAGCTTCAAGAATCCGGTGTTTCGTGCGCCTTGCTCCCTGCAGGGAATCCTGGGAAATTCCAAAAGGCACTCACGCAACTTCGAGATGCCGGAATGTCCGTAGAGGATTTGCGTGTAGCTTTAAGTTCCGATTTGCTCTCCATCCTCAATCTCAACTTTCCTTGGCGTAGCCATGCCGCCGACTTGTTGATTAGTCGCGGCCCACTGGACCCTGCAACCCCTAAGCTTGCCTGGACCTTTGCTGATGGTCGTGGATGGGAACATCCGGAAGAAGACAAAGAAAAGAAAGAAACGGGAGAGGACCAATCTGAGTCGGATCAGTCTATGGGAGGAGACTGGCTGATTCATTTCGAAACTCCAAGGGGAGAACGGGAGTTTGGAGTCGCTCTATCGAGCGAGAAGAGGACCGTCCTAATGTTCGACCCGGAAGACCCTAGTGACCGCGAACCCGCGACGGATATCTCTTATTCTGGAAACACTGTCTCCTTCAAATTTACTCCACCTGAAATGCCAGCAGAAATGGAGGCTGAATTCCGATTGGACGACAATGCCGGAACGGGAACCATTAGCGCTTTCGGACATGACATGGGCGCTTCCATAACTCGACTCGACACCCCTACAGAAGAGCCAAAGCCCATAAAAGAATCTGAACAAGAAAAAGAATCCGACCCCGAATTGGGCCACCCCGAGTGGCTCGTTGAGACTCAGTCCGACCGCCTTCCAAAACACATTCTGAAAGGAGATGTCTTTCTTCAAGGTGCAACCCTGTACCCCATGACAGGAGCCTCCCCTTTTGTGGGCGACCTTCTCATCCAAGGTGGAAGAATCGCTGGAATTGGCCCCAGCATTTCGACTCTTCAGGCAGTCCCCACTATCGATGCCTCAGGTTGGCATATTACTCCAGGAATCATTGACCCTCATTCTCACCTAGCTCTAGACGGAATAAACGAAGGCTCTGTTGCCATCTCTGCTGAGTGCAGCGTTGACGACATGATTCATGCCGAAGATGTCGGTATTTGGCGTGCCGCTGCAGGTGGAACGGCCGTGGTTCAGTCTTTACACGGCTCTGCCAATCCTATTGGTGGGCAAGCCGCAGTTTGGGAACTGAACTACTGGGAACCCACCCAGGCCGGTTTGCGCTTGCCTGGAGCACCGCAGGGCATCAAATTTGCTCTCGGAGAAAACGTCAAGCAATCCAACTGGTCCGACAACTGGGGTAAACGTTTCCCGGATTCGCGGATGGGAGTCCAAGCGGTTTACCGCCGAGCCTTCACCGCCGCACAAGATTATGCAAAACGCAGGAAACTGTTTGAGAATGGAAGCCTCCCCTCCTTTAGAAAAGATGTGCGCCTTGAAACCTTAGCCGACATTCTTGCCGGAAAGATTCATATTCAGTGTCACTCTTACCGAGCAGACGAACTCCAAATGTTCCTCGGCATTTGCGAGGAATTTGGGATTCGCCGCCCAACTTTTCAACACGTGCTCGAAGGCTACAAACTTGCTCCTGAAATTGCCGCTTACGGCGCCATGGCTTCCACTTTTTCTGATTGGTGGGCCTATAAATTTGAAGTTTACGATGCAATTCCATGGAATGTGGCTCTCCTCACTCGTGCAGGGGTAATCACCACAATCAATTCAGACTCCGATGAAATGATTCGCCGCCTGAATACGGAAGCAGGTAAGTCTTTGCGATACGGTCAGCTTTCAATTGAAGAGTGCCTTCGCCTTTGCACCCTGAACGGTGCAAAACAGCTTCATGTTGAAGAACGACTTGGCTCTTTAGAAGTTGGAAAAGACGGCACGATTACTGCATTTGATGGCCCCCCCTTGTCCACCTGGTCGCGTTGCACTCTGACCCTTGCCCGAGGCCGTACTCTTTTCGAACGTGACGAGGAACTGGATGCTCGTTGGGCTCAATACACTGCTGACTGTTCCACTTTTGCAAAGAGTCTTCGCGGCGAAGGCGAGCCTCTAATTGACTCGAAAGATGTTCAATTGGATTGGGGACCCTGGACCCGTCAAGGACAAGGACTCTCCTTCTTTGTCCATAACGTTGTCCTTCACACTTCGTCTTCCCCTGATGACATTCCAACCTCCGGCGCTATCCACATCCAAGATGGCCGCATTCGTTGGCTTGGCAAAAGCTATAACGGTTCCTTGCCGGCCAACACTGAGATGATTGATGGGCACGGAATGGGCCTTTACCCCACTTTCATCAACACAGGGGATCAACTTGGAATTATGGAAGTAGAGCAAGTCCGCTCTTCTCGAGACGATCGCGAAACTGGAAAAGACCATCCCGACCTTTCTGTTGCCTCGGCAATCCACTCGGACAGCCGCCATATCCCGGTTACTCGATTGACTGGGATTGGTCATGCTCTAACGAGTACAGTTTCAGGCAGAATTCGGGGACAAGCAGCTCTTATTCAAATGGATGGAGATACGACCGAAGAAATGGTTGTCGTTCCAGACATCGCCCTCCACATTGCCTTCCCCGGGGTGAAAAAGGCCAAACCCGGCGAAGCTCCTTCTCGACCCAAGCAGGTCGAAGAATTGGACCGCTGGATGGATGATGCTCTTGAGTACGGAAATGTCATGGAAGAAGCCCGAAAGGCTGGTGGCGAGACTTGGGCTCGCTTTCATCGTGACTCGAAATTGGAAGCCCTCCTTCCTTACGCCTTAGGCAAAAAGCCCGTCATTCTGGACGCCAATGGTCCTTTCTCGGTGATGGCCGCAAGAAACTGGGCGAAGGAACGCAGCCTTGACCCTATCTACATGGGGGCAATGGGCGCTTGGAAAATCGCCGGCTTCCTCGGCGCCGACCAGGCACGAATTCTTACTGGTTCCGTCCATAGCTTGCCTCGAAGCAACAATGACCCGTTTGATTCTCCTTACCGCAATGCCGGAATCCTTGCAGCAAGTGGATGTCGAGTAGGTTTGCGCACAGGAGACACCCATGTTGCTCGCAACCTTCCCTTCCAAGCGGCGACTGCTGGTGCTCACGGGGCTGGCCCTAATCAATCTCTGCATTTCCTCACTTTGGGAGCTGCAGAAGCTCTGGGAATTAGCGATTACACTGGCTCTATCGAGCTTGGAAAGGCTGCCAATTTCTTCCTTGCTGAAGGCGACCCCTTGGACAACAAAGGTCAGATTCGCCGAATGTGGTTAGGGGGTGCCGAGGTGCTGTTGGAATCCGAACAAACTCGCCTTCGGGATCGATACTCAGAGAGGATTGAACGGATGCCCCCTCCCCACTCCGAGGGCACGCAAGGATAGAATTCAAGGGTGACGGTGAAATCTCCCCAGCAACTTGTTCGCATCCCCAATGATTGTGGCTCTCTAGTCGCCGAACGTGGTTTTTCGACTATGGCCCAGTCCATGGTGGGGTCTTCTATTCTGAAGGTCGGCAATGAGATTAGGGAGCTCCTTGGCAAGGGTGTTGATGTCGCCAATATGACTGTTGGCGATTTTTCCCCAACACAATTCCCTATTCCACCCCAACTAACTCAGGAGCTTTTGGCCGCTATCGGGAAGGGCGACACAAATTATCCACCACCTGCGGGACTTTGGGAGCTCCGTGATGCTGTCCGCCAGCACATCGCCCGCACTCAGGGTCTGGAATACCCTATGGAGGGAATCACCATTGTGAGTGGTGGACGGCCGACTTTGTACTCCACCTATCGCTTGCTTGTGAATCCAGGAGAGCTGGTCCTTTTCCCACTCCCCTCTTGGAACAATCACAACTACCGTGACGCTGCTCAAGTTCGAGTGAAAGGTGTGGCTTGCGGTCCTGAGACGGCTTTCCAACCAACAGTGGACCAACTCAAGCCTCACATCTCTGAGGCCCGCCTGCTAGTTTTAAACACTCCTCAAAATCCCTCTGGTGGAGTCATGTCCAAAGAAACGGTTGCAGACTTTGGCTCCCTTTTAGTTGAGGAAAACCTGCGCCGCGAAAAGAGTGGAGAGAAACCGCTTTACCTTTTGTTTGACCAAATCTATCGATCGTTAGTTTTCCCTGGTCATGAGCACTATTCTCCTGTTCAACTAGTTCCAGAATGTGCCCCCTTCGTGATTCACACAGATGGCATTTCTAAGGGTTTCGCTGCAACTGGATTACGTTGCGGTTGGATGTTTGGGCCTCCGGCTATCGCTCAAAAAATGACTGCCCTTCTAACTCATGTCGGGGCGTGGGCGCCTAAGCCAGTCCAGCAGGCAACGGCTAACTTCCTCTTAAACACAAAAGCTGTGGACTCATGGGACCGAGATATGGTGGACCAAGTTCGTCAAAGACTCGATGCTCTTCATGACATCATGCAAGCTTTAAAAGAAGAAGGCTACCCTGTCGACTACATTGAACCTCAGGGTGCAATTTATATGTCCCTTCAGTTCCGACTGGCAGGCTTAAAAACTCCTGAAGGAGATGTCCTAGAAAACAACGAAGCTATTCGCTCGTTCCTGCTTCAAAAAGCCTCTTTCGCTTTAGTTGGCTTTTCCGCTTTTGGCGTTGAGCCAAAAGACCTCGATGGTTGGTTCCGAGGAAGTGTCGGGGCGGTTAGCGTAGAAGATATCCAAAACTCTCTTCCGAAGTTGCGAACTGCGCTAGCGTCTCTTTCTTAGCGCACTAGCTCAAAAGGGACTTCCGCGACATTTTTTCCGTTTAGGAAAATCAAGATTCGACATGCGCCATCAATCAAAGGTGCAGCTTGGGTGTCAAACAATCGCTCATGACACTGAGCGGTCACAGGGATGGACTCAGGGAGTTCAATGGTTTTTCCGTGATAACGTTTTCGACGAGGGCGGCCATCTACCTTTCCGGGAGTTTGAATTTCGTAAACCAATTTTCCAGATCCGGATTCGCCCAAATTCTTCAACTCAATCTGGAATTGAACCTTCTTGTTCGGGCGCGCTGGCAAATCTGAAAGAATGATTGCATTGGCTTCAACTCTTAACTCTTTGAGGCCAAATAAATGCAAAGCACCAGGATGACCTTCCTTGATTAGTCCGCGGGTTCCTTTTTTAGAGATATGCCCAAGGAGCTCTCCAGTCCTTTCCTCAGCAATCCATCTTCGAAATAAATCTAAGACCAAATGCGGATGACTCTTTGAAATGTCATTCATGGCATTCCCAAGAGCATTGGCTACAAATCGGTGGTCTTCAAAACGAAGTTCATCCAAAAGAGGTACCAAACTAGCCGGATTCTCCACGGCCCAACGCAGGTGTTTCACCCAAATCCCCCGCGGCCGAGTTCCCTCCATTGCGGCACGCCGGACAAAAGGAGACGGGTCTTGAACCCAAGGAAAAAGGCATGAAACCACTTCTGCGCCAAGGATTTCGGCTTGCGGTCGAATGCCAAATGCCTGAACAGCTTCGGCAACTCTTCGGTCCCTATCCGCAGCCAGGGGACGAAGCAATTCAAGCACCGAGTGCGGGGAATCCGGCATCACCAAACTTAAAGTGGCTGGCGCAAAAAACCGAATTCGGCCTTCCGGATGCTTGTACAAGTTCAAAATAGGCTGAATCTTGTCCGGGGATTCCTTGGCATGCCGCGCTAGTGCATTCGCTACTAATCCCCACTGCTCCAAAACGGGAGCTTCGAGGTAACCTTGTGCTTCGAGCTCAGCTTGCAAGTGCCAAGCACCTCGAAAGCCAGCCTCATAGGCGGCTGTTTCAAGCAAGGGAAGACTAGAGGAGCCTCCGGCTTCCCTAGCAAGCCCTTCTCCCCCGCGATTTCGTTGGCGTAGTTTTCCCGGCATGAGGCCCTAATTTAGCGATATATAACTCAGTGGGGACTTTTTCTTTGAGTATACTTAGGAAAATGGTTATTCCATTTACCCCCCCTTCCTCATGGGCCCCTAGGATTCTTGTCTGGGGGTTGTTTCTTACATGTTCGCTGAGTGCTCAAAGCAGCACTCTTCATCTAGGTGATTCCGTTCGCCTCCCCCAGCTGGGGACGCTCCCAGCTGACCACGCCGTCGTGGCCCTGAATGACCGAGGGGACATCTTTGTGGCTTGGTCCGCAAAATATGAGACCCCCCTGAACCCTTTACAATCAAGCGAAAGTAGCGTACAAGGCCTTTTTCTTCGCCGGCTTTCGCAAACCGAATGGCTGGAGCCAGGCCCAGCAGGCGTTCTGCTCCTAGGCGACCCCAATGCCAATATCCTCAGCTCTTCTGAGAAATGTCATAAACCGGATGTCGTAGCCACAGGGAATAACTTCGTGGTCACTTGGCCACGCATTGATTCGACCACGGGAACAGCCTACTTAGAGGCGGTTCAAATCGAACCGACTGCGAATGGGATTAACATCCATGCCCCGGATCCAGTCAACTTAAAGTATGGCTGGCCAGTGGATAAGAACCTACATAGCGGAGAAGGTGGTGTCATGCCTGATCTCGCTGTAATTCCACCGGAGCACGGTGTTCCTTTTCAAGCTATTGTTTGCTATGCCCATGAATCGCTTTCAATCGGCAGGAAATACCGAGAATACGATGTGCGTCTTTCCTTCCTGGACTTCAGCACCCCGACTCCTTCTTTCTCTCCCCCATTCCCCCTGATTACGGGGAGTCACATGGATGAGCACCCGGAAGGAACCCCTGGCGGAAGAGTTCTTCCCGATGCTCTCATAGACGATAAGGCAAACCTAATCCTAGTTTGGGAGACCTTTACTCGCACAGGACACGATGGCGCACAAGCTGACGAAGGGTTAATCCAACTGCGCCGCTATGACTTGCGTCAAGGCTCCTTTGTTCTCATCAACTCAAAAAGTTTTCGCGGGCCATCGCCTACTCAACTTCAAAGGCGACCCATGTTGGCAACTAGCCACGCCGACAATCGTAATGATGTGACGCTCACTTGGGGTGAACTTTACGACGTCGCGACAGACACAGCCAATCTCTTCGCCGGCGAAATTGATTTCCTCGGCAGCAAGCCTGGAAGCCATATGATTTTCCGTAATTCAAATTACCCGAATCGAGTGGACTGGGCAGCTGCAACTCCAGTCCCTCTTCACGGCAAAGAACTCCGGTATGTTTTCTCTAATCACTACCACCACGGATCTCCTGTAGCAATATCGGCCTATAAAGGTTTTCCTACGAAAAAGGAGTCATCTTTAACCCTTAGCGGAATTTCTCCTCGGCGCCCTGCTCTCGATTTATTGGAATCGGATCGACACATTCACTATTCTGACCGCTTGTTAGCCGTGTCTTACGAAGCGAAAACCTCCTCTACTTCGAACTATTCAAAAATATTCCTCGCGATTGGAAGTCTATAGCGGTTTGGAATTCAAGCATGGGCTTTTGGTCTTCCTAAAACCTCTGCTACTGAGTTCAAGAGAAAAGACACGGAAGGCGTTGAATAGGGTCGATTGTAATCTTCAACCTTGACGAGGGCCCCTCCCTTTTCTCTGGCCACTAATCGAAGAAAGAAAAACTGGGTAAAGGACTCGTCTGCACTCACAACTTTCAATAACCAGCTGCCCTCACCGTAAAGGACTTCTTTGATTTCGCCCACCATCTCCCCTTCTTGAAAGCGGCTGCCGACAAGAGATTGAATGGAAGTTTTCGAGGGCAATTCAGGTAAGTGGGCGTGGTGCATTTTTTCAGGAAGAAGGAGGCGTTTAGCAGGCGAGCTCTTATTGGTTTGAGCGAGAACTCGAAAAAAGGAACGGCCTTCGTCCATCCACTTCTTTTCATATCGAGTTCGAAAGGGGCGGGGCGGGTTGACTTCTAAGGGTTGGACCTCAAATTCCTCTTGGCCAGAGAGAAAGTCGTGAGCCGCGTGGGCGTACCAATCCTGATCCGTTACAAGCTCAAAGCTCCCACCGGGCCGAAGAACATCAACCAAAGTCTCCGCGAATTGCGGGCTACTGACCCGGTGCTTAGCGTGTTTTTCTTTTGGCCAGGGCATCGGAAATTGCATGAGTACCTTTTCCAATGAAGCGGAGGCAAATAATTCCCTGAGAAGATAGCGTGCATCCCCTCGAACAAGCTTTGCGTTTTCCAAATTTCGGAGGCTGAACTCTCGGGAAGCTCGTTGAATGCCCTCCTGGGGGAGCTCAATTCCAACAAAATTCCACTCTGGCTGGGATTCCGCCCACCACGCAAGATATTCCCCGGACCCAAATCCAACTTCGACTGCAAGAGGTGCGGGGCAGGCAAACTCGGTCGCCCAGTCGGGAGGGATTCTCTCCGCCAGGGAAGGATTCCACACGTATTCATGGAGGAGGGAGGGGCGAGCTTTCACCGTTTGATTATCCCGAATCCCCTCTCATAGGGTAAACTACTGATTCTGATGTCCCGCATCTTTGCCCTTCTTGCAATCTTCCTCCTGCTCTTGCCGAGTGGGGAGGTCTGGGGGAGTACTGCGTTCTGTGCGAACTCCTGTGGGTGTGGCTGCAAGGCTTTCGTTGACTTCACCCCCTCCCACCCTGAGGCTGCACGCCTTCAAAAGGGGTGCTGCTGTGCTGCCAGGAAAACTCCTGCTCAGGAATCTTCAGGACTTCCGCTCCCTCGCCGTTGCGAAACATCCCAGGGCCAGGCTCCGACCTCTGCAATCCAAGACGAGTCTCCGAGTTCTTGGGTCCCTACCCTTATTGCCCAACAAGCGAACCTAAGACCACAAATTCCTAGGCCCCCACCGCGGTCTTTGAATCTGCTTTATTGCGTGTATCTCTGCTGAGTGAACTCTGGTTGCCTTTTTAGGCGTCCATTGAGCTCCTCCATTCCTTCCGGCATGTCCACACATGCCATCTTCCTCATGCAGAGAACTACAACAACATGCAATTTCGTTTCTTACTTACCGGCCTAGCCTTCCTGGCGGCCTGTTCGCTTCCACCATCGACTTACACTTCTCAGGTAAACCAATGGGCAGAATTTGAAATCGGCTTTCTGTCGCCTCCTAAAGAGGTTTCGGTCGCAACTGACGATTCCTTCGAGGCTCTCTTTCAGGAAGCTCGGTTCAAAAACCAGGAGTTGCTTGCATCTTGGCAGAAATGGCGGGCGACGATTGAACTCATTCCCCAAGCCGCTGGCCTCCCTGACCCTAAGCTTCAGGCTGGCATCTTCCTGAGCTCACTAGAAACCAAAAGCGGTTCGGCAAATAGCCGACTTTCTCTCCAACAAGCATTTCCTTGGCCAGGGACTCTTAACTGCGCCACCCGAGTTGCCTCCGCAAAAGCCGAAGCTGCGCGTCAAGATTACCTTTCGAAGGAACTTCAATTGCGTGCAAAAATGCGCAAGCTCTGCGCCGAACACTTCTGGCTCACTTCAAGCCTTAATTCAACCAAGGCTCATTTGGATATTTTGACCCAGATGGAAACCGTTGTTCGAAAGCGTTGGGAGGAAGGGGTTGCCGAACATGGCAGCCTTATCAAACTTCAAATGGAACTCGCCATTCTCGAAGAAAAAGCAGCGGCAATCCATGACCAACAACAACCTCTTCTTGCAGAAATAAACTCCCTTTTGAACCGTTCGCCCCTTAATCCATTGAATTGGCCAAAGGACGCCCTTCTCCTTCCAACGGACTTGGATTCAAATCAACTCATGAGAAATCTCGAGTTTAATAATCCACAAATGCGTGGGTGGGATTGTCTTGAGCAAGCTCATCAAATGAAAGTCCATCTGGCCGAGCTCGGAATGTTCCCCAACTTCACGATAGGCATTGACTGGACGGGAATTGAAAGCAATGGGATCGGGAATGACTCTGGGAAAGATGCTTTTGCGCTTGGGGTTGGACTTGAACTTCCCCTACAACAACGCTCTAGAAAATCGCGGGTTCGTCAATCACGTTCGATGCTCGCGTCGATTCGTGCTCAAAGGATTCAAACCCTGAGCACTCTCCTCTCAGAGTTAGAAACCGAATTCTTCAAGCTGCGCGATGCTGAGAGGCGATTTGAGCTTCACCAAAATGGCCTTGTTCCAAAAGGACAACAGGCCTTGGACTCTACTTTAATTGCTTACCAATCTGGGAAGGCATCATTTCTGGACTATTTAGACACACAAAGAACCCTCCTCGACTCTGAACTTGCGGTCCTCCGCGCGACAGCCGATCGCTCAATCACCCTTGCAGAAATTGCCGCATTGAGTGGCACTCAACTCTCCGAAAGATGAAAAATCTCCTCCTGAACCTACGCTTCATTCTTCCAGCCTTGCTGGCAGGTTTTCTTCTTGCCCGATGTGGATCCATTTTTCCCACCAGCCCTTCTTCGAGCAAAAGTGTCGACAATAAAGCTGAGTCCGTTCGATGGACCTGCTCCATGCACCCTCAATTCCTGCTTCCCAAGCCAACCCCTTGCCCTATTTGTGGCATGGACCTAATCCCTGTGGACCCAAATGCTGGAGATTTGGAGGAGAATCAAATTGCCCTCACGAACGAAGCTATTGCGCTTGCTGAGATTCAAACAACGGAGGTCGTAAGGGGAGAAGCTGACCTTGCCCTCCGGCTGGTTGGAAAACTCAACTGGGATGAAACCAAACTAGAGACTGTCACCGCCTGGACAGGTGGGCGATTAGATGCCATGCATGTGAGTTACGAAGGCGAATCAGTTCAAAAAGGGCAAGCTGTCGCCGAGATTTGGAGCCCAGAGCTTATTTCTGCTCAACAGGAGTACCTGGAGTCCATTAAAGCTATGCAAAGATTGAGCAATTCTCCGGGTGAATCTTTACAGAAGACCGCCCGAGAAACGGTTCAATCTGCAGCCTCGCGCCTCCTCGCGATGGGAATGAGTAAAGAGGATGTCGAAGCACTCCAACACGCCGGAAGAGTGCAGGAGAAGGCAACCCTCTACTCCAATGTTGCAGGAATCGCTCTTCAGGTTTTTGCCGAAGAAGGCGAGTGGGTGAAGCTCGGACAAAAACTCTTTTCTGCCGCCAATCCGGCTTCCCTCTGGGCTGAACTTGAAGCTCATGAATCCGACTTAGCATTCTTAGAACTTGCTCAAGAGGTTAGCCTCCAGGCCGATGCTATCCCTGGTCTCAGCTTTATGGGGAAAATAAATTTTATTGAACCCACACTTGACCCCCTCTCACGAACAGTCCAAGTTCGCCTACAAGTCGACAACTCGGATGGTCTTCTGAAGCCTGGCATGTTCATCAGAGCGATTGTCCATGCTGCACTCGATTCAAGGGGTCAGGTAACTCGAGAAAGAACGACCCCTCTCCCCCTTCTCATTCCGCGAACTTCCCCCCTTATTACTGGAACACGCGCTGTGGTTTATCTTCAGGTTCCAGATGACAATAAAGTCGTTTTTGAGGGTCGCGAAATCCTGCTGGGGCCTCGCGCAGGAGAGCATTACGTGGTATTAGATGGTCTTGAGGAAGGCGAAGTGATTGTGACCCACGGCGCATTTAAAATTGACTCCTCTCTCCAAATTCTGGCAAAGCCAAGCATGATGTCCATAGGGAGTGACCTTTCAAAAGAACCTATTGATGTTCCCCAGGCCCTACAACAAGCCTTAACCAGAATCTCAACACATTACCTCTCCATCTGGAGAGCATTAGCAAATGATGATTTCGGATTGGCCTCTAAAAATGTGCCTAAGTTTTTAGCGGAACTTGAATCTGTTTCTTCCATTGAGTTATCCGATTCTATTACCGAGTTGTGGAGCCCCCTCGCAGCAAAAATGAGGAATGGTGGACTTGGCATGAAAAAAGTATCGGAGATTGAAGGCCTTCGAACGGAATTCAAACATGCAAGCAAGGGGCTAATCTCTGCACTGGACCGATTTGGATACGAGGCTACCGGAAAAGAACTAAAAGTTTTCTTTTGCCCTATGGCATTCGAAAACACTGGAGCTGAGTGGCTTCAAATCGAGAATCGGCTTGCAAACCCCTATTTTGGATCGTCCATGCTTCGTTGCGGAGAAATGCGCAGAATGATTACTCCACGATCTTCAACACCCGAAAGAGCGAAATAACCCTCATGCTTCGTCACTTAATCGCCTTTTGCCTTGACCAAAGACTTCTCGTCCTAACGGGGATTCTCATTCTTTCGATTTGGGGTGTTGGGGTCAGCCCTTTTAGCTGGGGACCTTCCTTTATTCCAAGAGATCCTGTCCCCGTGGACGCCATTCCCGACCTCGGCGAAAACCAACAGATTGTCTTTACCTCTTGGCCGGGAAGAAGCCCCCAAGACATGGAAGACCAAATCACTTATCCACTCACGACCTCTCTTCTGGGAGTGCCTGGAGTGCGAACGGTGCGTTCTTTTTCCATGATGGGTTTTTCAACCATCTATGTCGTCTTCGAAGAGGGTGTTGAGTTCTACTGGTCTCGTTCGAGAATCCTAGAGAAGTTAAATTCTCTTCCTAGTGGCTTGCTACCCAAGGATGTTTCTCCAGCCTTGGGTCCTGATGCAACAGCTTTGGGGCAAGTTTTTTGGTACACCCTGGAAGGTCGGGACGAAGAGGGGAACCCGACGGGTGGCTGGGATTTGGACGAACTGAGAACAGTTCAAGATTTCCATGTCCGCTATGCCCTCATGGCTGCAGATGGAGTTGCGGAGGTGGCTTCCGTCGGTGGATTCCGTCGCGAATTTCAAGTTGAAGTCGACCCCGAGGCCATGCGCGCCCATGGCGTTGAACTTTCGCAAATCATGCGTGCTGTCCGTTCTTCCAATCAGGAAGTTGGCGCTCGCACTATTGAAGTCAATGCCGTGGAATACCTTGTCCGTGGCCTCGGTTGGGTGCGAGAAGTCTCTGACTTGGAAGAAGCCGTCGTGCAAGTCTCACAAGACGGCATTCCTGTAAGAATCAAAGATGTTGCCTTAGTCCAACTTGGCCCTGCTCTTCGACGAGGCGCTCTCGACAAGGGCGGCAGCGAAGCCGTTGGTGGTGTTGTAGTTTCGCGATTCGGCGCCAATCCCATGGCAACGATTCAGGCTGTAAAAGAAACAATTCAGGAAATAGAAAGCGCACTTCCACGAAAAACACTAGAAGATGGCCGAGTATCCAAACTGAAAATAATCCCCTTCTATGACCGTTCCGGGTTGATTAACGAAACGCTTGACACCTTAAAGCGGGCCCTGACTGAAGAAATCCTGGTCACCATCTTGGTGGTCGTTTTCATGCTTGTGAACCTTAGGAGCTCCTTCATACTCTCTTTGGTTCTTCCACTTTCTGTCCTTTGCGCCTTCCTCGGCATGAAGTGGACTGGAGTTGAAGCCAATGTGGTTGCATTGGCCGGAATCGCGATTGCTATTGGCACCATGGTCGATATGGGAATTGTCCTTGTGGAAAATATCCAACGGCGATTGGAGGAGGCACCCGACGGGGAATCCAGCATTCTCACTATCACCAATGCGGCGACAGAGGTGGGGTCTGCTGTTATGACCGCCGTTGCAACAACTGTAATCGGTTTCTTGCCTGTATTCACCATGACCGGAGCCGAGGGGCGATTATTCAAGCCACTCGCTTTCACTAAGACCTATGCCCTTCTCGGTTCGCTTTTCATTTCTCTACTCCTAATTCCAGTTTTGGTCTACCTACTCCACCAATGGAAACCTTCAAAGAAATCTAAGTCCGATGTGAAACGTGGGCCTTTATCTTGGGCAATCCTAATTTTCTCGGGCTTGCTCTTGGCTCAGCATTGGCAGCCCTTGGGGCCTGCAATTGGCCTTCTCCCCAATGCAGTCTTTGTTTTCAGCATTGCTTTTGGCCTGCTGTGGGCTTTTGACTACTTTCGCCAACGCTACGAAACGATTTTGCGATGGTGCCTCGCCCACAGGCTTCTCTTTCTCTTCGCCCCCGCACTCATCCTTTCGGCGGGCGGTTGGGTTTGGAAAAACAGTGGCCAGGAATTTATGCCGCAACTCGACGAGGGTTCTTTTCTTTATATGCCAAGCACAATGCCTCACGCTGGCATGGGCGAGTCTTTGGACGCACTTTCGAAAATGGATAGAGCTATGGAAGGCATTCCCGAAGTTACTCAGGTCGTCGGGAAAATTGGACGAGTCGAGAGTGCCCTTGATCCAGCTCCTTTGTCCATGGTCGAGTCCGTTATTCACTACAAACCAGAGTTTGGAACGGATTCGGAAGGGAATCGTATCCGTCAATGGCGTGAGCATATTCGTTCAAAGGAGGATATCTGGAAGGAAATCCAAAAAGTGGCTGAAATCCCTGGCTCTACTTCAGCCCCCCTACTACAGCCCATCTCAACTCGCATCATCATGCTTCAAAGTGGGATGCGAGCCCCAATGGGCGTGAAGGTAAAAGCGCCAGACCTCATTTCTCTTGAACGCGCTGCCTTAGATATTGAGTCCGCACTCAGGGAATCAGAAGGAGTCGAAGCGAACACCGTGGCCGCTGACCGAGTGGTTGGAAAGCCATATCTAGAAGTTTCCATTGACCGCGAATCCGCCGCCCGCTTTGGCTTGAATGTCGCCGATATCCAAGAAACTCTTTCAATTGCAGTTGGCGGCAAGGCACTTGGAACCACTGCTCAAGGCCGCGAACGCTACCCAATTACTTTGCGCTTTGCGAGGGAGACTCGAGATTCCTTAGAGGCCATTCAGGATTTACACATCCTTGCCCCAACAGGCGCGCACGCGACCTTAGAACAAGTTGCTTCCATTGAATATGTACGCGGCCCTCAAGTTTTAAAAACGGAAGATACTTTTTTGACTGCCTATGTGGTTTTCGACAAACATGAAGGCTGGAGCGAAGTAGAGGCCGTAGAAGCCGCTCAGGAACACCTACTTTTAGCACAGGCCAACGGCGAGCTCTTGCTCCCCTCAGGAGTTTCTTATGTGTTCGACGGCAGTTGGAAAAACCAAGTACACGCTCAAAAAACCCTCTCCATTGTCCTGCCTCTAGCCCTCTTGCTCATATTGATGGTCCTCCATCTTCAATTCCGCAGCCTGTCGACTTCAGCAATTGTATTTAGTGGTGTCCTCGTAGCCTGGGCAGGAGGCTTTATTCTGCTTGGTTTGTATTCTCAAGCCTGGTTTTTAGACATCCAGCTGTTTGGACAATCCCTACGAGAAATCTTTTCTGTTCACCCCATCAATCTTTCTATTGCAGTCTGGGTTGGCTTCCTTGCTCTTTTTGGAATTGCAACAGACGACGGAGTTGTCATGGCAACCTACTTGCGGCAAACTTTTGATCGAGAGAAACCACGCACCGTTCAAGGAATCAGGGAAGCGGTCGTGAGTGCTGGAATTCGACGGGTACGCCCTTGTCTTATGACCTCTGCCACGACTCTTCTCGCCCTTCTCCCCATATTGAGTTCAACAGGAAAAGGCGCAGAGGTCATGATTCCCATGGCAATACCCTCCTTTGGAGGAATGGCCATTGCCATGATGAGTATGTTTTTGGTGCCCGTGCTCTGGGCATGGCGCGAAGAACGCAAGCTTGGCTCTTAAGAAACCCTTAAGAACCCAAAGTCCAATTGGAATCCGCGAGTGACTCCCGAATTCGAAATGCGGTCTCCACCGCGCGCAGACCATCCTGTCCTGAAACTGGGTGTTCAGTTCCGTTGGCAACTGCTTCTGCAAAGGCGCACAACTCAGCCCGCAATGGCTCGTCATCATCCAACTGCAACTCTTCGGTGTGCAACAAGTCCTGAAAGGCAGCGGCTGGATTCTCAGATTTCGTCGCCGCGGAAATTGCTTCAGGGTGGAATTGGTCTGACTTTTGAACTAATAGGGCATACCGATCCTGACTGTCTACCGAAACGTAGCAGTCGGGCCCAAACACACGAAACCTGCGCATAGGCTTGAGCGACAATCTCGAGGCCGTCAAATTGGCTGTCACCCCTGAGGGGAACTTCAATCGAGCAGAACAGATGTCCTCAGTTGAAGACAAGGTTTGCCCACCAACTGCATCGACAGAGTCCGGTTCCTCTCCGGTCCATGCAAGCAGAAGATCGATGTCATGAATCATCAAATCCAAGACAACGCCAACATCGGTGGAGCGGAAAGAGTAGGGAGCCAGTCGATGAGCTTCCACGAACCGAGGTTGAATGCCAAGCTCCATGGCTCGGCGAACAGCGGGGTTAAATCGTTCAACGTGGCCTACTCCCACCATCACATTCTTGGCACTTGCTTCCTCCAAAATGTCTCTGCAAGTTTCCGGGTCCGGAGCAAGAGGCTTTTCAATCAACACAGGAACACCCTCTCGCAAGAAGGGTATCGAACACTCTTTATGAAGGCTTGTCGGGACAGCAATCACGGCAAAGTCCACATTAGAGGGCAATTCGCCAATTTCCGGGTACCAAACGCAAGAGTATTGACTGGCTAACTCTTCTCCGCGAACCTGCTCAGTCTCCACGATGCCAACAAGCTCAATCTGCGGCAACTCTGCCAAAATCCTGGCGTGGTGCCGACCCAGATGCCCCACTCCAACCACGCAAGCCTTCATCAAGGGCATGACTAAGCTTCCGCAGGCGGGCGCCGAAGGGACTCTCGGTAGCGGCCCTGATAACCGCGCTCCATGTCTCGCAGGAAGGCAATCAATCTCAGCACTTCGGAACACCAGTCCCCACGAGCTTCCATTTCCTGGATAGCAAGAGAGGTTGGCGTTTCTTCTGCATAGAGGCGGCGATAGGCATCCCGTATTTGGGCTAAGGATTCAGGGGGAACTTGCCTTCGATTCAAACCAACCGAATTCACGCCGCGAACACGGCCGGGACTTCCCTCTACAACCATATAGGGAGGAACGTCCTTGATAATTCTCGCCATTCCACCAACCATGGCCAAAATACCGATGGTCACAAAGTGATTGATGGCTGAGCCCCCAGAAACAATGGCTTGAGACTCTACCCGAACGTGGCCGGCCATCAGTACATTATTACCAACAATAATGTCGTCTTCGAGGACACAGTCATGCGCAATATGAGCACACGCCATGAGCAAATTGCGGTCCCCCAAGGTCGTCACCCAAGAGCCGGCAGCAGTGCCAATGTTGATGGTCACAAACTCTCGAACAACATTGTCGTCGCCCATGACAAGAGCTGAATCTTCACCAGCATATTTCAAATCCTGTGGAAGCCCCCCAATGCTTGCCTGCCCCAAGAAACGATTTCTCTTTCCAATGCTGGTCTTTCCTTGCAGGACAACATGAGGGCCTAAAACCGTTTCATCACCTATTTCAACTTTGTGGCCGACATGGCAGAAGGGACCCACAACAACACCGGAACCTAATTCTGCGCCCGGTGCGACATGTGATGTTGGGTGAATTTTTGTGCTCATGCGTCCACTAATGCAAAGGACAGTGTAGCCTCAGCGGCGAGACGGCGCCCAACCTTGGTGACCCCTACAACTTGTCCACGGTTTCGGTTTAATCGCAAAGTTTCAACTTCAATTCGAAGTTGATCCCCAGGAACGACAGAACCACGAAAACGCACCTTATCAATGCTCGCTAAAACGGCAATCTTTCCAGAGTGCTCGAGTTTGCGCAGCAATAGAATTCCTGCGACTTGAGCCATAGCTTCCAATTGAAGAACTCCTGGCATCACAGGGTGCTCGGGCCAATGCCCCTGAAAGAACTCCTCGTTGACGCTTACGTTCTTAAGCCCAACAGCTCGGCGGGTACCTTCAACTCGAATGACCCGATCCACCAACAGGAAGGGGTAACGGTGAGGAATAATGCGAACAATGTCTCGAATGTCGTATCCCCCTTCGGGAAGCTCATCCAAACCAATTTCTTCTTCTTCCAAAACAGAACGGAGTTCTCTCACGAGCGCTTGGTTCAAGCCATGCCCACTGCGAGTCGCAACAATATCTGCATTCAAATCGGCACCGAGCAGGGCAAGGTCACCCATAAGGTCGGAGATTTTATGTCGAGTTGGCTCTTGCTCAATCCGCATTTCCGGAGGCGTGTCTCCACCGAGGACCAAAGTATTCTCAGCTGTTGCGCCTTGCCCATAACCTTCGGCGAGTAACTTCTCGACCTCTTCAGCTCGGACAAAGGTCCGGGCAGGGGCAATATCCTCTAAATAGCGATTGTTCTCCGAATGAAAGGAAACCGTCTGGTTATCCACGCCTTCAGGATGACCTGGAAGATAACGGACAAACAAAGCATCGCCAGAAGGAGGCAAAGCGATGATTTCAGCGCCACCTTCGTTCCGAACAAATACCGGTCTTTCCAATTTTAAGGTTTGCCTATCCCCTTTCTGCTCAACGATTCCAGCTTTCTGAATATGCTCACCATAAGCCAAAGTCGAGCCATCCATGCCTGGAAGTTCCGCCCCATCCACAGTGACGAACATATTATCGACTTGCATTCCCGAAGCCGCCGAAAGGAGGTGCTCGACCATGCCAACTTCAGAACCACTACGCCGCAAAATCGTTCGGCGAGAAGAGTGAACAAGATAATCAGGCAAAGCGGGAATATCGGCAGGATCTTCTACATCGCTTCGGCGAAAGACAATCCCAGTACCTACTGGAGCAGGTTCAAGACAAACCTTGACGGCTTCGCCAGAGTGAAGGGCAATGCCTTCAAATTTGACGGTTGTCTTTAGGCTCCTTTGCTTGCGCACCATGGCTCTAGTAGAACGGCTCCGAGAAGGAGAAGCAAGACTTAGCCTTCACCATTCAGGATGTCCACAACCGCTGCAGTGACATCATAATTTGGGTTTGTCCAGAGGACATCGTAAC
>DLRM01000007.1:36588-41767 GCA_002500505.1 Planctomycetes bacterium UBA7888
GGTCCAAAAGAATAGCTCCAAATCCTTCTCTGGCGCCAAGCTCTTCGGCGGCCTGTTGAATAGCTTGGTAGTTATTAAGGATCAATTCTCCTTGCCTATTCGCCACAAGATCAGCCACAAAATCTCGGTCTTGCTTGAGGTTCATCTCGTCCTGCTGAAGCTGGTGACGAGCCTCAATAAACTCTTTACTTAGCGGGTCCATCACCATCAGCTCACCTTCCCTCTCGCGCAAGGATGCTTGGCGAAGTTTCAGTCGTTCATTCCTTGCGGAAAAGGACTCCGTCATTCGCTGGCTTTCTTCCTGGAAACTCTTGTATCCATTCAAGCACTTCGGAATAGAAATATAGCGAACTCCAGCATCAGGGTCTTGGGCAACTCGATTCGCAACCAAAGATCCCGAAAGGACAAGGAGAGTAAGAGAAAGGGAAAGTTTCATGGGAATTTTCTTCATTAGAAGTTACCAAGAGAGAAAGTGAAGACAGATGTGTCGTCGAAAGACTCACTCTTAATGGGCCAACCAAAATCAAGGGAAAGAGGCATTTGAGGCATCATCGGCAGTCGAATACGGACACCCACGCCCGCAGCAATACGTGTGGAATCAAAATCATTTAATCCATCGCCGAGAGCACCGGCATCAACCCAAAGTGCTCCTCGAGCATACTCGACCTCATCGACTGAATCCCGAACTCGAGAAGAAAGGAGAGGAGCGCGCACTTCAAGAGAAGCATTCCAGGCAGCTTCTCCTCCCAAGGGAAAGCCGCTTTCCCGTGGGCCTGCCCCTCGGAAATCAAAACCGCGAAGGGTCCCTTGACCACCTAAGAAAAAGCGCTCTGTGTAGGGAAGGACACCGAGATCTCCTGTTTCGTTGGCGAATCGAACTCTACCAATCAACGCCGCAATGAATGGGCGATCAAGGCGGTCATAACCCAAAGGGAAATACTTTTCTACACGCGCATCGGTCGATTGAAATTCCCAATCGCCGCCCAAGGAACCACCAGCAAACTTATGGCTCAATCGAACTTTAAATCCATCCACTGGGGAAAACGGGTTATCAATCGAATTATAAGAAAGACCCGCAGAAACCGAGTTCAAAATATGGGTGCCAACGATATCCTCAATCAGGGTCGGCGCCCCAGGGTCTGGGTTAGACAAGTTTACGCGCCCCATCTCTGGGCCCGCCCAGATGGAAAAATGCCGACCAAAGTGCCTTCCTAGACGAAAACTGCCCGCAGTCCGGCGTTCCTGGTGGGTTCGCAAATAATGAAATGTCTTGAATCCCTTGATATTCAAGCTGACCCGATCGATGTGATCTAAAAACAAGTCAGGCTCCGTAAAGTCGAGAGAGTAAGTACTAAACTCGCGACCAGGAGCGACAAATGCACGAAGAGTCTGGCCCGCACCGGTAAAAGCATCTCCATTCAATATTTCTTGAACAGCAGTCCCCCAGGAGGTCGGAGTTTTAGCAATGTCAAAGTTCTCCTTTTGAAATTGGACGGACAAGAATGCCCCAGTATTACTATTGAAGCCACCTCCAAATAAGGCGCGGCCTGTTTGACCTTCTGCGACTTCATAACGCAAATCAACCCAACCAGGCCGATCCGCCTCAATAAAACGCCAATCCACAAAAGGTTGCCGGGTTTCGGGGTCCTGGAACCAATTTGTTCCCAAAACCCGACGCCAGGAGCGGACGGCTTCAGATCCATCGGCCAAGTCTCCCGGCTCCAAAGATATCATCCGCCGGATGACCCGGTCTTTGGTGCGAGTGTTGCCAGCCACCAAAACGTCACGGATGCGCATCTTTTGACCCTCGCGAATGAGGTAGGTCACATCGACTTCCGCAGTCTCAGGGTCAGGATATTGCAAGGGCTCCCCATTGGGCGGGGAAAAACTAAAAAAAACGTCGGAGCGACCGACTGAACGGCGACTGGATGGGTGTCCTTTAATGCCGTAAAAACGGCGAAGAGCTGATTCATCAGCTTTGACTCTCGCCTTCTCGTAAACTTGGCCAGGTCGCAGGCCAACAACACCAAGGAGTTCTTCATCAGAATATTCCAAGGGACCACCAAGGTCATTTTGGAAGCTCAAGCTCCGAACTCGATATTGGGCTCCTTCATTCACCCCAATTTGGATATGGGCACGACTTAAATCTTCGGAGAAGGAGACTTCCCCCGTTGAAACTTCAACATCCAAATAGCCATAATCCCGGTAAAGCTCTTCAATGGCAACAATATCTCGCTCAAACATGCCTTCGGTAAAAGTGGATCCGGGCGTAATAAACGTACCCGTTCCTCCTTCCATATTCGAGGTCAAGCTTTCTCCAACTCCCAAAAAGGAGCGAGCGGGAAAAGCTTCGTTGCCCACAAACTCAATGGAGCCAACCTTCACCAAGGGGCCTTCATCGATGAGAAAGACGAGCTGGCCAGCCTCTTCATAGACTTGAGGTTGGACGGAGACATGGAGATAGCCCTCCCCTCGATAATAAGCGGCCAAATCTTCCGCTAGGCTTGGGATTCGCGCAATATCAACGGATTGGGCGGAGGAAATGCCAGCGGCCACCAAAAGCAGATCCCGATCCATTTCAAGATTGCCTTCAAAAAGCACCCGACGCATGGCCGAAGTGGTTTCAACCGTAAGGTGAAGCCGAAGCCCACCTTCCACCAGGCGCTCTTGCTCGACTTTCAAGAGACGGACTCGCATTCGCTTCCAGAGAAACTCTTGGTCGCGTCGTAGGATTTCAGGGGTCAGCTCGACTCCAGGCCGCATCCTTAGTGCTGCACGAATCGCTTCCTCTTTGTCTCCAGCGCCCAGAATGAGGACTTCAACAATTTCAATAACTCTCGCCTGCTCCTGAGTAGGGAATATTGGAATCAGACTTCCAAAAGAAGCCATTGGCAAGGCAAGCACACACGTAGAAAAAATCATTTCAGCTTAAAAGGCTGGCTCGGAAACGGCATTTTCAAAACGCATGAGTTCTTTAGTAAAGCGAACCGTTAAATCGCCAGTAGAACCGTTTCGGTTTTTCGCAATGATGATGTCTGCCAATCCAGACCTTTCCGATTCTTTATTGTAATATTCTTCACGATAAAGCAACATCACCATGTCAGCATCCTGTTCAATGGAGCCTGACTCCCGAAGGTCAGAAAGGAGTGGGCGATGATCGGTTCGATCTTCCGCCTTTCGATTCAACTGAGCGAGGGCAAGAACAGGAACCCTTAGGTCTCGAGCAAGGGCTTTGAGATTACGAGAAATTGTCGAAACTTCTTGTTGACGGCTTTCTGAACCATGAATGGTCAGTAGCTGAAGGTAATCCACAACAATAAGGGCCAAGTCTGAATCTCGCTTTAATCGGCGCGCCTTGGCACGAATTTCGGCTAGAGATGGCTGAGAAGTGTCATCGATATGGAAGGGCGCATTGCCAAGTTGATCTGCAGAGTAAATGACACGCTTAGTATCAGCGGGGTCCAGCTTCCCTTTGCGCATCTTGTCATGCTTGACCTTGGCGTTGCTTGAAATCAAACGCAAAATAATTTGATCAGATGGCATCTCCAGTGAGAACAAAAGAGTCGTTTGGCCCGCCAAAGCAACACGCTCCAGAATATTGAGAGCAAGGGCCGTTTTCCCCATAGAGGGGCGAGCTGCCAAAATCACAAGGTCACCCGGCCGGAACCCATGTCGTTCATCAAGGTCAATGAAGCCTGTCTTCAGGCCTTGTTGTTCACCATCTGGTGACAAAATGCGATCTAGGTTTTGCCGAATCAATTCCTTAGCCGAAATAATCTCTCCTTCGACAAGGCGATCGCCAACTTGGAAAACTGCCTGCTCGGCTTGGTCTAGCAAATCTCGCACATCTTCAGCTCCATCCGAAACTTTTTGCTGAACCTTGTCGGTCGCATCCAACAATGCGCGCCGAATAGCCAAATCCCGAACGATGCGGATATGGTTCTCTAGATAGGCCAAGGATGGGACCGAAAGCATCATCTCCTCGAGATAGTTCCTTCCTCCCAGCTCTTCGGTACGCCCCAACCGGTCAATTTCATGAGCAATCGTCACTGGGTCACAAGACCCCGCACTTCGCTGGTCTAAACCAACGCAAATGCCATAAATTTCACGGTGACGGGGAAGATAAAAATCGTCCAATGCCAACTTTGCCGTCACCTCCGCTGCACACCTTGGGTCACGCAAAATACTCCCTAAAACACATTTTTCAGCCTCTAGGTCATAGGGGCGTTGAAGGGAACTGGCGGAGGATGGGACGGTCATTTCCAGGTAGAGGATAGCCTCGCAGAGGGGTTGTCTGGGGCAAAAAAAGAGGAGGAGAGGGACTTTCTCTCCTCCTCTCGCTGCTCTCCCAAACAGTCTCTATTCTTCGATTTCGGGAGCAGCTTCCTCCGAAGGAACAGAGGCGAATTCTTCTTCGGTTTCCTCTGCCTCGCCCTCTTCTTCGAGGGCAACCGCATTCGGGTCCTGAACCGCAATCACCCAGACTTTAATCTGAGCTTCCATGTCGCCATGAATGTGAATGGGGACTTCGTATTCACCAGCGACCCGAATGGGTTCCGGCAAACGGACATTGCGCTCGTCAATGTTGAGACCTTGCTCCTGGAGAGTTTCAGCAATCCGGTGGGAGTTCACAGATCCGTAGAGATGGCCCTCAGCAGACACCATTTCTTCGTAGGTCAATTGAACCTCACCCACACGCTTGGTGAGCTGAGAGAATTCAGCCTCCAAGGCTTGCCGCTTCTCTTGGGCAAGAACGCGGTCCTTTTCCACCCTAAGAGTGGCATCTTGGGACCATGGGTAGGCCATTTCTCGGGGAAGGAGAAAATTTCTGGCGTAACCGGCACTCACCTCAATCGTATCCCCAACATGCCCCAAAGCTGGGATGTCCTGTCTTAGAATGACTTTTGTTTTCATCGGTTCACGTAGGGCAGAAGGGCTATAAAACGAGCGTACTTGACGGCGTTCTTGAGACGGCGTTGCTGGCGAGCGTTGAGGCCCGTCCGCTGACGACTGTGAATTTTCCCTTGAGGGGAAATGAAGCGTTGCAAAGTCTCAATGTCTTTGAAGTCAAAGTGAGCGGGCTTTGCGGGGCGGGTTTCTTGAATTTCGGTCATCACTTGTCCTCCTCGGTTACAGCAACGGGTTCTTCAGGCTTTTCGTCTTCAGGCTTTTCGTCTTC
>DLRM01000007.1:42127-131336 GCA_002500505.1 Planctomycetes bacterium UBA7888
TTCCTGCTTCCTCTTTTTCTTCAGACTCATCTTGGAGAGTTTGTGCTTCTTCGGGCTCCTCCCAAGGCTCTTCTTCAGGAACCTCTTCGACTTCCTCAGGGATTACCAATTCACCCTCGGCAACATCCAGAATACCTTGGGCAAGCTCGTCCTCCGGAATGGCATCTTCGCGAAGGAAAAAGCAACGGAAAACAGAACCGACGAGATAGAAGTCTTTCTTGGCTGAATTTACAGCCTCGCCCGAAGCTTCCAACCATCCAAGAAGGTAAGTTGCGCGGCTTCGACTACCAATTTTGTAAGCAAGTTTTTGCTCACCCCAAAGGCGAAGGACTTTTACGTTGACTCCGTGCTTTTCGAGAGTCGCTTGGACGTCATCGCGCACGGCATTGAATCCCTTTTGGCGAACATCTTCATTCTCCAACAGGAACATGGCCTGGTATGTATGTGTTTCGTATTTCATGAGTGCCTTTCCGGTCACACCGGTTTCAGTTTTGGACTCCGCCTATGGCGAGCGGCGGTTGAATCGGGCCGAGAGATCCTCAATGGAGGTGCCTCGAACCCAGTCTTCCGCAGCAAAGGATGCCGTTTCCAGAGTTTCCTGAATAACAGGCTGTTCCGAACAGCGGAAGGTAGACAAGACAAAATCCACTGAATCCTCTCCTGGATCCCCCACTCCAATTCGGAGACGAGGAAAATCAGAGGTTCCCAAATAATCCTCAATGGAGCGAAGCCCATTGTGGCCACCGGAACTGCCGGAGGCTCGGATGCGCAAAGCGCCGAGGGGAAGGTGGAAGTCGTCTGTTAAGACAAAGAGCGAATGTGGGTCAGCCTCCAATTGCAGTAAAGCTTGGGAAACCGCGCTCCCACTGAGATTCATGAAGGTTGTCGGGAGGAGAAGGGCAAACTTCCCATCTGAAGACAGCGCAAAGCGGCCAAGCCGCTTTCCCCCACTCAGGAGAACATCAAACTGAACGCCGATGCGCTCAGCCAAAAGATCAAGGGCTGCAAAACCGACATTGTGGCGCGTTCCAGCGTATTCATTGCCGGGGTTGCCCAAGCCGACCAAAAGCCGAGGACCCTCCTGGTCGATGCCAGCCAAGTCTGGGCTGGTACCTGCAAGAGGGTCGGGAATCATACCGGAGCGGGCCGGAACTGGCTATTCCTCAGTCTCAGGGTTGTCCTCATCAGACTTGCCCTTACCGATAACTTCTGGCTCGGAGCCTTCCTCGCCACCGAGGTCTTCCTCTTCAGCTTCTTCGGGCTCTTCGCGACGTGGATGAATTACACAAACAACAGCATCGGGCTCACAGGCGAGCTCAACGCCCTCAGGAAGTTCGATTTCGCTTGCGGTGAGGGAATCCTCTACATCCAGCTCCGTAATGTTCACAGAAACGGTTTCCGGGACAGCGGAAGGAATACAGCGAATTTTGAGATCCTGCATGGGCTTTGCAAGTTCGCCCTTGGGAAGCCCTTTGGGTTGCCCAATGAACTCGATGGTCACGGTCACTTCAATGGCAACACCCTTCAAGAGGCGAATGAAATCAACATGCTGGACAATGTCCCCCATGTAATCCCATTGAACAGATTTCACCAGAGCGCGTTGTGTTTTACTTCCCAGTTCCAAGTCCACAACTTTCTCGTGGTGGCGGATAAGGCCTTCAAACTCATGGGCGTCAAGGGTGAAGTGGATAGTGTCCTCGCCCTCTCCGGAAAGAGTGGCGGGAGTCCGACCCGCTTTCCGCTCTTTCAAAGCGGTGCGAGTTCCAGACTTGGTACGGGGTTGGGTCTCGAGGATGTGCATGACAGGTACTAATTGAAGCTCTGCTCAGTCTTCGAACAGGGCACTTACCGATTCTTCTCGGTGAATCCGGGAGATGGCCCGGGCCAGCAACGGGGCGACTGAAACCACTTTCAAACGGTCGGGGCGGTCACCACGAAGGGGTATTGTATTAGAAACATAGATTGCTTCCACTGGAGAATTGTTCAACCTTTCGATGGCAGGTCCACAGAAAACAGCGTGGGTGGCCGCAATAAACACCTTTTCGGCCCCTTTTTCCTTCAAAATTCGGGCTGCCTCGGTAATTGTGCCCGCTGTGGAAATCATGTCGTCCGTCAAGAGGACATCCTTTCCTTCCACCTCACCAATGACATTCTCCATAACGACGGTGTCACCGCCAGTTCTGCGCTTGTCCACGATGGCGAGCGGAACATCCAAAGACCGGGCCCAAGCTCGAGAGAGCTTGACTCCGCCGACATCAGGGGAACAAACTACTAAGCGGGAGGAGTCTAAATCGCTGGCTCCGGCCTCAAGAGCCGTCCTTGCCCACAAGTGATCCACTGGAATATCAAAGAAGCCCTGAATTTGCTGGGCGTGGAGATCAATGGTCAGGACTCGGCTTACTCCGGCGCTCACCAACATATTGGCGATGACTTTGGCGGAAATCGGGACCCGACCCTCATCTTTACGGTCCTTGCGAGCGTACCCGAAGTAAGGGATTACGGCCGTGATGCGATCTGCGCTTGCGCGGCGTAAACAATCCACCAGGAATGTGAGCTCCATGATGGCCTCATTGACTGGAGGGCAAGTGGGCTGAATGAGAAAAACATCGCCCCCACGAATATCCTCGTTAATTTTGATATCAATCTCACCATCTGGGAACCGACCTACGTGAGTAGATGTCAGCGGCAAATCCAAGATAGAGCAGATTTCCCGTGCGAGTTCGGGGTGAGCGGTTCCGGTGAGAACTTTGAAACGATCGTCCGTAATGACCATGTCAGCCTTTTGTTGATTTATCAAGAGATTTTGCAGGTACGCCGATGACGACTTCGCCATCGGGAACATCACGATTGCTAAGGACCACGGCACCTGCGCCCGTAGTGGAACCATCGCCAACTTTAACTGGGGCCACTAAAACAGTTCCCGAGCCAATAAAAGCTTTAGAACCAATTTGGGTGCGATGTTTCGATTTCCCATCGTAGTTTGCCGTGATGGTTCCGCAGCCAATGTTGGCGCGGGCACCGACGGTTGTATCTCCTAGGTAGGTAAGATGCTTCGCCTTTGAGCCTTCGCCCATTTCAGTGTTTTTTGCTTCTACAAAGTTGCCGAGTTCTGATTGAGCTGCCATCTGGGTGCCCCCACGCAAATGGGTAAAAGGGCCCACAGCACAATCAGCACCTATCTTGCAGCCTTTTCGAATGACAGTAAAAGGAAGAATTCGGGCTCCAGGAGCGATTTCAACTCCGTGTTCAATAAAAGAGGAAGCTGGGTCATCCACTTGAACGCCCGCAAGCATGTGTTCGGCAAGAATCCATTCCCGCAAGATGCGCATTACTCGAGCGTGATCCACAAGGGTATTCACGCCAAGAATCTCATCTTCACCTTCCAGAGTTACAACAGCGCCATCCGTTTCGCTCAGTACAGCAAGAGCTGCATCCGTGAGATAAAACTCACCCTGGGCATTGTTGGAATCCAAATTAGCGATAGCTTTTCGGAGTGTTGCAATATCTAACGCATAAACACCGGCATTGATTTCCTGAATAGCGAGGGCTTCTTCATCACAATCCGCTTCCTCCACAATGCCAAGAAGATTGCCTTCTTCATCTCTGGAAAGTCGACCATAGCCGGCAGGATCTTCTACTAAAGAAGAAAGCATGGCGCCGTTTTCCTGTTGAGCCAAGAAAGCCAAGGTCTCCGGTTGGAGTGCTGGTGTGTCCCCACAAAGAATGAGCAATCGACCTGTTTCAGGCAGATGCTCTAAGGCGCAACGCACGGCATCACCAGTACCGTTTGCTTCCGGTTGAATGGCAATCTCCCAACCCTCGCAATCCGAAGCTTGGAGCCAAGTTTCGATAGGCTCACGATGGGAAGGCCCTAAAAGAAGGACACGCGACCCAGTAGCAACTTCACTGGCTGCGGAAAGAACCCAGGCAATAAGGGGGCGACCGCAAAGGTCAAGGAGGGCCTTAGGGCGACCAGTGCGGATTCTGGTGGACTCACCGCCGGCCAGAACGAGGACATGAAGCTCAGGGGAAGACATGGGTTTAACTGCGCAAGAGTATAGCCCTGCTTTTTCACCCCCTTTGGGAGAGTCCTATGCTGAAGATTCACGCGTGCCTGACCCCCGCTTCCTCTTCACCATGCCGGGATTCCCCCGGAAGCTCATGTCCACCTTTGCCGGTGCTATGGCCCGTCTGTGGATTCCTGCTTCCCTCCGTCGCCCCCTTTGGTCTGCTCTGGGCAAACGACTTGGCGTGGACCCCAAAACTCTTCCGGATGACCTCCGGGCTTTCCCCACTTTCCTCTCCTTTTTCACTCGCCCACTCCCTGACGGCACGCGCCCAATCCCCGAGGAAGCCGTTTGGCTTTCCCCTTCTGATGGGATCCTGGTGGATGCTGCCACTCTGCATCCAGAAGGTTCTTTTCTGATGAAAGGCACGCCCTATTCAATTTCGGAAATGCTTCCTGGAATAGCACTTAGCGAAGTGGAGAATTACCAAGCCTTTCAAATCTACCTCGCCCCTCGCGATTACCACCGCTTTCATGCCCCATGCGACTTACACATCGAGAAGGCGACAACATGCCCTGGCGATCTTCTACCGGTGGACCCTGGATTGGTTCGCCGCTCTATGAGAGTTCTCACAAAGAATCGACGCATTCTGCTTCATTGCCGAGACAATAAAGGCCGCTGGTTTGGCTTGCTCTTCGTTGGCGCCCTCAATGTAGGCCAAATGCGCTTCTGCTTTGACTCCACATTGGGACTCTCTCCCCTAGCACCCGGCAATCGCTCATACGGCCCACCGCACACTCTTTCTGTGGGGGAAGAACTGGGTCGCTTTGAATTCGGTTCCACGGTGGTGCTTTTTGTGCCTCCCGATTTGGAATGCCAACTTTCCTTAGGCGACAAGTGCCTTGCTAGAGCCACTCGCCTTTTCGCACCCAAATGACGACCTCTACTCCAAACCCTGAAGAACAGTTCGCAGCTTACGCCCAACTTTGTGCGGCGGCGGATTCAGGAATCGAAAAAGAAATTCAAGGAGCAGGGAAGAAGCTTTTTGAACTTTCAACAGCGGAGCATGTCCGAGAGGTCTTGCGCTTCATGCACCTCTTCCGCGGTTTCCCGTCCATGGTGCGCGCGCTTTCCGCCCTTGGCTCAATCCTCGATGACGAGTTAAGCCCAGAAACTCCTCATCATCCGACGTGCCGCAACACGGGTGAAGCATTTTTTCGTGAGCTTTACGGGGATGACGCCAACCTGGTTCTTCCATTTTTGGATCAATTAGATGCAACTCTCGCATCATGGCTTCGAGACCATGCCTATGGACGCGTAATGAATCGATCACTGATCCCTCTCGAACATCGAGAGCGACTTGCAATTCTATTGCTAGCCGCTGACCAGTGTTGGAAGCAATGGGAGTCCCACGCCCGTATCTGCTTGCGCCTTTCCATCCCTCTCAATCAGCTCGGCATGGACGCAGACAATCTCGCTTGGCCACACGAGACAAGAAGCGAGCTCAAGAGACGCATCCAACAGTTAAGGAATAGCTAGTTTGCTTCCACGCTCTTTTCGATTATTGGTCCTCACTCAGTTCTTAACTGTTTTCAATGACAATGCTTTCAAACAAACGGTTCTTTTATTGGCTCTTGCCAACCAAGACATGGGCGGAGATCCTCAGGCCCGCGCTGGGTTAGTTTTCGCTCTCCCCTTTCTACTTTTTGCTGTGTTTGCGGGCGACTTGGCAGACCGGACCTCAAAAAGGAATCTCCTTCTCTACACAAAGTGGGTTGAAGCTGGTGTCATGGCTCTGGCCACCTATTCCCTTTGGCGTGGAGATTTAGCTCTTGGTATGGCAGCCCTTTTTCTAATGGGTATGCAAAGCGCTTTCCTTGGCCCAGCTAAATACGGCATTGTTCCTGAGCTCGTCTCAAACAAACAACTCTCGGACGCCAACGGCCTCCTACAAGCTTCGGTAATGGTTGGCATTCTTTTAGGAACGGGCTCGGCTGGTTTCTTAAAGCTTGGCCTCGCTTCCCATCTCTGGGTGGCCGGCCTTCTTTTTACATTGATTGCTCTCGTTGGTGTATGGGTTGCTCACGGCATCACGCCTCCACCCCCAGCGGACCCTAACCGTCGACTTCACTTTAATCCGATTACTCGTTTAAAGCTTGGGCTTCAATTGGCCTCCAAAACGGCTGGCCTTCTTCCCGCTATTTTTGGTCATGGAATCTTCTGGCTGGTTGGTGGCCTCGGTCTTTTCGCTTGGAATGAAGTTGGTTCTGAATTCGCTCAAGTCAATGAAGGGCTCTGGACCGCAGGCCTGGCATCTCTTTCGGTGTCCGTGGGCTTGGGAAGCTTGCTTGCCGGGCGCCTCAGTCGACAGCGACCTCGACCCAGCTTTATCACTCGGGGAGCTGCAGCGATGGCAATTGGATACTGCTTCGTCTACTGGGGCCCTCATGACCCTCTCGTAGTTTGGATTGGTTGTCTCGCATCCAACTTCTTTATGGGGTTCTACCTCATTCCACTCAAAGCAATCCTTCAGTCCTTGCCGGCGGCAACTGAAAAAGGTCGTATCCAAGGAGCCGGTCAAATGATGGACTGGACCTTTATTGTGGGAGCAAGCCTAGTCAAGTGGTGCCTCAGCGGAATTGGTATTCGAGGAATGGATATCTTCCCGGTGATGGCTGGGATTATGGCAGTTACGGCCCTCTTCCTTCGGTTGGCCCGGCCAATGGCAAAAATGAAGCTAGGCTAACGAGAGTATTCAACACGAATCCAAATCCACGACAAAATCTTCAGTGCCCAATCGCTCGAGTCGGCAATGATTTCTAGATGCCATAGGGTCCTCCAAGCGAATGTCACATTCCTGGCCTCGACCCAACAGGGCCGATTCTTCCTAGATGGTGACTTCCCGCTGGATGCCATCGCGTTGAAGAAGGGTGCGGAGGGGTTCCATGACGATTAGGTTAAGCTTACCTCCGATGCCAGATTCTGAGGAACTCGACGGAAGCGCTCCATGGTGGTCGGACGGCCTTTCCTTTGAGTGCACGGGGTGCGGAAAGTGCTGTTTGGCACGCGAGAAATACCAGTATGTCTATGTCAACATTCATGAGAGGCGAAAATTGGCAGGGCACCTAGGCTTGAAATTAGCCACTTTCACAAGGAAATACACCGAGCTCGTGGATGAGGGTTACCGAAGCCTCCGTTTCGAGGACGGCGCCTGTGTCTTTCTCCAAGACGGCCTGTGCCGTGTACATGAAGCCAAACCCATTCAATGTGGAACATGGCCATTCTGGGAAGAAAACTTGAGCTCACCCCAAGCCTGGGAAGATGAGGTGGCAAGCTTCAGCCCTGGCGCTGGGAAAGGCCCTCTGATTTCGGCAGAACAAATCCGAATCGCGATTAAAAAAACTGACGGCGCCGCAGATTTGAAGTAGAAATTTTCTAAACGCAAAAGAGAGTTAGAATGCCGCCGACATGGCGTCCGAAACGACTCCCCAATACGCACTACAAGTCCTTGGTCTTAACAAGTTCTACGAACGGCACCAAGTACTCAAGGACATCACTCTTGCCTTCTTTGCCGACGCAAAGATTGGAGTGATTGGCCCTAACGGTTCTGGCAAAACAACCCTTCTCCGAATCCTTGCTGGTGAAGATCCAGAATTCGAGGGCCAGCGAATCATAATGCCGGACAAAACTCTCGGCTATGTCCCTCAAGAACCAACTCTGGATTCTGAGAAAACGGTCAAGGAAATCTTGGATGAGGCCGTTGCCCACATCCATGGTATTTTGGATCGCTACAACGAGATTTGCAGTCTCATGGGCGAGATTACGGATGAAGCGGAGCTCGAGAAGATGAGCGCCGAATTTGAGCACCTCCAAAATGAAATCGACGCCCACAACATGTGGGAAGTAGACCGCCTTCTCGAGGTCAGCGCGGCGGCTCTAGACCTCCCCCCCATGGACAGAAAGTGCGGTGTTCTCTCCGGTGGCGAGGCTCGTCGAGTTGCTTTATGCAAAACTCTCATCGAATCCCCTGACATCCTTCTCTTGGATGAACCTACCAACCACCTAGACGCGAATACAACGGCTTGGTTAGAGCACCACTTGGCCGCCTACAAAGGCTTAGTGATTGTAATTACTCACGACCGCTACTTCTTGGACAACGTGGCGGAATGGATGCTTGAGATTGAAAAGGGAGTGGCCGTCCCTTACAAAGGAAACTACTCTAATTATTTGGAGATTAAAGAAAAGGAGCTCGCCAATAGTGAGCGCCAGCAGGACAAACGAAGAAAACGCCTGAAGACAGAGTTGGACTGGGTTCGCCAAAACCCAAAAGCTCGAGGCAAGAAGAATAAAGCTCGAATTCAACGATACGAGCAACTTTGTGACGAGCAAGAGACCCTCCGTCCAGAAACCATTGACCTAATCATTCCTTCGGGACAGCGACTTGGCAATAAAGTCCTCATTTTGAACCAAGTCAAGAAGGCATATGGAGATCAGATTCTTCTAAAGGATCTATCCCTGGAACTTCCGCCTGCTGCTTTGGTTGGGGTCATTGGCCCGAACGGTGCTGGCAAGACAACTCTTATGAAGTTGATTGCAGATTTGGATACCCCTGACTCTGGCACCATTGAGAAAGGCTCCACCGTAGAAGTTTGTTTTGTGGACCAACGCCGCGCCGAACTTTCCGACGAGAACACCGTCTTTGAGGAAATCTCTGATGGCAATGAATTCCTTCCCTTTGGTGCGGGAGAAATCCAATCGCGAGCCTATGTTTCTCGCTTTAACTTCAAGGGAAATGACCAAGAAAAGATTGTCGGCAATCTCTCGGGAGGGCAAAGGAACCGAGTCCAACTTGCAAAAATGCTTCGTGTAGGTGGCAACCTCATCATTTTGGATGAACCCACAAATGACTTGGACCTCCCTACCACGCGGGTCCTTGAAGAAGCGATTGAACACTATCCAGGCTGCATGTTTATTGTCAGCCACGACCGCTATTTCTTAGATCGGATTTGCACGCACATTCTCGCTTTTGAAGGGGATGGCGAAATCACTTTCTTCCATGGAAACTATACTGATTACACCGAATGGCTGGACGAGCGAAGAGAAGAAGACGGCGCTGGCCCAGAATCCAAGGCTGGAAAGTACCGAAGAATCGGTCTTTAACCCCCCTCTACTCGTCGTCGCCCTCGTTGCAGCCTAAGGGGAAAGGCTTCGCAACACTAACGGTAGTACAACAGGTCGGCGCTCAGTAGAGGTCGCTCAGACCTCAAAAAATGTAGCCTCTCTCAGCGACCTTCAAAGCGAGGCTTTCGTTTCTCAGCAAAGGCTTGGAGAGCTTCCAATCGATCTGAAGAAACAACAATCCTTTCGTAACATTCAGCTTCAATTTGAAGGGCTGCCTCAACGGTTTGGCCAACCCCACCATCTAAAGCCGCTTTTGCCGCTTGTACAGCTAAGGGTCCATTAGACATTAACGATTGGGTGATGTCCTGCACTTCGGCATCACTACCTAGCTTATGAACTAGGCCACACTCCAAGGCTTCTTTTGCACTCAATTTTTTTGCGGTCAATATGAGTTCTTTAGCCTTGGCGAAACCAACAATAGAGGGAAGGCGAACACATCCGCCAGCTCCAGGAATAATGGCGAGGCTTGTTTCGGTTAAACCTACGGATGCCTCAGGCGAAAGCACTCGGAAATCGCAAGCAAGGGCCATTTCCAACCCCCCACCAAAAGCATGTCCATTGAGGTAGGCAATCGTGGGTTGCGGTAGAGCCGCTAATTCATTCATTGTTGCCCGAATCTTCAAAACAAAATCCCGAACCTGCTCTTCTGTGAAGGTGAGGCGCTCTTTTAAATCCGCACCAGCGCAGAAACAGGCGTCGCCGGATCCTGAGAGAATGACCACACGGATTTCCGGGTCCTGGGAAATTTGCCGAAAGCTCTCCCGAAGCTCTTCCAAAACGGAAAGAGAGAGAGCATTGCGCACTTCTGGACGATTCAGAGTAATCCGCGCAAGATTTTGCTCGCATTCGAAGAGGACGTCTTTCTGGTTAGTCATGGGAGTGAGGTGCTTTGTCGGATTGAAGGCTATCGGCAAGGGCTCCTCGAAGGAAATGCGTAGCCCTATCCAAGGCGTCCAATTCTAGGGTAGATTCATAGCCCAATTCCGTTAAACGAAGAGCCAAAGAGTGCGTATCAAGGTTCCCTGCGGAGTTTGGGGCAAAGGGACAGCCACCGCACCCACCTGCTGAGGTGTCGAAATGACGAACCCCCATCTCTGCGGCCTTCTCGCAATTCGCAAGAGCATCTCCATGTGTGTCATGCATGTGAAGCCCAATTTGCTCCATTGGGAGAACCGAAGAAACAGAATTCAAAAGTTGCTCCACCTGCTGAGGTGTCGCATGGCCCCAAGTATCCGCTAAAACCACGAATGGGGCTCCGGCTTGGGCAAACGCAGAAACGGTCTCTTGGACAACCAAAGCAGGTACCTCTCCGCCAAGGGGGCACCCAAATGCCATGGAAACATAGGGCCTCACCAAAACACCTGCGGCACAGGACTCTTGAATCAAGGTGCAGTTCTCGAGAAGGGCTTGCGAGCGAGACATCCCCACATTGGCTTGACTATGTTCCTCCGTAGCAGAGACCAAAAGAGTCGCGCCCGACAATTTACTTTCCAAAAGTCGCTCAAAACCACGACGGTTTGGCACCAAAGCAAAGTACTCCGTTGAGCCCGCAGGCGGCAATCCTTCGATGAGCTGTTGTGCGTCCGCAAGTTGAGGGAGTTTGCTTGGGTTCACAAAAGAGGTCACTTCGATGGAATCCGGCTTAGCTTCCAAAAGAAGACGGATGAGTTCCAGCTTTTCTTGTGTGCCTAAAACGGTGGCTTCATTTTGAAGCCCGTCTCGAGGAGCAACCTCATGGAAAAAAACCTTCGATGCCATGACTTCAGTTTAAGGAAATTTGGGTTGGTGAGCCCGAATCCGTTTTTCCTTGGCAAGAATTGAGCCCATCCAGCCCCGAAGACTGGAATCCACCCTCTTCTTTCCTAGATAAGCAAGGAGGAACCGAAGCCGTTCGGTTTGCCGAACATTAGCGGGACAGGAGCTCGCCAAGGCAGCCAAATCTTTAATCAGCCACCTACGTCGAGGAGGCGAGCCGCGGCCTACTCGTTGCAAGTCGAGGAGGCCTAATTGCTTCTCGGGGTCCTCCAGGTCCAAGCGGAAGTGGTTTAGGTAATAATCCCGATGGAATAGGCCTGACTGGTGGAAACGCCTCGTGAAGGCTCCCATGCGCACTGGCAAGTCCGTGCGCCAATTTGCCACGGGATGCTCCCGCAGAAGGACTTTCAAATCTTGTCCGGGAAGCCACTGCATCAGGAGGAAAGAGCGTCCTCTCGGCCCCGATTCAGCCCCAACCGCCAAAGGACGGGGGACAGGAAAATCCTGCTCTTCCAGCTGCACGAGCACCCCCCATTCATGTTCCGCAGGAGAAGTACCCCAGCGCGGCAAAAGGCCCTTTCTGGCCGCATAACGCTTCAAAACGAAGGGCGTGTTGCCGGTTTCCACCCTCAGCGTAGTCCGATTCTCCGCTTCCCGAAGAAGCTGCCCCTCTACCTCAAAGGCATCCTCAACACTCTGAATGCCAAGTTCAGAGAGGATGGGTTCTGCTCCATTTCGCAAACGAACGGGGGGCGGAGGCTGGCTCACCCCCCCATCCTGCGGGGCGAGGGCAACTGGCTCAAGCCCCCAAGCTCAATTGTTCCCTAGAAAACAAGCAGAATTGTTCACATTTCCCCGTCTTGTGTGTAACCTTTTGCGCCAAACAGGCAGGAAGCCCCCCCCATCCTGCCATGCCACCATGTCGAACCCCACCTCGACACCCTCGGGTCAGGAATCCAACCCCTTCGTTCAAATGCAACGAAGGTTCGAGTTGGCCTCTGGCTTTCTTGGACTGGACTCTGGCCACGCCAAAGTCTTGGAGACTCCTGCTCAGGAAATCGCAACGAGCATTCCCGTTCAAATGGACGATGGATCTTTGCGCGTCTTTACCGGCTACCGCGTTCAGCACTCTGTTGCTCGAGGTCCAGCAAAGGGCGGGATTCGTTATTCGCCTGATGTTTCCTTGGATGAAGTCCGCGCTCTTGCTGCCTGGATGACTTGGAAGTGCGCCGTTGTGAATGTCCCCTTTGGGGGCGGCAAAGGCGGCATCATTTGTGATCCACGACGAATGTCACAGAGCGAATTAGAACGCTTGACGCGCAGGTACACATCAAGCCTACTGGACTTGATTGGCCCCGAGCGAGATGTACCCGCGCCAGACATGAATACCAATGAACAGGTCATGGCCTGGTTCATGGACACCTATTCCATGCACACCCGTGCAACCAATACTGCCATCGTTACCGGCAAGCCCATTGGATTAGGTGGATCTCAAGGGCGCCGTGAAGCTACTGGACTTGGAGTTGCCCTTACTGTTCGCGAATCTTTAAAGCACCTTGGTCTACCTGAAAAGGGTTGCCGCATTGTGGTTCAAGGTGCTGGAAATGTTGGTGGCTTAGGCGCACTCTTCTTGCATGAGATGGGGCACAAAGTCACTGCCATTTCAGATATGTACGGCGCAATCCACAACGAGAGTGGCTTGGACCTCCCCGCTGTTTTGGATTGGTTGCAAGAAAAAGGAACCCTCGAAGGCTTCCTAGGTGCGGAACGCCTAGAGAATTCTGAACTGCTAACTTTGGACTGTGATGTCTTGGTTCCTGCCGCAACCGAAAATCAAATCACATCCGCAAATGCGGCCGACATTCAAGCCAAAGTGATTGTGGAAGGAGCCAATGGGCCAACTACGGCGGATGCTGACCGGATTCTCGCTGAAAAGGGTGTATTCATTGCTCCTGATATTCTCGCCAATGCTGGCGGCGTCACCGTTTCTTACTTTGAATGGGTACAAGACCGCATGGGATATTTCTGGGAGAAGGATCTTGTCCTCAGGCGAATGGAAGACATCATGGTAAAAGCTTTTGATGATGTGGTTGCCGCTGCGAAAGCCTATGACACCTCTGCGCGACTCGGCGCTTACTGCGTTGCCATTGACCGTGTTGCTTACTGCCTCAAAATGAGAGGTCTCTATGCCTGACCCCTTCGAAGACCTCCAAGGCCTCGCCAATTTCGAGGAGCCTCAGGCACCAACCCCAGCGCTCGACGAAGACGATCCGTTTTCGTCCATGATGGAGCGTTTCGACGAGGCTGCCGCCATTTTGGCAATGCCTCCCGACGCTTACTTGGTTCTTCGATGCCCAGACCGCGAATTCAAGTTTGCGATTCCTGTCACAGATTCCAACGGCGAGGTTCATGTCTTTAATGGTTTCCGCATTCGCCACAACCTCTCTCTTGGTCCCTGCCTAGGCGGCCTCCGCCTAGATGCCAACCTTCGCCGAGAAGAGCTCCGTGCTCTTGCCGCTTGGACCACTTGGAAGTGCGCCGCAGTGAATATTCCTTTTGGCGGGGCGATGGGTGGCATTGATTTCGACCCTCGCCAGCATGACCGCAAAATGACTGAAGCTGTCGTCCGCCGTTACACCGCAGGAATTTTGGACTTTATCGGACCGGAAAGAGGCCTTCTGACCTCGGATCTTCACTGCGACGAACAAATCATGGCTTGGTGTTTGGACACATATTCCATGCATGCCCGGCACACCGACAATGCTGTAGTCTTAGGCAAGCCTCACGGTCTTGGGGGTTCCCTGGGACAAAGTTATGCTGTTGGACGCGGCATTCGCGTTCTTCTGGAACAACGGCTCAAAGAGATGAAACACAAAGGGCCCGCCAAAGTGGTAGTAACCGGTGCCGGAGTTGTTGGCTCGCAAGTCATGCGGGAACTCGCCGCAAAGGGGCATCAAATCATTGCAACTGGGGACATTCAAGGCGGTGCTTTCTCCGACAAGGGACTCGACGTGGAAGACGTTTTGAGGCATCGAAAAGAAACGGGTTCAGTTTCGGGCGCGCCTGGTACCGAGAAAATTACGGACGAAGAATTACTCTCTTTGGAGTGCGATGTCTTGATTCCTGCCGCAGTTTCCAAGCAAATCACTGGAAAGAACGCTGGACGGATTCATGCCAGGTTGGTGGTTGAAGCTTCCAATGGCCCCACTACTGCCAGGGCCGACAAAGTCCTTCTGGAGCGGGGCATTCCTCTTATTCCTGACCTTTTAGGAAACTCCGGCGCTGCCATTATTGGTTACTTTGAATGGGTGCAAAACCGAATGGGGTACGCGTGGTCCGAGAAACGGGTTCAAGGCCGTCTAGACCGTATGGTTCTCGAGGCCTACCACCGCGCCCGAAAAGTTGCAGGTAAACACAAAGTCGGGCTTCGTCTTGCGACTTGCATTGTGGGCATAGAACGAGTCGCCTACTTTGATAAGTTGCGCGGAATTTACGCCTAGACCGGTTACTAGGCTCGCAATCTTCTCAAGATGTAGGTGGGGAGACTCCCTAGCCGATTCCGGTTGGCTCTTGCAGCTCGTAACACCGCAAAAGGAAGGCTGAGCCATTTGCAAAGCCCATAGAACTGCCAAGCACCAACTGGTTCGATTTGATAACCAGCAGTCTGCATGGCTTTGCGACAAGCGCTTTGAATCGTTCCCACTTCGCCTTTGGAAAGGCGCTTTCTCCATCCTTCAACGGGATCGCGGTTGATTCCGCCTTCTGTGTCGTACTTTTGAAAAGAGGAATTCACCATCGGGACATCTAGCATGTAAGCATCAGGCTTAATCCCAAGCCACTCACAAATAGAATTGTTTGTTTTCTCTGGCTCTAAAACTAAATCTTCATAACGCAAAAGTTTGATTCTTTCCTCTCCATACTTTTGAATACCCGCCAAGGTCGCTTTAATGGTACTATTCCAAAGCAAGCTTGCAATGAGAATATGATAAGAGGCTCGAGTACGAAGGTGTTCTTCCTGGAGCGCCTTCGAGTGTTCAGGATCTTTATCAAAATCATGTCCACCTTGGCTTTTCCAATCCCGATAGCTTGCGACCACGCCCCTTGGGTCTCTAGCCATGCATATTATTTTTGCGTGGGGATAAGTTTCAATGATGTCGGAAATGCGAAAAACATGGCGAGGGGTCTTTTCTCCCCATCGACTCTTATTTTGTTTTTCAGCATCTAACAAACAATAGGCCTCAAAGTGAGAGTCAGCTCCCCCGCCCAATTTCTCCACCTTTGCCTTCATATCTTCTCGCTTCAGCCAGCCTAATTCGGGGTCTCCCTGATGCCCAAAAGGGCGGTGCGAAAGAGATAGAAACCAATCTTCGCAAGCTTTAGTTTGCTCAGCATCCAACTGGCCCTTGGGCATTTTTACTCTAAGGTCATCAAACCAGTGGGTTTCAGCGGTGATATGCAAATCCGGATGATGCCCAAACATGGCACGCAGCAAAGTGGTCCCTGACCGCGAGGGGCCGACGATGAAAACGGGACTTCGACTGGGAGAGATTCTTGACACAGAGAATTGGATTATCCGGATCCAGGGCTCTCACCCCAGTGAAGTTTTGAGCGCAAGCGCGCAAAGAAGTTCGCCTCAGGCTCAACCACAAGGTGAAATTTACGCTTACTTGGAGACACATGAATGGTATCACCGGGCAAAAGTCGCAATTCCTCGTGGCCGTCTGCAGTGAATCCACACTTGCTGTGGATTCTGAGTTTGGCAACTCGACTCCCGGGCAAGACTACCGGGCGTTGATTCAAAGAATGAGGAGCAATCGGAGTCACGACCCAAGCATCAAGGCGCGGCGACAGAACCGGTCCCCCAGCAGAGAGGGAGTATGCCGTTGATCCAGTTGCGGTCGAAACAATGATTCCATCACTTCGATAAGTACAAACCGGTCTCCTATCAACCGTAAGGTCAATTTCCACCATGCTCGCACCCCAAGCACGAACGACCGCGACTTCATTCAAGATGAGGGTATCCAAAATGATTTCTTTCTTCCGACGAACCGAAGCACGCATCATGGCATGCGCTTCACATCTGCCCTCACCTGCAAGGATGTTATCGAGTGCACCCAAGGAACGCTCCGGAGAAAAAGCTGTCAAGAAACCGATGCGGCCAATGTTGATGCCCATCACCGGCACAACCTTGCGCCCAAGGCGATGAGAAGTGGCCAACATGGCGCCATCTCCACCGAGAACAATCACAAGGTCCATTTTGGCTTCAATGGGCTCCAGACTCCGCGTCAAGTCCACGCCCACAACTTTGGCCCGACCTTCGAGGTGTTCAAGGAGTTTATCCGCCATTTCTTTGCTTTCAGACTTAAGCGGATCACCCAAAATAAGAACTCTCGGTTTTCTTGAAGCCGGAAGATGAATCTTATCCCCCCAACAAATCCCTGGAGATTTCTTCTTTCCCCTGCCCGTTGAATTCGATGAAGTCAAGATGATGGCTCCTGCTCAAGCTTGTTTTGCGAACGAGTCTCGAAAATACGTTCGCGCCATTGATTGGCCAATTCCTCGGAAGAAAGGCCACAGACTTGCAATTGCTCTTCACGAGAGCTCGCATGCTGGATGAAACGGTCTTCTACACCGTGGCGCGAAACAGGAATCACAATCCCCATGTCAGCCAAAGCTTCCGTGACGGCAGACCCAAAGCCACCTTGAAGAGCATGTTCCTCAACTGTGGCAATAAAGGGATGACGACGGGAGGCATCAGCAAGGGCACCCGTATCGAGTGGGCGACAGAAGCGAGCGTCCCACACTTCTAGTTGTATTTTTTCAGCAGACAAGATTTCAGCTGCCTCGAGGGCATTTTCGACCATGGCCCCCAAAGCAAATATCACACCATCACAACCGTCCCGTAATCGTTCAGCAGTTCCGGGGATAAGGTCAGGACGCATTCCCGCAGGGTTACTCAATTCATGGACAACGCTTCCTCGCGGCCATCGAAGGGACCAAGGGCCTCCACATTCCAAAGCAGCCTCCAGCATACGCTGAAGATCTGCCCCATCTCGAGGCGACGCTAATTGAATCCCGGGCAAGGTTCTGAGATAGGCAAGGTCATAAAGACCCTGGTGCGTCGGGCCGTCTTGGCCAACCAGTCCGGCACGGTCAAGAGCAAGGATGACATTCTCCTCTTGAAGAGCCACTTCTTGAAAGACTTGGTCATAGGCTCTCTGCAAGAAGGTGCTGTAAATAGCGCAGATAGGGCGCTTACCTCCGGTGGCCATTCCGCCGGCAAGAGCAACAGCATGCTGTTCAGTAATGCCTGTATCCACGAAACGATTCGGCCACCGGCTGGCGAATTCGTCCAAACCCGTCCCACTAGGCATCGCAGCAGTTAAGGCAATGATGCGGGAATCTTTTTCGGCGAGATGGCATATGGCATCAGAAAAAGACTGAGTAAAGGATTTTCTTTCAGGGTCGTTTGCCTTCCATGGACGTGACACCTTGACCAAAGATGATTTGGCAGGCTTAACCCCATGAGCTCGCTCATCGTCATGGCTTGCAGGTTCGTAACCACGTCCCTTCTCCGTCAAAAAATGTACTAGGTGAACTCCGCCCAATCTTTTAATGCGACGGAAAGCTTCCATGCAACCATCCAAATCATGGCCGTCTAATGGGCCCACATAGTTCACTCCCAACTCTTCGAACACATGACCAGGAACCATGACATGTCGGAGAACCTCACCGACCTCATCTATCCGATCTCCCAACCAAGGAATTTTGTGCGCAAGAGATATCAGCCGATCCGCAGTCCCTTGTAAGGTCTTAGATGTGCGAATCCGAGAAAGGTAGCGCGCCATGGCACCAACAGATTTGGCAATAGACCACTCATTGTCGTTGAGGACAACAATTAAGCGGGGCTTCCTTTCCCCAGCCTGATTGAGACCTTCAAAGGCAACACCGCAGGCCAATCCGGAATCTCCAACAAAGGCAACAGACCAAGGGTCTTCTTCCCCCTCAGGCGAGGTACCCTTTAATCCTTCAGCAAGCCCCATTGCGAATGAGATGGCGGTCCCTGCGTGGCCAGCAGTTAAAGGGTCAAAGTCTGATTCAAAACGATTTGTAAAACCAGAAATGCCCTCCGTTTGTCGAAGGCCATCAAATTCGGCATAACGCCCTGTGAGCATTTTATGGGGATAACATTGATGACTGACGTCGAAGACCAATTTATCCCTCAAAAAGTCGAAGCTTGAATGAAGTGCGACGGTGAGTTCAACAACACCTAAGTTCGAACCAAGGTGGCCGCCCGTCTGCAAAACTTTCTCGACCAATGCAGCCCGCATTTGATTACACAAAGATTCAAGGTCCTCCAGGCTTCGCCCTTGAAGCTCATCAGGGCTTCGGATTTCAGAGAGAAGGAGGGAGCTCATCGGCAACGATCACGAAGGAAGCGAGGGAGATCTACCAGAATCTCGGTATGGGTTGGAAGAGAGATGGAGGCTAGGGCAGTTTCTGCCCGACTTGTCCACTGCTCGACTAAGGTACGGGCTCCGTCAAGGCCACAGGCAGAGACTAAAGTCGCTTTCTTTGCTTCGGCATCCTTGCCCGCAGTTTTCCCTAAATCTTCAGTGCTCTGCGTTTCATCTAAGACATCGTCAGTTGCTTGGAACAAAGCACCAATGCACCATCCAAACTCCTGCCAATCTTCGGGGTCACCTTTTCCAGCAATCGCACCAAGGCAAAGGGAAGCCTCAAGAAGGGCGCCCGTTTTCGCGCGGTGAATTGCAGAGACTTGGTCTGGGTCGAGCTCTTTCCCCTCGGCCTCCATATCCAGAATTTGACCGCCCACCATTCCTGCTGCACCAGAAGCAACAGCTAGGCGGCAGAGCATTTTCGTCGCAATCCCCGAATCTTTTTGCCGGGACAGAACTTCGAAAGCCGCGGATTGGAGAGCATCCCCCACAAGTACGGCTTCGGCTTCTCCAAAAGTTTTGTGCACAGTTGCCTTGCCGCGACGAAGGTTGTCGTCATCCATGCAAGGCAAATCGTCATGCACCAGGGAGTAGGCGTGAATCATTTCACAAGCAACAGCCGCCGGTAGAGCATCCTCTCGTTTTCCACCCGAGGCTTCGCATGCAAGAAGTGCCAAAGCCGGGCGAATCCGTTTTCCTCCTGAAAGAAGCGCATAGGAACAGGCTTCACGAAGGACGCGCGGAGCATCGGCAATCGAAGTCGTTTCAACAGCTCGCTCCAAAGCTTCTTCAACCACGGGATAACAACCCGCAAGCCATTCCCGAAAACTACTCTTGGTCATCGTCAAGGGAATCATCCTCAATCTCTAGAAGGCTTTGCTTCAGCGTATCGCTTAGGTCTTCTACTTTCTGCTCCAAAGAACTGAGGTTCTTTTGGAGTTCTTGCACGAGTTGAACACCTTTGGAAAACTTTTCAACGCTCTGCTCCAAGGAGAGTTCTCCACTTTCAAGGCCCTCAACGAGCTTTACAAGACCGTCGAGACGGCTTTCGAAATTTTCTTTTTTCTTGGCAGGGGTCATGGGCTTCAGGGGACTTTCGCTATTCTCCCAGATAGTGGCCTGTTGTAGGAAAAAAAATCTTCGTCAAGACGATGGTGGGTCAGCAACTTGAGCGGGCAATTCGCCTTTGGCAAGACGGATTTTGAGGGAATCCCCTGCGGCAACCAGGCTAGGGTCCCGCAAAAAGCCATCCACGCCTTCCGCTTGAACCAAGGCCCACCCACGATTCAAGAGGGCCTCGGGAGAAGCGGCATGCAGTCGATGTTCCGCAAGGTGGAGAGACTCCTTTAGCCTCCGAAAAGGTTGTTCCATGGCGCGAGCCAAGTCGGAAGATGCTTGTTCTAACCCAAAACGCATCCTTTCCGCCCGGCGAGAAGGACTATGCTCTCGCAGGTCGCGCCATAGAAGGGCTAAGTCCTGACGCCTCCGCTGAAACTGAGATTCTAAAGCGTGAAGAAGGCCATCCCCTAGGCGGGCAACTTCCCGCCGGGACTCAGTCCAGCCTGTGGCAATTCGGTGAGCCGCCGCTGTGGGCGTTTTGGCTCGCTCATCGGCAGCATAATCACAAAGCGTCGTATCGCTTTCGTGCCCAACGGCATTCAAAATGGGAATCGGAGAATGAGCAACAGCCCTTACGAGGACCTCCTCGTTGAAAGCCCACAAATCTTCCAAGGAGCCGCCTCCACGGGTTAAAACAATGAGGTCGGGTTTCGCGCGGACAGCCTCGTGGATAGCTTCCGCAATCTCTTCTTGAGCCCCTGCGCCCTGCACCCGGGCAGGGCGCATGAGAATCTTTAAGGGTGCCCCACTTTCGGCAAGTGTTCGGAGAAAGTCGGCCGATGCGGCAGAAGGATGGGCGGTAATCACGACAACTTTTTGGGGGCGGTCGGGTAGCTCCTTTTTCTTGGCGTCATCGAATAAGCCTTCCGCTTGCAGTCGGCGGCGCATTTCCTCGAACTGTCTAGCTAAATTTCCTGCACCCACATCTTCAACGCGACTCAAGATGAAAGAAAGAGAACCATTTTTGGAATAGATATCAAACTTTCCCAAAGCTCGCACCTTCCTTCCTTCTTCTAGTTCACACTGCAGCGCGCGTGGGGCGGCTCGACTCCAAAGCTTGACCTCCAATTGGGAAGACTCATCTCGCAATTTGAAATAGTAATGACCGGAACCTTGATAAGGGCCGCGATAACCAAATATCTCACCCTCAATCCAAAACTGGTCCAAAGTCTCCAGAGCAAGAGTGGCCCTTTCTATGGCATCCGAAACACTGCAAGCCGTCTCTTGAGGGTTTTGCATTTTGGGGGCTACTGGATCTCTACGCAAGGCACGCAGGATGCTCGCCAATCATCAAGAGGTTGTCTTGGAAGGTAAACTCGGAAACGATCGTCGAAGAAGGGTCGACGCACTCCCCCTTCAAAAATGGCGCCCTCAAGGAAAAGCATTTCAACATCGCCATTTGGATGGAGCCTTAGTTCCAAAGAGTCTGCATCCAAAATTCTTGTTAAATGGCCAGCGGCGTCATACCTTTGGACTTGAACCATTTTGAGGACATCTCCATCAACCTCGCCCAATGCTGGAATTCGGTAGTAACCGGAGGGCCGTTTCACCGAAATCAACTCCTCAAGGTCTTCTCGAATTCTTTGAATCTCTCCAGGGTCGGTGTTCCCCAAAGAAGCAAGCTCAGGGAATAAGTGACTCCAGGCTTCGACATCCACATCGGCAAAATCAAATCGAATCCCATCTTCAGGCAATAGATGTTTCGCACCAGCGCGAGTACGAGTCCCTCTTAGGAAACGTACAACAAGATCTCCAGCCATTTGGTGTAGTTCGAAATGAACCTCTTCGGCTTTGATAACGCTATCCAACAACCCCGCAACATCCCAAACAAGAAGGGTCACCTGATGGATGACCGGTTCGCCTTCGACTCGAGTCCCGCGTTCAAAGCGAAAGTGAGGGTACCCATCCAATGCAAGGAGGCCATTCATGGCACCGAGCCATGGGCTTAAAAGTGGCTCCTTTATTTCAGTCGTCACTGAAGCTTCGGTGGCTTCGGGTTTTGAAAGCGGAGGCGACGCAGGCTCCTCAACCGGAGAGCTTGGAAGGCCGATATTCGCCATACGGGAAATATCTGCTTGCTCACGATTAATAAGCAATTCCGTGAGTTCCGCTATCCGCTGGCGATCCTCTCGGCTTTCATCTCGCATTCGGTCCACCTCTCCGAGGAGGCGAGCCATCACTTCATCCGAGACTTTGGACTCAGGCACTGCCACTGTAACTGGGGTTGGCTGCACAACGATGGTCGGAGGCTCCTGAACTGGGGCAAGCACTTGAATCTCTGGAGGAGATTCTGGGTGGTTGATTTGCACCCAAGCCAACCAACTTGCAGCAGCGGCAGCGCAAAAACCGGCAAGCACAAGAAGAGGGGTCAGCCACCGTTCACGCCGATTCCGCAATCGCTCCATCTCCCCCATCTGGACAAGGAGAGCTTCTTGAACCTCGGCAAGCCTTCGAAAAGAACGATTCAGAGCCTGAACATCGCGAAGCTTGAGATTGGCCCCACTTCTTTGAGCAGAGGCATCAATGGCTCGGCTTTCCTCCGAACTTGAGTCTTGTTCCTTATCCATCTTTCTCATTCAGGGCTGGGGTCAAATATTCTAAGCGACCTTTCCCGTCCCACAGCCTTCCTTTTAGATTCACTTGCATTTCTCCCCGGGACCAAAGCAAATCGGCGGAAATCTCGGGACGATTGGTTTTGAACAGAAAGGTCCTCCGAGTTTGAGCCGCGGTCGACTCCCCGCCCCCTTGAGCCAATCCAATCCATAAATTTCGCGCTCTAGGAGAGAGACCCCTGGGGGGTTGATTTAATGCATCAAAAATTTGCCCGGAGGAAGACTGCAAACTTCCGGAACCCTGAAGAGCGCTTCCTGCGCCCACAAGATGAAGCCTGACTAAAGAATCCGACTTTTCTAATCCGAAGGCCTTTATTAGCAAGTCTTGTTCTGAAAAATACTTCTTCTCGGGCCCTGGAGCTCGAAATGTGTGTTCTACAACCACGCGAACTCCATCTTCAGACTCCCCTGTCCATGCAGCTGTCAGGGTTTCCTGGGAATGAAGGCCGAGTTGGGTTTCCTCCTTTGTGCAGGCAAAAACCAACAGAACCGCAACAAAAGTCAATCGTCTTTCCATAGCTCCGATTTCTTTTTGTTTTTATTCCACCAACGAGTCCACTCCAATGGATCCCGATAACTCTCGTTTGTAAAAGTGGTCAATGCTCGGAGAAAAGGATCGCGAACAGTGCGATATTCGCGAACAGCCCCGCTATCCTCCCTATCCAAAGATGCGTTGTGATAGGACTCTAACATTTTGACCAAAGACTTGGTGCACTCTTTTCGGACATCACCTGGCGCAGAGCGGTATTGAGAGAGAGCTTCACCGGCGGCGGCGGCAACAACTTCATCTTTGTAATCTAACAAATCTAAGAGATCTTCGATTTGGTCTAGGTCTCGTGTAAAGCCCACTTGCTTGACGCAAAGGGAACGAAATTCCACGTCGCGATTGAAACGCTTGTCTTCAAAGGCTTTCCATAAATATTTTGCCCCATGATGAGGCATGCGTCCAAAAGCGTAGGTCGCCGCCTTCCATAAAGTGTTATGTTCTTTTGTTTCCCTTTTACGACGAAAGGAATACCAAACAACATCAGCTATTGCTTTTTGACGACTTTCAAGATTTTTCAACTCTTTTTTGAGTTCATTCACATCTTCCGGCTTAAACTCCAAACTTTCTTCAATTTCTTCTCGCCGTTCCTGTGCCTCAGAATAAAGAGTTGCAAAGCCATCAATGTGGTTAATCGCGAGAGGTTCTTGGCCCTTGCCTTTGATGATTTTTTTGAAAAGGGAAACTTTCTCCTCCAGCACATCCTCCTGCGCAACAGATTGCAAGAGGCTGCTCGTCGCCAGGGGCAGGCTAGCTTGGGGAAAAGAAAGGAAAAGAAGGGAAATCATTGCACTCTCCTGTTGAGACGGGTCAAGAAGGGAAGACCTTCCGCCCAAGATAGGCCTCCCGGAGGGTTTGAAGAAAGGGCCCTTCTGCGCCTGGGAAATCCTCGCGAAGACCCAAAACCCCTCGAATAGGGATAACTCCAATCACAGCATTAGTTACATAGACCTCTAGGGCTTGCTGGAGCTCGTTTAAGGGGAAATGCCCTTCTGATACGGGAATTCCAGCCTGAGAGGATCGGGCAAGCAAATCGGCTCGAGTCGTCCCCTCAAGAATGCCGCAATCTAGAGCAGGAGTACAAAGAGACTCCCCATTCCAGAAGAGTACATTGGCACTCGTGCATTCAGCGAGCATGCCATCCGTGGTGGTTAATAGGGCATCAAAGGCCCCCTTCGCCCGTGCTTCTCTGGAAGCCCATTGTTCGCCAGCCCGAGAAATGGTTTTTGCGCGTGCGAGTGGGTTTTGCGGGTCGCGGCGCAAGGTAGAAAGGCAAACATCCACCTCCTCAGGAGGCGGACCAGCCAAACCAGCCGTCCAGACGGGAAGCGCACCGGCATCATCTTGGCGGTAAAGAGAAAACCGAACGCGCCAGCTCCCCTGCCCAATCGAAGGAAGCAACTGAAGGAAAGCTTGAGTTAGATCTGGAATAGAGCCTTGGAACCCCAGAAGCTTGGCTGATTGCCTCAAGCGTTCTGCATGCCGATTCATGTTCTCTGGAGGCTTTCCGTCCACAACCAAGAAAGATTCAAAGACGCCCTCCCCTCGAAGCAAGGCCAAAGAGTTACCAGAAACAATGGGGTCATCCGGAAGGCATTTGTTGCCATCCACAAGAACAACTTCGACAGGGCGATTTCCAGTCATGAACAAAGAAGGGTCGCTGCTTTTTCGAGGTACCGAGCCTTTAAGAGAGTTTCATTCCATTCTGTTTTTGGGTCAGAGTCCCAAACAATGCCCGCCCCAACTCTCAAATGAAGTTTTTGATCCGACCAAATAGCCGTTCGAATGAGGACTGAAAAATCGCCTCGGTTGGGACCAGGTTGCCAAATTCCAAAGCTACCGCAATAAACTCCGCGGGTTTCTTCCTCCAATTCTGAAATGGCTTGCAATGCGCGCACTTTGGGTGCCCCCGTCACCGAAGCTGGTGGATAGGTGGCTCGAAAAAGAGAAGCAATACCATCAGAAGGATTCCACTCGGCTTCAATCACTGCGGTTCGGTGATGGAGGGTAGAGAACCGCTCCACTTCACCTGAGCTCCGGACGCGAACCTTCCCAATTTGAGCAACACGACCCAAGTCGTTTCTAGCCATATCCACAATCATGGTCAATTCCGCGCGCTCCTTCTCATTCTTTTCCAAAGCGAGAGCAATGTTCTCGTCATCCAATTCGTTCAAGCCGCGGGGAGCCGTCCCCTTAATGGGACGCGTTTGAAGATATTCGCCGTCCACTTGAAGAAAGCGTTCTGGCGACCAAGACAACATTGCGTGGCCTTGTTCATCCTCCCAGTATGCGCTCATGGAAGTGGACTGCTCTCTGCGAACATGGGAATAAAGATTCCGGGGGGGCTGAAGACATTCCGCCTCCATGGCATGAGAAAGATTAGCTTGGAAAAGTTCTCCTTCGCCAATCCAATCCCGAAGCTTGGAAACTCTCTTTTGGAAACTCACCGGAGAGGAGTGAGATATTAATGGACCCAAGATGGGCGAACTGGCTTCATGCAATGAATCTTCAATAGATTCCGTTTCTTCGAGCATCAAATGAAAACAATTCAATAGATGAGATGTTTCTTGAGAGTTTTCATGGCCCATATCTTGGGCGTAGCAAAGGAAAAGTGTGCCATCCGGTGATTGAGCAATTGCTTTTCGATAGCGAGCGAAAGAAAAGTCCGGGAGTTGGGTGGATGACTTTTTCGCCCAGGGGAAAGCTTCCCAAGCATGCCCGCACTCAAAAGAGAACCAGCCAATCCAGCCCCCTGACCAAGCCTCTGGTGGCAGTCCCGATGCAGGTTCCCAAATCTCCTTGGAAGATATTTCCTCAAGCAATTGGGCGGGATCTTGTTTTGCAAGTGGCCAAGCCTCGGAAGAGTCTTCATTTTGGGTCAAGTTCCCCTCCAGAACACAATCCGGGTCCCAGGCGAGCAACGACCATCCGGAACCATCGGAGCTATCCAAAAGAACAGGGCGCCCCCCCTCTGGAAGCACTTCCAGGAGTTTCGCCAGGGATGGCCCCCCGCAACTCTCGAGAACAACGGTCTGAAGTCGAAGCATGAACCCCTATTATGTCGTGCGATGCCTGAAGAAGAGGAATCCCCCCACGACCTGCCAATAGCTTGGCAGAAGGAACGCGCAGAATACCTTCGCCATATTCGAGAAGTACGTCAGGTGAGCCCACATACCGAGCGTGCTTACGGAAAGGACTTGGACGCCCTATTCCTTTTCCTGTTGAAATCCGAGGCGCCTCCCGCAAGCTTGTCTGGAACTCGTCCAGCCCAATTACGTCTTCACCTTGCGGGACTCTCACAACAAGGCCTCAGCCCGGCCACGATTGCTCGCCATTTATCCTCAATTCGAGCTTTCTTTCGCTGGCTTGAAGATGTGGGCCGCATCGCAAATCAACCAGCCCTTTCCTTGAAGGCACCCAAGCGCAAACGCAAACTGCCTCGCTACCTGGAGGAAGACGAAGTGGATTCGCTCCTCGCCGCTCCAAGCCCTGTGGATGACCCTGAAGGCAAAAGGGACCGGGCACTACTCGAGGTTCTTTATTCCACTGGCTGTCGAGCTTCCGAACTGGTTGGCATCGATGAGCAAGATTTAGACCTCAAACAAGGACGAGTCTTGCTGCGAGGGAAGGGCAGGAAGGAACGCTGGGCCATGCTCGGCGGCCCAGCCACGGAATCCATTGAGGGGTACCTCACCCAAAAGTCCCTTCGCCGCCTGGACCGAAATGCCCTTTTTCTAAACCCCAAAGGAGGTCGGCTCACGGACCGCTCTTTGCGCCGCATTTTGCAACGATACCTCGAGAAGGCTGGTATTCATCGAGCTTGCTCCCCCCACACTCTGAGGCACTCCTTTGCAACCCATCTTCTCCGCCGGGGAGCAGACCTTCGCACCGTTCAAGAATTACTTGGGCATGCCAGCTTAGGGACCACCCAAATCTATACCCATGTTTCACTTGAAGGGCTTCGCAAACTTTACCAGCAAGCCCACCCGATGGCTGGCGAAAAATAATAAACCCGGCAACCTTCATGATTGCCGGGTTGGGTGGTGACCCCAAGGGGATTTGAACCCCTGTTGCCAGGATGAAAACCTGGTGTCCTAGGCCAGACTAGACGATGGGGCCGTTCCTGGGTAGTTTTCCCAGGAAAGGGCCGAGCAGAATAAAAGAGTCCTGCCAGCGAGTCAAGATGGCAGGGACATCAAGCAGAGGCTCAATGGGAGGAATCTTGGGGCCAGAGTGCGTCCGCACAGGCCTCCATCTCAGTCGTCATCGTCCCCATCATCCCATCCTGGGCCAAATAGCCAGAAGGCAATGCAGAAAGAGTGTAGGTCTCAAGCTCAAAATCTAAACATCCAGCTTTCAGGGCAAGTTGGACGGACTCCTTCCAGGGAGTCCCGTAAAGCTCATCACCAAAGTCGGATTGATGAACCGGGACGTGACAGTGCACGCGTAACTGATCAATCACTTCGAGAACCGCAGGGTTATCCAAAAGCCGAGGCAAATCGCTATAGGCAAAGGGTCGACCATCTTTGAGCGTTCCACGAACTTGATGCAGCCATGGGTCGTCACAGAGCGCTTTTAAGCGTGTGACCTGCTCGGGAGACACCCCCCCCTCCAAGTAAATCGCTGAAGATATCTGAACCTTGCTTAAGGGAATTCCGTGCTTGGACAAGGCGGCCAAAGCGTCTTCAGGAGCTTCGCCCACGACTGCGGAATGACAGAGGTCCCAACAAACACCAACGCGACGTTCGTCTATAGGTGTCTCTGGATAGAGGTTGGCTTGAAGCCACTCGGCTAAATCTCCAACGCGTTCAAAGGCACCATCCGGTTCGGGTTCCAAACCCAGGGTTATCCGAACACCCGTTCGTTCCTCCAAACGCAACAAGCCCGTTTGGGCTCGCCGTAAAAACTCCAAACTTTTTGGAGAGCGGCGAGCATCAGGGCCATAGCCCAGAGGGCAACTTGAAACTGAGGCGCGGTCCCCCGGCATTAAAAGGTGCGCTAAAGTTTCAGCAACTCTACAAGTGAAGGAAGGACGGCGAGAATCGCGCCAGTCCGGCATAAAAACGGCCTCCTTGACTGGACCCGAATGAAATCCTCCAAAAGGAAAGGCATTTGCGGTCCAAGGTTTAAAGCCTGAGTTAGCTAGGCATTTCGCGAGTCGCTTTTGTTTACTTGGGTTGCGTGCTAATTCAGAAACGGCAAAGTCAGAAAAATATAGGCCAAAGCCAAGAGATTGTTGCCATCCCTGGGAGCGCAAACGGGTCGCAAATTCTTGGGCGGGACCATCTAAAGCCGAAAACACGCTCCCCATCGTGTCACCCGGGAATACATTTCCGCAAAGGGCAAGGCGGGGAAGCAAATCGGTTGCACCTTCAGGACGAAGTGAGGAGGGATTCGATTCCATAGACTCAAGTCCAACTTAGCACGAAAAAGAAAAAGAGGAGAAAGTTTTCTTTCTCCTCTTTTGAGATTCCTTCAAGCTAAATCATGTAAAGGAAGGGTTTCTTTGCTATCTAAGCCCTAATTCTGGGCTGGGTTCCAAGCTGGAGCAGCCTCAAGGAATTCTTTTTGGTAATGCGGGAATTCCGAAAGGAAACCCGGGGCGTCTTGGAGAGCGTATTGGCTCAGTGAAGCCGCTCCGAGAGAACGAAGAACCGAAAGAGTCGCCATGGGGTCGTCTGGGCTAGCTTTCTGCCAGGAACGGGATTGTTCAAGAAGGACGCCTAGTTCGGTTTCGGGATTCGCCAAAGAGGCCAAATAGGCAGTTTCCGCTTCTTTGGCTTTAGTGTTCACTTCTGCCGAGGCTTCCACAACGCCCGACCCTGATGACCCCAAGGCGGGACGTTCGATTCGCAAAGGAAGATTCAAAAGGGTGTCTTCGCCACTCTTAAAACTCACCGAGCCATAGTAATACTGACCACTCGGCAAATCATCCAGTTCAGGGACACGCGCGAAAATAGAACGTGCACCCCTATATGGAATACGAAGGCGACCGAGACCCCCACTTTCCTCCATTGCAGAGTCTAAATCCCCAAAAAGAGAAAGACCCTCGTGAAGATTGGCGACTCGCAATTCCGATCCCGCGAAGCGAGCAGTAAGAGCATTCTGCCCTAAAGAAGGGAAAGTCAAACGGAAGCGATAATTCCCTGCATCCATGGAGCCTAGATCGGTCTCCCACTCATAAACAATTTTCCGTTCAACCAAACGATCCATGTAATCGTAAACCTCTAAGGCAAGGTCCTCGCGAATCTCAGTTGTTTGGATGGAATAAGGAGTGTAGAGGCTCACAGAACTCTTGGAGGGCAAATACTGTTCCCACTCCATCACCCCATAAAACATACCCCGGCCATCCATTACGGTAGAACGAATGGGGTCTGGAAGGATTTCCATTTCAGCAAAAACTGGAATCGCCACACCGGCCAAGCTTGCAGAGGCGGTGACGGTTTCGCTTTGAAGTAGGGACTTCACGGCGAGGTAACCGGTTCCTTGCCCGGCAGGAATTACCATTTCCGAGCTTTGGGCAACCAGTCCAATGAATTCCATTTCGAGTTTGATGTCGGCGCTTTGATTCACTGCCCAACGAGAAGCAATGGTGTACTCAAAAACGGTTCCAGGCTCAACAGGAACCACTTGCTCAGCATTTCCCCACTCGTCAAGAAAGAAGCGGCCCCGCTTTTGCCGATTCCCTTCATAGAGGAAACCACTTACTGACCCCGCACCCGTCCGAAATTCATTCCGCCCTTTACTTGATTGAGTGAATTTCACTTTCACATAGTTGGCGCCCTCGGGGACACGGACATAATTTCTGCTTAGTTCTCCAGGCTCGATTTGAAAGTCGCGAATCCAGTCCTTATTTGAAGAGGTTGCAACAATAGACGGCTTCACAACAGTCACAGGAATCACAACATCCGGCCCTGCAGAGATGGGCTTATCCACATCCCAAAGAAAAACTCGAGTTCCACTAAGGCCTTCAGGAAGCTCCGCAGGGTTGATCCTCAAATTGAAGGAATGTCCCTGAGCGGAAGTGTAGAAAGCATCGGGCCCAGTCACCCACCCCGACTCGCACTCCACTCGGAAAGTGCGAAGGAAAGAGGATTTTTCTGCATTTGATGCGTCCTCTTCAAAAACAGGAGCCATGTTGACTCGCGTTTCGAAGGGATTCATTGATGCGAGATCGCGAATATAGACCCCACTACCTGTCCCAAAAGGATTGCTCACGGAAATAATGTATTCGCGGTCGTCTTCATCAATTCCTTGAAGAGTTCTCAGGGCATCCAAGGAAGGGAGCATGGAAATTGCCCCATGTCCTTGATCAACCCAATCAAAGCCCAACAGGGGTTGAGCACCCATCCTCATCGCCCGGTAGATTCGAGTTGGCGAGTGAGGAAGCCCTTCGCCATTGGCAGCGCATTGAAGTAGGGCGACGCAACCACTCGCTTGAGGAGCTGCCATGGAAGTTCCATTGAAATTCTCTCCCTTGGTTCCAAGCCAGGAAGGCAAAGAAGAGAGTGCAGCACCCGGCGCGGTGAAATCTACGCCAAGGGAACCCGTAGGAAGGGGGCCTCGGCTGGAAAAGTCAAAGAGAACCGGTTCCGTTGGATTCAAAGAACCATAATTTACTTTTTGGGTATCCGGCCAAACCGCAGCGGCAATTGAAAAGGCACCACGAGCAGTTGCAGGAGCTCCAACGGTGGACAAAGTAGGACCTTCATTGCCAGCAGAAGAAACCGTAATCAGTCCGCGGCGGCGTGCCTCATCAATAATCCAAGCATCCGGCTCTTTTCCGTCAGCGAAGAAGGAGGGTCCGCCAAAAGAAATGTTCGCCACGGTGCATCCAGCTTCCACGGCATAGTCCAAAGCCTTCGCAATAGAAAATCCACTCGTGGCGCCCCCATACTTTCCGTCGCCAATTTTGATGGCCACAAATTCAACACCTGGAGCTACGCCATTCATGCGACCGGCTTCGCCTTCCCACGCACCAATGATGCCAGCAACATGTGTCCCATGGCCGTTGGTGTCGAAGTAAATCATGGTCAAGGATCCGTCTCCGGGAACTTGAACGCAGTAGTTCAGGTTTGACTCATCACCAAGTGTTGCCCACTCCCCAGTTTCCCGAAAGGAATGGAGACCGGATTCTTCATTGAAATCACCATCTTGATCATTGTCAACGAGCACTGTCCATGTTTCTTCATTTTGGAAAACAAGAACATCCCAAACAGGTCCAGGGTCCTGAAATGACTCCATGCGACGGGAGATTTCCTTCTCAAGCAAAGTCTGCGTCGTCCCTTCCTCGGTGCGATTTGCAGCCCAACGTGCTTTCGCTTCCTCAAAACTGGTCTTATTCTCCTGCCAGTCTGCGCGTCGATCGGATTGAATCCGACTTGTCAAACCTCCAGGAAGAAAGTCGCCATCAATTCGACCCATGTGATAAGTGCGGTTGGCTTGGAACCACTTTCCAAGGAGCATTTTCCGACCGGAAAGGCCAATCATGTCATCGCTTTCGGAAGAAACGGTATAGCTCGTGTCTAGGCGACCATCACTAGTGGCGTCGTACCAATCCACAATTTTTCGCGTGCCCTGGGGTGTGGCTTGCAGAAAGGGGTGGCCTGGATCAATCCCAGTATCTAAAACGGCCACACGAATACCTTGCCCATCGTAATCGGGATAGGTTGCAAGGAAAGCGTCGACGCCAAGATCCCGTTTGGGAAGTTGGCCCTCAAGAGAATCCTGAGGCAATAGAGGATATACGGAAAAGAGGAGAAGGACTGGGATGTTAAACATGGCAAATGAGGACCAAGGGTTCTTGGTTCCACATTCTACCCGATATTCCCTCAGGCCCTGGGGCCTTCGACGGAGGTTTCCTCTCGAACGCTATCCCATACTTCTTCTTGCACTAGAATCCTTGAACAAGAACGGCAAGTCGCGATACTGGCCATCTTGGCCACTTTAATTCGATCGTTTGGGGCAACTGACATGCCACAGCCCCCACAAGAATCGCCTCGTAGAGAAGTCACCGGCCTCCCTTTTCTTGAGGGCATCAACTTTTCATAAAGATCGCGCCCTGAGCGGTGTGCCTTTTGAAACAGAGTGTCCCGACAATTCTGAAGAAAAGCAATCTCCTCTTGAAGTTCGACTTCGTCTGCAACAACAGTCTTTCGAAATAGCTCGAGTTCTTCGAGCTCCGGAGCCAACCCCTCTTTGGCTTCAACGGCCGATTCCGCTAACTTCTCAGCCTTCTCAAGGAGAACAATGGCCTTTTCTTCAGCCTTCGCAATCTCTCCTCGATGCTGCTCCGCTTCATGGCGAGCCACTTGGGCTGCTCCGGCATCCCGCAAGATTCGGATTTGCTGTTCTAACTTTTCAACTCGAGCTTCCCAGTCACGAACATCATTTTCCAAGGACTGGGCCCAAGAAAGAGCTCTCTTGCGCTCAACAAGATGTTTTTCCGCTTCGGCCTCAAGAACTGAATAACGCGTTTCTTGTTCCCCGAGTTCAACAGGCAAAGACTCAAGGCGACGACGGAGGACCATCAGGCGATCATCGAACTTCTGAACTGCCGTCAGGGTAGATAGGGTCTCTTTCACCGAGACAGACTACATGCCCCCGACCCAAAAACCTTGAATCTTAGTGAAGATTAGTCCGCAACAACGCCATCCAGGAATCCAGACAGCTTGCGCGCCCTAACTGGATGCTGCAGTTTCCGAACTGCCTTCGCTTCAATCTGGCGAACACGTTCTCGAGTTACTCGGAAAATTCGCCCAACCTCTTCCAAGGTGTAGGTGTAGCCGTCGCCAATTCCATAGCGGAGCTTAATGATCTCGCGTTCACGGAAAGTTAGAGAATCAAGGACATCGTTGATTCTGTCCTTGAGCATTTCTTGGCCCGCACGTTCTACAGGGTTTTCAGAAGTTTCATCTTCAATGAAGTCTCCGAAGTAGCTGTCATCACTGTCGCCAATCGGGCGATCCAAGGAAATCGGATGCCGTGCAATCTTCATGACACGTTGAGCTTCGTCCAAAGAAATATCAGCGGCCTCAGCCATCTCGTCTAGGCACGGCTCACGACCCATAGTCTGAAGCAAGCGCTTTTGGACGGCTCGCAATTTAGACATGGTCTCAATCATATGGACTGGAACACGAATCGTGCGAGCTTGGTCAGCAATGGAGCGAGTAATCGCCTGGCGAATCCACCAAGTGGCATAAGTTGAGAACTTATATCCACGGCGATATTCATATTTCTCAACAGCTTTCATTAAGCCAGTGTTCCCCTCTTGAATCAAGTCAAGGAAGGAGAGCCCTCGGTTGCGATATTTCTTGGCAATAGAAACGACCAACCGCAAGTTCCCGGAAGATAGCTTTTGCTTGCCATCCTCGTAGTAATCCAGATACTGCTGAATGCGAGAGATGCGCCTTTGGAAGTCTTCCCAGCTCTCCATGGCCCGGCAATGAAATTCTTGCTCACGCGAAACCAGAGCGGCATATTCAGCTGCCCCATCTTTAGTCCGCTTGTATTTAGCATCAAACGAATCTATCGCATCGTGAAGCAAGGCCCACTCCCTTCGCCGGGTTTCCAAAAGGCCAATCATGTCTTGAACAAGATCCACCTGGAAGTGTAGTTCTTCCACAAGAACAGAAATGCAGCGTTGGCGCGCACGAATCCCTGAGCGGAACAAGTCTCTTTCGGAGGCCTTTAACTTCTTGTCCAGGTTTACTTCTGTCGCAACGCGAACAGCAGAGAACAACTCATTTAGAGCGTGGAAGTGGCCTTCCAGGCGCTGTTCCAAATCTTGCTTTGTGAGTTCGTAACCAGCTCCACCATCAATGTCCGAAGTACCCGTTGTGGATTCCTCGGAGATGGCTTGCTTCTTCATCTTCCGGTTGAAGTGGCGAACCGCAAAAGAAGAGTTCGCTTGAGCAGAAGGGTTCACTTTCAAGGTGCGGTCAAACGCAACCTCTTGATTCCGAAGCTGATTAAGAAGTTCCAGGACACGCTCTAACGAGAAGCCCGATTCCAAAACCATCCGACGGAATAACTTCCGTGTCACTTCAATTTTCTTCGCAAGGGAAATTTCTTCATCACGAGTTAACAAAGAAATCTCACCCATCTGAGTCAAATACATCCGGACTGGGTCATCAATTTTTTCTAAAACTGGCGTATTCCCAGAACCGCGACTTCGGTCAGCGATGGGTGCAATAGGCTTCGAAGTCACAGCAGTTGGAGCCGTAACCGCAGGAATCATTCCCGCTTGTTCAGAAGTATCCACCAGGCGAATCCCTTCGCATTCGAGGCGGTCAAGAACACTATGCATGACGTCAATCCTTGCCTTAGGAAAGGCGGACTGAATTTCATCCATAGGAAGTGTGCCAGTAACGGCGCCCTTCTGGACGAGGGCGTCCAGAACGGTTGTTGTCGCTGAATCCAATTTTTTCGTTGGCATTTTTTAGGGTCCCGATCTTTCGATTAAGGTTATTCGTCGGAGGCGGAAAGGTCTATTTTACGCTGGAGTCCAGAAAGTTCCGAATCAGAAAGTTCCTCATCTTGTTTTCGCACTCCCAAACGAGCTTCTTTATAAGCCAATTCTCGATTCGCAGGAAGAGCTTGAAGAGCAGATTCCAATGCAATTTCGGAATTCCCTGGCGGATTCTGCCTAATTTCTTCCAAAAAGGCCTGGGAATCGCCTTCTGGGAACTCCCGCAAAGCAGCAAAAAGGTCAAAAGGGAGGCTCTGTTGGCGGCGCTCCTGGCACCAAGCCAAAAGACGCCTTGCCACGGGGGTTTGAATCTCCAGAGCTTCCAGTTCCTGCCGATGCCTTGGGAATAGGCTTGAATCGTTAAGGAGGGTGGCGAGGATTTCGAATTCGTTTCTCTTCAGGGCCTCCAGGGCTGGTTTCTTCTTAGGTGGGGGGTTGTCCGTCGCCGTAACCGTTTGTGGAGAATGGCTTTGCAGTCTATTTCCACTACTAATCATGCGACGGAGGCTCTCGATGGTTAGCCCTAAACGATCTCCAGCCCGACGAGACCAAATCTCCGCCAGCGCCGGGTCGGGAGTAACAGAAATCCATTCCGCGACCTCGCGCGCAGCTTTGACTTGAACCGCCGGGTCTTGGAAATCTGGTTTTTTGGTCCAAACTTCAAGACGCCAATCGAGTATATCCCACGCAGAATCAAGATGTTGGGAAAGTTGCTCCTCTTCTCCGGCGCTCACCATTGAGGCGGGATCCTGCCCTTCTGGCAGTAAAACCACCTTGACAGGAATGCCCTCCGAGACCATCAACCGAGCAGCCTTCCAAGCTGCTTTTTTGCCCGCCTCGTCGCCATCAAGAACCAAATAGACGGGATGGAGATGGCGGCGAAGGCTTCGAACATGGTCCTCGGTGATACTCGTCCCCAATGCGGCCAAGGTCGTGGGGTAACCGGCCTGGTGGAGCATGACCACGTCCAGGTTCCCTTCCACAAGGTAAATGGGAACTTCCTCCCCTTTTTCCCGCAAACCCTCGGCAAGAAGCTCAAGTCCGAAAAGAAGGCGGCGCTTGGGGAATAGAGGCCCTTCAGGGGAATTGACATATTTCCCCATCCCCCTTTCCTCTGCTTTAGAGCCTGGCAAAAAACGGCCCGAGAAACCGACTGTTCGTCCAGAGCGATCCGCCACGGGAAAAACGAGGCGATCCCAAAACCGATCTCGAAGCCGACGAGTTCCCTCCGGGAAGTAAGCCAAACCAGCTTCCACCATGGCCTCATCCGGAATCCCCGCCTTCCGGAGACGTTGGCTAAGCCAACCGGGTTCAGCTGGAGCCCAACCTAAGGAAAAATGCCTCCACATTCGCTCGGAAACATTGCGTTGCTTCAGATATTCCCGAGCACCCGCGCCCGCTACGGTGTCAAGTTCTTGATGGAACAAAGAGCGAGCCAAGCTTAAAGCTTCCCGCGCTTTATCTCTCATTGGGGAGGGAGCAGTGGCGCCGGAAAGCCGAGGTACCTCCACGCCAGCTTGGTCGGCCAACAAGTTCAGGGCTTCCCAAAACTCAAGCCCATCTTGCTTCATCACAAAACTAATCACATCCCCGCCCTCGCCACAGCCAAAACACTTAAAAAAGCCGCGGGCAGGCTCAACAGTGAAAGACGGCGTCTTTTCGGAATGGAACGGGCAAAGCCCCCACAATCGATTCCCCTTTCTTGTCAATCGGACTTTCCGAGAAACCACAGCTTCAATTTCCACACGGTCTTTAATCCGCGCGGTCAATTCTTGAAGGTCCATTTCTGGGGTCATCTAAGCTTGATTTTTGGCAATTAAGGGGAAGAGGAATCCTGGATTATGACCTCTCGGGCGGCTTTCAGCCACAGAGAAGCAGGGACTTCTTCGGGCCGTGCAGTTTCCAAAACTCCTGAGTTCGTCAAGGCTTCAGATGCAGCAGGAAAGTCAGCGGAAAGTCGGGGCAAGAGACACTTCCTTTTTTGCGCAAACCCAAGTCTGAGTAATTCCCGGAGGACCTTCTCTTCCGCTGGCGAGGGTGCCTCCTCTAGAGGGTGCAGGTTTAAAAAAATTGAGTCCACCTTTGGGCGAGGCCAAAAAACCTCTGGCGGCAATCCGCGCCCAAGAGAAACCTCAAAAGACAAGCCCAAACGAACCGGAAGGGAACCTGCACCCCCTCTCCCAGCGGCCTTCTCCGCCATTTCCTTTTGCAGAAGAATATGTGCCCCTAAAAGAGGGCGACCAGGTAGGCGACCTAGGAAGGGGCCAGAAATCACATAGGGTAAGTTTGACACAACTCTTGGTGGTGGTCCGGAGTTCCACCACGCCTCAACTTCAGGATGAAGCCGCTCAGTCTTGGCGAGGACGTCCCCCTCCACTAAGCGCAAACTTCCTTCTGATATTTCGTGATGAAAACGTTCTTGAAGCCAAGCATGCAAACCAACATCGATTTCAACACCTAGAACTAACGCACCGGCAGCCAGAAGTTCTTCAGTCAGAGCGCCCGCTCCGGGCCCAACTTCCAACACTCTGTCGCCAGTTTGAACGCCGGCATCTTTTGGGATGGATTTTAAGAGGGCTGGGTCAATTAAAAAGTTCTGTCCAAAGCGATTGCGAGGCACAAGGCCCCGTTGTTCCAAACCGGCTTTCAACTCAGAAATTTTCATTCTTTCAAATAAGACAGTGCATCTAGAAAGTCCGGCGGGAAGTCCCCTTCTTTCAAATTCTTTGCAAGTTCATTGCGCAAGGTGGAATCCCAAAGAGCAAAAGAAGCAATTATCGAGGATCGATCCTCACTCCCTTTCTTCGATTGAATCCAAAGAGGCAAAACCCATCCTAAAAGCCAAGCTTCGGCATCAGCACAAACACGAAATCCGAGGTCGTCGGCGGCCTCTCCATTTTCCAAGAAGCGTGTGGTGGTCGTGGACAAATCTTCTCCACTCCGAGCAAATGAGCCACCACAAGCCAAAACTTGACCGGGTAATGAACCGTTCTTTTCTTCTGGAGCAACCCACTCCCAAACATTCCCCATCATGTCGAAAAGTCCAAAACGGGTCGCACCTCGCTCAAAAACCCCAACGGGAAGAGCTTCGTGTGCACCCAGTTCCATCACATTGGCTTTGCCGTCTAATGAACCCTTAGTTTGATAAACCACCCCCGCTCCATCCTGGGCGGCAAATTGCCATTCCTGCAAGGTGGGCAAACGGAACCCCCTTTCCTTAGCCCAGGTCTGAGCCGCCTCTATAGGAATCATGGTGACGGGAAGCTCACCATTTTCGGGAAAGGAATCAAACTCATTTTGGGTCACTTCATAGCGCCCCATGAGAAGCATCGGAGAGTCCACATTCACAGCGGGAAGAAGAACAAGGGTACCCAGTGTTTTTAACGCGGGCGAAGGAGGCGCCTGCACCCTTTGACACGAAGACGCGGCGACCGCCAGAAGGCAGATCGCCGCGAAAGCTAAGGCCGGTCTCAACCGGCGAACATTTCTACGATGCCATCCGTAATGCCATTGCTAGCAGAGGAAAGCATGGCGATGACAAAAGCCATCCCCCACAACATGACAAGCGCAGTGGCCGCGAGAGCAACAAGAATTCCTTTTGTTTCAGAGGAACTAGCTTCAACGGCAACACCTGCGCCACGACTCGCCACTCGCGCACGCGCACTTGGAGCAATGGTTGAGACATCCTCTTCAATCTCAAGGTCTTCGTCAACTTCAACAACTTCCAAGTCTTCGTCTAATAGAGTGTCCTCTTCAGACAACTGAGTTGTCACCATTCCAGCGTCCTCGGAAGAATCTTCAGAGAAAACAACTTCCTCAACTTCCAGAACTTCGCCGGCGTCCACTTCTTCAATATCGCCGCCAAGGCCCAAGTCCTGGGCAACACGGACAACATCTTCAGCACGGAGGCGCATTTTGGAACCTTCACGGAATGCACGGATTTCTCCGGCAGAAATAAGGCGCTTCAAATCATCTTCGGCAAGCTCGAGCTTGTCGATGGCGTTTTCAAAGGAGAAAAATTCGCTGTCGCTCACGGTAGTTTCAGTTTTGGGGTGGGTGGCGGGGAATCGCCGGGATGGCCAGGATACCTATTTTTCAGGCTCCTCAACTGAGGATTTTGACGCAGAGAGCCCTCGCTTTTGGAACTGCTCCGCGATTTCCTGGTAGGAATGGGTGGATTCATCGTTGAATCCATCTAAAAGAAGGTCAAGGCCAATGTTTCGAGCGCCGACAAAAATGACCTTTCGAGAGTTAGGCGCACCTCCTCGAGCTTCGTAGACAGCCAAGTGCTGGGTTTCCTGATCCAATACGTAAAGGAGGGAAACACCTTGCTCATAAGGCCCAGTCACGGCCACATACCTTCCGCCCGAATCTGCCGACTGGGCTACAACGGTTTCAGGCGCAAGCCAACGCATCAACACCGCCCCCAAAAGGGCCGCCAGGAGAAGAAGTGTCAAGGTATGGGTACGGGGTTTCATTGTTCGGGAAGGGGCTCCTCAGCAAGAAGGAGACCCAGGATATGCTCGAGGTCTAGAAGGACCCAATCCGACCCCTCTTTGAGGAGAGCAAAACCAGAATCTAGGCCGCGGAGACGCTCCAGAACCAAGGATAGGTCCTCGGTGCCCCCCAGTTGCGGAATTTCCCGCCCAAGTGTGAGAGGAGAAGCACCCTCGGTTGCCAGGGCCAAGCGACTTCCCAGCAAGAGCATAGGAGCCGCACCTGGGCGCTCGAGAAAGGCGAGGGTGTCCCTAGTCCGGGAAAGGACCTTTCGAGCTTCGGCGAGGGTGGTATTTGATGAGAGCAGAGGAATTTCCCGTAGGAATGGTTTCACGCCTCGTCCCTTTGAGAGCAAAGCTCGATGAGCGGCATGAAGAACTTCCCCTCCACCCGATAAAGATTGGGGTTGATCACAAAGCAAAGCTGCAAGTTGCTTGCGTCGATAGTCCTTTCCCTCCAAACCCAATAGAGCCAAGACCGAAGTCATGAAAGCAGAAATGGGATAAAGGATAATCCGCACAATCAAGAGAAAAGGAGTCAAAAGAAGGCTCCTCTCCAAAGGTCGAGCGAGCACCCATTGTTTCGGGATCACTTCTCCCAATAGAAAGACTATCGGGGTCAAAATCGCTGCCGCCAAAAAATGAGGGTTCGATAAGGAGTGTTCTTGTAAAAGTTTTCCACCAGCCTGCACCGCAGCATTATTGGCGAGGTTATTCCCAATCAGCAGAGCACAAAGATAACCAGCGGAAGAAGCAGAAAGTCGAAGGTGGATTCTTGCTCGACGACGCCCTCGAGCAACATGCCGCAATTCCAAAGGAGACAGAGCATAGTGGCCTGTTTCTGCCCCAGCAAAAACTGCCGAAGCAAACAAAGCAACTGCGAGAAGAATCCAGGCCATTAGTCAGATGCCCCTTGGTTATTGTTCTTGTTCGGGAACAAGGTGACTTGCAGCAAGTATGGCCGGGAGCCTGCACACTTCAGAACATGCAACAAAATGCGGTCCCCTTCTGAAGAGAGTTCAAGTTCGTCCCCTTCTTCGGGCACTCGCTCCAATCGCTCCGCCAGAAGCCCACCAATGGTGTCTAATTTGGGATCAACTTCACCAGGGTCGCCAAATCGCTCGCGGAAAAGATGGAGGGGAAGCCCTGCTTCAACTAAGAACCGGTTCTCTGAAAGGGGGCGAATACTGGGTACGCCTTCAGAAGTTTCGGAGGAACGATCCAAAAGAGTGTCGGCCCATCGCCCTCGCTCCAACAAACCTGCAGGCTCTCCATATTCATCCACGAGAAGCACAAAGGGCAGCCCTGTTTCTCTTAGTAACGTTGCCCCACGAGCCAAGGGGGCCACTTCAGGAAGGATTGCGAGGGGCAACATGGCATCAAAAACGCCTTCCCCCTCAGGGTTTCGAGTTAGGTCTAATACTCCAATGGGTTTGTCCGACTCATCTTCCACTACCGCCCAGGCTCGACGGTGTTCACGCATAATTTGTCGAGCTTTGGCCAATGGCATATCGGCAGGAACCTCCAAGGTATCTCGCAAAGGACGGCGCACAGCGCCAGCTCGCAGAACGCCCATTTCCAAAACATGTTTCAGCAGGTTGGCTTCAGCAGCGGGAAGCAACTCATCTCCTTCGGCTTCAAGTAATTCGCCGACGCTCTCTGGAGACATGCCTTGTTTTGGAGGGTCTCGAAAAAGCTGCGCATTCAACACTTCGGCAACAGGTCCAAGAAATTTAAAGAGAAGCCAAACGGGAGGGAGCAAAGCCCATGCTGCCCCAATGGGCATTCGGTAGGCAATTACCTTGGGAAGGATTTCACCAAAGAGGACTATGCCAAGAACCGCCCCCATTGGAATAATCACGCCAAGTTGTCCTCCCGCAGAGGAGGCCCAGGTCGCGGAAGAGGCAAAATAGGCCAGGTTTACTAATAGGTTCCCCAACAAAATCACTGTCAGGGCTACTGCCGGTTTGCGAAGTAAGCTTTTGGACAAACCTGGAGTCGCGCCAGGATACCGGGAAGCCAAAGTGAAAAGAGCCGCTTCCGCTCCCGAAAAGCAGGCCGATGCGAGCAAGAGCCCAAGCATGCTCCAGAGAGCTACGTTCAACTGTTCACTCCATGAGACGGGCTGATAGGGAGGCATATCGTTACTTCAAGCCCCCCCTGCTCATGATTTTGAGCATCCAATGAACCCGAGAGTTGTCGGATTGTGGCGTGAGCAAGAGCCAAACCCAAACCAGTCCCTTCTCCAACTTCCTTATCAGTCACAAAAGGTTCGAAAAGGTGGGGCAACAAGCTTTCATCAGCACCTGGCCCATCGTCGCGAATGACAACTACGACTTCCCCTTGTTGGGCAGTCGCACGAATCCAAATATTCCCACCCCCTTCAGGCTTCGAATCTTGAAAGGCATCCAACGCATTCCGCACCAGGTTTAAGAAAACCGGAAAGAGATCGCCAACAGAAGCGCGCACTCGGATGGGCTGTTCAGGAAGTTGGAGGTGAAGTTGATGTTTTTGGAGCTGACTGGCCAAAAAGTCGGGTAAGTCCGCGACGACCTCAGACAGATCGCAATCCCCCGATTCCACATGAGAAGGCGCCAGCAACAAGAGGCGGCGAACCAACTGGCTGATTCTTTCCAAAGCTTCGTTGGTCAAGTTCCCATAGCGTTCAGCCTTCTCCCCTTGAGCTTCCTTGCGAAGGATTTCTAAACCTTGAAGAGCTCCAGCCAAAGGGGAATTGATTTCGTGGGCAAGCCCTGCAGCCAAGGTGCCCATGGCGGCTAAGCGGTCTTGACGGGCAGCACGGCGCTCAGCTGTAGATGCCCGCTCGGTTGCAGCCTCCACTTCACTTTTCAACTCCTTCTGGAAACCGCCTATTTGGCGCATCATGCTCTCAAAGGACAAAAGGAGGTCATCGAATTCTTTTGCACGAGTGCTTTGAGGAAGTCGCGGCTCTTTCCCCGAACCAAAGTCTTGTGCAGCTTGCGAAAGTTCTTCCACGGGTCGCAAGAGCGAACGGCCCAAAAAAAAGTAAAGAAGAGCCGCACCGACTAATGTCGTTAGGGCGCCAGCAAAAAGGAGCCTGGTATAGAGAGGGGTTGACGAAAGAGCGGGCTTGGGTTTCACAAATACCCCACCCCAAGATTCACCTCGAAGACCGGCAGGTCCGGGTTTATAAATCGGAAGAGCGACTCCCCCTGCCACCTGAACAGAACTGTGAGACTCTAATGATTGGTGTAAAGCATAAATAATGGACTGGAGGGGATAATCCGCCGAGCGATGACGGCGCCCGATTGGATTTAAAAAAGTCCCAATCGGCAAAACGTGGCCCTCGATTTCTAAAAGAGCTTGATCCACTACTAGGGCATCATCAAATTCCGCCCAAAGTGGCCAACGCAAAATGGATGCCAAATCCTCAGATTTCTTGGGTTGGAACTGCTGGAGACGATCCAACAACAAAGCTTGTCTTGCGTCTTGACGCACCTTTGCGGAATCCGCTTGGTTACGGGCAACCCAAAGCGCCAAGCCCCCAAGAACGAGAGCGTTCACTAGCAAAAGGCTCAAGAAAAGTCGTGCCCTTAAAGAGGTCATGAGCTTACCTGGCCAGGACATGTCGCGCTTAAGCAGCCTCGCCAAACTGCGACAACAGCTTAAACATGGGCAAGAAGAGAGAAACGGCGATTAAGCCCACAACTCCTGCCATCATGATTAGGAGGATTGGCTCAAGAAGCTTCAAAACGATGTCCAAAGTTCTTTTGTAATGATCTTCGTAACTGGCTCCAACCCGAAGACACATATGGTCCAGCTCACCTGTTTCTTCCCCCACCTCGACCATGGAAACAACAACATCGTCAAAGCACTCGGTCGCTTCCATTGCGCCGGCGATGGGCTCCCCTTCGCGGACCTCATCTTGAATATCATCTACGGCTTCGCGATAAATTTCATTGGTAAGGGCGCCACGAACGATTTCAAATGCACGAAGGTGGGGAACGCCACTCGAAACCAAAGTCCCAAAAGTATTGGCAAAGCGAGAAATCTGTCCAATGCTCATGAGCTTGCCGACTAAAGGCAAGCGAAGCCAAAAAGAATGATTCCACCTACGGAAGCCAAATGAGCGATAGTAAAACATTCGGTACCCCAGAAAGAAAAGAGGTGGCAAGATTAGAACCCACCAATTGACTACAAGAAAATCTGACGTTGCAATCAGGATGCGAGTCGGTGCTGGAAGCTCAAGATCCATCTCTTGAAAAAGGCCAGCAAACTTTGGGATTACAAAAACCATAAGCCCCGTAATGACACAAAGAGCCACAATGAGAATGGTTAATGGGTACGTAATCGCCCCTCTTGTTCTATCGCGAATGTCTTGGGCGCCTTCCATAAATTCGGCGAGCCGCAAGAGAACTTTGTCTAGCACACCACCAGCTTCCCCAGCTCGAGCCATGTTGACAAACAAATCGTCAAAGGCTTCGGGGTGCTGAGCAAGGGCTTCAGAAAGCGGCTGTCCCTCTTCCACGAGTTCAGCCGTGTCCAAAATAGTGTCCCGAAATTTCCCTTCGGGCCATTGGTCCGAAAGGATATTTAAATTTCGCATAATGGGAAGACCAGCTTCCGTCAAAGTGGAGAGCAAACGCGTGAATCGGACTAGATGCTTTAGGGGCACAGTCCTGCGGACAGAAGTACCAGCGGAGGTTTGAGTTTCGCTCTGTGCCTTAGACCGGACAGTGCGCGCAGCAGGTACTTTTCTTTGAATTCTGGCCATTAGTCCGTATCCCCTTGGGTTTCGCGCAAAATCTCATCCAAAGATGTCCTGCCTTGGCAAGCGAGCTCGATACCCCTCTCCCTGAGAGTAGTCATTTTCCGTTTCCGCGCCATTTCCCGTAAAGATGTCGTACTAGGATCCTCCAGGAATTGGCGACGGATTCCATCATCTACAGGAAGGATCTCATAGATGGCTGTTCGTCCAGCGAAACCTGTGTGGTGGCATGCCTCGCATCCACGACCCCGAGCAAACCCATGCTCTCCATTTAGGCCAGCCTTTTCCAAAAGATCGGCTTCGGGAGTAAAGGGTTCTGAACAGTCCGCACAAACGCAACGGACCAAGCGCTGGGCAACCACGCCTTCCAAGGTTGCGGCAAGGAGGAAGGGCTCAACTCCCAGATCCACCATTCGTGTGACAGTGGAGGGTGCATCATTCGTGTGAAGAGTAGACAAAACGAGGTGTCCTGTCAGGGCCGCCTCAACGGCAATTTTGGCGGTTTCAGGGTCACGGATTTCGCCTACGAGAATGACGTCTGGATCCTGGCGCAACATGGTTCTTAAAACACTTGCATAATTCACGCCAATGCTTTCATTTACAGGAACCTGAACAATCCCATCCAGTTCGTACTCAACAGGATCTTCCACAGTGAGGATTTTCAAATCAGGATGATTAATACTCTGCAACAAAGAATAAAGGCTGGTGGTCTTACCGCTACCAGTGGGTCCCGTCACCAAAACAATTCCATTGGGCAAACGCACCAGCTTCTCGAGCTGGTCCATTTCCCCAGACTGGAGTCCAAGGTCGGCCAAATTAAGCTTGAGAGAACGTCGATCTAAAATCCGGAGCACGACGCTTTCCCCCCCCTGAATCGGAACGGTTGAAACACGAAAATCAATCGGATTCCCATCAACAACCATTTCGACACGTCCATCCTGGGGCATACGAGTTTCTGAAATATCCAAGTTGGCCATGACTTTAATTCGAGAAATCAAAGCAGGTGCCAAATGAGAAGGGGGCGGGTCAATTTCGTAAAGTACACCATCCACTCGCATCCGAACCCGAAACTGACCTTGGTAAGGCTCGAAATGAACGTCAGCAGCACAGTCTCGGACCGCTCGAGTCAAAATAGACTCCAATAGGCGGACAATAGGTGCGGACTCCCCTGCCTCGACATCCGCCACGGCCTCAACGGCTTCTTCTCGGGCACGGTATGCCTTTTCAACTGCTTCGGCCAAAGCAACGGGATCGGCAAGTAGAGGCTCAACTGGATGCCCAGTCATGCCTTCCAAATCTCCCAGTAGCGGGAGAGAGTCGGCGTCGGCAACTGCTAGACGAAGCTTTCCTTTTTCAACTCCAATGGGGAGAACTCCAAAAGCGCGAGCAGTGGCAGCATCCAACAAGGCTACGGCCTCCGCCTCTGGTTGAAGGCTCTCTGCGGAAACCCACTCCAAACCCTTCTGCAAGGCAACACCCCTGGACAAATCTTCCGATGTGACCACTCCCCTCTCCGTCAGGATTTCCCCTAAACGACCCCCGTTGCGACGCTGTTCAGCAAGAGCCGCCTGGAGCTGGCTCTGCCGCAAGACTCCCATTTCCAGGAGAATGCGCCCAATCTGGCGGCTATCTTGTTTGGTCATATTGATGGATTAACCAAGCCTTTGTTTGAGTTCAGAGGGAGTTTGGGCCGCACCAAGAGCATCTTCGCGAGTAATTGCGCCGTTTTGAACTAATTCAAGAAGATGCTCGTCAAGCAATTGCATACCAATTCTTTTCTGGGTTTGCATGACCGAAGGAATCTTGAAAGTCTCACCCTTGCGAATGTGGTTTTCAATTGCTGAGTTTCGAATCATGACCTCAAAGGCAGCAATGCGACCTTGCCCGTCTGCGCGCGGAAGGAGAACCTGAGAAACAACAGCATGGAGCGAAACGGCAAGTTGAGACCGAATTTGTTCTTGCTGCTCATTTGGGAATTGGTCCACGATTCGGTCAACGGTTCGAGCAGCCCCCGTCGTATGCATCGTTCCCAAAACAAGATGCCCCGTTTCCGCTGCCGAAATAGCAGCTGAGGTTGTTTCCAAATCACGCATCTCTCCCAAAAGAATGACGTCAGGATCTTGTCGAAGAACGCGACGAAGGGCTTCGCCGAAGGAAGAAACGTCCTCCCCCACTTCGCGCTGGGTCACAACCGCCTTTTCCGATTGGTGATAAAACTCAATGGGATCCTCCAAAGTAACGATGTGACAATTCCTTGAAACGTTTACCTCGTGCAATAGAGAAGCAAGAGTTGTTGTTTTCCCTGAACCCGTGGGGCCGGTCACCAGAACAAGCCCCCTTGGAAGATGGGCCAAGGCACGCATGACTTTTGGAGCTCCAATATCGTCAAAGCTCATCCTATTCTGAGGAATCCTCCGAGCAACGAGGGCATAAGACCCCCTCTGTCGAAAAACACTCACGCGGTAACGGTCATCATCATGGGCTAACGCAAAGTCAGCCGTGCCGTGAACTTCCAAATCTTCTTTCCGGAAATCAGGAACAATTCCCAAACAAATCGCATCAAGGATCTCCGAATCGAGGAGATCTTCTTCGATGGAGCAAATCTCACCAGAAACCCTCATCATCGGAGGACGGCCTGCGCCAAGGTGAAGGTCAGATGCGTCATTACTTGCAACGGTTTTCAGCCATTGATCCAGTTGACTACCAGTAGCGATGTCGGTCATGATTCAGTTCCTTCAGTTGAATTGGAGTCCATGGGCTTCACGGGCTCATCGGGTTCATCTTCAACGCGAGTGACGCGTAGCATTTCGTTGACTGTGGTCAGGCCAGATAAAATCTTTTCAGAAATGTCTTCGGGCATTTTTGACCATGCCCCTTCTTTAGCTGCAGCAGCGGAGAATCGGTTGAGACTTTGCCCTTGGAACAAAATGTCTCGCAAAGATTCACTCATTTGCAGCCATTCAAAGCAACCCACCCTTCCCCGGAAGCCGGTGCGAGAGCATTCAGGGCAACCTCTAGGGTGGAACAATTGAGCGCCTTTATCGAGCCCAAGAAGCTCCCGTTCCACTTCCGTAGCAGGCTCTTCCACAGCACATTTTGAACAGAGGCGGCGAACAAGGCGTTGAGCCAAAACCCCTTGAAGGGAAGTCGCAATCAAAAAGGGTGGGACGCCCATATCCAATAAGCGGGTCACCGCACTCGGAGCGTCGTTGGTGTGCACAGTACTAAAAACTAAGTGCCCCGTTAGGGAGGCTTGAATCGCGACTTCGGCGGTTTCTCGGTCGCGAATTTCACCAACCAAAACGATGTTAGGGGCTTGACGCAAAAACGCTCGTAAGGCTCGAGCAAAAGACAACCCAATCGAGGGGTGTACCTGAACTTGGTTGATCCCTTTGATGCGATATTCGACAGGATCTTCAACCGTCAGAATCTTCTTGTCGGATCGATTTAATGTTTGCAGAGCGGCATAGAGCGTTGTGGTTTTTCCTGAACCCGTGGGCCCGGTCACCAAGAAAATTCCATTCGGCCTTTCAATCACCTGCTCAAACCATGCCAAAGCTCTTGGAGTAAGGCCAAGATCTGGGAGTGAAAGCAAATTGGCTTCTCGGTCAAGGAGACGCATGACACAGGTCTCCCCAGAACTAGTTGGCAAAATAGAAGTCCGCACATCCAAAGAACGGCCGCTTGCAGTGTGCTCAATTCGCCCGTCTTGGGGTTTTCTTTTTTCAGCGATGTCCAAACCAGCACTTACTTTGAGATGACTCAAAATAGGGGCGTGCAAATCAATCGGATGCTCGTTGTATATCTCGAGTTTCCCATCAATTCGATATCGAATGCGCACACGATCATCAAATGGTTCGATATGGATATCTGAGGCACGTTCATCTACAGCATCGCTAAACATTTTCTGGACAAGCCGCACAACTGGAGATTCTTCGAATTGTTCCGGGCTTTCATCATCAACTCCTTTTGCTTCACCAGAACACGGCCCATATACCAATTCCAGAACGGATTCTAGGACTTTCGACGAGGTCATGACCAAGCCGACATCGCGGTCCAACAAAAACCGAAGGGTGTCCAAGACAACCACTTTCGCCGGGTCTGCAACCGCTACCAATAAAGTCTCTCCCTTTTCCGTAACTGGGATACACTCCAGCTCCCAGGCTTGATTGGCATCAAGAAGATCGGTTAGGCGAGCGGGTGGCGTCTTACCAGAGAGGCTGACAAAGGGGAGGCGGGCTTGAAGGGCAAGTGCGCGAGCGACCGTCTCCTCGTCAACAGCGCCACTTTGGACAAGCAAATCCCCTAAAGGGGCAGACCGGTTCTTTTGTTGAGCCAGCGCATCACGCAGCTGGTCTTCCTGAATGGCGCCTTGCGCCAGCAAAATGGCTCCGAGTTGTTTCCTCAACGGGGCTCCCTAACAAGAACGGTAATGGGGTATTCCCTGTTTGGGATATCCGAGCCCGCAGGCCAGGTCACGGAAACCTTGCCCGCATGACGACCAATTTCAGCATTTGATTTTATGGAAACCGTCAGAACGTAATCCTTGCCCTCAACCACAGTATCAAGGAAGACTTCGAATACATCGTCACCTGCATAGGTAATGTTTGGCTCTGGAATTTCCAGCCAATCGATCGAAGGTCGAATTTTCATCTTCCGAATGGGTTCTTGGCCTTTTTCAACCAAGTTGAAACCAACCAATCGGTCGGGGAAATATCGAACTTTCCCGAGCAACTCAGCATAGGCTGAAAAGCTCAGGTCATGCCCAATGCTGGTTTCAATCAAAACATTGCCGCTGTATCGACCTTCCGCTAACTGAGGATCCAGTTCAACCAAAAGTGTATGCACCTCACCAATTCCATCCGGTGCAGGGATGTTTTCTTTCATATCCGTAATCGTAATCCACTCTGGTTTATTTCGAAACGAAACAATCTCCCATGGCTCGGCACCAGTCACTTTAAGTTTTCGAGTTGGAGTAGGGTTCCTGCGGATAGATCCCGCCAAGATGTCCACGAATCTGGCTTGATGCGGCGTCGAAGAAAACACGGGTGTAACGAAAGCGGCCAACCCAAGCTTCATTGGAAGGTTTGTTGCATTGCCCTGAATCGTAATGGAGGAATCTTTTCGATTCGTGTAGTTCTTAGAATCAAAAATTCCAGTAATAGCACCCTCGCTGCCCCCCGGAATCGGGGTATCCAAATCCCAAGGCTCACCGTTCACCTCAAGAGCAACTTCAGTGCACCCACAGGAAGGGCGAAGTTCGGTGAGAACAACAGGCTCATTCCCCTCGACTTTAAACGGGAACCGCAAGGGAAACGTTTGAAACTGAAAAACCTTTCCGAGTTCCAAATTTTTTATTCCTGGCTGAAACCGGCTCAAGGAACGGCTATTGTCCACTCCAATCACGGCAACATCTTGACTTCGCGACGAAGAAGCAGAGGGGTCACCTTCAGAGCTCGGAGGGCAACTCTGGAGTGAAATTGAAGCTAAAAAAGCGAGAAGGGATTTCAGTAAAACTTTGTTCATTGTCGAATGATGGCTTTTAAAGCCCACTCAGCAGAATCTATTCCAGCGGCCTCGGGAAAACTAGCTCGCAAAACCGCAGAATGATGCCCCAATGGAGCATCATTAGGAACACGGACTCGTAGGACATAGAAACGGCCTGCTTCTTTCTCGACGATTTCGGTTCGAAAAACATCGGCCCCTTCAACGCTCAGAGTTGGGCGTGGAATCATGACGCCATCTAAGGTCGCACGCAAATTGATTCGGCGGGATCTCTCTTGCCCTGCATTCATAAGACCAAAACTGAGGCGCCGCTCAGGGTCGAAACGAATAGGACCAAAAATATTGGCTTGCACTACAAAATCAAGGGTTCTATCTAAGCTTGTTTCCGCAATCGCTGTTTCATAGAGGCGACCTTGCTCACAAGCCGGCCCCAATGTAATACGAAAAATTTTCGCCTCCGGTTCACGTCCCTCAATAACGGCTGTGCGGCCAGTATCTTCAACAGAAATTCCTGCAGGAGTATTCAACCAGCGCTGAATTTCAAACTCACGCGAAGGCAACACCTGGACTTCTATAGAGGGTGGATGTTCACTGCGTAGAGCAGAAAGCGGTACATCCCCAAAGCGTGCTTGCTTGGGGAATAATTCAAAAATGGGGTAAACGACTGCGGTGACTCGCAAAACCTGGGGCATGCCCAAACCATTTCCGCGTATCGTGATTTTGGAGTCCTTCTCCTGGGAATAGGTGGCGCTTTTAAATGTCCCACGAACAAATCCTTGTGCCCCAGGAAGGATGGGGTCACCTAAAACATAAAGTTCGCCATCCACCTCCATTTTGGCATCCGTACAACCGCATGAGGACTCCAGTTGAGTTACCACCAATGGCTGACTTCCTTCAACATGGAAAGAGAATTCCAAAGGGAACTCCCCATGTTGGTAAACATCTCCCAGAGCCTCGAGATTCTTACTAAGAACAATACGAGAATCGGTAGCGCCTGCCTTCACTGCTGCCATTGAAGCCGCAGGACTTGAAGGGTCAAATTTTTCCATGACGGAACTTGGCTCAGCACGGCCACAAGCAGCCGCAAGGAGGAGAATGCTAAATGAGTGAACTTTCATCTATTGGAATCCGAGTTTTTCTGGGAATCCTGGACGAGCCCGACAATGCGAACGTTCCGTTCAAGTTCCCTGATGTTTTCCCCCACTTGGTGCCTGAGGCGAATTCGAATTTCGCCATGAACTGGGCCAAGTGGAAGGGTCGATGGGAGAGTAAAGCGGATGCGCCAACTAGCGGACTCCTCTAAGGTTACGGAATCCACCCTCGAATCGGGAATCCCAAGGATTTCGGTCTCCAAAACTTCCAACGTCCCCTCCGTCGCTCCGCAATCCAAACTGGCCTGGGTCTCGATACCCGACCGGAGCACGCCTAAGGGAAAGATGCGACTGGGACGCGACCAAACTGCCCCCACTCGCTCAAAAACGAGGGGCATGACAAACCGAAGCTCATTGTCCGCCTGGAGTCGGAGAAAATCTGACTCGCGAGGGCCGGGATCCCCAGGTGGAAGGAGCAAAGCCAGTTCCTGGGTTACGGAAGATTCCGCTGAAGGGACACCTTCCCAACGGTAGCCCTCTGGCAAAGCCAAAGCCTTTATGAAACGGAAGGGTTTGGGGCCTGAAACCTTTAGGGGGATTCGGTGACTTTCTTCTGCAGAGATTCGCCCCAAACGCATGATTGAAGGTTCCGCAACAAACCAAGGCTCTACCACTGAACGAACCTCTAAGCGAGCCGGCAAGCCCGGCCCGGTCCCCAAGACATTCACAGGAGTGTTTTTCACGCCATGAATCCCCACCGTGGAGTAAATCACCAAAACTTCGCCTTGGGTGCCAGCCGAGGCCTCATAAGGGAAAGACACCGGAGAACCCCCAATTAAAAGCTGAGGAGAAAGGCAACCACAGCCTGGTTGAAGCTGCTGAATCTGAACCGGCTCTTGCCCAACTTGAAACGGAAAAACTAGGGCAATTTGCTTCCCTTCGACAACCGTGCCCAAGTCTTGGACGGGATTCTCAAATTGAACCCAATTCGGTTGCGAATCGGAACAGGCTGTGGCTAGTAAGAAAGAAAAGCACCAAAATCGAAGTTGCCCTTGCGGGGAGGACCGCCCAAGATAAGACACGTGACCCGCCTCACCATGCCCTTGCTCCTTGCCCTCCTTGGGGCGATTTTGCCAGCTTGCTCGACTTGCCAAGCTGAGGCCAAGGCCTACACGCTTCGACCCGACTTCTCGACCCCGGAGGCGACCGGCCATAGTTTCTTGGCCGCTCTTTCTTGTGATAACGGACCTGCGGAGTACGCCTGCTTGAGCGAAAGGATGAAAAGGAAACACGGAGCCACGTTGGACGCTTGGTTGATTGCCCGGGTGGAAATCAGAGAAGAGGTCGGCTGGCTCATAAGGCAAGCCTTTTCCCTCCAACCACTCTCGAGTGAGTCCGTCCCAGGCGGAGTCCTTGTTTGGTGGGGTCAATCGAGTCAGCCTCTTTTGGGCTTGGTCATGGAGAAACAACACTTCTTTGACCTCTACGAGCGGGAAGGTCGAAAGTTCGGCTCTTTCCTTCAAAATCCCCCCCCAATTCGAGTGGAGGGAAAGCGTCTCTCCGTCTCGCTGGAAGATCCCGTACTCCGAACCGTTCCAGAAGGAGCCCATTTGACAGGGTTGACCATAGGATCCGAGTGGAAAGTGTTGGATTTCCAACTCCCCGCAACTCCCTGACTAGGCAGGAGCTCCGCCGCTAAGCCCAAGAACCTCCACTACAAGAGCTGAGGAACTTGGAATGCTTGAGTCGGGGCAGCAAGCCACTCGAACCGACCATTGACCGGCGTTGGCGAGCTTGTCCTGGAGAGACTCTTGAACTCGTTCGGCGAAAAGTTTGGTTCCTGCGGGGCCCGTATGTGGAAGTAATGCCACAAAGCTACGCGGGTCAAACTGTGCAACGATATCCACATCACGGGTGTCCAACAGAATCACACCAGCAATATCCAACATGTCCGTAGAATCGATTTCACCTTCAGAAGTAAAGGAAACCACCCCCAGAGGGAAACGGAAACGCATGGAGCGTTTGAACTCCTCATCGAGGCGATGTTGCCAATATTCCGCAGTGTAGAGCCCAGTATCTGGCCGAGTAATCATCTGAATGAAGGAAAGATCGGGCTCCCTGGAAGCTTCCTCGAGAATGGCATCCAAGTTGAGGCTCAAGGCGGTGTCATCCGGCTCTTGGGGAGCGGGACGAATGGGAGCAGGAGTACCAAAAGGGGAACTCAAACGTTCGGCCAATTCTTCCGGGTTTGGGGGCGAAGAGATGGCTCCCTGGGCGCCAACAAAGCGAGCTAGGCCATCGGCATCGGCCAAATCGCCTGTGGTCAATACCCAAACCAAAGCCCGTGCCTCGCGAACAAGAGCCAAGACCCATTCATGAACAGGCTGAGGTGCGAGGAAGGCGGGGTCCACAACAACAAGACCATCCATCGAGGCACCTGGGATTTCATCGCGACTCGAAAGGACTGTGAGGTCGCCCACGGTATCGCCAGCTGAATCGACAGCCGCTTGGGTTGCAGCGATGATTTCCGGGTCCGCGGAAAGAAGAGTGAGAGGGCGGGTGGGTGCGGGCATAGTGTGAGAATATCAGGTGCTGAGCTCAGCATTGTTGTGGACTTCCTGGACATCGTCATTGTCCTCTAGGGCGTCCATGAGAGCTGAGATTTTTTGAAAGGCTTCTTGGTCAATCTCAACGAAGTTATTGGGAATGTAGCGAAGGGCACCATCCAGAGTTTCATAACCCGCCTCATCAAAGGCCGTCTTGAGGTTATGGAATTCGGATTGAGGTCCCGTGACCCCAATGATTTCGGCTTCATCTGTGGTGACATCTTCGGCTCCATTATCAAGAGCAACCATCATGACTTCGTCTTCATCCAGTTCGCTGCGTTGGAGAACAAAAGCGGCCTTGCGTTCAAACATCCACGCCACCGCTCCCGAGTTTGCCAAAGATCCCCCTTTCCGGTCCAATATGTAACGAAGATCCGGAGCAGTTCGCGCACGGTTATCGGTGAGAGATTCAATAATAATGGCAACCCCGTTTGGGCCGTAGGCTTCATAAACCACTTCTTCCAAAGCAGCACCGCCCAGTTCGCCTGTTCCTTTCTTGACTGCACGGTCAATGGAGTCTTTGGGCATGTTGTCCGCACGAGCTCGATCCATGGCGTAACGAAGGGAAAGGTTCATATCGGGATCCCCTCCCCCCGTTCTAGCAGCATTGGCAATCAGCTTGGCCCACTTGCTAAAAACCTTGCCGCGTTTCGCATCAACAGCGGATTTCTTGCGTTGAATGTTTGCCCAATGAGAATGTCCAGCCATGGCAATATCCTACCAGCCCCGCTGGGATGATTGAACTTAGCGATTGTCGGAGAAACGAATCGTTGCAGAAAGCAACGAAAAGGGTCCGAGTCTTAACGCTTAACCCACTGGAAGGCGCGTCGAGCACCACGCAAGCCATACTTCTTGCGCTCCACCATTCGCGGGTCACGCGTCAAGTGTTTTCCAGATCGAAGAGCCACGAGGGCATCCGGGTACATCACAAGGAGAGCCCGAGCAATCCCCAAACGAACAGCCCCAGCTTGACCAGTTAGGCCACCCCCTTCAACCGTTGCCATCACATCAATCTTGGAGTCCACTCCAAGGTCCCGAAGAGGACTCAATACGGCATTACGATCTAAGATACGGGGAAAGAAATCTTCGAGGGAACGGTCATTCAGGACCATCTCACCTTTGCCAGGGCGAACCCGGACGCGAGCAACCGAGCACTTCCGCCGACCGGTCCCCCAGTGATACTGACCTTCACCAAGGCCTACAACTTGGCCGGTAGGATCCACTTGGGGTTCTTCTTGAACTTCTTCTCCAAGGGTGATGCCTTCGGTACCTTCTTCAATCTGACTTTCGTTGTGATCTTCCATACGATTAGCCCAACTTCACGTAAGGCTTGGGCTGTTGAGCCTTGTGCGGATGCTCAGGACCCGCATAAACTTTGAGTTTCTTCATCATCTGGCGACCAAGAACAGTCTTCGGCAACATCCGCTGAACTGCCTTTTGTAGAAGACGCTCGGGATGATTCTCCATGATGGCCTCGTAAGGTTCCACGACTCGACCACTTGGGTGACCGGTGTAATGGACATACTCCTTTTGAGCAGCCTTAAGACCGGTGACCGCAATCTTCTCGCAATTCACAACGACCACGCCATCGCCACTGTCATAGTGAGGAGAGTAGGTCGGACGATTCTTGCCCATTAGGATGACGGCAATGTCCCGGGCGAGCCGGCCTAAGACAAGACCTTCAGCATCAACAAGGGTCCACTCGCGGACAGTTGTCTGCTGAGTATTGTGAGAAGTACGGGGTCGCATGACGATTCTTCTTTGACGAATCCAAGGTTAGGAGCCGACAAATGGCCGGACAGTCTAGTCGCAACTAGGGATTCTCGTCAAGACAGAAGCCCAGAAGAATCCGCAAGTTATGGCAAAGCCAAACGGTAGAGCGAACCATCTGAGCCAAGCTCCCAGCGTACCCCATTTCCTGAAATTATGCCTTCCCCGTGAGCCCAAAGACGCAAAAGAGAAGAAGCCGTCCCGTCAGAGACCTCCCCCCCCTCCCGAATCGGACCCAGCGTGGGGATTTCAAGCCACACAATGGGCTGTGGACGATCTTCCAGAGGCCTATCAAAAGGCCTTACGACACCCCATATCCCACCCAAAACTTTGGGAATAGCCGCTTCATTCCTAGCTAAGGAAGGACAACCGGGGCCGGGAAGAAGGTCTCCCGCAAGAGGTTCCCAGTTCCCTGCACCGGAATGAACTTCCACCTCCCAAGTTTGGGGGGGTTGAGCATTCTCGGATGACGGATTTTCTTGAAAAACCAATCGATCCACCGAAAGACCCCAGGGGAGAAAAAATGCAAGCCCGCAAGGGAAAAGAAGCTCCCAGCTGCCTCGCCTGCCTTGGCGAAGGCCTCCTGCCTGCAAAAGAACCATCAAGAGGAGTAAGAGTTGGGGTCTTCCAAGTTCAGAACCCTGTGGAAGGGGCTTGGCTTGAAGACGACTTGGGAGAGAAAAGGGAAGCAAGGCTAGGCCTTGGAAGTCCGGTCTTTCCCAACTGGCGTTCGACCCCCAAACAACATCAGAAGCTCCGAACTTCTCCCAAAGATTCCATCGTGTTATTGAAGATGGGGAACGCCCCCCCATTTGGAAAGCAAACTGCGCAACCAAGGGAGCCCAACAGAGGACAAGTAAAAGCAGAGGCACCCAAACGCGCTTACCCGAACTTCGTGCCAAGAAAAGAAAGAAAAGAGAGCCGGCAAAAACACCCCAAGCCCAAAGAGGTGTGGCATCTTCCCGAAGAATGCGAAGAGTAAAAAGCCAGGCACCATTCCTTAAGAAAAACGACAATGTCTGGTGACGCACGCTTTTCTCTCCCGCTTTGCGAGAAGTCTCCAAGAAAGTCACAAACATCAGAGCGCGCGTAGGAGTCCACGCCGGGAAAAAGGCACAAGCCAACCAGGGGAGCTGTTGCCCCAATCGGTTGGCTATGGAAAGAATCACTCCGCCAAACCGGGCATAGAAGGCAACGGTAATCTCTCTCCGGCTTCAGAGAAAAGGCGAACAAGAGGAGTATGCAAATGCACTTGGGAGACTCCCTCCAATTTCGGGTAATCCGTCAGCACAACATGAAGGCGCCGAGCCTTCTGCTCAAGAGGAATGCGGAGGGGGCCCTTAGTTTTCTCCGCACGCCCCCACAAAATGCGCCGGCCATCCCGCGTAAAAAAACTCAATGCAGGAGGAACCCCGGGAGTCGACTTGGGATATCCAGGCATCCGCTCCATTCCAATCAAATCCAGCCCACTCTCGCGGCGAATCGCATAGTACTCATCTGCACACGCGAGAGCTTCTTGAATGAGAGGATGGGCCACTCGACGACCAGGGGGCGGGAGCTGAACATCATCGTCTAAGGGGACTACAGCAATACCTTGGTAAGCCTCTTCAGGTAAACCCTTGGGAATCGTGATGCCTTTTCGACTAATGGCAACATACTTTCCACGCCAGTGAGCCAAAAGACGTGGCTTGCGCGGCTGAAACTCCATTCGAATCCCATCCGGAAGGTGGCGTTCAACCTGAATAGACACAGGATCCACCCAAGGAAGGGAAGTCAAAAGTTTCCGAGCCGCCGTGAGGGAAGAAGGGTCCAGGAGCTTCACTTCCGGGGCACCTTCAAGAGCTTCTTGAAGCTCAAGCCGCCAAAGAGGTGTAATTTTTGGGGGAAGATGCAGTATTTGGAAGTTCGAAAGAGAGCGAAGTTCAGCAGCATCGACTTCCTGCTGGAAACTCAGTAGAAACTTCCAAAGGGAGAGAAGAAGGACCCCAAAAAGGAGCCCGAAGCCGAGGGGGCGGAATTTCATTACCCCTGTTCTAACTTGACCGGGGCTTCGGTTCCATAGACGATGCGCATACATGACCACAACCGGCGGTATTCAATTTAAGGGTTTCACCCTTTCTCCCTTCCAGCAGAAGGCGGCTGCAGCCCTGCGAGAGGGGCGAGATGTCCTGGTAGCCGCTCCCACCGGAGCGGGCAAAACTCTGGTTGCCGAATACGCCATTCACCGCGCTTTGGAGCGCGGTCAGCGCGCGATTTACACCGCCCCTATCAAAGCCCTCTCGAATCAAAAGTTTCGAGATTTCCGAGCGGACCCAGAAATTGCGGATGCTGGCCTTATGACCGGAGATGTCACTCTCCATCCAGATGCCCGCGTCTTGGTAATGACAACCGAGATTCTTCGAAATACATTATTTGAAGATCCAGCCAAACTGCATGATGTGGGCGCCGTTGTTTTCGACGAAATCCACTATATGGATGATGTGGAGCGAGGCTCGGTTTGGGAAGAAACCTTAATCTTCCTCAAGGAGGATGTCGAAATCGTCGGCCTTTCTGCAACGATTGCCAACCTTGGCCAGTTTGCCGCATGGCTAGAGAAGGTACGGAAGCGACCCATGGCTGTGGTGGAAGAACGGAAGCGACCTGTTCCTCTCAAACACTATCTCTACCACCCGAAGGTCGGGGTCTTCCCGCCATCGCGCCTAAAAAATATTTCCAAAAGATTTGCAGGGCGCAAAAAAGACCGGTCCTGGCACCGAAGAGATGACGGTCCGCTCTTAGATTCACTTGAAGAACGTGAGCTACTTCCAACTCTTTACTTCTGTTTTTCCCGAAAACTCTGTGAACGGAAGGCTCGGCAAGAAGGAAGAAGTCGTCGCTTGCTAAATAAATCTGAAGCTCAACAAGTATTAGAAGTTTGGGCCCAGGCGGAAGAGGAATTTGGATTCGACAGCAACCGAGGTTCCTTGTCCGAACTTAAATCCATGACTGTTCGTGGAGTGGCCGCTCACCATGCTGGAATGTTGCCACTGCACAAAGAAATGGTGGAACGCCTTTTCACTTCAGCTCTTTTGCGATTGTTGTTCACAACGGAAACCTTCGCCATGGGAATTAACATGCCCGCGAAGGCAGTCGTTTTTGATTCTCTTGAGAAGTTTGATGGAGTTGATTTTGATTACATGCGGACTCGCGACTATCTCCAAATGGCTGGCCGTGCAGGAAGGCTCGGAATGGACAAAGTTGGCTCCGTTTATTCTGTCCTTGAGTTTGATGATGTCTTGCAAGCCCCAATTCACAGAATCCAGAGCGGAAAAGTAGAGCCCGTAATCTCTCGCTTTGACCTGGATTATGGCACCCTGGTCCACCTCCATGAGGTTGCGGGAGATGCGGGTGCCGCTGAGGCGTGGGAACGGAGTTTTGCCGCCTTTCAATCCCGCGAGCACAGCAAGCAGCGCGAGGAGAGGAATCGGAAGCGGATGCGTGCACTGATCGCCAAGCGTTACCGCTTCCTAGACTCCATGGCTTATATTTCTGGAGAACGAGAAGTGAAAGCTCGTGGCCGAGTTGCCCTCGGACTCCATGGCTATGAAATCCACCTCACTGAACTTTTGTTTGAGGGAGTTTTTGACCATGCGGACCCTGCAGGCATTTGCGCTGTCATTGCCGGCGTGATTCACGAAGGCCGGAAACGCCAAACTTATGACCGGCGTTCATTGAAGCCAATCCAGCACCTTATGCGTTCCGCTGACCGAGCCATCCAATCAGCCATCGAAATGGAAATGGCGGCCGGACTTCAGCCTTCGCTCAAGCGATTCGATGTAGGAATGTCTCCTGCCATTTTCGAATATGCCCTTGGACGCGAATTTGAAGACCTTGCCGATTTCACCAGTGCCGCCGGTGGAGATTTTGTTCGAATTGCCCGAATGACTGTTCAATACTTGCGACATTTGAAAAAAGTTTGCCTACAGGGCGAATTGGATGATTTAGCTGGGAGACTAGAAGATGCGGTCGGGCTCATTTACCGAGGCCCTGTGGATGTTCGCGCCGAACTCGGCTTGGAAGAAAAAGACCAACCTGAGTAGCCCTCAACAGTAAGCTACGCTCCAATCCATACCGAATACTCATCATCGTTCTAAAGAGACTTGCGCATTCAAATTCTTTTCCTCATTGCTTCCCTCTTGGGTTGCTCTCCTCCTCAAAGCCCTGAAGATGCTTACCAGGATTTCCTTCGCAGTTTCAAAGAGGCCAATGCCATTGAAGCTCAAATTTCCATGAAAGCTTGGTACGCCTTAGATGGAGGAGAACCGAAGCTGGTCCAGGACACTTCCTTGAACTTTAATGTGGCTCGCCCATGCCATGGACAGATCCAATTCCGCGGGCGCCAACTGCGACAATCGGAAGAAGCCTACGTTTGGGAAGACCACTGGACAGGTTTCCTGGGGGTTGGCTCTTCGGTACACGGTTTTGATGGACTTCAAAAAACCGTTTGGAAGATAGGCCCCTCTTTTGGGTCAACTGAGGACAATTGGCCAGATCTCGCTCCGTTGCGAGCATGGGCAAATATAAAAGAGCAAACGCCTTCCAAATTGGTTGATGTTTTGGGAGAAGATGGCTCTCGGATTGGCTTCGCCGTGGATTTTGAAAATTTTCAACATCGATACATCCTTGACTCCAGTGGTAACTGGATTGGCGGCCAACTGCTACCTATCGGGCAATACGCCGAACTTCTTCCCCGCTTTGAGATTGAGGTCCTCTTTCTCTCTCTGAAGAAAAATGCGGAGGCCGAAACCTACACAGCTCAAATCCCCAAGGCCTATCGGGTGCTTAGCTCTCCACCTACCGACTAGCACTCAATGCTCGCAAATCTATCCATAGCTCGTATCTGTGGACCCCATGGCCCTTCGAGGCTTTTCGAAAACTCGGATGCCCAACTGCTCCGCAAACGCCCTAGTTGGGCCCAAAGCTTCTTGACCGCCTGCAAAGACCACTGCTTTCACCTGCCCCTCTAGGGCGAGCTGCGACAAATCTCGACGAACCTTCGAAGTGACGGCTTCATCTTGACCCTGATATATCATTAATTTCTCAAAAGAAAAGCCTTCCAAACCCCAGGAATCTGGCCAAGAAGCCGCTTCCGCTACGACATCTCCAACTGTCTCCGGGTCCCCAGCCTTCCAAGCAAGTAAGACACAAAATCCGCCCTTTCTCTTTATGGAGTGTTTTCTTGGATGTTCCATCACCCCGGATGACGCTTCCTGCAACCCGTTGTTACCACTTTCTTGAGGTATCATTGATTGCATGCGGCTCCTTCCTTTCCTTTGTCTACTCCTTCCGGCTTGTAGCCTATCCTCCGGGACGGCGGCCCCTTTTCTCCCCCCTCCCACGGAGCATCGTCTCGACCCCGGCTATGAGGCTCAGAACAAAAGTGCCCGAAAAGCATGGCAAGCGGCCATGCACCGAGCTGAAGCGGGCCTCGACTGGAAATCTATCGAGAGGCAAAACGGTTTGGATGCAATGGCGCGACGGCAAGGGCCTGGCGGCAGACAAAGCCCCGTCCCGGGTTCTTGGAGAGAGCTGGGCTCGCGAAATCAAGCAGGACGCATGCACTCCAGTGTTCTCGTAAATGGTTCAACGCTTTACAGCGGCTCCAGCCTTGGAGGTATTTGGCGCGGCACACGAGATGGGCAAAACTGGACCCCCCTTGGGGACAATCTTTGGGGTGGTGGAAAAGTAATCGTCGTCGTCCCCGGGCAAGGAGGCGCCAATGATGTCATTCTTCGCCTTCAATCCAACGAAGTGCATCGTTCAGACAATCTTGGCCAAACTTGGGCTCTTGTCCAAAATGGGCTCACCAATATTAGTTCGCTGGGTTCTCTTTTACTGATGGACAACGGTGATGTCCTCCTTGTTGGCAGAGACAATGGTGTGTCCATCGGTGGATGGGGAATTTTCGCAAGCACCGACGCCGGCGCCAGTTTCTCTTTGCGATACGACCTTGGAACTGGTGGCAATGGGAAGCTACAAAAGCATCGCACGCTCCCTGGCCGCTTGCTCATGCTCCAAAGAGATCAGCTTTTCACTTCTCATGATTACGGCTTGAACTTTTCCCCTTCGGGCTCTCCCATGCCAGTTTCTCTTTCGGGCTCCCGTGTACGAATTTCAGAAGCAACAAACCCTCTTACGGTTTATGTCATGGGAAAAGATAATGGAACGACAGAGCTCTGGAGGTCACCGGATGCCGGTGCAACTTGGAACCATGTACACACGCCTCAAGAATGGTGGAGTTCCTTTGAAGTCTCCATTCACAATCCTGATTTAGTCACTTGGGGTGGTGTGGAATGTTGGGTTTCCCGAAATGGCGGTGCTTCCGCACAGGTTGTGAACTCTTGGGGTTCCTACTACGGAAACCCCGCGGGCTGCCTCCACGCTGACATTCAAAGTCTCAAGTGTTACCCGGACCCGGGCAGTTCGACCGGAGAAGTTTGGTACATCGGCACTGATGGCGGCGTGTACGACAGTAGTGATCAACTTCAAAGCGTTCGAAACCTTTCGTTGGATAGTCTAGGGGTCAGTCAGTACTACACCACCTTCACGAGCCTTCGTCGTCCCGATCTCGTCCTCGCAGGGTCTCAAGACCAAGGCTACCAAAGAGCAGAGCTTGGAACTCCAAGCGGTGGTGGACCGTGGGCGGATTTCGATCAACTCATTAGTGGGGACTATGGACATGCATCCTCCTACAACGGAACGCACGACATGGTTTTCTCTCCCTATCCAGGATTTGTTTTGGTTCAGGATGGCGAGGACAACCCCGCTCTAGTCGCTTACGAAGATTTCCCATCAGGCTCGAACCCTCTCTGGCTTCCACCCGTGGTGGCCGACCCAGACTATCGGACGGCTTTTTTCCTTTGCGCCGATGATGCCATATGGCGCTGCAAAAGACAGGGTATGTGGAGTTGGAATTGGACCGTTCATAGCACGACCTCTTTTGGTGGAAAAACTGTGTCCGCATTGCGTTTCTCCCCACTGGACTCGCAACTCGCTTGGGCCGCCACTACAGATGGAACCCTTTGGTACTCCACAGATCATGCCGTCACCTGGCAACAGTCCACGACAACTGGACCTGGTTCACACTACTTTTACGGCACGGCAATTTGGTGTTCTCGTACTAATCCCGATGAAGTCTGGGTCGGTGGTTCCGGCTATTCCACTTCACCGGTTTGGAGAAGTCTCGATGGCGGAACAACCTTCCAGGCTGAGAGCAATGGCTTGCCCTCGACTTTGGTTTATAGCCTTTGCGAATCTCCAGACCAATCTGGAAGAATGTTTTGTGGCACGGAAACCAATGCGTGGTCTTGGGACCCTTCCACATCCACCTGGGAAGACCTCACCACAACGGGTGCCCCGTTAACCACATATTGGTCGGTAGAATCCATTCGCGAAACGAACACGATTCGCTTTGGGACTTATGGGCGTGGAATTTGGGATTACGAACTCGACACGCCAGGTTCCTTTCCTTACGGTCAGCTGCGCGGTGATGCCAATATTGTGAAGCTAGACAGTTCCGAGACCCCGACCTTGGGAAATAACTTCACTGTTTCCATTTCTGAGGCCCCCGCACTAGCTTCCGGCTGGTTCCTTGTGTCTCGCGAGCGACAAGATGTTTCCCAGTCAGGCGGCAGCCTGCTTATTAACGACTCTAAAACCGTCATTCAAGCACCTATCAAAGCAAACCTCCAGGGTGAGGTCAGCTTTTCAGGAAATGTTCCCAGCAAGCCTTCCTTTGCTGGCTCGGAATGGTTTGCTCAGGCTTTCTTTAAGGATTCCTCGCAAACTGGAGGTTGGGCTATGTCGAACGGACTCCAAATAGTCGTCGGACCATAGGTTTTGGCATTGGACTAAACTGAGGGAACGCCATGCCCTCCTCCCCCTACAAAAAATCAACTTTCCCGGTCGTCCAACTCGTCAAATGGCCGCGAGGCTTGCGCGTTTTCCAAAAGGACATCGATCAAGCCCCGAAGGGTCTTGAGATTGGGGACCAGGTTGAAGTCCTCGACCGCGCAGGGAACTCCTGTGGGTTCGGTGTTTGGCACCCCTCTTCCATGATTGCGGTTCGAATTCTCCGCACGGATGCCCCCTTTGATGATGATTGGATCCGTGGCTGTGCTTTGGCAGCCATTAACCGACGCCGTGCAGCAAATGTCAACTTGAACGAACCGTGCCGAATCATTCATGCGGAATCCGACGACCTTCCCGCTCTCATTGTAGACCGATTTGACGACACGCTTTGCGCCGAGCTTTACTCCGAAACGGCGGTCCATCTTTGGGATACCATCTCTCCTATTCTTCACAAAGAGCTGGGAACCCAGCACCATTTGTTGCGATTCGATGAAAAATCAGCCCGGGCTGAAAATGCTCAGCCCTTGGAGCTGCGCTCCAATTCTTGCCCCAACCTTCTAAAGATTTCTGAGAATGGTATTCGTTATGAAGTGGACTTGCGAGACGGTCACAAGACAGGTTTCTTTTGCGACCAACGTCTGAATCGTCAAAAAATACGGGCCGAAGTCGAACGAGTCATCGCCACGAAGGGCCATTGTTCCGTTTTGGACATTTGCACCTACACCGGCGGTTTTGCACTTGCAGCCGCCGTGGGTGGGGCGACCGAAGTCCAGGGAGTGGACTTGGACGAAAAAGCTATCGCAGTGGCAAAACGGAATGCGAACCTCAATCAAACAACCAAAGTGCGTTTCACGCACTCGGATGCTTTCCCATGGCTTCGACAGGCTTTTGAAAATGGGAGCCGATTTGACATTGTTATCGTGGACCCCCCTAAGTTCATCCCCAATCGAAGCAAATGGGATGAAGGCATTGCAAAGTACCACGACCTCAACAAGGTCGCGGCTCCTCTCCTAGAGGAGGGTGGGCTCATGCTGACATGCTCTTGCTCAGGCTTACTCCCTATGTCCGATTTTCAGGAGAAGGTTCGCCAGGCCACAAAGCGCCTAGGGCGCCCCTTGCGTATTGAGGCGGCAACAGGGGCGGGCCCCGATCACCCCGTACGCTTGGACTTCCCCGAAGGCGCCTATCTCAAAGCTCTCTGGCTTCGAGGCTAACACTCTTAACGTGTCCTAGGTGTTAGCTGGGCAAGCTGTCGCTCAGAGCTACTCAACTGTCCATCCAAAGCCTCGACGAGGGATTCCAGGGAATCCACACGAACCCGAGAGGCATTGTAATTGGCTTCAAGCTGATCTCGAAACCCCCGAGCGTCTTCCAGCTCAAGTTGCCGCCGACTCAGCTCACCCTCCACCCAATCGCGCTGGTCGTGCAGCTCTTCCAAGAACTCAGCCTGGGTAAGCCCAAGGGCATTCGCAGTATTTAATGCTGCCGTGCAAGAAAGGTTAGTCGCAAAAACGAGTGTAAGAATCCAAGCCGTTGTTTTTTTCATGTTCTGCCCTCCCAAGGCATGAAGATGTCTGTCCCCCCTTCTGCGGGTGTGGAAACAAAGACTTTAGAAATTCTCAGCGTCCGGAAGCAGTGGTCAGGTACACCGCAAAGCTACCCAACCAGTGATCCCCTTCGTAAAAACCACTCGTTACATATTCAAGCCCCTTTTCGCAATGTTCGGCTGCCATCAAGCGGAGGGAATCTAACCTTGGGTCATCTTGAGGAAGAGCGGATGCAATCCCTTCAAGGCACCATGCTCGCGACAAGTTCAGGCCAGCAAGATGAACCAAATGGCCATCTGTAACATCTGAAACTTCAACAGCGGAGAATTCCGGAAGGCTAAACATCTGCAGCCACTTAGAAAATTCCTTCTCGGGCAAAATGCGTCGCATCAGGTCCGCTTCTTCTAAGCCAGCCGACAAGAAGTCTTGGCCGCTAGGCTCAAACCGCCAACCCCAGTTCTTGTCCGCAAGATACCAATCTTTTGCTCGTTGCGAAATAAGTTCCATTAATTGGGAGTTCTCAGAAGTGTTTGCGTAGTCCCAAATATGAGTCAAAGCAAAAGCTGTATCGCGATGAACACCAACTCGAACGGGGAAGCTCAACTTGGGAAGGTAATCCAAAATTCGTTCCACCAAGAGGTTTTCTAAGTGGCGGACCGCTTCGCGCCACTCCTTAGCTTGAGGGTCCTCCCAAGTTTCCAATTCGGCGCAAAGTCGAAGATACCACGCCCATCCATACATTCGTTCATAAGAACGATTATGCTTTTCTTGAAAGTACTCCGCTTCGGCTCTTAATTTCCCAGGAGAAAGGTGGGAGTTCAAAATCCTTCGAACTTCTTCTTCCGTTTGAGGACTCAACAACTCCAAGTGCAGAAGACGAATGAGCATCCAATGCCCGTGAACAGAAGAATGCCAATCAAAGGACCCATAAAAGGCTGGGTGCATTTGGCGAGGAGTACGAGCCCAACTGGCGTCCACTTGGACTTCTGACGGTTTGTTCGGGAACTCCCGAACGATTCCGTCGAGCGCGAGACGAGCGAAAGCTTCAGCAGTTTCAAGTGTGATTTGGCTTGAGAAGGATGGATACATCACCATGGCAGGCTCGTTATTCGAACAAGATGTTGCAAGAAATAAAAGGGGAATTGAGCACAATTTTTTCATTGTGCCTTTGCCTCCGCAGGGTCAAAGATAAACCCCATCAAAGAAGATGTCTTGGAAGGATTTGACGCTCTTCTCAAGATTAAAATCTCATCTATTCCATCGCCATCAAAATCGCGGACTGCAAGGGCTTGGGGTGATTCAATTTTGAGACCCGGAGCATATTCGGCCTCAAAGAAAGGGGTTGCAGTATGCACGAGGGATGCGAGCAAGCTCGTCTTCCCAAGAGCCCAACGCCCGATGGTTTCAATATCCAATTCTACTACATTCGGGGCTTTAAGAACTTCCTCGACCATTTTTCCGGCAAGGTCATCTAGACCATCTGGTTCAGTAACCACATTGGAGTAAGCGCGAACAACCCCAAACGGATCTAATTTCACCAAATCATTTTTCCAGCCATCACCATCAAAATCCGCTAAACGAAATACGGATCGGCGCACTTCCTCAGCGGAATCCTTACCCTTCACCAAACTAATAAGACTAGGGATCCTCAGCTTAATGCTTTTGCTCTCCTTCATCGGGCGCTTATGGAAACGGCCATCCCCCCGACCTTTGTAGGCAAGAATATCGAAGTCTAAATTGACTTCCATGAACGCAAAAGAAAACAACCTCGCTAAGGACAAATCTTCAATGCGAAGGAGAACCAAGTCCGGAAATTCATCGGCATCAACAAAAGGAGTTGCGGCATAAAGCACATTGCCCCTAGTTGGCAATTGATCTTTCGGGCGACGCAAATCCAAACCCTTTTCACCGCCCATGTAAATAATGACCGTGCCGCCAGCGAGTACCACTAAATCCAGAGCGCCATCTGCATTCAAATCCTTCCATTCCTCCAACACAGCGTACCGAGCGAGGGAGGCGATGTTGCCTGGGTCAAACCGAATTTCAGGAAGCCTATCCCGAAACTTTGTCCAATCCACCGTTGCCGTGGGTTTTTCGGGGAGACCCTTCGGTCCGCTGATGTATTGCTGAACCAAGTCATTGTCCGCAACAAGAAGGTCGGGGATTTGATCGCCACTAATATCATTCATCTCAAGGGCGGGAATAGTCATGCTCCTCCCCACTCGATGCAGAAGCCCTTTATTGGCCAATCCGGCTGTCCGAAGATGTAGGGAGGAGGCAACTCGTATCAGTGGCCCTTTGCGAAATCCTCCTTCTTCTTTTCCAAACCAAAGCTGCACCTTTTCTGACACAGGAATAACCAAATCTACGGCACCGTCCCCGTCTAAGTCCTGAATAAAGGAAGCCGGGCGAAGCCCACGAGGAACCCGATTGTAAGGACTTAATCCATCCAACACGGGCTCCCAAGCCAAGGCCGGTGGTTCTGTTTCCTGAAGGACTAGTCGGTCCAAACGCTGGCCATCCACAAGGGCAAACAACTCATCATTCCCATCCAAATCCATATCGCAAACAGTCCACAGGACCGATTCTCCGATAAACTCAATCTCAAGAGCAGGTCCAGTAAGCTGCGGCAATCGAAGATAACCGGAATGAACTTCTAGCAGGGAGCAGCAATGGTCCCCTTCCATATCGACCAACGCCAAATGAGAAGGTTCCTTTTCTATCAAAACGGGAATGGATTCCTGAGGAAATAGAAGTGCTACAGGAAAAAGAGCGAAAGGAAGAAGGGAAATCATGCTCCCCTCCTTGAAACATAAACTTCCACTTTTTCGGGGAGGAGCATCAATAAGTCGCCAATGCCATCGCCATCGAGATCCTCAACTTGGACGGCAGAGCCAAAAGTGTCAATTCCAATCCGAAACGCGGGTTGTTTTTGAAACTTGGCCGAGCTACCAGTCTCCCTATATGGGTGCATTTCAAGGGAGCCGCCCGTGTCAGATTCCAAAAGGTCTGTCCGGCCATCGCCATCAAAGTCTCCCTCAAGGGCCGGTACCAAACTGAATGCGGTGAAGTCAGCAACGGGATAGTCTCGCTCCCATCGCAAAGCTGGCAATTGTTCATGCCCGCCTTCCGGCAGGGCACTCCAAGCAGTGACGATGTGCCGAACGTCAACACCACCTAATCCTAATTCAAGCTCTAAGCCCCAAGCGGAAACGCCAAAATCATCTTTTGTTCCGTCTCCATCTAAATCACAAAAAATGCCCGTGGCCCATGCAGCTTCTGTGGCCAGAAGGGAATCAGGTCGAGTCAAGGGTTGCTCTTTCAAGAAGGGGTCAATAAAGAAAAGGAACTGCCAGTCAGGGTTCAACAAGCCTTCCCCCTTTCGACTCAACAAAAAGTCCGCGGCAGGCCCACCGCCTGCATGAAGTGTTTCTAAGGATTCAAGATCCCAGTCACCATCTCCCTTAACCGAGACAATCCAAGTGGGCTCCTTCGAAAAAATAAACTCTCCTTCTTGATTCGCATGGATTCTCAAACTTTTACCTTGTACATAAAGAAGGTCCGGCCTTAAGTCTCCATTGACATCTTCCAAGACTGGAAGAGGTAGAGTTTCTTCCGCAAAAAGAATTGGTAGCTCATCCAACACTCCTGCGTCCTCGTTGGGGACAAAAAGATTGGCAAGAGGCTGACTCGAAGCCGATACGCGGACTACCCCACCAATCTCCGCAGAGGCAATGGGGCGCAAACGAGGGTCTGGCCGAACATCCAACTCAGCGAGAACTTCCCCTGTTGAGGAAACCACTAAAAACCCTGTCCAAGTCGCCAAGACTACATCATCGGCGCCATCGCCATTGAGGTCACCAATGCTGTCCCAAGATGGAAGTTTCCTTGAAGATGGGAGGTCCAAAAGCATTTCCGCCTTGGCGATTCTCTTGAGGTTATTCCGATAGGATTCCTGCCTTGGTGAAAAAGTAAAGGCGCCGCTCCTTGTCGTTAGGAGAAGTTCAATTCCGGGCTCCTCCGGCCGGAAGTCTCCCACTCCCCAAGAAACAATGTCCGCTTTAATCGAAATGAAACGATCCGGGACTGCGGGGTAAGCACCATTTTCTCGCAACCGATAAATTCGCCACTCCCGACTGCCGTCTTCCTTGTAGCAAGCTGCCATAAGGTCTTGCAATCCATCACCATTAACATCAGCGATTTGCCAAGACAACAATTCATCCTCAAGGGGCAGAACAGAATGGACATGGCCTACTTGCGGCAACATTGCCAAAAACGCGAAGGCAAGCACTTTAGTTTGAGCTCTCCAACAAAGCGACACCCGTTTTCCAGGAGAATACGGAGAAGATGGTGTATTGAATTTCACTCCCCATTCGAGAACGCTTAAAGACAGAGACCAATAGAAGGTCTCCGATGAGAAAATCTTCGGTATCTCTCTCTAAATCTCTGCTCCACCCCCAAAGTGGCCAAAGGGAAAAATCAATTAGCACCTTTTTCGGTGCCCAAGTCTTCAAATCAATCTCTTTCCGCCCGCCTTCTTGTCCTATTTCGAATACCGCTCTATCTCCAGGCTTCAACAAGAGGCGTAGGCGACGTACAAGTTCCTGGGAAGACCCAGGATCCCGCCCCATAAAAGAAAGAACTCGATCTCCAACCTGAACGCCGGCCTCTTGAAGAGGGCTGTCTTCAGCAAGCCAGGCGACCTCAGGAAAAACGCCTTCGCCAGGAGTGTCCCGGAATGCAGCTCGCAGTAGAATTCGATCGACATAAAAAAGAGTTCTTTGCTTGCCATGGGGGGAAAGCACTTCCACATCGGAATCTAATTCAAAAATGCGGGTACCCCGTTCCAGTTTCAGTGCCACCAAGGGGGCCCGATACTCCAGAAGAAGGTTCTCCAATCGTCCGAGGTCGTTCACCTCCACGCCGTTAAAGGAAAGGAGGACATCTCCAACTTGAATGCCCACGCGTTCGGCTGGAGAGCCTGAAGCTACTTCAGTGATTCGCAGACCAGGCCAGACTTCAAAGGCCTCCAAGGAATCGGATTCATTGGGAGCAACTTCGATTCCAATCCAAGCGGAAGGTTTGGCGATTTCTTCCACAACTCCCTCAAGAGCCGTCATGCCTCCCGGAAGAGCCAATGGTTGATAACTGGAACAGGCACAAAGGAGAAGAAGGGGGGTCGCAAAGACGCGCATTAGAGTTTTTTACGCAAAAAGACAAGAATCCCCAAACCGTAGGAAAAAACGCACATGAAAAGGGAGCCTAATCGCCCAATGCCCAAGGCAGCCGGATCCAAAGGGGGAATATCCGTGTACCCATCAGCAAAATGGGTAGCCAATCCGAGAGGCGATTGCGTCCCCATGCCGGGCAACCAATCGGCAAAGACCCACCAAGCACGGTCACCCATCTCCGGAGCGAGAAAGACACCGAATGTCAATACAGCTCCTAAAGCAACTCCTGAAGCCAAGGCTCCCGTCGGCAAAAGAATGCTCATGAGAAAAGCAAGAAGACCAAGAGCAGCAAGAGGTAATAGAGCCTCTTGCAAAGAGGAAAGAATACCATTTCGGATTTCGCTTTCTTTCGCAATCAAAAGAGGAATAAAAGCGTAAAACTCATCGGGTATTTCCAAATCAGGGTCATCATCAAGTTCGGCAGCAAGTTGGTCCGCTCGAATCCCTTCATTACTGAGCCAAGCTTCGAAAGCAGCCTCTCCCTCTGGGTCGGGATCCAAAAGAACGGGGTCGGTAATGACATGTCCCCCATCGAAGAAAATGGAAGCGGATAAGGATGCGCTTCCCACAACCGTGACCCCAAAAAACAGAGGGATGAACAAGGCCATGCCAGCCCGGGCACTTAAGAAGTCAAAGCGAGAAATCCTCCGACAAAGAGGGTCTCGCACCGCCCCCATTCCAACTTCTCTTGGCAACGCACCTCCCAACAAAACAATGGTTGCCAGTTCTGCCAAAACAAATCCAAAGCCAGCCGCCTGTCCAAAGCGTGGCCAAAAATTTTGGTGATTGGCCGCAAGGCCATCCAGTTCACCGCTTGCTCCAAAGGAAAGCCAAGCCCAAAGCGTGCGGAGAAAAACTCCCACCAGAATTAAAATCCAGGCATTCCGGAAATTACGACGGCGAAACAATGCCCAGAACTCGCCACAAAAAGCTCGGAGGAAGGGGCTCATGAAACCGCCTCGTGAAAGACATCCATTAAGCTGGCGCGATGAGGAGTGAACGCATCCAAACCAACTTCAGCTTGGACTATGCGAGAGCAAAACGATGCAAGATGGACTTCTTTGCTCAAATGAACGATGAGGCGCCCATCTTCTCGAGACTCGACAGAAGACACTGCCTTGTCTTGATTCAGAAAAGACTGGGCGGCTTGTGGTTTTTCGCAATGTAATTCAACGGAGTCCCCCGTTCTTGCCAAAAGGTCGGCCGTGGCACCTTCCAGGATGACTTTCCCTTGTTCCACTAAGCCAACGCGATTACAAAACTCCTGTACTTCACGAAGATGGTGGCTCGAAAGCACAACTGTAACCGCCTCTTCGAATGCCAATTTTTTGAAAAGGTGCAAAAGTTGCTCAACCCCTTCTGGGTCTAAGCCTGACAAAGGTTCATCCAGAATGAGAATCTTTGGGTTTCCTAGTAGAGCGCGGGCAACAGCCGCACGGCGGCCTTGGCCGTGAGAGAGTTTGTCGCCTCGATTGTGCTGCCTTTGCTCTAAGCCCACGAGCTTTAGAACTTCATCAACGGTGCGACCCTCCTTGATTCCTCCTCGTATCCGAGCAAGCTCCAGGTTTTGTCGAACAGAAAGGGTGTCATCCAGGCCAGGAGGGTCCAGGGCTACCCCGATGGGGACAGGGACTTGGTGGAGTTTTCTGGAAGAAGTCCCCAAAACCTCAGCCTGGCCGCGATAGGCAGGCAAAAAGCCCAGGAGGGCACGCAAAGTGGTCGTTTTACCAGCCCCATTACGGCCTAATAGGCCATACAAGTCTCCTTGATAGACCTGCATATCCACCCCCTGAAGGATGGGCGTTTTCCCCAATTCCAACTCAAGGCCTTGGGTGCGCAGGGCAGGGGTAGTGGACACGCCTCCAGGATAGAATCCGCCTCGCCATGCTTACAGCCTTCCTTCTCTCCTATTATATTTTTCAGGACCCCAATGTCCCGGAAAAACCTGAGCCGGCACCGCCCCCCCTTTTGATGAGGGTTCTCCACCCAACCTTGACGGGTCTTGAAAAAGGCCCGGAACCCCGTTCCAGAGGTTGGATTAAGACCCAACCCATCTTGGCCGGGAAATGGCTCCAAGTGAGGTATCACCAAGTATGGGAAGACGAGACCGTTGAGCCGCACCTCATGACTCAGATTATGAAACAGGGCGAAAACAATGAAATTGAAGCCTGGCAGTTTGATGCTAAGGGTGATTTTTCTAAGTGGAGTGGCCAAATATCCAAACGCGGAATGGTTTTAGAAACCCTATCGAAGGGCGTTGTAGTGGGCCGCCAAGTCTATGAATGGGACCAGGGAGGCTTTCATTTTCGCCTTCTTGGGCCAGGCAAGGCAGAAGAGAAGTTGGTTGAGTGGTTTCACGCGCACTATCAACCCACTTCCGCTTGGGAAGAGCCGAAGCTCAACCCGAAATTCCAAACAGAAGTCAAAGAGATCCCATACTCTTGGTACTTGGGCGAATTTAGCGGCAAAGAGCTTTCGGTTTTCGGCCCAACAACGGCCTACATGAAAACAACATTGGGCCCAGGACCATGGTTCACTTCCAATTACGAAACCAAGGCCACTGGAACAATGGTCTTTTCAGGAATGGGTTTTGTTTCTGCAAAAAAAAATGGCTCCTATGATTTGTATTGGTTCGAGTCCTCTGGAGGACACCAGAAGATGTCTGGACTGCTTGACAATTCAGGCACCGCAATCGTTGAAATGAAGAACGAAAAGGGCCAAGTTATTGAGCGTCATATGGATCAACGCCAAGACAAGAATCACTACACTTTCACGATTGAACAATTGAACCTCGAAACCCAAGAGTGGTCGCCCTTTATGACTGGAGAATATGTCCGTAAGACCGATTGATTCTTTCAAGGCGATTAGCTTTGACTGTTTTGGAACTCTCATTGATTGGAGGGCCGGCCAAAGAAGAGTACTTGAGCAATTCCCAAGCTTGAGGAGCCATTCGGATTTCCTGGATCAGCTCATTGATGCGCGAGGAAGCGTGGAACGGGAGCTCCAACAAAAGGAATGGCAGCCCTATGAAACTATTCTGGAGGAATCCATTGCCCAAGCTGTCCAAGAGATTTGCGGAGAAACTCTGACTCCGACCGAACAGCGCGCCTTTGCCGCAGGCCAAGTTGGGTGGCCTGCGCATGCCGACACTCGCCACTCTCTTCAACAGCTTGCAGATTGTGTCCCTATTTGCCTCCTATCCAATTGCGATGCCCAAACTCTTCGCCTCTGCGCTTGGAAACACTTTCCAGAAACCTCCATCCGCCTCTTTGTTTCCTCGGAGGATGTTCGCGCCTACAAGCCTTCTTCCCAACATTGGGATACTCTTCTCTCTGAATTAAAACTGGAGCCACATGAGGTTCTCCATGTTTCCTTCTCACCAGAGTACGACTTGATTCCAGCAAGCCAATTAGGGTTCCAACTAGCTTGGATTCAAAGGGATGGACCGCCAAACTTGGATGGCGTCCATGTGGCCTTTAAGGCTAAGAACCTCCAAGATTTATGCCAAATACTCCAAGCGCCAGAACTGAATTCTAAAGCTTGAGGCCAACTTCAATCGCCTTTTCTAACTGACGATCCAAGCCCGCTGCGAAATCCCCTGGAAGGTTTTCGACGGGGTAGTCCGGTGGACAACCATTCAATTCCATATTGGTTTGGCCTTTATCGTTGACGTACCAACCGCGGAAAGGAACTCGGACAAAGGAACCATCTAAGAGACCGGAGCCACCGGTAGAAATCACTGCGCCATAGGTTTTCTTGCCAACTACGGGTCCGCGTCCTAGGGTCTTAATGGACCAAGAAAAGATTTCTGCATTGGAGTAGGAGTTCTCGTTGCAAAGGACTACAACGGGTTTGTCCCAAGAGGCAAAGACACGCCGACCTTGGGGATAGCCCTTTCCTCCCCCCCGCGGAATAGTCGTGGCGTGATCTTTCACCATGAGCATGGCAAGCACCATGTCGGTAGTCCATCCTCCGCCATTCTCTCGAACATCGATCAAGAGCCCCTCCTTCTCGTGGCCAGCACGGAAAAGGTCACGTTCGAATTCCAGCAAGCTTCCCGTGCCCATCCCTTCAATGTGGATGTATCCGAGCTTTCCCTCGGAGGCTTCTTCGACTCGTGCTCGAGCAAGCTCCACATTGCGGCGGTATAGGGCCGACCGCACAGCGCTCCATGCGGTTGGGCGAATCAATACAAGCCTTTCCTGATTGTCTGGGCTTCGCACCAGCAACTCAGTTTCTTCACCAGAAGTTCCAAGCATGGCTTGCGCCCAATTCTCGCCGGAGAGATAAGGAAGGCCATTGACCTCAAGAACCGTATCTCCAGGATGAAGTCTTGAATGCTCTCGGTGCGCAGAAAGTCCTTTCACGACTTCCAAAACCTTGCGACCGGGCCCTTCATGGGTGGAATCCCAAAGAACACCCAAGGCGCCAGTGGAGTGACGGTCCGTCTCAGCTGGGCTCGTGGAACCCTCCCCATAAAAACCCATATGGCTTGCATTCATTTCGCCCAGCATCCAATTAATCGCGACTTCAAAATCCTCTGGTGTAGAAGCAGCCTTAGCCAGGGGTCGCCATTTTTCAAGGGATGCACTCCAATCGTGACCATGAAAGCCTGGGTCGTAAAACATGCGGTCCAAAACGCGCCAGGCCTGCTTCATCACTTCCTCTCGAAGCGTGGGGCGGCTCTCGCGGAAGCTCAGATTAAATGGATACTCTTTTCCCTTTGTCCCAAGCTCTTTGATTTTTCCACTCTTCACGAAAAAAGCTGCTTTGTCATGCAAAAGAAAACTGGATACCGTGGAAGAGTCCAATTCCTTAGTCTTTTTGTTCCAAAGCTCTACTTCATAGAAGCCAGAACTTCCTTTGCTTCCCGAAGTTAAACGAGTCCCCTGAGAAGCATTGAAATAAATCTTGTCCGAATCCGCATTCCATCCCAATGCCCGTTCATTGCCCTCAAAGCGAGTCATGCGTGAAAGTCGAATGGGCAGGTCTTCGAAATCGATCTCGACGGGGTCTACATCTTCCTCCTCCTTTTCATCGTCTTCCTCTGCTTCTCCATCTACTTCTTTGGGTTCTTCTTCTTTAGATTCCTCATCAGCCGCTGCCTTTTTCTTGGCCTCTTTCTTCTTTTCTTTCTCTGCCTTTTTCTTCGCTTCTTCTTTGGCTTCTTCAGCCTCGAGGCGTTCCCGTTTGGTCATTTGTGAATCTTCCCGCTGAAGCCAAGCAACATAGACATCGGTTTCGTCCAGCATTTGCCGGCGAGAAGTAAAGCTGAGTTTTCTGCCATCGGGTGACCAGTGAGGATTCGTGTCGTCGTCAGGGTGACGAGTTAGGTTGTAAGGTTCAAAGTCCTCATCCGCCCGGGTAACAAAAACATCATTGTTGAAATCATCATTCTCTTGGGAGTAAGCCAACCACCGAGAGTCCGGCGCCCACTCAAAATTAGGGGCGGAAAAGCCATCCGTCAAAGTTCGCTGAACTTCAAGGGAGGTCGAATCACCAACAACCAATTTCCCGGCCCCTTGGATCCAAGCTAGGAACTCGCCATTAGGAGACAAAGCCGGGCTAGCTTCATCAAAGTCAGTTTCAGTCAATCGCTCCAATTCGAAACGACGGGATTGGTAGAAAGGAGTGTCCTCATTGATGGGTCGCGTTCGATACAGCTCAGCATTCCCTTCTCGTTCACTGACAAATAAGAGAGCCTTCCCCTCTTCAACCCAAACAGGCGAGTAATCCGGAGCCGGGTGAGTCGTAATGCGAGCGCAACGCTCAATGTCATCATGCTTACGAAGAACAAATACATCTCCTCGGCTTACAAAAGCAATGGACTCGCCGTCAGGAGATACTGCCAAGTCGCTGGCACCCTCTGAAATCGTGACTTCTCCCTGTTCAGGAATGGATGGATCAAAACTGCCATAGACTGGAAATTCCCTAGCCTTCTCCGTAACAGTATTCACCAAAATAAGGCCATCGTCTAATTCGCCAATAATGGCAGAGCCATCGGCGGATGCATTCGCCCATCGAATGGACTTGCCCCCCGGATGGAACATCAACTCGGGCCGCCCACCTTTGGCAAGAACCCGCCAAAGGCCTAAGTCGCGGCCCTCTTCATTTCCTTTGCAGGCGCGATCCGACAAAAACCAAATGGTGTTCCCGGTCGGAGAGAACATGGGGTCCAAATCATTTCCATCAAACTTGGTGAGCTCGCGATGTTCGCCAGTCTCTGCATCCCAAATCCAAAGAGCACTCGAAGCAGGTCCGCGATAAGCTCGACGCTTTGGGCTTCCGTGTCCTCTTTCATAGACCACCTTGGCGCCATCTCCCCAAGTCGTAGGTCGCAGCATTGGGGCATCAATAAGAAGGGTGGGAGTACGCCCATCCCGATAGGCCACCCATGCGCCCTGACCACGACGGGCGTATCGCCGCATGCGAGTTGCCCCAATTAAGAGACGATCATTGTCCAACCATCCGTGAAGAACTTCCGACTCGGAATGCCATGTAACACGCAGAGGAGTCCCCCCTTCAGCGGGAAGAATAAAAACATCGTTGTTCCCAAAACGATTGCTCAAAAAAGCAATCCACTTCCCATCGGGAGACCAAAACGGTTGGCCGTCATAAGCATCATGAGCCGTTAAGCGCTGGGCTCGACCATCTCGAGTGGAAGCAACCCAGATGTCACCTTGGTGGCAAAATGCCGCCTGAGAGGCATCCGGCGAAAGGGATGGATGCCTGGGGAAAAAAAGCTCGTCTCCTCCTTTGGCTTCCAAGCCAATATTGAGAGAAAAAGAGAAAAGGGGAATCAGCCAGAGCAGACGGTTCATAGTCGCCCAAGATACCCTCGCGCTGAATTAGGAGATGCGTCGAATCTCCAGCTCAAGAGTGTGCATATTTGAGTCTGCCTCGTCCCTCCATGCCTGGCTCAAAAACAGATGTGCCTCTGAATTGAGCGGATAAAGTCCCCGGAAACCAACGGAGCCCTGGGCTGGGTTTTCGACTGAGACGCGAATGGGAGGTTGAGAAGAGGTCTCTCCATCGTGTTCAGTGGAAGCAGGGACATCATCTGCAAGCAACATGGAAACTGATTCCGGAAAAGAAAACTCCGACACGCCACAATCCACGGCCAGTTTGCCATCTTTTTGCATAGTTATGCTCCCCAAGAATCCAGCAAATAGCGGAGTCAAGATGGGGTCAGGAATTCGTGCGTTGGAAGCAATTTCAACATCCCAGTCAGAGACTGCCTGTGCGGCAACCCCATGCGCAAACTGAAGAGGCAGCTCGGGAGCAAGAAAAGCCTCAAAAGTTTGTCCTCCGGTGAGCTCGCCCGCTTCAAAAACCCGCATTTGAATGCGGTACTTCTGTGTGGGAGCCGAGGCAAAGGCCTCGGCAGCTGCCCCTATGGCGAGTTGCTCGGCATGCTCCCCCTCAAATGCAAGCCACCCAGATTCATGGGACCAAACGGAACTCTGCTCCCGAAGTTTCCCGATGAAAGCTGGATAAGAATCAAGAGAAGCAAGGTTGGGAACTCCCAAAAAGCGTGTCCCATTTTGAGTTTGGCCAATGGAGGGAACCGGGCCATTCAATTGGAGATGTAAGAAAAGAGTTTCCCCATTTTGTGAAGGGAGCGAAAGGATTTCTTTTACCCCTGGTTTGAGGAAAAATGTCGATCCGTATTCTGTGACTTCTCGGCTCAAGCGCTCGATGCCACCTGTCATACAACTTGCTCCCAAAGCAATGATTTCCACAGGAGAGGGTTGGGTGTCCACGTACGCCACCTCAACTTGCCATCCCGAATCGACAATACTGAAGGCGCGCAAAGACAGAGATCTTCCCCGTACTAAATAGTCGACTGAAGGGTCAGCAATGCTGGCTCGCTGAGCCACTTCCACATCAAAATCACCTACTTTGGCTTCGGCCACGATTCTCCCAAAACGAATAGGAATCCCTGAGAAGATTGGCGATTCCCCAGATAAAAGAACGCTCCCCTCTCCATCGACTATCGAGCACGATGCCGTGATGGGAGCCGATGTTGCAATGGATTTCCAAGCCTCCCGAGAACCTTCGGACCAGGAATGAGTCTCTGCAAGGTGCCTTGAAAGAGCTTCAAGACCCTGAAGTTCTTGATTCGACTCCTCATCTTGAAACCAAGAAGGAGAAAGGCGTTCCCAGAACTGATTTGGTGTCTCAGAGCCCATCCAATTACCCATTTTGAAAAATTGGTCATAGGTTTGGCTGTGAGCGGGCTTTGAAGGGTGAGGAAATGGGCCGATAGCATCTTGAGCTAAAGCCAGACAATACAAAGAGATAGACGTAAGAATCATGATTTTTTGTTGGGCTTTAGGAGCCTAGTCCGCCCGAACACTAAGGAAACTTCAGTTTCGGCTCCAAAAGACCGAAAAAGGGTGGTAGGGCTTCACTTTCCTGCCCAAACTCGCAACGCCACTCCATGAACATCCTGATTTCCGAAAACGACTCTGTCACATGCCGCATGCTCCGGCGAACCCTCGAATCTTGGGGGCACACTGTTTTTTCCGCTGAAGATGGGGACACGGCTTGGGCCATATACCAGCAGGAACTTCCCAATTTGGTCATTACAGACTGGGTCATGCCTGGTTTTGACGGCCCTGAACTTTGTCGCCGAATTAGGGCAGCAAACCTCCATTCCGCGAACCCTGTTTATGTCATTCTGTTGACAGCTCGGAATTCCGTTCAATCGCTCGCTGCGGGTTTCGCTGCGGGCGCTGACGATTACATAACTAAACCTTTTGATAATGCCGAACTTCGGGCACGCGTCCACGCCGGCATGCGAATCATTGCACTTCAACAAGAACTTATTTCAGCACGAGAAGAAATGGAAAGACTCTCTCTTACAGATTCCCTGACTGGCTTGCTCAACAGACGCGCACTAGTCGAAGCCCTTCGCCGAGACGAAGATCGTATGCGCCGCGAAAACCGCGCCATTGGCGTAGTCCTCACAGATGTTGATAACTTCAAAAATTTCAACGACCGTTACGGGCACGAAACTGGTGATCGCGTTTTGGAATTGGTGGCCAACTGCATGAAAGCAAGCGTACGCACCGGTGACTATGTCGGCCGCTGGGGCGGAGAAGAATTTCTCCTCGTCCTTCCCGGGGCAGACATTATTCAGAGCGCAGAAGTTGCGGAACGATGCAGAGTCATGCTGGAGAGCCAACGCATTACCACTCCAAACGGCGAGGTTCTTCAAATGACCAGCTCCTTTGGAGCAGCTTCTACCGAGGGCACTAACCGAGTGGACGTGATGTCACTCGTGCAACAGGCCGATAAAGCCATGTACTGGGCAAAAGAGGCTGGCCGAAACCGCGTAAAAATCTATGTGAGCTCGGCAGACCCTGCCAATCGAAAGGCAGGCTAAGCAGGGTTCCTTCGGATTACTCTCCAAGCTACAAAGAGAAGGAAGACTCCAAAGATTTGAGTCAATACCGCAGGGGCAATCACAAAATCTCTTAGCCAAACCGCAAGAATAGTAGTGGCAATTGCGGATGGGACTAAACCCATGATTGCCGGCAGATCCACTCGAGATTGCTTTCGTGCAATCCACGCCCCCCGCGCAGCTGTTGGCACCATTGCCAACAAACTGGTCGCCGCAGCTGCAGGGAAAGTAAAGCCACTCAAAAGATAAAGAAGGCCGGGCACCACAATCACGCCTCCACCCACCCCGAACAAGCTAGAGCAAATCCCAGCAACAAGGCCTAAGGTTCCCGCAATTAATGGTAGACCGAAAGCTCCAAGGCTATCCAGTCCCAATAAAGATACTTGAAGGCCTTCGGTTTCTGTGCCCACGAATCCAAGATTGCGAAGCCCAACCCAAAGCAAAAAGAAAGCAAAAGTGTACCTAAGCCCATAATCCGGCAAACGAAGCAAAATAGAAGCGCCCAAAGGAGCACCGAGTTGCCCTCCAAGAGCAATCCAAAGGGCTGGCCACCACAGCATTTGTGCAGGAGCAAGCCATAACTCAGCCAAAACAGCAACCGTTGCAACGGGGAAAACTACCCACAGTGCAGTTCCTAAGGCGCGGCCCATTGGCATTCCTAAAAGCGCCAAACTTGGACCCACGACCAAGCCCCCCCCAATCCCAAGTAAACCGGAAAGAAGCCCGGTCACTCCGCCGAGCAATAGGGCAGGGAGCCCCTTCACTTTTTGCGGATTTTGTCCGCGAGGCCAGTCGTGCTTCGGCCTGGAAGGATGTCCACTAACACGACCTCTCCCCCCCTTGCTTCAACAAAGTCAGCACCCACGACACCCTTGTCCTTCCAATCTGCCCCCTTCACTAAAACATCGGGACAAGTATTCCGAATCAATTCTTCCGGTGTGTCTTCAGAAAAAGGAACCACTAAATCCACGCACTCAATGGCAGCAAGTACCTCGCAACGGTCATCCAACTTATTAAAGGGGCGCTCTTCTCCCTTCAAACAACGGACAGAAGCATCGGAGTTAATTCCCACAACAAGAGCATCCCCCATTCGTCTTGCTTCCTGCAAGTATCGAACATGCCCTGCATGCAAGATGTCAAAGCAACCATTTGTAAACACTAACTTCATCCCCTCTCGCCTTAGAGAAGCCAAGGAGGATTGGAATGCGTGCTCATCTCCTTCGGGAACAATTTTATGAGCAGGTGTCGAGGCCGAAAGATGGTGCAGGAGTTCTTCTCGGCCGACGGCAGTGGTTCCCACTTTTGAAACAGCAAGGCCAGCAGCAGAATTCGCAAGCCGAATCGACGCCTGCCAATCTAGGCCGCCAGCAAGAGAAACAGCCAACATGGAAATGACGGTGTCCCCTGCTCCAGTAACATCAAAAACTTGTCGGGCAGCTGTGGACAAATGAATTGGTTCTTGACTCTCGGTAAGCAGGAACATGCCCTCATCTCCAAGAGTAATCAAGAGAGACTCAAGACCGGCTTCCACTCGTAAAGACTCGCCTTCTGATGCAAGCGAATCGGTATCTGGTAGAGAGCATCCAGCCGCCGCTTCCGTTTCCGCGCGGTTCGGGGTCACAACGGTTGCCCCGCGGTACCGACCCAAGTCTCGATGTTTCGGATCCACCAAACTTGGCGCATCTCTTTTTTTTGCTTCGGAAAAAACTGCTGCCAAAACCGCTGGGGACAAAACTCCCTTCCCATAATCAGAAAGAATGACGGCATCCCATTCGGCTTCTTGAAGTGCGCTCACAAGTTTGGCTTCCTCCTGTTCGGAAAGTGAAATAGGGTCTTCCCTATCCACTCGCAAAACTTGCTGGCTCCGAGCCATAACGCGAATTTTTTGAGTTGTGGGACGGGTCTCCGACTTCAACAGTCCAGAGCAATCCGACAAGGCTACTAATCGAGAGGACATTTCCTCTCCAGGAACATCTTGGCCGCAAACGCCAAAACAGAGGGCTTGGGCACCCAGTTCCTTCAAGTTGGCAACCACATTGCCTGCGCCTCCCAAACGATAATTTTCCTCGCGGGTACGCACCACGGGAACGGGTGCTTCAGGGGAAACTCGGGTAGCGTCACCCCAAACATAGTGATCCAACATGAAGTCCCCAACAACAGCAATGCGAGAGGATGGTAATTCGCGAAGCAGGGGGATAAGTTCTCGGTCATGCATGGCTTTCTACTCCGTTTGCAAGGTAGTGACGGATGGCTTGATGCAGAAGAGGGACGAGAAGTTCATGTTGACCGATGAGGTACAAGCCTTCTCCAGGTGGCCGATTCACAACATTTTGAGTGGGTCGATAATGGCGAATCATATCCAAAACAGCAGTCATCATTCCGGCTAAATCCACTCCAGAGTTTGCAGCCAAAGCAACGCCTTTCAAAAAAGCTTCCGGAAGAATAACGGCAGATCCCAAATTCACCCATAAGCCATTTTGCAAAGTGCCGACAAAGTCACAGAGGAGGTGAAAGTCCCGCAAACTGGATTCCCCAAGAGCTGCGCCATCCATATCTGGGTGCACATGAATGGTGTCAGTCCCCATCGCTACAAGAATGGAAAGAGGACGATTCAGCTCTACGGCTCGAGCAAGAAGTGAAAGATGCTTATGCGGGAAATCCCCTTCAACAATTTCCAAGCCAAGGGCATGCCCTAGCCCGAGAGAATCTTTTTGAGCTCTGAGAAGAGCTTTCTTCCAAACCTCAACAGTTTCGCCAGTCATCCCAAACTGCCCCTCTTCCAAAGCGGCAGAAACATCTTCAGAGGTTCGACCCGCTAAAGCCAACTCAATATCGTGAATCGCGCCAGCGCCATGAGTCGCAAGAAAATCAAGTGCGCCGCGTTCCATAAGATCTATGAGATGAGCCTGGACGCCTACTTTGACGACATGTGCACCAAAGGCGAGGCCTACTTTTCGGTTTGAATCTTGCGCACATTCAGCCCATCGCAGGGCCAGGCGCCGAAAGTCATGGCCCGCGTAGATATCCGGCAAAGACTCCAAGAAATGTTCCAAGCCTGGGATAGGGTCAGCTGCGGAGCCGAGAGCTTCGTGAGTGACCAAGCTTGGGCGGCCATGGAGGGAAACGGTTTTGGGAGAATTACTCATTCCACTTCGGGGCGAACTCGGTAACGGTCATGAATCCAAAGGTACTGTTCGGGGCAATTCAAAATGACTTTTTCCATGGCTTGATGGAAAGCTTGGGTGACCTCGATTAAATTTTCATCCGTAGTTGGCCCCGTCGCTCCTTCACGCACCAATTGACAACCGAATCGAAAGGGTCGTTTGCCGTGTTGGCGCGTACACCAGGATAGCAGGACGGGAACGCCCGTTTTGAGGGCTAAAGCAGCAGGAGTACGCTCAGTAGCCGCCAAGCGACCAAACCAAGGGACAAAGATGGGCTTGCGATGCGAGTTTTGGTCAAAAGTCAATACAACCGACTCCCCAGTTTGAAGTTTAGTGAGCATCCGCTTCAGTGCGCCATCCCGAGGAAGAACTTCCCCCTTGATGCGATTGCGAACCTCCAATAAATCCTCCGCCAAATACCAATTCGATGGCCGTCGCATCGGCGTTGCAGGTTGGAATCCAAGATTGGCGAGGGCTGTGGTGGTCATTTCAATAGAACCTAAGTGGGCCTGAACAAATAGCACCCCCTTCCCTTGGAACTGTTCGAGCAATTCAAGGGCATTATTCTCAAACTCTACGCGCTCGTTCAAGGTGGACAAATCGCGCCGTGGCCAAAGTGCCATCGCTTCTGCACCCGACCGACCTAAATGCTCACAAGACGCACGAAGAATGCGGTGGCACTCTTCTTTTGAGGCCCCTGGATTGGCAAGCTCAATGTTCGCCAAACCAATCTCTTTTCTTCCTCTGGACAATAGCGCCAAACGCCCCAAAAAACTCGAAATGCAATAAACCCAAGTTTCAGGCAAGAGGCCCAAGAGCCAAAAAAAACCTCGTTGAGGAAAAGCTAAAATCCAAGGAATCAAGCCGGGTTTATGCTTGAAACTGCGTCGCAGTTTTCTTCGAAATGTCTCTTTCCGCTTCACGAAGGAGTCCCTTCCGTATGAGCTTGCCACAAAGGCTCAATCTTGGATGCTCTCGCCGTGAGAGAAAAGTGCTCCAAAGCTTCTTTCCACTCCGACTCTCCACGGAAAAACTTCCAGTCCACCCGGACTTCAAAAACATGGTCGGGGACACGTCCCCGAAGCTTGACGGCATCTTTCTCCGTGACTAAGACACAAGGGTAGTCCGCGAATTCCCTTAGGGACTTTTCTGGCCATGCACTGTGGTCTCGGAGAAAACTAGTCCCTTCCACTTGAACACCGTGGGCCTCGCAAATCGCTTGAAAAGAAAGTGGATTACCAATCCCGCAAGCCAATAAGGCAGGTCGGCCATCTAGTTTCTCAATTGGCAATTCCTCATTGAAGGCAAGGTTGAACACTTTTGAAATTTGTACACCGCCCTCGATTCTAGGCAGAGTAGGCAAACCATCCCTAGCCTCGTGGACTCGCTCCCAAATTGCGTTTAACTCCTCTTGTCCTACCATCTCTGCACGAGAAACAACGACTAAATCCGCACGCCTTAAAGCCTGGGTTGATTCACGAAAAAGGCCGGCAGGAAAACAAGAGCCAAATGGGCGAGTGGCGTCCAACAGAACTACATCCAAGTCGCGCTGAATCCGCAAATGTTGGAAGCCATCATCCAAAATCAATACCTCCGGCGAGCCTCGTTCCAACATACGGTGAAGTCCGCGAACCCGATTCGAACCCTCTTCCAACAAAGTTTGTGGGAAACGAGCTTCCAACATTCGCCCCTCATCGCCGCCGTACCCTCTAGAAAGGACACCCGGAAGAAGTTGGTGCTCATGAAACCACTCAAGAGTATGGAACAGGAGCGGTGTCTTTGCCGTGCCGCCGGCAGAAATGTTCCCAATGCTCAGCGTAGGTCTTGGGGGACGAAAAGACTGAAAAAAGCCCTTTTGAAAACTCCAGGCTCTCAGTCGAGTCAAGCCACTAAATAGCCAAGAAAGTGGTAGAAAAAGAACTCGCATCATTCTTCATCCCACCACGAAAGTTCCGCATCGTAAGCTCGCAGTTCATGCAAAAGAGCCTGCCATTGAGGGTCGTCAATCAGGTTCAATTTTTCGTCTGCATCGGAGCTCGTATCAAAAAGGAACTCCTCGCCAGTTTGAAGGTTCTGAAACCATCGATAATCTTTCCCAACCAATCCGCGTTTCCGCACCCGCTTCTCTGTGTGATCTGAACGAACAGGAACAAAGTCAACTTCCACTTGCCGGACATCAGGGCGCTCTATACCGCCAAGGGATTGAGAAGGAACTTGAAAAGACAGGTGAGAATTTGGCTCAAAGGTTCCATCAAACAGGTTGGCAAAAGAGCTCAATTCAGTGGAGCCAGTCGCGAGCTCCAGCATCGTTCCACAAAGATCTTTTTGAGAAAGGAGCGTCTCGGCAAAAGTTCCCGCATTGCGACTTCCAGGTAGCCGAACAATCAAGGGGAGGTCGATCTGCTCATGATGCAAGGTGCGGGTATGGCCAATGTAACCCCGTTCCGCAAGCTCTTCCCCATGGTCCGAGGTAAATACCACAATGGTGTCTTCCCAGTCATCACGCTTTTGGAGGGTTTGCAAAACTTGCTCAAAAGCAGCATCAACAGCTCGGATTTCTTCATCGTAGTAATGAGAAAGTTGACGACGATCTTTTGGGGTAGCTAAGGGACCCATTTTCCGGAGGACATCGTTTTCAAGACCAGGCTGAACCCACCCTGAATATTCTGGCTCCGCAAACCCAACATCAGGATGCTCTTCATAGCTGGAATGAGGGTCAAAAAAATGAAGGGTTAAAAACCAAGGTTTGGATTCTGACTGCGAATCCAACCATGCCATGCCCTGCTCCGCAACCTCTGTTGCCGTTGAGCCGCGATGAGGGTTGGGTCTTTCTGAAGGGGAGTCATCCCAATGGTCATAACCTCGATTGAATTGAACTCCTCGCCTTTTCTGAAGCAAAAAGTTGGACTGGATGCACGCTGTTGCCCACCCTTTAGCTTGAAGCCGTTCCGCCAAAGTCTTCCCAGCGATTAAACGACTTCCCTCCCCCGTCATACGCATCACCCCATGTTCAGCAGGGGGTAACCCAGTAAGGAGAGTCGCCATGCTCGGCATAGTCCAGGAGCTCACCCCAACCAACCCATTCACCCGAATCCCTTCCTCGAGCGTAAAAGCATCCAATGCGGGGGAAGTTGGGTTTTCTTCGTACCCATAAACCCCTAAATGATCCTGGCGAAGAGTGTCCACCACAACCAAAAGAAGATTGTGAGGAGGCCGCGACTGTGGGGCAAATTCAGCAAACCAAATGCCAGCGAACAAGGCCAGTAAAACGAGTCCAAGCCGAATCAACGAAGACCGGTTCATGCCTTAAGGGGGTCCCAGCCAATCGGCTCAAATGCACAGGTAAAGTGCCGCAAAGCAGAAGATTCTTCCACAATTCGAAGCCCACCCAATTCCTTTCGCTTATCGAAAACATACGCAACAGCCTCCACAACATAATCCATGTGAGATTGCGTATAAACGCGACGGGGGATGGCAAGGCGAACCAAATCCATTGGAGACGCATTTTGAAGACCATCTTCGCGCGTGCTCCCAAACATCACGGTGCCAATCTCGCATACCCGGATTCCACCCTCCAAAAACAAAGCAATCGAAACGGCTTGCCCAGGTAATTCCGCAGGGTCTAGATGAGAAAGGAAAGCTCGGCCATCCAAATAAACCGCATGCCCACCAGCAGGCCGCAGGAGCGGAACTCCCAACCGATCTAAATGGTGCCAAACATAGGCGGTCGAGGAAATCCGATAGTCGAGGTAATGTTCATCCAAAACTTCCTCCAACCCAACAGCCAAGGCTTCCAAGTCACGTCCAGCCAAGCCGCCATAAGTTGGAAATCCTTCGGTCAAAATCAACAGATTGCGACACTCGCCGGCAATTTCATCATGATTGATTGCCAGAAATCCACCAATGTTTCCAAAGCCATCTTTCTTGGCCGACATCATGGCTCCATCACATAGACGGAACATTTCCTGAGCAATTTCTCGAGGAGTTCGTCCAGCCTGTCCCTCTTCTCGCATTTTGATAAACCAAGCGTTTTCAGCGAAACGAGCAGAATCCAAAAAGAGTGGGATGTCCCATCGTTGGAGCACTTCGCGCGTTTGCCGAATGTTTTCAAGACTCACCGGCTGACCACCGCCCGAATTGTTGGTCACGGTTAAAACCATCAAAGGCACACGCTCGTGGTTTTTCTCCAACCAAGCCGTCAACTTCTGAATATCCACGTTGCCCTTGAAGGGATGTTCGATTGAGGGATCAAGTCCTTCCTCAATCACAAAGTCCAAAGCCTCAGCCCCACTAAACTCCACATTGGCACGAGTTGTATCGAAGTGTGTATTGGCGGGAATCACTTTGCCTTCTCCCCCCATAATCGAAAATAGAATCTTTTCTGCGGCCCGTCCTTGGTGGACGGGAATGATGTGCCCCATCCCCGTCAAATCCTGAACGGTCTTTTTAAAGCTGAAGAAGGAGCGCGCGCCAGCGTAGGACTCATCCCCTCGCATCACGGCAGCCCACTGCTCTTGACTCATGGCCGAAGTTCCAGAGTCCGTCATGAGATCAATCGTGACCTTCTCTGCCGGAACAGCAAAAATATTGAAACGGGCATCCTTCAGGGCTTCAGCCCTCACGGAACGAGGATGCTGAGGCAGAGGTTCTACAACCTTTACTCGGAAAGGTTCAATGATGGTCTTTGGTTGGAACACTTGGCTGGAACTGGGTTTGGGAACGGGGGACAAGGTCTCAGACGGCTCCTATGCTACCCTCCTTTTATGTCTAAGCATGCCAACCCAGCCGCCGAAAAGCTGGAGACCGCCCTACTTTATTTCGGGCGTTCCCCACAGGAGCTGGCGGCTATCCTGGAGACTCTTTTGAGTCCTCAACTGATGGAAGATTTTGCAAAATCTGCTGGCAAAAGGAAAGCGGGTCGCGCAAAACCAAGCCAAGTATTGGCAGATGCAATCATCGCCCAGCCCAAAGCTCGCGCCCAAGTTGCCTCCTTCCTTCACGATGTTCTCCCAGCTCCGCTCAAGCTACCTAAAAGCCTAGTCCAAGGAAAGCATGCCATCCATCTCAGCGGTACGGCCAAACTTGGGGTCATTCGGCTGGAACTCGAATCCGAAGAGGAGGGAGATTGGCTAAAAGGGCAAGAACATCTTCTTGCCTGGTCTGATTCTTGGCAACCCGCCGAGCCCGCATCCCAAGAAAAGGTCCAAGAATCCACTCCGGCTCCCAAGGAGATCGCTCGGGCCAAGAAACTCGAAAAGGAAAAACGAAATCTCGAACAGCGCATTGCGGCTTCAGAAAAAGAAATTGCTCGCCTCCAGGACCAAGTCGGCTCTGAACGAGGCCGCAGAGCCCAACTTAAAGAGGAGATTAGTGAACTAAAATCTGAGCGAGATGAAGCGCTTCAAAGGGCAGCCCAAAGCAAAAAAAAGCTCCAAGGTTCCCAATCCGTATCGAAACGCGAGGCTGGACTCCTGGAAGATGTGGAAAAACTGTCTCACCGAATCGGAGTTGTTTCTCAAAAGGTGGACATCCTTACCCATGAACGGGATGACCTTCGTGCTTGCCTAGAAGATTACGACCACTTCCTTCATATGGAGGAGGAAGAAGTTCCTTCATTCCGGGACCGCCCTCTTACTAAGCCTGAGTTGGAACTTGTTGGAACTGTACTTGAACACAACCAGACCCAAGGGACCTCCTTTCGAATTCTGGTCATTGGGGGTGGCGAACCCCAATTCCGCCATTTGGACAAATTCAAAGAGTACGCCGAAGTCATGGGCTTTCAAGGCGAATGGCGAATGGCCGAATATGTTTCATGGAACAAAGAAATGAAACGTCTCAAACAAGATATGGAGAAGAATTATGACGCCCTAGTGATTCTGCACTGGAACCGCACAACCTTCACCAAGAACGCCCGTGCGATTTGCAATGCCAAGAATCAAAAGCCCTGCATCACTTGCCACTACGAAGGTTTTGTCAATCTCCGCCAAACCCTTCAAGAATGCCTCGGCCAGCTATTGCGGCGAGGCTAGCCACAAACTACTAGCCTTCTGGCTCAAGGAGAGTGGGCTTTTCTTCTTCCTCGTCGGGCACCAATTCCACCAAACCGCGTTCGACTTCAGTGAGGGCAATCTCGACGGGGTTTTCCATCCCTTCCAATTCCGCATCAAATAGCGGGGAATCGCCTCGGACAAGCTGGCGAATACGCTTTTGAAGCAAGGTGGTCCGTTCGAAAGAGCCTTGGATGTACCGTTGAAGGCGCTGGGGCAGTGTAAGATTCATGGGCTGAAATCCGGAAATCCGGCCGCACATTTTAGCTCTCCCCTAAAACGGGTCAAGGGAAGAGGAAAGGAATGGACTCTTGCCCTATTCTAAGCCTGAATGCCTCCTTTCTCCCCCACTCCAACTCAGCAAGACTGGTCTGCGATGCTTGAGAGCGTTCTCAAGCCGGGACGCTACGCCGGCGGAGAAGTGCATGCGGTGGAGAAGGATCCTGGCGAAGTCCACCTGCGCTGGGCCCTTTTGTATCCCGATGCCTATGAAATTGGGATGCCTCACCAGGGATTACGCATCCTTTATCACTGCATCAACGGTGAGCCCAACCTTTGGGCAGAACGTTGCTTCACTCCCTGGTTGGATATGGAGAAACAGCTCCGCTCCCGCGGCATCCCTCTTTGCACCCTCGAATCTCGGACCCCCTTGGCAAGCTTGGATGTCCTGGGGTTTACTCTCCAAACGGAACTAAGCTACACCAACATCTTGACTTGCTTGGATTTGGGAGGCATTCCACTTCTGGCTTCCGAGCGAAACTTGGAGCACCCCTTGGTCGTTGCAGGAGGAGCCGGCACTTTAAACCCCGAGCCCTTGGCTGATTTTGTAGATTTATTTTTTTTGGGGGACGGAGAAGAAGCCTGTGTCGCCTTCAGCAAAGCCCTCATCGAAGAAAAACAAAGGCATCGTTCACGCAAAGACCTTCTCCGGGCTTTAGTGGAACGCTGCTCTTTTCTTTATGCCCCATGTTTTTGGGAGCCCGAATTTGATGGCCCAAGATTGGCAAAAATGAACGCGTCTGATGGCGTTCGTCCTCCTGTCCGGACTTTAGTTTACGACTTAGAGAACGCCCCTTATCCCGTGAATCCTGTAGTCGCAAATATGCGCACTATCCACGACCGCATCTCTTTAGAGATTATGCGGGGCTGTGTGCAAAGTTGTCGCTTTTGCCAAGCAGGCTACGAAAAGCGACCGCAACGTTTTCGAAGCGCGGAGAAAGTAATCCAACTCGTGAAAGAAACTTACCGCAATACCGGGATTCATGAAGTAGGCCTCACCTCTCTCTCTTCTAGCGATCACCCAGGCCTTCTTAAAATCCTCGACGGTCTACGACCTTGGGCTAAGAAGAATCGAGTTTCTCTTTCCGTCCCATCTCTCCGTGTGAGCGAGCAGGTCGTAGAACTTCCAAAACGCATAGCTGATGGACGAGTCGGAAGCATCACTCTTGCCCCAGAAGTGGCGACCAACCGACTTCGAAAAATAATCAACAAGAATATTCTAGATGAAGACCTCTACCAAGGAGCAGCCGAAGCGTGGCGGCGAGGATTTAATAAT
>DLRM01000013.1 GCA_002500505.1 Planctomycetes bacterium UBA7888
AAGCCATAGCCAGGATGAATGGCATCGACATCGGTGATTTCTGCAGCAGCAATGATGCGCGGGATATCCAAGTAGGATTCCGAAGAGTTCGCTGGGCCGATACAAATCGCTTCATCAGCCAGCTCCACGTATGGCATGTCCCGGTCCGCGTCGGAATAAACCACGACGGCTTCAGCTCCCAAATCCCGGCAAGCTCGAATGACTCGAAGAGCGACTTCGCCTCGATTGGCGATGAGGACGCGACGGAACATGAGGTCAGCTCTGGCGAAGCTTGAACAAGGGTTGCCCGTATTCAACAGGGTCGCCATTCTTCACAAGGATGGCAGTAATCTCGCCGCTACATTCCGCCTTGATTTCGTTCATGACTTTCATGGCTTCCAGAATGCAGAGAACCGATTCGTCGTTTACTGAATCTCCAACTTCGACATAGTTGTCGGATTCAGGACCAGCCGCCCGGTAGAAGGTGCCAACCATGGGAGCCGTAAAAATGAAGAGGCCCTCGTCGGCGTCAGCTTCAGGGGTGGTTTCACTCGCAGAGGCTGAGCTTGGAGGTGCCGCCGCAGGGGTGACTCCAGGAGCAGGGGCGGCCACTACTGCGGAGGCCGCCTGACGAGAAAGCCGAATCCTGGCGTCTTCGGTTTCGTACTCAATCTCAGTGAGTCCCCCCTCGTCCATGAGGGCAATAAGTTCTTGGAAGGTGTCTTTTTCCACGGGTTAGGCTTTTGAGGTATTGGGGAGGTCGTTAGGTACTTGGAGCTTATTGTGCCGTCCACTCCCCTGATTTTCCCCCAGATTTCCGCAAAAGGCGGACTTCTTGAAGGACAATTCCCTTGGAGAGGGCTTTGGTCATGTCGTAAAGGCAAAGGGCCGCTGCAGCCGCCCCCACCATGGCTTCCATCTCAACCCCAGTTCGCGCCGTGGCTTGAGCGATGCAACGCACCTGGAGAGTGCATCCAGTGGTCGCGTCAATCTCGATATTGACGGAGTCCAGTGGAAGTGGGTGACATAAAGGAATCCATTCCGAAGTGCGCTTAGCCGCTTGGATTCCCGCAATTTTGGCCGGAGTTTCAATCCCACCCTTAGGGAGATCGCCCGCGAGGACTTTTTCCCAGGCCGCCAGAGGGAAAACAACCCTAGCCTCGGCCTCAGCAATACGATGAGTTACCTTTTTCTCGCCGACATCAACCATACGAGGGTTGCCAGTGCGGTCTAAATGGCTAAGTTCGGAAGAATTTCCCATGAGATGGCCCGGTAGAGCGTAGTCTTTCCGGTACCCCATTGTACGGGGGCCACAAATCCACATGACCTTCCTCCTTTTTGCCGCGCTTCTTCTTCAAGACCCCTCTCGGGCAGCCCTCGAATCCCTGCTGGAAAAAGCGCCTCAGCTTTCCCCCGCCGAAATCCTGGTGAGTGCGGACCATTTCCTGCCTCCGGAGGACCCGGATTGGGTTCTTCAATCCGAAGAGAGACTCCCCACTCTTCCCGCGCATTCCAAACTTCTTTTAGGACGAGTTCTGGCCCGCGCCGACTTCCCCTTTGCGGGGCCAAGCCTTGTCGCGCTCCTCGTTGACCAGCCGGACCTTTCCCAAGCGGCTCTTGCAACCTTGGCTCTGGACACCTTTAGGAACCATGAGCAGACTTTGATGGCCCTTGGAGAATGGATTGCCGGGCCCGGAAGCCAGGCCTCTTCAAGCCTTCGAGCAGAAGCTGCGTGGGCTTTATTCCAGATCGGTGATGGGGTTCGTCGCCGCGCCGCCCAAAGAATCCTACGGGACGGTCTCCTTTCGGATGATGCCGAGATTCGGCGCCACTCTTCCCTGGGGTTGGCTCGGACGGGAAACTTAGACGACCCCCAAGTTCTTGTGGAGTTGGAAAGTGTTGCTGCGGGTTTAGGAGCCGAGGCAGCTTTAGCGCGTAGCTGGATTGAAACCTACCAACAGCAACAGCGCTTCCGCAGGAAACTTGCAGCGCTGGATCGCGTTTTGGAGCAGAAGCTGAAAGAAGATGGAGCAGCCAATGCGGGTGACCTTGCTGTACTGGAAGAGGTCATTCGGCATGTCCAAATGCGCCATATGGAGGGAGAGCGGTTCTCTCGCGAGAAATTGGTTGCCGCAGCAGCGGATGGTTTACTTGCCAGCCTTGACCCCCACTCCGACTTTTTATCCGGCGAGGACTTTGGAGAATTCATTTTTGACATGAATCCTGAATACGGAGGGATCGGAGCCTACGTCAATGTTGTGGATGGCATTTTTACCATCACTCGTCCAATCTATTCCGGCCCTGCTTACGAGGCTGGCCTTTTGACTGGAGATAAAATCGTGGAGGTCGATGGCTGGTCCACCCTGGACCAACCGATGGATGAAACGATTCGTCGTTTGAAGGGAAAACCTGGAACCGAAGTTACGGCCCTTGTCCATCGCCGTGGCTGGACGGACCCGAGGCCTATCCCAATCACCCGAAGAAAAATCGAAATCCCTTCTTTGTTCACCGAGGTCTTCCCTGGCGGAATCCTGTACCTAGATTTGACAAGTTTTTCCGCTGACTGCGCAGAAGACATCCTCAACGAAATTGATTCATTCCCCGAAGAAAGTGCACTAAACGGAGTTGTCTTAGACCTCAGAGGAAATCCGGGAGGGTACCTTTCTGAGGCCGTTGGCGTCTGTGATTTGTTTCTACCCAAAGACCAACTCGTGGTCACAACTCGCTCCCGTACGGGCCGCCCAGATCGTTACCAAACCAAAGATTCGACTTCTGTGGACCCGGGGCTTCCAGTGATGGTGCTCGTGGACCGCTTTAGCGCCTCCGCATCAGAAATCGTTTCCGGTGCTCTCTCCATCCATGAGCGCGCTTTGGTTATCGGCGAACGGACCCACGGGAAAGGTTCTGTGCAGAACCTGCTCCGCCTCGAGTCATTGAGTGACGAATCGTGGCGTGACGGAAACCGCAATGGAAAGCCCGACCCATGGGAAGAGTTTTCTGACCTGAACAACAACGGTGAATTCGATTTTGGCCCACGCGTCAAGCTCACGATGGCTTATTACTTTTTGCCTGACGGGTCCACGATCCATACTCAACGCGACCTTGATGGCCGAATCGTGGAAAAGGGTGGCGTCCAACCTGATATTGAAGTTCCTTTTCCGGAGCTTGCCATTCCCACACTTAGAGAGCTAGACCGGTTGGCGAGTGAAGAGATGTTTTTGAACTATGCAAAGGACTTGCTTGAGAGTGACCCAAATATTTCGATTCAGTTAGCCGAATTTGATGGGGGCGATTTCCAAGCCTATCCGGGTTGGGCTGACTTTTATTCCAGCTTGGAGACGACTCTTCCTCAAGAAGAGGTCCGTCGATGGGTGCGCCGCAGGTTGCGTGCCGTTGTTGCTGATGCGCGAGGGCAAGTATTCGCAGGCTCTGGCTTTTTTGGCGACTACGCGGAAGACCCACAACTCCAGGTCGCTATCCAAAAGATTTTTGAGCAGCGGGGCCTAACGTCAGACCAGATTCCGGAATACTCCGCCATTTTTTAGCCTGGTTCCGACAGCATGGCGAAAAGCCCCATCCGTCCGGCCGGCGGACCTTGGCGGCGATGACTAAAGCAGAGTTCCTCATTGACAAAGGTGTCGAGGAGGATCCCTTCAATGTTTGAAGGAAGCAAGCCAGCCTCCTCCAGTTGAAGTTGCGCCCATCCAGGGAGGTTGAGAAGGAAGCGGTCTTTGTATTCTTCCAGGCAAGTTTTGGGGGCAAATCGGGCAACGTCTTCCTGAACTTGAAAACTGTCGAAAGCAATGCAGGGTCCTATTCCAGCCAAAACGGATTTAGGTTGTGCGCCCGTCTCCTCGCACAAAAGATGCACTGCCTTTGGAAGAATTTTGCCAACCAAACCTCGCCAACCGGCGTGCAGGACAGCAATGCCCGGCTTTGGTTTTTCCACAAAAAGAAGAACAGCTCCGCAGTCGCCCACAGCCGTCATTAGCGGAAGATGGGGAACGGTGGTAAGGAGACCATCCGTCTCGAAGAGAACGGTTTCCGGTGAAGTCGCCCCTTTCCCCTTCTCTGCCTCGCGAACAATTTGAATATCGGAACCGTGGACTTGCCCGCCAACAACTAAACAGCTGGGGTTAGCCCCCATCGCAGAAAGAAATGTTGCGCGCGACTCAATGGCCTTTGCCTGATCGCGCCCCCCGCTCAGCGAAATGTTTCCCCCACCGCTTTCCGAGCGAAGGGAAAACAAGTGACGAAGATTCGGAAACCCTATAAGACTTTCAAACTGGAGCCAGCGGTGTTCACCTCGGGCAGTCTGGATGTTCACGAATCTGAGATTCGCTGACGTGCTTCTTGGACCGGACCCAGCAATACGGCGATGGGCCGCCCTCCCTCGCTACTTTCAAGAAGGATTTTGGCAATCACCGTCAAAGGCACAGAGAGGAGCATTCCCGCAGGCCCCCAGAGCCAGCCCCAAAACAACAAGGAAAGGAAAACGACAAGAGGCGAGAGCCCAAGAGTTCGGCCCATGAGACGAGGTTCGACGATGTTTCCGAGAACAAGGTTCGTCACAACAAAACCAAGAGCAACCCAAAGCGCACCTATGCCCCCAAGTTGGAGGATTGCAAGCAAAACTGCGGGAACGGCTGCAATGATAGAACCAATACTCGGGACATAGTTCAAGAGGAAAGCAATCAAGCCCCAAAGAAGTGGGAAATCAAGCCCCAGAAAGTGAGTCCAAAGAGAAATCAGGACACCGGTGGCTAAGCTGATGAGTGTTTTAAGTGCTAGATAGCGTTGCACTTTTGCAGCGACTTCATTGAAGCCATTTCCAGAAGTAAACGAGTTGCCCCAAGCCGCCTGAAGTTTCAACCGGAAGTCGGCTGCTTCCAAAAGAAGAAAAGTCATCGTAAGAGCGATGAGGACAAAATTTGAGAAAAGGCCTAAAAGCCCATTCAAGAGTTGCCCAACGAAAGCCATCGCCGCCGCGGGGTTCAAAGCAGACTGGAGGTCAACGGCATTTTCAGATAAACCCCAAGCAACGAACTGCGCTTGAACTTCTTTCAGATAGTGTCCAAGTTGCACCTCGTACTGCGGAATCGCGCTTGTGAACTGAGCCAAAGACCCCCCCACAATGCCACCTACCAAAGCAAACAGTAAACCGAATGTCACAACCGCAAGAAGGACTGACAAAACTGCCGGGATTTTCCAGGAGCGAAATTTTAATACGAGTGGGTTTGCAAGAACACTCAACACAATTGCCAGCAGGAAAGGGACGACCAACTCGCCGGAGGCCTTTAACCCAGCAAAAAGGATAATGACTGCCGCGGCAGACAGAAGAGGGCGGGAAGGTGGAGGCGTGGGCATAGTCATTAAATTCCTAAGCCCAAGTGAGTGAAATCACTCAAGCAGAATCAGAGGAAGTTTGGGCGAAGGCGGCCTCGAAGTCAAATGCATCCTCGAAGGCCTCGGGTTGATCTTCATCTCGGCGATTTAGAAGCCCAATCTCGCACATCTGGAAGACAAGCTCTCCAAAATCTTCGGTTCCCTCAACACCCCAAGACTTAAAGGTGTAAGGAGCCATAGGGCCAAATTCCTCTTTGGCGTACCGGCGGATGCCGCTCAATAGCTCATCACAGCTCAGGTGCCTAGCCTCACCCTGGGCTCGATTCTTGCCCAAAAGGAACATGGAATAATCCAAAGCCTCCAACACGAAGAAATAGGCAGCCTCGTCGTAGCGGCGGCCCTCTAAGTGGCGCAAATTGCGGATTATTTCCTCGAGTTGATTGTCGTCCATTTCAGTTTCCTGACTTGCTATCGGCCAACTCAGAGAACGGTTTGACCCTAATCCAGGAAACCCAAAAAAAAAGCCAAAATAGCGGAGATAAATGGCCTAAAGGCCTTGCCCGTCTGACGTTACGGCGGCTTCGCACTGAGCGGCCAAATCTTCAAACACGACACCTGGTGTGATTTGGCCTCTAATGTCGGCAAGAGCCACAAGATGCAATTGAGCAGTGCGGTCCAAGCGGTCAGCGGTGCCTGATGGAAGCTGGGGATAAAGCTCCGCAATCCAGCCAAGAATGGCTCCAAGGCGGCGCTGTCCATCCTCTCTTTGCTCAGCAAGCTTTCCCCCTTCTGGAGGGTAAAGCCAGGGCATAGGGGCGCTTGGGTCAGCCACCCACTCTCGAAATCCCTGATAAAGGGAGAGAAGGACCTGCCTATCTGAAGTGCTTAGCTCGAGCGGGGCGTCCGTATTCCCCAGTGCAGACTGCAGAATCAAATAATCGGAATCTTCCAACCCCATGGAAGCTGCGCGGCGAAGTTGCTCTTCGGAGGTCAGAGAGGGCACTCGATGAATTCGGCATCGAGAAAGAAGGGCTGGCAGAAGTTGGGCGGAATCTTGAGCCGTCAATAGCAAGGTCGTGCCAGCAGGAGGTTCTTCAGCTGTCTTTAGAAGAGCAGCTTGAGCATCGGGCCCCATTCGGTCTGCCTCGTACAGGGCAACGATTCGAGAATCGCCCTCGGAGGGTCGAAACCGCAAAAGGGATTCCACGCTCTCTACGCCCTCTTTCCGGTGGGCAATATGCTCGACCTTGAGGCCTTGAATTCCAAGCGCGGCAGGGTCCAATACGGCAAAATCCGGATGCTCCATAGGAGTCGGTGTACTCAACAGGAACCCAGCAATCTCCTCCGTAGCGCTCCGCAATCGAATCCGAGAGTTGCCAAGGAGGAGGTAGGCATCCGCGACTCGGTTTCGTTGGCTCTCAAGTTGGATGCGGTTTAAGAAAGGGGAAGTCAAGCGAAAAGGACCTCGACGGCGGTTTTGATGAGGAGAGCGACTTCTTCAGGATCGCAACGGCTGACTGCCAAGAGCGAAGTGTTCTGGGGCCGCTCTTTAGCGTAGCGGTGATAACCCTTCTGGACCTGAACCTGAAAGGAGAGGCCACGCGATTCAAAACTGTCCGCCTCAGAACGCGATGTAGCTCTCCGGAGAGCTTCTTCGGGCTCGAGGTCCAGGATGAGTACATGGTCCGGTTGCAATTCCTCGGGCACAACAATTTGGTCCAGCGCAAGGACAAATTCCGCTAGTTCAGGAGAGGTTCCTTGATATGCGAGGGTTGAAGGCGTGAAACGCTCGCAAATGACATCCTTTCCGGCTTCCAAAGCCGGTTGAATCTCTTGAAGAAGGAGCTCACGCCGAGAGGCAAAGAAAAGGAGAGCCTCGGTGGCGGGATCCCATGGCTCCCGAGTGGGGTCGAGGAGGAGATTTCGAAATCGCTCACCCGCAGGAGTCGTCCCGGGCTCACGGATATGGAGAGGGCTTCGCCCCTTGGACTCCAGCCAAGCAACCAGAAGTTGGGCTTGGGTGGTTTTCCCACAGCCATCCATCCCCTCAAAGACAAGGAATTTTCCTCTCATTGCATTATCCTACTCTTGCGGGCTGGAAATCTATGTTTCCTTCCGGATAGGCTGTGTGCATGTCCCCGACAATATTGCGCGCCCTCCCCCTCCTCTCATTCATAGTGGCTTGCTCCGCTCCAGTTGTTCAGACTTCCAATGACAGGTCGGCTGCCCCGTTCATTGCGCTCCGAGCCCCGACCCCCTCGCCCCCAGCTTCTTTGTCGACCCCGCTTCGGATTCGTTGGTGGGAGGATCGAATCTATCGAATGGACGACGCTGATCGCCGAGAGGCCTATCTGCGACTCGGCGAGTTGTACCTTGAAAACAAGAATGGGATGGAGGCGCGTCGTTGCTTCCGGCAAGCTCTTGAAGGTCGCCTAAGCACCTCAGAAGTAGCCCAAGCTGAATACGGAATTGGGCGAGCCTATCTTTTGGATTCGCGACCAGGCCTGGCGACGACACACCTTACAGCCGGCATTCATGGTGCAACCGGGCCGGGCGCCGAGGAGTGTCGCTACTTATTGGCTGTTTGTGAGGGAGAGACCCTCCCCGCAACTCCAGAACTCTTGCAACGGGTTCAACCTTATCTTCCTGACGAAGGCATGGTTGCGGCCTACGCTGGTTCAGGCATGCTTGGTTTTTTAGACGTTAGCCGAGCCTCTTGGCGAGCGAAGCCTCTTCGACAAAACCATGAACCAATGGGGCCTCCAACCCGCATCACTGTGCACCACTCTGCGGAACCCTTGACCAGCCGAAAGCTTAGTGAATCGCGTAAGGAAGTCCTGCGTATTCAGTCCATTCATCAGGATGACAAGCATTGGGCGGATATTGGCTATCACTTCCTGATTGATCCAGCAGGTCGGATTTTCGAAGGTCGACCCGTTGAAATTCAGGGCGCGCACGCTGGCAACAAGGCCACGAATCGTGGCAACATCGGAATTTGTTTGCTTGGAAACTTTAAAGGGCAACCTGACCGCGGCCCTGAGTACGCTATTGAACAAAAGCCCACCTCGACTCAATTGGCCTCTTTAGGGAAATTGACGAACTCTCTCCGCGCGACATACCGTATTCCAAAGGACCAAGTTTTTCATCACGGGGAATTTAGGCAAACCGAGTGTCCCGGTTGGCGCCTTCGCGGTTGGATTCGGAATTACCGAGCTGGCATCAAGCCCAACTAAGGTCTTCGCCCCGAGCAACCCTTGCCCGAGCGTCTTCCATGAGCTCGTCGAGAAGAAGGTCGAATTGAAGCTGTGGCCCCTTCCCCAGAAGTTGGCAAAGTTTCTTGTTGTCCCCCACCAAGCAGTTGGCGTCTTGAGAGCCTCGAAGACGAGCAGAGTCCGTTTGGACTTCGACGGGTACCGCACAACGCGCCACCAATCCACTTAAAAACTCTTGGATAGCCAAACCCTCCCCCGAACAAAGGTTACAGAGCGCGAAGGCTTCCGTTCGCTCAAGAAGGGCGAGGTAAGTATCGACCACGTCCTGAACATGCAGGAAGTCGCGAACGGAATCGAGGCGCCCCACTGCAAGAGTGCCGCCACCGTCAGCCTCCAATTTTGCCAAACGAACCGCAAAGGATGGCAAGACAAAACTCAAATCCTGTCCACGACCGGAGTGATTGAACGGGCGAACAACAGATACGTGATGTCCGCGGTCACGAAGCCCTAGGGCGACGGCTTCCCCCTCGAGTTTGGTGGCACCGTAGACGTTGATTGGTTCAAGAACCTGTTCCTCTGACAGAGGAGTCGGTTGCGGTTGATAAACATGCCCGCTTGAAATGTGCAAGATGGGAAGCTCTGGCCAGCGTACAAGTAGCTGTTCATAGAGGCGGCTTGGCCCTACAACATTGATTGAGCGAGCCAGGTCAGGGTTTTCTTCGCAGGCGGGAGGGAAAGAAAGGGCCGCAAGATGAATTAGTCCCGTCGGGGCTGGGAGGCTTTCGAAATCAAGGACGGGCTCCGAGGATGCTTGGCCAGCGGCAGTCACCAAATCGAGGCCAACAACAGAGCCGCTAATGGCGTGGGCGTTTTCGGGGAGGACTAACGATAGAAACGGAATGTTCCGAGCAACTAAGCGCTGTCGAAGCCAAGTGCCAACGAAACCATCAGCCCCAGTTAGCCAAATCTGGCCCATTCTTATCCCCGAAGGCTCGGAGGGAGCTCACCCGCTTGAAGAGTTCGCCCCTCGTCTAGCCGGCGAGAAACATCCGAGTCCACCATGAGATGGACAAGTTCTTTGAAAGGCGTCGAAGGCGTCCAGTTTAATTTTTCCTTGGCGAGAGAAGGATCCCCTAACAGCAAGTCAACCTCGGCAGGGCGATAAAAGCGAGGATCAATCTTCACAAACTTTTCATAATCCAATCCCACTCGGGCAAAGGCAATGTCACAGAAATCACGTACGGAATGTGTCTCGCCTGTGGCGACTACAAAATCTTCCGGCGTGTCTTGCTGAAGCATGAGGTGCATGGCCTCTACATAGTCGCCAGCAAACCCCCAATCTCTACGCGCATCAAGGTTGCCCAAAGCGATGTCCTCTTGCTGCCCGAAAGCAATGGCCGCTACGCCCTCTGAAATTTTTCTGGTAACGAATTCAAGGCCTCGACGGGGAGATTCGTGGTTGAACAGAATTCCACTGCAACAAAACAAATCGTAACTTTCACGGTAGTTCACCGTAGCCCAATGAGCGTAGACCTTGGCAACTCCATACGGGGAGCGTGGGTGGAAGGGGGTGCTCTCCTTTTGGGGAGATTCTGAAACCTTTCCAAACATTTCACTAGAGGAGGCCTGGTAGAAACGGGCCTCGGGAACCACAAGGCGCATGGCCTCGAGAATCCTAGCGACTCCGAGTCCAGTGACTTCACCCGTGTGGATGGGCTCATAGAAGGAAGCGTGCACAAAACTTTGAGCGGCAAGATTGTAAATCTCATCAGGTTTGTGCTCGTCGAACAAACGCATCAGGGAACTTTGGTCTAGTAAATCCCCGTGGGCGATTTCAATTTGGTCCAAAACCCCCTCAATTCTCTCCGTCGAAGGCGTAGCGGTTCGGCGCATCATCCCGACGACTTTGTAGCCTTGGTGAAGCAAATGTTCAGCCAGATAAGAGCCATCTTGGCCGGTAATTCCCGTAATAAACGCAGTTTTCATGGCGGGTATATTAGCGTTTCTTTAAGAGAGGAAGAAACTAACCAGACCTGCCGCCCAACAATAAGGGGCAAACCAGAAAAGTCGATTAGCCTGAGCCATGCGCAAGAGGAGGCCAAGCGCGAAGTAGCCCACCAAAAAGGCAAGGCCCGTCGCTAGCCAAATGCCGGCAGGAAGAGGCACACTCGCTTCCAAAGCTTGTGGCAGTTTGAGGATGGCCGCACCCAAAATAGCGGGTATTGAAAGCAAAAAAGAAAACGCTGCAGCAGCTTCAATTCTGTAGCCCAAGAAGAGGGCGGCAACGATGGTGCTTCCGCTTCTTGAGATGCCAGGAAGAATGGCAAAGGATTGGGCTAGGCCAATGAGAATGGCGGCACTGGCACCAAGTTCGAGTAAACCCCTGCTACCGCCTCGATTCTTTGAAACCCAGAGAATGAGCCCCGTCACCAATAAACAAAGGGAAGATACTTGGGTCGTCCCGAAGGTGGCTTCAATCGAATCTTTTAAAGTGAGCCCAACGATTGCTGCAGGGAGAGAACCAAGCAATAGGTAGAAAGCCAACTTTCTTTGCACCGGCGGCGAATTGCCTCCCCCAAGGACACCTTGGATAAGCGCCCAAATCTCCTTGCGGTAAAAAAGGAATACCGCAGCAAGAGTCCCCAAATGGAGGACGACCTCGAGAGTGGCGTCTTCAGGGAATTCACTGCCGCCAGGTAAGAGAAGGCGAGCCAAAACTAAGTGGCCCGAAGATGAAACAGGAAGGTACTCAGTCAGCCCTTGCAGCACTGCAAGGAAGAGAAGGAGGACAAAAGGGGTCATCAGCGGCTAGAGCGCAGAGGCTACGCTCCGGGGCTCCTTCCAGCCCATCTCAAAGGCGTCCGCTACTGCTGAATGAACACATTCACCTGCAAGGATATTGGCAGCAGTCGCAAGGGAACTATCTTCAAGGGTGGCGCGCTTTGCACCCATGGCGGCAAGACGAAGAACCCATGGCAGGGTGGCATTCGTCAACCCAAAAGTGCTCGTCCTGGAAACGGCGCCTGGCATGTTTGCCACGCAGTAATGGAGAACGCCATTAACCTCAAAAGTAGGGTCATCATGAGTGGTTGGACGGCAGGTTTCAACACAACCACCTTGATCGACTGCGACATCCACAATGACGGAGCCATCAGGCATTCGGTTTAGGTCATCTTTTTCAACAAGCATCGGAGCGCGAGCGCCGGGAACCAGCACAGCACCAATCAGGAGGTCAGCCTTTGGCAGCCAATCCAGAATGGCCTGGCGTGTGCTGTAAACGGTGGTCACATTAGCCGGCATGATTTCCTCGAGATATCGAAGTCGATCTAAATTGACGTCAAACATGTACACCCTTGCACCAAGGCCTGCAGCCATCCAAGCAGCATTCGTGCCCACAACCCCACCGCCGAGAATCATGACATGTCCAGGCTCCACACCTGGGATTCCTGACAGTAAAACGCCTCGCCCACCAAAAGGTTTTTCGAGATACTTCGCACCCTCTTGAACAGCCATCCGTCCTGCGACTTCGGACATGGGGGTTAATAGAGGAAGGCTTCCGTTCTGTTCCAAAGTTTCGTAAGCAAAACAATGGGCTCCAGTCGCCAGCATACCTTCGGTCAAAGCGCGATCGGCGGCAAAGTGGAAGTAGGTGAACAAGGTTTGCCCTGGGCGTGAACGCGCAACTTCAACAGGCTGAGGTTCTTTAACTTTGAGAATCATCTCGGCTTGCTGCCAGACGGTTTCCACATCCATGATTGTGCCACCGGCGGCTTCATAATCAGAGTCAGGAAAACCTGAGCCTAACCCTGCTCCAGTTTCGATTAGAACGGAGTGTCCGGCGGAAGAAAGTGCCTGAGCTCCAGCAGGAGTTAGAGCAACACGGGATTCAGCGGATTTAATTTCTTTTGGGACGCCAACAATCATGATGGTATTTCTCGAACGGGGTGTAGCGAAATTCTAAGCTATCCTTCCCCATCTTCGTAGCCCCTCCTTGGAAATGTCTGAAACCACCGAACGCCTCGCAGAAGTCGAGGATCGAATCGCCCAAGCAGCCCGAGCCTCTGGTAGAACTCCAGATGCGGTCAAGTTGGTCGCTGTGGCGAAAACGGCAACGGAGTCCACTCTCCTTGAGGCTTGGGAGGCGGGCCAGCGTCACTTTGGACACAATCGAATTCAGGTGATGAAGCCTCATGTGCTTTCTCTCCCCCAGGCCCAATGGCATTTCTTGGGCCCTCTTCAGAGGAATAAGGCTCTGGAGGCCCTGCAAATGGCTTCTTTTATTCACTCCATTGGAACAACTCGAATTGTGAAACGGCTGGAGTTTTTGCTCTCCAAGAGTCCGGAAATTGAAGTTTCTCTTCTCGCCCAAGTGAACCTCACTCCGGAGGATGGCCGCTTTGGATGCACGGAAAATGACCTCCCAGGGTTGCTCGAACAGATTTGCGCTATCCCGGGGGTTTCCTGTGAGGGTCTTATGACGATGGGCCCTCATGGCGCAACCGAATCGACTCTTCATTCCCATTTTGCCAAACTTAGGAATTTAGGAAAAGAATGCTCCAAGAATGGCCAACTACCAACCCATTTTGAACTATCTATGGGCATGACTGAGGACTATTCCATCGCGATTGAGGAAGGAGCTACCCTTGTTCGCGTCGGAAGAGCCATCTTCCCTGTTCCTAAAGAAAAATCCTGAATTTATTTTGGCCTTTAAGATCCAATGGAGTACTGATTACAACGAGGGTGCATTTACCCTTCGTGGTGGATTACTCCGTTTAGTCTGGACCGACGACAACCTTGACAGGCTCTCCCGCCCTTTAGCTGAAGATGAAAATGGGTTTACGGCGACTGCCATAGGTGGAGAGGGAAAGCTTCAACTAGTCTCTTCCGGAGAACTCTTTTTCCAGGTCAAAGGAAAAACATACCAAAAGCTGGTTGTGCCTTCTGGGGCTCGACTTGAGGCCATCGTTGGAGACGAAGTTGCCACTCTTAGAATTCAAAGCGACGAAGCCGAAAACGATCCCAACCTTGGTCTTGAGGTTGGCGGGTATCGACTCTTAGGGTTGTTAGGGGCTGGCGCTGTCGGAAAAGTTTACCGCGCAAAACAACTTGCCCTCGACCGAGACATTGCCTTAAAAATCCTTAAGCATGAAGCGGCGCAAAACCCTGTTGCTGTTACTTCTTTCCGCCGCGAGGCTGTTGCCGCAGGTCGGCTCAGTCACCAAAACCTAGTTCCCGTTTTTGACGTCGGCCAATCCGACGATTTGCACTTTTACTCGATGGAGCTTGTGCCAGGCGGGAATCTAGAAGAGAAGATTAAGGAGGATGGTCCTCTCCCCTGGCGCCAGGCTGTCATGGCAACGTTAGATTGCAGTTACGCTCTTGCTTACGCCGAAGAGCACAGGCTCATTCATCGAGATGTGAAGCCAGAAAACCTAATGCTCTCTCTTGACGGGACGGTAAAGCTCGCTGATTTGGGCTTGGCAACTACGCGTGGAATGCTTGATCAAGAGGCAGCGGGTGGCACCCCCCACTTCATGGCTCCTGAGGTGGCCATGAAGCTGGATGTGGACCATAGGGCAGACCTTTACTCTCTGGGCTGCACGTTGTTCCGCCTCGTAACAGGGGAGACTGTTTTTGAGGGTAATGCTGTACGCGAAATTCTTCTTGCCCATGCCAACGAGGAACCCCCAACCCTTGCCGAGTGTGGATACAAGGTCCCAAAGGCGCTTGAGAATTTATTAGCAACTCTTCTCGCGAAGGAACCTCAAAACCGGCCGAATTCCGCCGAGGAAGTAATCGAAAGCTTAGAAGACATTCTTCGTTCTCGGACTCGGCGGCGCAGCAAACTTGCTTTCCTTGCTCTCCTTGTTGGAGCTTCATTCTGGTATGCGGAAGCCTCTAAGACAGAAGTAGCTCCGGAAACCATTGTGAAGGAGGTTCTTGTTCAGGACCCTGCTGCGGCCGAAGCCCAGGCCCAGTTAGAGACAACTCGAATCCGATTGAAACTTGCAAACGCCAAAGCTCTACCTGATATCCCAGAACGGAAAGAAGCCCTCCTGGGCTTTATCCAGTCCCAACCACCCGGTCCCTGGATTGAAGAAGCCCGATTGGCTTTAAAGGAGGCGGACTCTTTGCCTACTGGTGCTGAGCCAGAAGACAATGTAGACCCTATCGCAGCTTCTTTGGCACAAGCCCAACGGGAGATATCCGAGCACCTTTCTGCTGGGCGATTCCAAGAAGCGCTTAACGTTCCTTCGCAGCACTTGGCTTTACCTCAAGATGTTCAAGGGCAACTCATTTCCTTTGCCACTGGCCTACTCACGCACGAGCTTGAGAAAGTTAGCCAACGTCATTCCAGTTTTCTTCAAGCTGGCAATCTTGCTAAGGCAACTGAATTGAGGGGCAAAGCAGAAAGTGCCGTTGGAACCTACTCAGAGAATTATTCTGCCCTATTTGCGCAATGGCTGAAGCGTGAACTTGACTTCAGTTCGAAATCCCAACGATTAGAAAGAGAAGCCGGCCGACAGGCTCTTGTTGCGACTCTCAGCAAATCTTGTGTCCCAGCCATCTTGAAATGGGATTTTTTAACTGCCGAATCAGCGCTTACTGAGCATTTGAATTCAATTCGTTCGGGGAATCTGAGAATTGCGATGAGTCCTTATGTGGATTTTCTTGGCGAAGCAACCGACGCCAAAGAAGCCTTAGATGACAAGCTCGCAAAAGACATTGAAGTCATTTTCATTCATCCAAAAACGAAAAAGAAAACGGCTCTTGTTCGAATTCAAGAGGCTGGCTTCCTTGTTGAAGCCCAAAGGAATGGGGTAAAGGAAACCGAGATTTTGGGCTTTGACCAAATCAATCAGCCAGCATTCCTCGCCTCTTTTCTCAGCCAAACATTAGGCGATACCGTTCCCCCTTCTTCGCTATCTTCGCTCTTCCTGCTGATCGGTTCCTCGAACCTTGCACCTCCTCTAAGGTCTTGGGGCGAGGCTCTGCCCTCAAAAGGTGTCCTGCTGCAAATGGCGGATGAAGCTCATGCTTGGGCGGCCCAGCCATCGATTGCATTGACCAATGTGAAGGGGGCGCACCGGATGGAGTGCCAAGCTCTCTTTCTTTTGGAGACAGTATGTCGCGCCTTAGCTGAGAATCGTGTCTGGGAAGCACAAAGCGCTTTGCGGGCACTTGAGAGCCATTTCGCTTGGACTTCTGTGCTCGCATCTAATGGCCAAAGCGACTGGGGAGTCCGCGAGTGACACCAAAACTTGCCGTTTTGGCTTCTGGTGGAGGGCGGAGCCTCGAAAACTTGGTTCTGGAAATCAAAACCGGAAACTTGGACGCAGAGGTTGCTCAAGTCTGTGTGTCAAACTCCACTTGTGGCGCCATCGAGCGAGCAAATCGCCTGGGAATTCCCTGCGAAATTGTTTCAAAAAAGTTGTTCCCGGAGTTGCAGCAAAGGCAACAAGCCCTCTTGGGTATCCTCCAGAAGGCTCAATGTGACCTTGTCGTGCTTGCTGGCTGGCTCTCCTTGTTTCCTTTAACCGAAGAATGGGAAGGACGGGTCCTCAACATCCACCCAGCCCTTTTGCCCGCCTATGGTGGTAAAGGTTTCTGGGGACACCATGTTCACGATGCTGTCCTCCGAGACAAGGCTCCTATAAGTGGTTGCACGGTTCATTTTGTAAACCGAGAGTACGACATGGGGGCGACCATTCTCCAAGAAGCGGTACCTGTTCTTCCGACAGACAGCTCTGATGATTTGGCCGACAGAGTCTTTGAAGCTGAGAAGCGAGTCTTGCCAGAGGCAATCCGTCTATTGCTTTCCGGGCGAGTCCGGTACGAGGAAAACTCTTCTGATTGGGCTTAACGGGGCGAGTCTTTTCCCTGCAGAGCCAATTCCTGAATCAATTTAGGAAAACCTTGCGGAGCAGGAACGACTTGGTCCTCATCCGCCATCCCAAGAATCCACTGCTCTCCCGAAATTAGCCAGAGATCCAATTGCAGCCCACTTCTGACTAAAGGAGTTTGAGACTTTGAGAGAACAAGGCTCGCAATCGGTGTAGATTCTGGGCGGGGCATCGCATTGAGCCGTTCTAAGGAGCAGACCTCTTCGACCAACCGCTCTAGCTGCAAGTTTACATTCGGCGCCCCCTCCTTCGCCCCGACGGGGCTCCAGCCAGAACTGCGGCGCCGAAATTGTGGGCGCTTGGCACCCAAGCGAATTTCAGCAGAGATAACCTCCTCGGGAGAAAGTGCTGTCATGCGTTGGCTAAGGAGAATGGATTCCTTTAAAAAGGCAAACATAAAATCTTTGGCCGCTACTGGAAATAGGTAAGGCCTTCCCTCGACCAAGACTAGGCCACCACGATAATAAAGCATAGATTTCTGATTAGCGTGATGAAGAGTCCACCTTTGCCCTTCTTGAATCCAGTTTACTTGCTCCTCTGTAATGTAGTCCTCTGGGAATTCCAAAGCGCGGCTACCGAGCATTCGGGTTAAAGCGCCTGCCGCCTGATTAGAAAGAAGACCGGAAACGGGGTGCTGGGAATACCAAAGGGGTCCCCTCTTCTCAAAGGTGCGGTGCTCTCCCTCCGGGCTCGCTTGAAATTCGAGCTTACGCAGGGCACTAGCACCAAAAAAAAGAAGTGAGGAACGCCACGACATCGGTGGGCGGCTCAGAAGTCCAAGCAGCGCAGGCCCAACAAGAAATCGTTTCCCGTTGTAAGAAGCGATTCGTCGTTCACCGGTAGAGTCCATAGCGCCCATGAGTAAGGAGTGTTTATTCCCATGGACATCAAAAACATCGACCGACATTTGCGGAGGTTCTAAACCCATCTCCTTCAGAGGCCGATTCTCCCACTCTTTGCGTATGGGATAGGTTCTGGCTTTCAAAAGGGTATCCGATAGCACACGCATGGAGGAGGAATCAGCCAGATCTTGTATGGGTTCAGTCAGCAGCCAACGACCATCAGGCTCTTTGCTTAGTTGGAGTAGCCCTCTCTGGAAAGGGAGGTGAATGGCAATCTGAGCGACCGAGTCCGAGGGAATTGCAAATAGGCTATCTTGAGGAATCGACTCTGTATTGCCGTTCAGTTGAGCATCGCTCTTCAAGAGAACACCTTTTAGGCCCCATGCAGATAAGGCTAAAAGGAGAACGAAGAAAAACAGGCGACGAGGATTCATTGTTTTCGTTTCCAGCGAACAAGAAAGGCTAAAAGCAGTGCGATTCCTGGAATGGCAAACAGGGACAAATTCCCTAAGCGAGCACGAATTCGCTCTGACGGTCGATAAGGCAAACTTTCAAGGGCGACCAAGCCTGACTGCCGAAGTTCCTCCCCAAGTAGCCAACGCAGTGCGGCGGCGAGGAAATCTCTATGGCGGTTGGAGCCGCCATAGAAAGGGGCGGCCGTGCCCATAAGGAAAATTCGGCCCATCGCCGCCTTTTCGCCCACCATAGGTTGTGCGGAAACAACGATAGGAAAGGGGCCTCGCCTTTCAGATGGGCCAGGTGCGAAATCTGGAATTTGTTCGGTTTCAACCCAGGCATTCTTATCCATCCAAATCAACTGGTCCCTTAAATAGTTCTCAGCACTAGGGAGCAGGGATAAGGGGCGCAAAGCTTGGAATTCCAACCCTCTTTGCGCAAGACGAAGCTGGGAGGTGATGGGATGTCTCTCTTGCAGGCGCGAGGGTGGGACCTCGACTTCGTTGGCACAACGACTATCCCCGAAGTTGCCACGCCATTTCTGGCAAACAAGACCCTGTGCAAACTCAACTCCGAGCCCGGCAAGGGATTCATTCCAAAAATCGGCTACCGATTGGGGAGCAGAAAAGCCCAAGCCCAAAGCAAGAGGCATGTCACCACGAATCCATTCCTGAATGAGGGCTTGATCAGAACTTTGAAAGTCCTCCCTCTGGCCGGGTATGACAAGGAGGTCGAAACCCTCCTCAAGGGCAGGCACTTTGGATACCGTTTCGGCGACATAACCCTCAGATTCGAGCAAATGCACAAAGGGTCGCAATGCTCTGGGGTCCGCCGAAAGCCCTGGAATCTGCGAACTGAGGACGGCGACCCGCAATAGCTCATTCTGAGCGAGGCGAATGGCTGCGTCTCCTATCGCTTCGTCAATCCGCTGGCTGTTTAAGCGAGCTGGGCGTTGAGAAGTTGGTGCGTCGACTGTGAACAAATCCCTAAATGAAATGACCTGTCTTCCCTCATCCGTTTCAATAACCAGGGACTCCCCTACTTGTCGATTCAAGCGCTTTCGTGCCGAATCAAGGTCGACAGGAGCAGAGCTCAGGTCCAGTACGGTAACTTGAAGTTGCCCGCGGGAGCGAATCTCAGCGTCCGCGAGTGCCGTACGAAGAAGACTGAAAGCCCTCGGGTAAACCGCAGCACCATTGAAGAGGAAGGACTCCTCCTCGGGGATGAGGAAGAGGGTCGCCTTGGAGCCGGTGGGCAGTTCTGCCAAGGCAGCAGCAGTGCGATCCGAAAGAGTTGCAAAACCATGTCCCGCCCAATCCCAGCGAACCCGGTTATTGGGCTGGTGGAGGGCCTGGAGAAGAACAAAGCTAAGAAATGCGGCAACACAACTAGCAAGGGCGGTCAAAAAACCAAGTCGCAAGCGGCGGTTCAAGGTACCCACCTCCGAGAGACCAACTTTAACCAGGTCAAAAAGATGAAGAAGCAGGAGAGGACGAGGAAAAAGGCCAGGGAGTAAGAATCCAATAGACCGGCAGAAAAACCCTGGTCCAACATTTTGGGAATGCTTGCGGCAGAAAAAAGTTCACCAAGAAAGCCGGGGGACTGTTCCATTAATGCAGGCAAAAACAGTAATAAGTAATTCAGGACAGCCCCACCTCCGGCGGCCAGGACTAGATTGCCACCCCAACTGGATGCCCAAAGGCCCGTGGCCAAGAAGAGGAAACTGGCAAGCAACGCCCCAAGGAAGGCACAGAGCACTCGCGGCCAATCCAAAGTTGCCCCATGCAAGTCAAGCAATAGGAACAACAGCAAAATCCCACCCCAGAAGAGGAGAAAGAAAATACATGCACCCAAATACTTGGCGAGCACAACAGCAAAATCCGAGATCGGGGCAGAAAGTAAAGGTTCAAGGGTTCCCAATCGATAGTCTTCCGCCAAAAGCCTAAGAGTAATCAAGGGGGGGAAAGCCGGAAGCAACAACCAAACGAGCAACCCACTCCCAAAGAAATACTGTGGAAGTAAGCGCAAGTCAGCTTGGACAGCAGGAGCGTAATCGAGCAAGTAAAGAAAGAGGAGCCCATTCAGGAAATACCAGACGCCAAGTAGGACATAGATGGAAGGTGTGACAAAAAGGGAGAACACCTCACGACGAAGCTGTGCCAGGAAAGCGCTCATGAACCTTCCACCATTGATTTGAAAAGGTCCTCAAGGCGAGGCTGGACTAGTGAGAATTCCAGAACTTGTTCGCTCCGATTAGCCAGCCAAGCCAAAAGTTTCTTCTGGGAAGCCTCTTCTAAATCATGGAGAAGCCACTCGGTATCGGAAACAGTCTCCAAAGATATGTTTGGAAATAGAGCGCAAAGCCCTTCCTCAAATGTCCTTGACGAGGATTGGATTCGGATGCGCAGTCCGACACACTTATTGAGGTGGCCGGATAGCTCCGCAGGAGTGCCAACGGCACGCGCAATTCCTTGGTGAAGAATCAAAACACGATTGGCCAGCTCTTCGACTTCGGGAAGGACATGAGAACTAAAGAGAATTGCCATCCCATCCTTGGCGAGGTCTCGGATTAAATCCCTGAACTCTTTTCGTTGAAGGGGGTCGAGCCCCCCAAAAGGTTCATCTAGAAGCAAGGCCTTCGGGGTAGCCAAGAGAGCATCGGCCAGTCCGACACGTTGGCGAAAGCCCTTAGAAAGAGTGCCGAAGGTTTGGCGAAGTCGGGGGCCTAAGTTGAGCTGTCCCACAACGGCCTCAAGGCGAGTGCGAAGTTGAGGGGCACGCAAGCCTCGAAGACGACCCCGGTATCGCAAGTACTCCTCAACTCTCAATTCTGGAGGGGCAGCAAAAGCTTCCGGCAAATACCCTGTTAGGCGCCGAGCAGAAAGGGAGTCCTCCAAGAGGTCAAAGTCACCAATCGAGGCTTTTCCCGAGCTGGGTGGCAAAAAGCCACTCAAAATCCGCAAAGTCGTTGATTTGCCAGCTCCATTCGGGCCAAGGAAGCCCAACACCTCACCAGGTTCAACCTGAAAGCTCACATCCGTTAAGGCGGTCAAGCTTCCAAAATTCTTAGAAAGGCGGTCGGCAACGATCATGAATGCTAAGAGGATAGTCCGTCTCTACCTGAAATTGGAAAGGGGCTGCGAGAGCAGCCCCTTTCGTTCAAGTGAATTGGGGACTCAGTCCTTTACCTCATAGTCAGCATCCACAACTTGGTCATCCGATTCTTGGGAATCGCCCTCAGAGGGAGGGCCTTGAGGGTTCGCTTGCGCACTTTCAGCAGCAGCGGCCGTGTAGAGCTTTTCGCCGATGGAAGACAAAAGCGTTTTTAATTCTTCTTTCAAAGAAGTCATGGACTCGACATTGGATTCGGCGACGGCCTTCTCAAGGGCTTCGGCCTTTTCCTCGATGGCATTCTTGTCAGCCTCTTCAATTTTATCTTCATGCTCCTTCACTAATTTGCGACCCTGCCACGCAACCTGGTCCGCTTCATTTCGAAGTTCAACGCCTTCCTTAGTCTTTGCATCTTCTTCCTTGAAGCGCTCGGCCTCGTCTTGCATTTTCTGAATGTCATCATCAGTAAGACCGGAAGAATGCTCGATTCGAATCTTCTGCTCCTTGCCCGTTGCATTGTCCTTAGCGGAGACATGAAGAATCCCGTTGGAATCGATATCAAAACTGACTTCGATTTGCGGGACACCTCTGGGGGCCGGTGGAATTCCATCCAGGAGGAACTTGTCCAAGGTGCGATTATCGGGGGCCATCGGGCGCTCACCTTGAAGGACATGGACCTCAACGCTGGGCTGACTATCTGCAGCCGTAGAGAAGACTTCTTTCTTAGTTGTGGGGATGGTTGTATTCCGAGGGACAAGAGTCGTCATCACGCCGCCCATCGTCTCGATTCCCAAGGAAAGTGGAGTCACATCCAAGAGAACTAAATCTTCCACCTCGCCAGTTAAAACCCCACCCTGGATAGCGGCTCCAAGAGCAACGACTTCGTCAGGGTTCATGGATCTGTTTACTTCTTTGCGGAAAACATCGGCTACAGTTTCCTGAACCTTTGGAATCCGAGTAGAACCGCCAACTAAGATGACTTCCGAAATGTCGGCGGGCTGAAGGCCTGCATCTTTCAAAGCGTTTAAGCAAGGCGTCTTGGTTCGCTCAATGAGGTCCGCGCAAAGAGCTTCAAACTTAGCCCTGGAGAGCGTACTCATGAGGTGCTTCGGACCGCTTTGATCTGCGGTGATAAAGGGCAGGTTGATCTGCGTCTCGCTCGCCGAAGAGAGTTCGCACTTCGCTTTTTCGCAAGCTTCCTTCAGACGCTGCAGAGCCATGGGGTCCTGTCGGAGATCAACGCCCTGTCCACTTTGGAATTCATCAGCAACCCAATTGATGAGAGCTTCATCAAAGTCGTCACCGCCCAAATGGGTGTCTCCATTCGTAGCAAGAACCTCAAAAACACCGTCCCCAATTTCGAGGATAGAGACATCAAAGGTACCGCCACCAAGGTCGAAAACGACCACTTTGCCGGACTTGCTCTTGTCTAGTCCATAGGCCAAAGCTGCTGCAGTCGGTTCATTCACAATCCGCTCAACTTCAAGACCCGCAATCTTGCCAGCATCTTTCGTTGCCTGCCGCTGAGAGTCATTGAAATAGGCAGGAACCGTAATGACGGCCTTGGAAACCTTTTGCCCAAGGTAATCTTCTGCGCATTCGCGAAGGTAGCTCAGAACATGACTGGAAATTTCAGGAGGCGTCATTTCCTTGCCACCCGCCAAAACCTTGACTGGCTCTTTCGGTGCACCCACGGTCTCGTAGGGAACCATCCGCTCCTCGTCCGAAACTTCTTCATGGCGACGCCCCATAAAGCGCTTGATGGAGAAGACGGTGTTCGTGGGATTGGTGACGGCTTGCCTCTTGGCAGGCCCGCCAACGAGGCGCTGGCCGCCATCTTGGAAAGCTACGACCGACGGGGTTGTGCGCCCCCCTTCCTTGTTAGGGATGACCTTTGGCTCCCCGCCTTCAAGAATGGCAACAACTGAATTGGTTGTGCCGAGATCGATTCCGATGATTTTGCTCATGGTTATTTACTCCGGGGGACAAGTTTCAATTCCCGTGCCGCCCATTTTCTGCCTATTTGGCAGTCCCGAGGCCGAAATCTTTGATTTTTCGGTAAAGGGTTCTTTCTCCCATGCCAAGGCTTCTCGCCGCCTTGCTTCGATTCCCGCCGACCAGCTCCAAGGTTTGAGCGATTAACTCCATCTCAACCTCTTCCAGGGTCCGGCCTGCAAGGGAAGCAACCGAGGGGGGCTGTGCAGGATTGGCGACTTCGTTGGCGGCTGATTCGGCCAGAAAAGGTGGCAAATCGTCGGCCCCCAAGACGCCATCATGGTCCATGACTACCATCGTTTCCATGGCGTTGCGCAATTCTCGCACATTGCCAGGCCAAGGGTAAGCGGCAAAGGCTGAATAAACCTCGTCTGAGATGGATGCGATTTTGCGACCGTGCTGTTCTTGATGCTCCTCCTTAAAGAATTCGACAAGCAAAGGAATGTCTTCTTGGCGCTTCCTCAAAGGAGGGAGTTCGATGGGGATGACATTCAGGCGATAGAAAAGGTCTTCACGGAACTCCCCCTTCTGCACTCGCTTGGCCAAGTCACGATTCGTTGCTGCCAGAATTCGGACATCTACGGGAATTTCGCTGTTTGAACCAACGGGAGTTACTGTTCGATTTTCTAAAGCCCGCAACAATTTGCCCTGGGTATCCAAAGCCATGTCTCCGATTTCATCCAGAAAAAGGGTGCCGCCGTTGGCATATTCAAACTTGCCTGCCCGGGATTGCTCTGCCCCAGTGAAAGAACCTTTCGCATGACCAAAGAGCTCCGATTCCATCAAAGACTCGGTCAAGGCAGCACAATTCACGGCTACAAAGCGTTTTCTTGACCGTGGGGAAAGTTGATGAAGAGCGCGCGCCACCAGTTCTTTCCCCGTTCCGGATTCACCCAAGATTAGAACGGAAGCGTCGGTCGTCCCTGCTTGGCGAACTTGATTAAAGACTTTCTCAATTTGAGGAGAATGCCCCACCATCCCTTGGAGACCAAATCGACGATCTAGCTCGGCCCGGAGTTCTCGATTGTCCTCGCTTAAGCGAACCTTCTCAAGTTCCTTTTGAACTCGAGAACGAAGTTCAATGATGTTGACCGGTTTGGTGAGATAATCGGCAGCCCCTTCCCGAAGGGAGCGGACTGCGACTTCGAGATTCCCGTGCCCCGTAATAAGGAAAACAGAGAGTTCCGGCTCAATCCGACGGATTTCTCTCAAAAGATCGAGCCCATCTCGTTCTTCCCCTAATTGGAGGTCCGTTAAAACTAAATCGAAGTTACGAGCCCGGATTCGATCCAAAGCCGAATCCACAGTGAAGGCCACCTCGACCTGATGGCCATCTCCTTCAAGAGCAGTGCGGATGGCATCAGCATGCGCTTCATCGTCTTCCACGATAAGGAGACGTCGAACGGAAAGACTCATGAATCTCTCCCTATCGGAAGAATCATCCGAGCGCGGGTTCCATGCCCAGGGCTACTTTCAAGCTGAAGGGCGCCTTCGTGGGCCTCCAAAATACGACGCACGGTGGGAAGGCCAAGACCCGAGCCACCTTTTTTGCTGGAGTAGTAAACATCCATACAGCGTTCAGCGGTCTTACTATCCATGCCGGGCCCATCATCCACAATCTCAAGAATGGCTGTGTCCTCCTCAACCCGAGTGATGAGACTGATAGAGCCCCCTTCCCCTTCCATCGCTTGCCGGGCATTAATCAGTAAATTCAAGAGGGCTTGACGAATACGGCCTTCATCCAAGGAAAGGAGTGGAAGCGAACCATCCAAAAACGTGTCCAAGCGAATGCCCTGGGCTTGCGCTTCCGGGGCAACGAAAGTCGCCACCTTCTCCACCAAGGCATTGAAATCGACCGAGCTGCGCTCCATGGTTTCCGTCCGCGCATACAGGAGGAAATCTTCCAGAATATCATTGAGGCGCCCGACCTCTTGCTTGAGGACATCCAACGTTTTCAATGTTCGCCGAGCGAGAGGCTCCGTTTCTCCCGACCAATTCTCCCGAAGAATGTCCAAATGAAGCCCAATCGTGCTCAATGGGTTTTTCAACTCATGAGCCAATCCGCCCGCCAATCGAGACAAGGTTTGGGGGTCTAAAGGAGGATTGCTGTTTGAAACTTCTTTCATCCAATGAAGGGGGGGCTGACCTCCCTGAGACCCCATAGAATAACGGCTCACCCAGGCAAGCCCGCCCTTTGAACCCACTCAACCTCGACCTGTCCACCCCCCTCGGGAGAGAAGAAGCCGCCACCCTGCTTCAAAAGGGGCAGATTCTCGCTCTACCAACGGACACAGTCCCAGGTTTAGGAGTCCTTTTGGGGGCCGAGGATGCTGCTTCCCGTCTTGCAAGCTGCAAATCCGCCCCTTCATCGCGCCCATTTTCCCTACATTTTGGAGCTCTTAATCAGCTCAACGCCTGCCTTCCAAAACTTCCTGCTGGCCTTCCTGCTTGGATAAATAGCCGACTGCCTGGTCCCTGGACGCTGGTCTTACCCTCAGCCTGGGTCGAAGCGCCTTGGAAGGAGACATGGCCGCACGAGATGACTGGCTTTCGTGTCCCTAGGGAGCCTTTGTTTTCTCAATTGGCAAGCTCACTGGACTCCCCTCTCCTCATGACCAGCATAAATGAAAGTGGGGAGCCTCCACTTTGGGGACCCGACCTGGAAACGTGGCTTGAGCAACATCCTGAAGTCGTTCCCGCAATCAATCCTCGCATGGTCCAGGAGAGCCAAGCCTCCCGAGTCGTTTCCTTTACCCCCACACCGCAAATTCTTCGCGGTGCTCCTTTAAGCAAAGGAGAGTTGCCAGGAAAATCTGTCCTGATTCTTTGTACGGGAAACATTTGCCGCTCTCCCCTTGCCGCAGAGGCTCTTCGAGTCTCCCTAGCAGCGAGTTGGGATGTCTCCGTTCAAGAGTTGAGTTCGTTGGGATGGGTCGTGGAGTCGGCTGGAACTTTTGCCACACCAGGCCTCCCCGCAACCGCGCATTCCATCCAAGTTGCCAAGGAAGTCGGCCTGGATCTTTCCAGGCACCAGGCCCAATTTTTGGGGGACGCCTTGGCCAAGCCATGGGATCTCGTTCTAGGCCTAGGCAAAAGCCACCTTGATGGATTGTCCTCCAATTTCTCTGCGGAGTTGGATGTCCTCAATCCTCGCGGCCAAGATATTGCAGACCCTTACGGAGGAAGCTTGGCCATTTACCGCCAAATGCGTGACGAAGTCCTGCTTTGTATAGAAGACCGTATGGCCACTTGGTCATCGTGGGGTGCGAGAAAAACTTGACTCTGGGCTAGCCCCAGATGCCGAGGACGGATTCCCCAGAATCGCAAGCAAGTAGCCGCTCTCGAAAAGAGCCGTCGCTCAAACGGCGAGCAATCTCCGTGAGGGTCCGAACATGCAGGAGCTTTTCTTCCCGCGGGACAAGCAACATGACTACGATTGTTGCCGGCCTTCCATCTAATGACTGGAAATCAATCCCAGTAGGCAAGAGTGCCATCGCTGCCCGGACACCCTCTAAGTCAGGTAGAGCAGCGTGAGGCACAGCAATGCCATCTTCCATTCCTGTGCTAACCGACCGCTCCCGCGCAACGAGAGCCTGATGAGCGTCTTCAAGTCTTTCCGCAGAGAGAGCCCCTGAAGCTGCCAATGAATCCACCATTTTACGCATCAAATCCCACTTGTCGTCTGCTGGCGGCGCAAGCAGGACGCAATCAGAGGAGAGGAATTGAGTCAGGGTCATTCGGCGAGGAAGATTCGTGTGGCCACAAAGAATACAGGAAGGAGGAAGATAACGGAATACAAGATGAAGCCAAAAAAGGACGGCATTCTCACTTTGCTCTCCTCAGCAATGGATTTAACCATGAAATTGGGCGCATTACCAATGTAGGTCATGGCACCCATGAAAACAGCGCCTAGAGATATCCCGACTAGGAGTTCGTTGTTTACCCCGGCAACGGCCACGGCATTCGGCTCAACCCCAAGGCTCTTTGCCGTTTCAAAGAAAACGACATAGGTCGGGGCATTGTCCAAGAAAGCGCTAAGGGTACCTGTAAGCCAAAAGAACTGTGCAGGGGTGTTCAAGCCCAGTTCTGGCCCATGAATCTCCAAAAGGCGGACAGTGGCCATCATGCTAAGGAAAATTCCAAAGAAAAGAGCCGCTACTTCGAGGATGGGATGCCAAGTGAACGAATTTGCCTTACGGTAATCCACAGGGGTCGCAATAAAGGCTCCTGCTCCAGCGAAAACTAGTGCAAGGTCTCTTCCATAGGCAGGGAGAAAGGCGTGAGGGTGCATGTCCAGCCACACGGAAAGATTGTTTGGTGTGAGAAATGCAACGGAGAGAACAATAAGGGCCAACCAAAGAAAGTTAGTTGTCCCGACAATGCGCAGGGGTTTAACTTCGACCCGATCATGCATGTGCTCACTTGGCGACTCCTTCTTGTATAGGAGCGTATCCAAGACCCAGTACACACCAAGAAGAGTCGCATTCACAAATGCCCAAGGGAGCAGCAAGCTAAAGGTCCAAGTAAAGGGAACTCCCCGCAGATAACCTAGAAAGAGAGGTGGGTCGCCTAGAGGGGTCAGGCAACCGCCAATGTTGCAAACTAAGAAAATGAAAAATACCACCGTATGAACCTGGTAGTGGCGTTCTGAAATAGTCTTCAATAAGGGGCGGATGAGTAGCATCGCCGCTCCAGTGGTCCCCATGAACGATGCAAGAAGAGCGCCAGTGAGGAGGAAGGCGCAATTTACTTTTGGGGTCGCCTCGAGGTCTCCGCGAAGGACAATCCCGCCAGATGCCGTGTAGAGCGAAGCCAGCAAAATGAGGAAGCTTAGGTACTCGTGGAGCGTGTGCCCAATGGTATGCCAATCTCCGTGGCTGGCGAAAAGGCCGAGGACAGGCAATCCGCAACAGAAGGCCACCTTGAACCGGTTGAGATTGGAATGCCACCAACGAGGGACCAATAGCGGCAATACAGCGATGGCCAGCAACATAAAAAGGAAGGGTACGATCCAAGCAAATCCAGGCACAAAGGGGCTAGGGTCACTAGAACTCGGAATGAAAGCACTTAGGGGGGACACAGCGCGGCATCCTACCCTCGCTAGGGTGCACCAAAAATGCTTGGCAAGAAGAAAAAGGGGGGTTCCCGGGAAGGATAAGACCTGAAAAGCCGTCCAAAGACCGCCTAATGGTTTTTGCTGAAAGGTCCTCGGAGACTAGACTTCCCGCAAGCCCCATCGGGCCCCAAACCACTCTGAAGCTGACGCATGTTGCCTCTCCTATTGCCTTTGGCCTTTTTGGCTAGCCCCAACTCTCTCCCCCAGGACCCAACAGTCCCCGGGCTGGAAGATGTTCAAATCCCAGATGGTGCACTCGTTGACGACGGGGACTACCTAGAACTTCGTTTTGACGAGACGGATGCGGGGGGGCTTACTCTTCGCCAGTTCATCAAAATTGCCCAAGTCAATACGGGGCTGAACTTCACCATTGACACAACTAGCGCGAATGTGTCTTCCCTGTTGAATGCTCGGAAAATTCTCCTTTACGGAACCAAACGGATTCGCAAAGAAGAATTTTACTCCTTCTTTCAGATCATGTTAAAGATCTACGGATTTATAACAGTCAAGCAGGGGTCAGGGGACTTGGCAGTTATCGTCATCACTCAAGAG
>DLRM01000019.1 GCA_002500505.1 Planctomycetes bacterium UBA7888
ATTGGGAATTAGATGCGAATGGGGATTAGCTTGAGTTTGGCTTAGTTTTCCTCAGAACACTTTTTGCAGCCGGTGATGAATTTCTTTCCTCCATCTGTCACAAACCGAAGAACGCAACCGGACCCGGGGGCGCAGTCGGATAAATCGCCGGCTATTTTCACATCTGCATCGCCGTCTCGAGTTCCTTCGCAATAGTCGCATTGCCACGTTGTTTCGTAGAAAGTTTCCGTCTGCTCTTCAGCTTCGGTGGCTGGGAGGAGCTCAATACTAAACTGGTCGAACACATAAAAAAGTGCCCAAAAAACAAGCAAGCAGAGAAGAAGATTGCGTGCGATTCTCACAAGGGTAGTCTATATCCTTCCAATCACTCAGGGAACCCCTAGTAATGCGAATGGGGTCTCCAGGAAAAGGGAGAGGGAACGCCCTCCTAGAATGGGATTATTGGTTATATTCAGGGCATGTTTCCCAGCATCAAACTCCTTCCCCTCACAGCCCTCATTTGTTCTGGCGCCTTTGCGCAACAAGCTCCGCCACCGGTCAAAGACCTCGTGCATGTGGAGATTACCAATCAAGTCCAAGCGCTTCGTCTTGCGGCACTTGTTGACGACATTGACGACCACCACGGTAGTGGCGAAAACCGCGATGTCGTTGTTTACGCTACGGACGATGAGCAAGGCGTCCTTAAAAAGGAAGGGTTTCGCTTCTGGGTCGAGATTGAAGACCTGTCTACCTGGTACAAAACTCGCGCACTCTCTGATTCCGCTATCCGCTCCGCAGCGGGAACCATGGGAGGCTTCCGTACATACGCCGAAATTGAACAAGAATTAGATCGGCTCGCAACGACCTACCCCAACCTTGTTTCTATAAAACAATCCATTGGCCAATCCCTTCAGGGGAGAGACATCTGGATGGTTCGTCTTTCAGACAACCCAAGCGTGGCCGAACCCGGCGAGCCGACTGCATGGTTTGATGCATTGCACCATGCTCGCGAACCAATGTCTGCTGAATCTCTGCTACTGTTCATGGATTTGCTTTGCCAAAATTACAATGTGGACGAAGACATGACGCGTATTCTGAATACGCGAAATCTACTTTTTGTTCCCTGCGTAAATCCTGACGGTTATGAATATAACCGCCAAACAAATCCCAATGGCGGCGGAATGTGGCGGAAGAATCGTAGGAATAATGGTGGCTCGTACGGAGTTGATCTCAACCGAAACTATGACTGGGCTTGGGGTTCTCAGTGGGGTGGATCAAGCGGCTCTGGATCTTCGGAGACCTATCGAGGAACAGCTCCTTTTTCTGAACCAGAGACCGCGATTATTCGTGATGCAATGGCATTGTCTCCCCCTGGTGTTGCGCACTCTGTACACACCTACTCGAACCTTTGGTTGTTCCCTTGGAGTTACGACACTATTTTTGCACCTGATGATGCACAATTGCGTGATTACGCAAGAGAAATGACTGCCAGCAATGGGTATGCCTATGGCACCAGCTGGGAAGTTCTGTATGTCGCAAACGGAGTTGCTGACGACTACTACTATGGCCAACACGGCGCCATGGCATTTACGCCAGAAATCGGTAGCTCTAGCGATGGATTTTGGCCCTCGCCTTCTCGCATCCCAGCACTTTTTGAGGATGTCCGCCCCGCTTATCTCATGACCTGCAAATGGGCAGGGTCTTGGGCTGACATCGGAGGACTCGTCTGGACGGAACAAATCGGCAACGGAGATGAATTCGTTGAGGCCGGAGAGACTTGGGATATTTCTTTCCAAATTGAAAACCGTGGCATGGATAACTTAGATTTGAAGATTACTCCGTCATCTTCTACTTCTTTCATAAACCTGTCAGGAGGGACAAAGACTGTCCAAGTTCCAAAATGGTCAACGGCCACAAGCCCAAGTTGGAGCGTTGTTATCCAATCCTCAGCACCAACAGGCTCGACTGCGAAGATTGACCTTGGCTTTGAGTGGGATGGTATTCCTTCGTCTACCGAGGTCTCGTTTTTAATTGGCCGACCCCGACTACTGGTCCACGACGACATGGAGTCTTTTGACTTTGGCTGGCAAGTCAGCAACAGCACCAATTATTCTTGGGAGCGCGCAGTTCCTCAAAAGACAACCAGTAGCGGCCAGACAGCCCAGCCTGGCAATGACAACCCATCTGGTTCCGGCACAATGTGCTGGGTTACTGGTGCGGCGGCTGGATCCTCAGCAGGAACAAATGATGTGGACGGAACCACCTGGCTTACCTCTCCCCTCTTTTCTCTCGCAGGATTCTCAAATGCTGACCTGGAATACTCTCGCTGGTTTGCGAACCTCCCCGGGAGTGGCCTGGACGATCGCTTGTTAGCCCAAATCTCTAATGACAGTGGAAGTACTTGGGTCACTTTGGAGGAACCCAGCAATGACAACCAATGGGCTCAAAAGAACTTTTCCTTGAGCAACTATCTCTCACTCACGGATTCCATGCAGGTGCGCTTCCGCGCAGAAGATAATCCGAATAATGATCTCACTGAGGCCTGCATTGATGATGTCAAACTCCAAGTATGGTCAGACCTTCCAAGCATAGGCTTCTGGGGCAAGGCAGAACTGAATCAGAATTGCAGCTTCTTTATTGATGGACAAGCCAATAGTCGATGGGACTTCGCATGGTCCTTTTCTTCTAGACCTACTGGCAAATCAGTTCCAGGGACAGCTGGCCTGCTCTATCTGCAATCTCCAGAAATCTTTACCTCGGGCACAACAGGCTCTGATGGCCAAGCGCGGCTAGATTTAATAGTTCCGAACTCACCCATTCTCATCGGTCGCACAGTGTATTTCCAGATAGCGAGTGACTACGGCGGACCTGGCGCTGCTTTCAGCAATCTGCTTGCTGTTGCCTTCAATTAAAGACGTTCTCGCTAAATCGTAGTAGAGTAGATTTCGGCTTTCACATGCTTTTCCTTCCCTTCATCCTTACCCTCACCCCGCTTGCCGCCTTTCCCCAAGGGCCGGTAATTAGTGAGTTTCTTGCCTCTAACCAAGACGGTATCGAGGACGAGGATGGGGACAGCTCTGATTGGATTGAGATTCACAATCCTCGTGCATCTAGTATCGACCTTGGGGGCGGCTACCTCACAGATGATGCAGGCAATTTAACTCGCTGGGCCTTTCCAATGCCGACCACCCTTGGTCCAGGGTCCTCGATTGTTGTATTTGCTTCTAACAAGAATCGTGCAGTCAGCGGACAAGAGCTCCACACGGACTTCAAACTATCCGCATCTGGAGAATATCTTGCACTTGTGCAATCGGACGGGGTCACAATTCAAAGTCAATTCGCTCCAGAATTTCCACTGCAATACCCCGACATTTCCTATGGGCTTCGATTCAATCCAAGCCCCCAATCAGATGAGAGTTATTTTGCAGCCCCAACTCCAGGCGCCCCAAACGGGACCGGTGGCCCTTGTGTTCAGGAAGTGACCTCCTCCCCGGAATTCCCCTCGGACCAAGACGACATCATTGTGACGGCGAGAATCTTGGGCGCCACAGTTCCTGTGGCTAATGCAACTCT
>DLRM01000049.1 GCA_002500505.1 Planctomycetes bacterium UBA7888
ACCTCGTTTACTTAGATGGTTGGGCAAAAGACCGCGACCATAGTTGCGTGAATGTTGAGTTTACAGAACCATTTCCCTTCCATGGGATGAGTGGTTTTCCCTACGGAGAGGATGAAGCCTTCCCCGATGATGAAGCGCACCAGCAGTGGAGGAGGGAGTGGTTGACTCGACCTGCCAAGCGCTGGATTCCTGACCTGAGTTCCATGAGGTAAACATGAGAACACTCCTCCTTTTTCCGCCGCAAGGGCACTTCACCCAGCCCTACTTGGCGCTTCCATCTCTACAAGCCTACCTGAAGCAAGAAGGTTTCGCGGACACCCACTTGATGGACGCAAACATTGAGTCTTACGAATGGTTTTTGTCTCGCGACCGGCTTGCGAAATCAAGGAGGCGGCTTCAGGAAGCGGGGCGATGGGGGGAATTGGAGGCAAAATCAGAATTGAATTACTCAGAGATGTTGGAGTACCGATCCTTTTCTCAATCCGAAGTAAGTGGAGATTGGGTTGTTGAAAACATCGAAGACGCCAAAGATGTGCTGCGCAACCCAAATCGTTTTTATGACCGCGATTCATACATCCGGTCCGCTCGATGTGTCGAGCAAGGTTTGAATATGATTTCTGCGGAACACTATCCAAGCCATTGGTCTGCTCATGGGTTTTCCATGCAGCATTCCATCCAAAGCACTGAGCAAATCCTCGAAGGCGCATTGGACGAAAAGGGCAACCCATTCATTGAGTTTTTTCGCGAAGTAACTCTTCCGAAAATCAAAAAAATGAACCCGGACCTTATTGGGATTTCTCTCACTTATGGAAGCCAAGCCATCCCAGCATTTGCTTTGGCGAAAATGCTCAAGGAATGGAAGCCGAGTTTGCACATTACCTGTGGTGGCGGACTTCTTGCGTACATTGGCAAGAAAATGGCAAACCATGCGGAAATTTTTGACTGGGTGGACAGCTTTGTCCTTCTTGAGGGGGAGCAACCCTTGCTTGAGATTGCCAAAGCCATTCGAGATGGAAAAAGTTTGGATGGTATTTCGAATCTCATCCATAGGGATGAAAACGGGATGGTGACGATAGAAAAGGAGGCAAGTTCTGCTTCCATTGAGACTCTTCCGACCCCGGACTTTAGAGGTCTCCCGATGGAGCTTTATTTCTCACCGGAATTCATCGTTCCTTTATCTATCACCCGTGGTTGTTACTGGGGAAAATGCACTTTTTGCACATTGCATGATGTCATTGGGCCTGGATACCGAGGTCGAAGCATTGGAAAAGTAATCTCGGACATTCGAATCCTCCAAGAGAAGTACGGGTCCAAGCGGTTTTATTTTCCAATCGAAGACTTGCCTCCCAATATGGTTCGGAAATTGCCTCGAGCCATTTTGAATGCAGGTTTGGAAATTGAATGGTGGTGCGATGCTAAGTTGGAGCCAGAGATCTTTACCCCGGAAGTTTGTGCCGAGCTTTCTGCTTCGGGATGCAAACGGCTCGCCTTTGGTTACGAATCAGCCAGCGGAAGAGTTCTGGATTTAATGAACAAGGGCTCTCAGCCGAACTCTGCAATGGATGTCATCCGTCGAGTTTCGGACGCAGGGATTTCCGTGACTCTTTATGTCATGGTTGGATTTCCAACCGAAACGGAAGAGGAGGCCCAAAGCACTTTGGAGACTCTTCTTGAAAATAGTGAATACTTTGAAGAGGCAAGCATGCGGGTGTTCTATTTGGATTACAAGTCCGAAGTGTTCAAACGCCGCGCAGACTTTGATATTGAGGATGTGTTCGACGAGCCAAGGATGGATCTCCAGGTTTATCACGATTTCAGCACTTCCTCTGGAATGTCCCGAATCCAAGCGAGGAAAAAGTATCTACAAATGCTGACTGCTTTGAAGAGCCATCTTCCAGTGTTTGCGAGTAGAAACCTCTTGTACCACGAGCTCAAGTCGCACTACTTTCTCTATCTGGCTCGTGCAGGGAGTGTGGAAAATCTATTGAATGGCCCCTTCGCAGAAAAGAAAGTGCTCCCCCTCGCTTTGAAGTCTCGCCTCACAGCATCCCCTGCCCTTCGGATGATTCGTGCCAACTTTGACCGGGATGAAGTGGACCAAGCGATTGAACATGCCACGGACGAAATCACTTTGCCTCGATATCAATTTGATTCGATTGCTGGCAAAGAGTTGATTGAGCTTCAAGAGAGCACAGAGTCAGTTCAGCGACTCGAGTCCATTCTCATTTTGAATGAAATGAGTGGCGAAATTGCCACGATTTCCCCGGATGGAGCAAGACTTCTCCGCTCTCTAGACGGGTCTCGAACATTAAGTCAGGTATTGGCTCTTTACGACACCCCAACGAGCGAGATCGTTCTCGACTTCCTCAAACATCTCCTTCAATCAGGGTTGATTGAACAATCCTCCTCCATCGGAGTTGCAGCATGAAAAAAGAAAAGAAAGAAAAAATTAAAGAAGAGCCCAGCACGAACGTTTCCCCTCAAAAGGACGGTTCGGCTGAACATCAAGAGAGTAAGGAAACGGATGCTCCTCAGTTCCGTTACAAGCGCCTAGATGGCCGTGATCCCATGAAATTTGAAGACGTTGCTGACAAGTAGTAATTTCTTTTCGCGATGCGGGGTTGTTTTTGTTTTTGCAGGGTTTGTAGCTTGTGGTGGAGCTGAACCGGCGAACAAAATCAATTCCCTCATCGCGGATTCATTGCCTAAATTTCAGGCGGCAAAGGCGCGCCCGCCGGCTTCTTCCCTGTCTTTGCAACAGGCGAAGCAGGCCATTGCTCGCGGAGATTTCGCAAGCGTTGGTAGATTCCTTCGCCAAGAACAGGAAAGGAATCCACAAAGCGTTGAGCTTGGGTTTCTGCTAAGCCAAATGATGTTCAAGAACGCCGCCTGGTCCGCGGCTCTTCCCGGATTTTTGAATGTACTTAAGGCTGGTCCCACATTCGAAGGAGCCGAGTTTGCTTTTTATTATTACGGTTGTTGCTCAATGCGACTTGGCAAGGCGGAAATCGCAAGGGAATCCTTATTGGCCCATTTGGAGTTGAATCCAAATCATCCCGAGACATTTTTGGCCCTTGGTCAGTTGAGCGTGAAAAATGGGCAAAGCTCCGAGGCCATTTCGTTTTTGGAGAAGGCCAAAAATCAAGCCTTGCCGAATAACACTCTATTCCAAGCTCAAGTGTTGTTGTGCCTAGGTGAAGCTTGGTTGCAGGGGGAGGATTTGAAAAAGGCAAAGGAGGCTCTGGAGCTAAGCTTGGCCAAGAATCCACAGCATTCTGAAACTCACTACACTCTCTTTCGAGTCTTGACTCGACTTGGAGATGTGAAAGGAGCAGAGAGAGAGCGGGTCGCCTTCGAGAAACTTCAATGAAGCTCTTCCTTCCCTTCCTTTTCCTTTTTGTGGCCTGTTCCCAAGGAGAGTCCGCACGGCCCATTCACTTCACGGACATCACTGCCGGAAGTGGTTTGCATATGAAGCTCACCAATGGGGAGGACCCACCCCAAATGCTTCTTGAGGTGAAGGGGAATGGTGTCGCTCTCATTGATTTTGACAGGGATGGAGATTCTGATGTTTTTGTCCCAAACGGTGCAACGCTCCGCCGCCCCGGTCGAGGTCCAGGAAGCCGCTTGTTTGAGAACGAAGGCGGAATGCGTTTTCGAGACATCACGCAACAAGCGGGAATTGATCTGAAAAACTGGGCATATGGTGTGGCGATGGGAGATGTCAATGCAGATGGCTTCGATGATTTGCTCGTAACTTGTTACGGACAGAATGCAATTCTTCTGAACAATGGAAGAGGGCAGTTCGACAACGCTACGGCTAGATCGGGAATTCGCGGACGCTCTTGGTCAACGGGCTGCTCCTTTGGCGATATTGACAATGACGGTGACTTGGATTTGTATGTTGCGAATTACGCTGTTTTGAAAGCAAGCGAAACACCGCCCCCAACTGCAAATTTCCTTGGCGCCACTGTGATGAAGGGGCCCATGGGGCTCCCAGCTGTTCCGGATGTTCTGTATGAGAATCAAGGAGATGGCACATTCCGTGATATCAGCGAAGAGTCCGGGATTCATAGAGTTGCTCCTTCTTATGGACTTGGTGCTGTCATTCTAGATTTTGACGGCGACCACATTCCGGACATTTTCGTTGGAAATGATTCCGAGGCGAGCTTCTTGTTTAAAGGCCTTGGGGATGGGACCTTTGAGGAAATCGGTCTTGCCAGTGGCGTGGCTTTGAGCGGTGGCGGAGCTGGTCAAGCCACCATGGGGATTGCAGTGGGGGATGTGGACTCCAATGGGCTCCCCGACTTGTTTACGACGAACTTTATGTTTGACACGAACACTCTTCATATGAACCTGGGCATGGGCCTTTTTGAGGACCAAACCACGAAATACGGCCTCGATTTAGATGGGCGGCCCTACCTCAGTTGGGCGACAAGCTTTTTTGACTTTGATCACGACTCAGATGAGGATCTCATTTTCTTCAATGGGCACATTTACCCCGAAGAAACATGTTCTGCGCGCGATTGGGCCTATCGGCAACCTCCAGTTCTTTATGAACGGACGGAAGGCCGTTTTGAGCGCCAGAGTCCTCAGAACGCAGGGCTATGGTTGGCTGAAGAGCACAGCGACCGGAGTGCCGCTTTTGGAGACTTGGATGCGGATGGGGATATAGATTTGGTGGTCTGTGAGCGAAATGGTCCCGTTCGCCTTCTTCGCAACGACCGCGATGGAGGAAATTGGCTCAAGGTACAAATCAACGACACTCGCCCGGGGCATGACCGCCACGGGTATGGGAGCCGAATCAAGATTATCGCAAACGGGAAATCTCAATTCCGCTGGATTACAAGTGGAGTGAGTTTTTTAGCCGCAAGTGAACCTATGGCCCATTTTGGTCTTGGAAGTTACTCCGGCCCAGTCACTATCGTCGTCACCCTTCCAGATGGTCGCGAAATTCGGACTGTGTCCAGTTGTTGCGTTCTGAAACAAATTGCAATTTATTAGAGATTTCTCCGTATTTCCCAGCGAAAAGCCAGAAAAGGGAGTGGAGGTGACACTTTTTTGCGCCATAATAGATTCTCTGCTCGGCCATCTCCGAGCCTCAAGCTATGGTTTCAAATCAACGAAATGCTTCCGGGCAACCGGAATCCGTTAGTAATTCAGACCCCCGCATACTTGCCCAGAAAGGTTGGGCTTCCAAAATGGCGATGTGGGTTTCTGCTCTCCTGGTCGTCGAATCCGTCACAGGTCTTTGGATTTACCTTGCATCCTTTTCCATGTCGGCGCAAGTTCAAGTCCTTGTACACACTTTGGTCGGAATTGCGATGACCATTCCCTACCTTTACTACCAAGTCCGACATTTTTTGGTTTGGTACAACCAAAAGGTCACCGTCATCATGATTTTGGGATACGCTCTCTTGGTTGCCATGTTGGTTTGTGTGGCCTCGGGATTTGTGTTGACTTGGCAGGGCTACTTCGGTCCAAGAATTAGCGATAATTGGAACTTAACCCACCTCGTTTCAGGGATTGCTGCTTTTGTTCTGGTTCTATTGCATATTGCGATTGCTTATCAGAGGCGCCGACCTTTTGCGTTAAAGACGCCGGCTTTTGCTTTGGCTGTAGGTAGCTTCTGCCGTCAAAGTTCGGTGGTTCTTATTGCTTCTGCAGTAATCGTGACTGCAGGCGCCATGTCTTTGCCGAGCAAAAGTCTAGTACATGAAGTTCCCGACGATTACACCATTCCCGAATACCTCAATGAGTTTGACGAATACCGAGGAAGTCCCTTCGCGCCAACCAATGCGCGAACTGCTGGGAATGTTCTCCTGGATTCCGAACTGCTTTCAGGTTCGGAGTCGTGCGGAACGACTGGATGCCACGAACAGATTCTTGCTGAGTGGCAGCCAAGCGCGCATCGCTTTTCCGCCGCGAATCCACCCTTCCAAGAGGTGCAGAAAAACTTCGCTGCGGAAAGGGATGCAACTCAAACGCGGTACTGTGCGGGCTGCCATGACCCGATATCTTTGTTCGCGGGAGCAAAAGATATTCATAACATGGACTTGGGTGCTCCTGGAATGCAAGAGGGCAACTCTTGCGCGGCTTGCCACAGTATTTCCGACGTAGATAAGCGTGGAAATGCAGACTATGTCCTCACTCCACCCACGAAATACCTTTGGGAAGGAACCAGCGGTTGGAAAAAGAAAGTTTCCGACTTCATGATTCGCAGTTACCCGCGACAGCATCTTGAGGACTACGACCGCAATGTGTTGCGCACAGCAGAATACTGCGGAGCCTGTCACAAGCAGTTTATTCCCGAGGCTCTGAACCGTTTTGGGTTGAGTGGTGGCCAAAACCAGTACGACGAATGGAAGAAAAGCCACTGGCATACCGAAGACGACATGGAGACCGATCTTAGTTGCCGAGATTGCCACATGCGTTTGGTCAACGACTCCAGCGACCCTGGTCGAGGAGAAGAGGGCGATAACCGCCGATCGGTCGATGATGGCGCACACCGTCATCACGGTTTCATTGCCACGAATTTTCTCATGCCTGAAGTCATGAAATTGCCTCACTGGGAAGAACAGGTCGCGCTCACCAAAGAGTGGATTGCTGGCGAGACGGTAATCCCTGAGATTGCGCACATTTGGCCGGAAGGGCCGGTTGCCAAAGTTTCGATTCTTGGACCTAAAAAGGTCCAAGCTGGCGAAGAAGTGAAACTTAAAGTCATTGTGAAGAACAACAAAGTAGGGCATAACCTCACGACCGGCCCCTTGGACTTCACTCGTGCCTGGCTCCATGTCACCGTACAAGATGAGCAAGGTGAAGTCATTGCCGAATGGGGGAATATTGATCCCGAAACGCGCTGGATTCAAGATTCCCCTGGGGTGCCACATGTTGCAGGAAACTCCGTAAAAGATGGGACAATGGTCTTGGAAGCTGTTCCTTTGGACGCCAACGGAAAACCCATCGTAAGGCACGACCTTTGGCGCAAGGCAGGTGGAGAAAACCAGCGAATAATTTTCCCGAAATACTCCGATCAGCAGAGTTACACCTTTACTCTTCCCGAAGATGCTGAAGGTCTGTTCACTGTAATAGCGGAGCTCAACTTCCGTCGCTACCGCCAAGAGTTTTTGGATTTGGTGGTCCCGAATATGGAAGAAGAAGCTGGCTTCTATCAGCCAACGGCTACTCATCACTCCACCACAAAACATTTAACGGTTAGCCCGAAAGGACAGGAGGGTGTGAAAGAAGGAAAGTCTGGACAATGAAGCGCAGAAGAAAAACACTGAAGCGTAAAGTAAAAGTCTGGCTTTCCATTTGGGGAATGATTGCGGCAACGGGCGTTTTCACCTTTGCTGCAATCAAAGTGGCGAGTGGTCGAAATACGGACCTTGCGGACTCCTCTGAGAACGTAACGTCCTATATGGAAAATAGTGATGCAGCAGCGAAGTCGCCGATTCGATTCTCGGAGGTTTCCAAGGCGCTTGGAATTCAAATGCAGCATGGTCCCGGAAAGCGTGGCCGAAACCTGCCTGAGGATACAGGTTCTGGATTGGCCTGGGGCGACCCCGACAACGATGGTGATTGGGATTTATATGTCGTGAATTACCCAGGACCCATGAATGCCGAGTTGAATGTGGAAAGTCAAGGGAGTTTGGGAATGAATCGCCTTTACCGCAATGACGGCGGTATCTTCATCGATATCACTGAGGAAGCTGGGGTGGGAGATTTAAATGGGTTTGGTATGGGCGCCTCTTTTGTGGACTATGATGGCGATGGGGACGTGGATATTTATGTCACGAATTACGGCCCAAACCGGCTGTTTGAAAACCAAGGTGACTGCACTTTTATAGAAGTCTCTAAGCGTGCAGGTGTAGATAACCCTCTGTGGTCCACCGGTGCCGCTTGGGGCGATGTGGATCGTGATGGGGATTTAGATTTATATGTGTGTAATTACGTTGAAATCATTCCTTCCGACCCCGACATGGTGGCATCGGCGGAAGAAGAAGGTTTGGATGAAGACATTCCAATCAGTTTAAACCCCAATTCCTTTGATCCGCAGCCGAACGCCTTCTACCTCAACAACGGTGACGGTACTTTCCAAGACTTAGCGAAGGAAACAGGAATCTTGAATCCTGAAGGCCGTAGTCTTGAGGCGATTTTCTGTGATTTAGATGGCGATGGCTGGTTAGACCTTTATGTAAACAACGATGTTTCGACCAACAAGCTTTACCTCAGCTTGGGTGGCGGCATGGAAACACCTCTTTTCGCCGACCTTTCGACTCAAACCGGGACCGCAGACCCGCGTGGCTCGATGGGCTTGGGTGTTGCGGAGTTTGGGGATATGGCGGGCAATATGGATGGCCTTCCGGATTTGTTCATTACGCACTGGCTTGCTCAGGAAAATGCGTTGTACCAAAGTTTGAAGGGCCCGGGTGGTGATTTGGAATATCGCGATAAGGTGCAGATTTTCCGTTTGGGCGAAGTTTCCATCGGAAGCGTTGGATGGGGGACAGGTTTGGTGGACATGGATTTGGATGGCCAACTGGACATTGTCGTAACCAACGGGAGCACGCTTGAAGAAAGGAATGACAAGAGTGTATTAGTCCAGGAGTCAATTTTCCTTTTTTGGAATGCTGGAAACATCTTTCACGAGGTTGCCGACTGGGGTGGTGAAGTATTTGAAAATAAATACTCTGGTCGTGGCTTGGCCGTAGCGGATTTTGATGGCGATGGCGATGTGGATGTTGCCTTGAATGTCAATCGCGGCGCACCATTAATCCTGCAAAATGATTCAGAAACCAGCAACTCTTCCCTCACGATTCTTCTGGATGCGCCGGCTGTTCTTGCAACTGGGGCAAAAATTGAGGTTCTTACTGCGGAGCGAAGGCAAATTCGCTGGTGGCTGAGCGAGTCGAGCTTTCTGAGTGGACATGCTCCCGAGCAAATCTATGGTCTTGGAGCGGCATCCCAAGCTGACAAAATCATCGTGCATTGGGCAGATGGGACTCAAACTCAGCTGGAGAACATCCCTGCCGGCCGCATATCGGTCCAGCCAAGTTAGGCTCTCTCATAGGCGTTTGGGGAAAGTAGAATAAAGGGCTACTCTCTCCCTTATCACCGTGAAGAACAAACAAGAATGGCCGCCTCAAAGCGTGTGTCTCGACCCTGAGAAGCGCGTGCTCTTCCTGACAAAGGATATGGAACTGATTCGCAAACAGTTGCACGAGGGGCTGAACTTACGCATGGAGGACATTTCGGTTGAGGATTTACTCGACGATATCAACACCGATGTGATGACCCCTGCTTGGGTTTGTTTCGACCACCTCCCTGAAGAGATTGCCAAAAACGCTTATGCAGGTTTGGTGGACTCAAACGGTAATCGAGTTATTGGGCCACGCGAGTTAATGGATGGTGGCTTTGAAGCCATCGTTTCCGGTTTGCGAAAGGGTACGGGCTCTAGTCGCGAAACGGCCGCTCAATGTGAACGCTGGTCGGGTATCCGATATGTGTTTGCTGCTTCCTTCGCGCCCATTCATGAGCGCAACAACTTAAACCTGGGTCAGCTCATGGGCGACCATGAAATGTTGCACCGCCTGCAAAGCGGGGAAGAACTTGGTTTACAGGAGTTCACGCAAAAGTACGATTCAGTCACTCAACTCATTATCAGAAATGGTGGCCTTTTTAACTTTTCGCGCAAGGTTCAGGCGGGGGAGATTGAGTTGCCTCCGAACGCAACAGGCAATCAACCGATGACCATGGCGGAGAAAATGGTCGCCATGCGCATGTTGAACCCCGGCTCTGATGGTGCATTCGTTTCTGCAGACGATGCTGTGCTCGCCAAGGTGGATGCCGGTTTTAGCCATGAATTCACGACCGCTCAAGTGCACGCTTTTCTTCAAGAAGAATATGGTGAAAATTACGAAGTTGAAAATGCCAACAAGCTTGCCGTTTTCGAAGACCACCTCCTTTACGCCGATGGGGTAGCCCGATTCGAACCCTTTGCGGAAAAAATTCAAACCATGCGAGATTTGCAACGCGAATTCCAAACCCATACCGGCGTCCGCGATTACCAAGCTCGCGATGGCGTGAGTCCTGGGATTTGCCACCAAATCGCACGCGAAGAATTCATTGATCCTGGAGATTTCGTTCAGGCAACTGATTCGCATACTTGCATGGGCGGAGCATCCAATGCTCTTGCTTACGGAGTTGGTGCAACCGAATACGCAGCCCTTGCCCAAAGCGGTTTCACTTTCGTTCGCGTTCCTGAAAGTATCCGTTTTGAGCTGGAGGGCGAACTTTCAGAATCGTGCACTGCAAAAGATGTCATTTTGCATATCTTGAATACCTTTGCGAAGCGCGAAGACACCCTAAACCGCTCTATGGAATTCGGTGGCCCCGGTCTTGCCAATTTGTCCGTGGATGAACGGGCGACATTGTGCAATATGGCAACCGAGTGCACAGCGCGGACCGGTATTTGCGAAGGCGATTCCGCTCTTGCCGAATGGTTGGCCACTCGCCGCCCCGGGAAAACCGCTGAAGAAATCGCCGCCACCTTTGTTGTCCCAGATGAGGGTGCTGTTTACGCAGGCGGAGTGCACACGATTGACTTGGCGGCGATTCAACCCATGGTTGCAGAACCTGGCGACCCAACTTACGGCAACACAGTTGCCGCTCTTCCTGAAACCCCCGTCAACATAGCCTACGGTGGCTCTTGCACGGCTGGAAAGATTGACGATTTCGCGCTCTATGCCCAAGTTTGCGAAGAAGCTCTCAATGCAGGAATAAAGGTCGCAGACAAAACTTCTTTCTTCATTCAGTATGGCTCCAAAGCGGTCAAAGACCATGCCAAAGAGAAAGGGTGGATTGAGTTGTTCGAACGTGCCGGGGTGACCTTGATTGAGCCGGGTTGTGG
>DLRM01000027.1:0-46953 GCA_002500505.1 Planctomycetes bacterium UBA7888
GACCTCCAGCTCCGCCTCGAATCTTTCCCCGAAGATAAGCTGGAAGATTGGATTGCTGCTGGCTCCCTTCCGGATGATGCCCAACCAGGCCAAATCCAACACGCCAAAGACCGCGACGCCAATAATCCTGGTGCGTCAGTCACCTTCTTGGATGAAGGTGGCAAAGAAATACTGGATATGGTTCAGTTTGTAGTTTCTCTCCCTGATGATGCCCCCGAGATGTACATCGCCCTGTTGGACATCAGCCAAAGCCGTGAATTAAATGTAATTTTCCCTGAAGCTGGCCGCCCACCTTTCCGCATCAAAGGAGGAGTGGAAAAGGAGATTCACGCAAGCCTTTACCTCGCTGAGAACTGGCCTGCGGATCGCCCAATGCGGGATCGTTTTCTTCTAATTGCAACAGAGCAACCTGCCGACTTCTCCCCTTTCGAGGGTAAGAGCCGCCTAGTAAAAACGCGTGGCGACGGCGGCGTACTCGTAGTCTTGGAAGATGGTGGCATTCCACCAGAACTCATCCAAGCACTCTCCCCTCCGAATACTCGAGGGGCCAGCTTCACTCCCGGCAAAGTCCGCTTTGGAGTTAAAGCCTTAGATGTTCTCCTGACGGCAGACTAGCGGAGACCTGATGCATTTGTTTCCGATATCAATTGCATTCATCCTTGCTGGCACATCTCCTATTTTTTCGTTCTCCGATAAGCCGATTAGCGAAAGTACGAGGGCCTAATCAGCTTCCTCCGATTTTAGAAGGAGCAATGGCGCCCCGTTTCCAGTCGCGGAGTGAAGCCAAATCTGTATCGACTAAAGTCGAGTTTGCGATTACCGCCCTTGACGTACTTGTGACTGGTATGTAGCCATCAGGGAAGTTCCATAAAGTGGGAAACCTCCACGGAAGGCAAGCCCTAAATCTGGGTCGGTCAAAGAGTTTACCCCTGCAAGCGGATTCATCGCGTGAATGACAGGGGTCGCCCAGGTTGCGGGATTCGCCCGTGCAGAACAACCCGTAGCGGAAGCGGCTGCAACGCGCACCTCGCGTGGCTGGTTTTCGTCAACGGCCAAACCTGCCAAAACAGAAGCGGGCGCGCTGGAGGCGACCCTCCCCAATGCGGTGATTAAATTCAATTGCTCATTCGTGCTCAATCTGCGATTCTGATTTCCAGCAAGAAGGTCAATGAGGTTTGCAGGAGTATGAATATCCTGAAGCATCATGAGGGCTTGCGCAGAGCGGGCCAAAAGAGCAGGGCTCTCAAGACGCTCAGTAAAGACCCCGGAGAGCGAAGGAATCGCTTCTTTGCGCCCTAACATTCCAAGGGAAAGGGCCGCGTAGGAACGTTCGTTATTGTCATTGGCGTCCACAAACCATTCTTGGACCATTTCGCCAGATTGGGTGGAGCCGGCAAGCCCCAAGGCGAGAGAGTAGACCGAGCGAAGATTGCCTGAACGCGCACGTTCCATTGCTTTATAAAGTGAATCTTCAATCTCTTGAGGAACGGTCTGCTTATTTTGACGAAGGTTCCAGGCCAAGCGACCCAAACTCAAAGCAGCCCAAGAACGTGCGTCGTTGTCCCCTTTCTGGAGCCGTTTCTTCACGATGTGTTCTACAATTTTGGTACGAGTATCGTCTTCAATAAACAAAGCCCAGTTGGCAAGAGCCATTGTGGCCAAATCTCGTTCGTGGCGATCTTGGGCTTTGTATGACTGCGTCGTGAGCACATCTACAGCCCTGTTTTGAGTTTCCTTTGAACCCAAGCCAGCAGTCGACCCCAAAGCCTGAACAGCTCCGTAGCGGATTAGCTTTGCGAAACGGCCACGGACACGATGTTCAACAAGGTTGATAAAGTAGTTTTGAACACTCTCAAAAGTAGTAGAGTTTACTCTTCCGCCTATGGCGATTTGAGCTATTGCCGTAGGGCCATGGGCGCAAGCGAGGCTGTCCCCCTCTGAAGTGTAGGCCAACAGGTGATCCAAAGTGTTGTAGGGGTCCGCTTGGCGCAAGATGCCCAATCCCAAAACGCAGGCTACGCTGAGATCCTGTTTAGATGAACGCGTGTCAGCCAAAATCTCCCAGAGGGTCGCCGCCACAAGATTTTTGAAGTCGTTATCCGCCGTAGCGCGAGCCGCAAGAGCTAGGCCATAAGCGGCATAGGCGCGGTTGAACTCAGAAATGCTCCTTCGACTTCCAAATAGTTGGCGACCTTCTCTGTCATTTTTGAGAATGTGAAGAAGGTCATCGGAAGCCTCTTGTGAGCTTATCGCGGTGAGCGAAACGACCGCAGGATGGGACAGGCGACCTTTTTCGCTTTCCAAGTAGTTCCGGAAAAGAGAAGTTAGGTTTGCTGGTTCCGCACCCAGGGCTGCAAGCGCTTCCATTGCAGCAGCGCGAATTTCGAAGGAGTTCTCGTCATCCATCATCAACCCCTTTAGGGAATCCAAAATACTCCCCGAGACTGGAGATTGATTGCCACCCGATGCACTTACGAAGCCACCCGATGGGCGGGACATCAGGAAGGAGGCTTCATGGAAATCCCACCAGGTCCGCCAGTCCTGCATATCCACATCGTCAGCCCCGCGAGTGGTCGTGCCCACCCGGAGCTCCATGCTGGTCGAATCTCCAGGGTCCTCCCTATCCCGCAAGGTGCAGGAGCTGAAGAATAGTGAGATTCCGAGGAATAAGGGGAGAATTAGGGGCTTTGGGATGTTCATGAATGGGGAGGGGGGTGAACTTCCATTCTAAACATAAAACAAAGCATCACGCCATGTGGTATTCTCAAGTATGGCTGATTCAGAAGGGGAAACCCCTCCCGACCTGCGCCGGAACTCCAAAATCGGCGGATATCTACTGGTGGCTCCTATCGAGGAAGGCCCTAACTCCTCTCTTTGGCAGGCTGAGGATATGTCCCTGGGACGCCATGTCTCTCTTAGGGTCCTCGACCCTGCTTGCAGCGCGGATGAGAATATTCTGGATGGCTTCAAACGCGAAGCCAACGCAGCGGGTCGACTGACCCACCCCTCTTTTCTACGGATTTTGGAAATGGAGGAAGAGGACGGTCATCATTTTCTGGTTCAAGAACACCAATCCGAACGACAGAGTCTGTACGAGCTTCTCGAAGACAAGTGCCTTCGTAATGGAAAGCGAAATAAATCATGGTTCCGCAATGCTGCGCGCGACTTCGCCCATTTGGCCGAAGGCCTGCAGGAAGCTCATGAAGCAGGGGTGCTCCACCGAGGAATCAGTCCGCGGGTCATTACTTATTCACCCGACGAGGAACTTCCAAAACTTTCTGGTTTTGGATTGGCCACTGTTGCCAGCCGGGACGAGTGGTCCTCTCCAACGGGCGAAACTACGTTTGCAATGACTGGATTTGGCAGTCCTGACAAAGCCAAAAAGAAAAAGAAAGTCTTGCGACCCTACTATATCAGTCCGGAACAAAGCATTTCTCGTCAAGAGGGTTTAGACCACCGCACAGATATTTGGTCTTTGGGTGCGGTTTTCTTCGAAGTTCTCACTCTACATCGCCCCTTCGATGGCCAGACCATCGAAGATGTTCTACGTCAGTGCAATACCGGCGACCCCTTCGCCAACAAAACCAGACTCAAAGGTGTCCCGGCAGACCTTATTGCTATTTGCCAAAAAGCACTCAACAAAGACAGAGACGAGCGCTACGAAAGCATGGCAGAGTTTGCAGAGGACTGCCAAGCTTACTTGGACAACCGGCCACAGGGCTTAGAACATGAAAACATCCTGGTTCTGACTCGAAAATATATCACGCGCCATCCAGGTCGAGCCGTGGCCGCCCTCCTGTTACTTGCGGGCACTCCGCTACTTTTGTTTCAACAGGGCCTTCTTCGATCATCTCAAGACGAACTTGAGGAAGTTCGCGTTCAGCTAGATATGGATCGGAATCAAGTAGAGGCGCAGCTGGCGAGGGGAGAAACTATCGTTGTGCCTGATGGAGAGCAAGATCCTCGCGGCACTCTCTGGCTTGTGGCATTCGGCGTTTCTGATTACAGAGACCCCAAGATGGACTTGAATTCACCAGTCAAAGATGTTGACGCAATTGTAGGCGCATTCGAGACTCAAGTTGGCGAGGGACTCCGTCGATTTGCAAAGATTGAAAAGAGGGTCTTCAAAGACAAAGAAGTTACTTCTGGTGCTGTTCGTAGAACACGAAAAGAACTTCGAAAGGCAAACGAGGAAGATACGATTGTTGTTTTTGTTGCGGGACATGGCGTTCGAGATAGCGACAACGACTACTACTTCCTTCCCTCGAATGTAGGTTGGTCAAACTGTGAAGACGGGATTGCGAGGACCGATATTGACGACCTCGTCCTCGACAGCGACCTCGAGGCTGAACGTCGACTGTTGTTGTACGACACTTGTGCATCTGGAGTTTCCATGGACGGGAAAACCAGGGGCGGCGACGGCTTCATGCCACCTAACTATGCCCAAAATTTCAGCGAAGGTGGCATTTATATCTTGTGCGCAAGTTCCGATGATGGGTTGGCACGGGAAGACGACTCAAACGGTTACTTCACGGCAGGAATTGTCAAAGGACTCTCTGGAGAGGCTGATGGAGCCACAAGCCAAGGGAAAGACAACCTGATTTCTGTTGAAGAACTCAAAGCTTTTGCAGAAAAGTATGTAAAAGAAAAGACCGATGCTGGGCAAAACGTTCAAGCGCCCGTCACAGAAGCTGGTGAGAACTTTCGGCTAGCGCGGGTCCAATAGGATTTAAGACAACACCCTACGCACCCCATCAATGGTGGTGCCATCCACCCACTGAATCGCGGCGACGAATTCATCACCCAGCTTGGGCTTCGCAGGGGCACCTCCACATAGGCGGTCCAGGCGGGCCTTGAGTTCGCGAATATCCAAGAGGGGGACACGAGAACCCTGCATAGCCTCGATGAGATCCGCGCGGGCAGGGTTAATACAAAGACCCTGTTCGGTAGCAACAACATCGACCAGCTCTCCTGGGCCCACAAGAGTTGTCACTCGGTCCAAAATAACTGGAATTCGATTACGGACACTCGGAACTGCAAGAACTGTGCATTTTGAGAAGAGACAGTTCTGCCAACCTCCGATTCCATGCAAAAGTTTTCCGTCAGAGTGAGTGACGACGTTGGCGTTGAAGTCAACATCCACTTCCGTTGCCCCAAGTACAACAACATCAATCATTGAGGCGAAGTTTCCTTTTCCATGATAGTTATAACTCGTAAACGGAGAGGTGTTTTGGTGACCTTGATTCTCGCGCATGGAGCGCACGCCCTCCAAGTCAAATGTTTGACCATCCAGAATCACGGGAGTCAAACCCTCTTCAAGCATTTCCACGAGATATTGGTTCGAACCACCACGAACGAATCCTGCCGTGACATCTGCGGCCTTCATATGTTCCTTCAAAAACATGGCAAAAGCAAGGCTGATTCCTCCCGCGCCGGCCTGAAAGGAAAAACCGGGCTTCAAAATCCCAGAGTCACGTACAAAATCAGCAATGTACTCCGCAATCAAAAGGCGTTCGGGTGACTTTGTGACAACTGTGGTGCCAGAAACAATCTTTTCAGGCAATCCGACTTGTTCCACCTCAACCACTTGATCCACACGTTGACCTTGAATCTGCCAAGGGAGACAGGGAAAGGGTACGAGATTATCCGTGACTACAATCACATGGTCGGCGTATTCAGAATCTGCCAAGGCAAAACCTAAAAGTCCGCAAGCCGAAGGACCGCGATCGCCAGTTGCGTTTCCAAATGCATCCGCGGTCGGAGCAGCAATGACTGCAATGTCAATGTGCACTCCCCCATCTTGGACGGCTTGATAACGACCCCCGTGAGAACGTAAAACTCCCAAGCCATTCATTTTCCCTTCGGAGCAATAAGCGCCAAGAGGTCCGTTCATGGAACCTTCTATATGGTGGATAGTGCCATCTTCCAAATATTGAAGAAGGTGTTCATGACAAGGAAAGCTCGCGCTCGGGAACCAACGCAGGTTTTTTACTCCAAGATCTTTCGCCGCGTCGAAAAGTGCATTCGCAACCAAATCACCATTTCGAAAATGGTGGTGGGTGGAGATGGTCATGCCATCTTTAAGACCCGCGTTCTGAAGGGCGACTTTAAGGCGAGCTGCCATATCCCCTTCTGCTTGGGCTAGTTTGTTTCCACTAGATGGAAAGTCTGAGCAAGTTGAAATCAGTCGAGACGCTTGTTTCCCTTCAGGCCGGTACATCCCAACTCCTTGATAAGGAATAGTCTTCTCTCCATTGATATCAATGGGAACCTCCCGCCCAGCAGCATTAAGGATGGATTCAGTAGGCAAAGAATCGCTCATGAGTTCTTCTCCGCTTGGCGCACTAGATTGAGGGCTCGCTTTACAACAGGTGGGTCAATCATTTTTGACCCCAAAGAAACGACTCCAAGCCCTTGGGCTTCGGCCTCTTCAAATGCCGCCACAATCTTCCGAGCCTTCTCCAATTCCTTTTCCGAGGGGGCAAACTCTTCGTGCACAATCCGGATTTGTCGTGGGTGTACGCAACCTTTACCTTCAAAGCCAATGGCTTTGGCTTCTTGAACACTTGCCCGCAAACCAGTTTCATCTGCAACATCGCCATAAACCGAATCAATGGCTTGCAAGCCTTGCGCTTTGGCGGCCTGCACAACAAAGGAGCGAGCAAACAGAGTTTCCATCCCCTTGGGTGTCTTCACTACTCCGAGATCTGCAGTCAAATCCTCTAGCCCTAAAGTTAGGGCCACAACAGATTCGTGAGCAGCAGCGATTGAAGGAGCGTTCTGAACACCAGCTGCGCTTTCCAAAATGGGCATCAAGAGTTTTTCGGGAGCGGCTTCGGCCACGGCAACGACTTCCTCGGCAGTTTCCACTTTGGGGATGAGCACCAACTCAAAGGGGGCATTCCCTAAAGAAGCCAAGTCCTTTATGCCATCTTTTCCCTGGTTGATGCGGACCATGCGTTCGCAAGATTCAAAGTCCAGACTCCACAAAGCGTGCCGGACGAGGCTACAGGCATCATGCTTTGCAGAAGGGGCAACAGAATCTTCCAAGTCCAGAATCAAACCATCCGGCCCATGAATCGCTGCATGGAGCATGTACTTTGGTTCATTACCGGGCAGATAGAGGCGAGAGCGGCGGGGACGGTCGGGAACAGGATTCGTGTTTAAAGCATCTTTCCCGGTCACATTGCACTCAACAGGTAGCTCCAACCGCGGGTCCTCCAGAACCAAGCGCAACAAAGACTCCAAACGAGCTCGCAAAACAAATGGATAGGCACCAGAATCTTCAACCATGAGGCAACCAGTCTTCAAACCAGCACCTTGGCAGAGTTCTAGCAGAAGTTGGCGCGTGGAATCGCCAAAAAGCGTCTCTAGCTTGGATTGAAGGTTCAGCTCCAGCGATTGTTCGCCAGGCTCAAAGGACATCCAAACATCACCGCGAATTTTCTCGCCGCGCCTTCCGGATTCAAGGGGTGTGGGAGATCCCATTGCTTTGGATTCTATCCTATTCTTCAAAAGGCCAAGATTTTGATTGAGCAACGGCTTCTGCAATAAGAACTGAAGCGCCGGCTGCACCCCGAATCAAGTTGTGCACTAACACCGTGAACTGCCAAAAGCCATCCGGGCTTTCGCAAACATCCCCCACGCTGAGTGTCATACCTTTTCCCGTATCTAGGTCCATTGCGAGATTAGGACGGCCTGGCTCGTCAAGGAGCTGGAACAGTCGTTTAGGCGCTGACGGTAAGGATGGGTTTCGAAATTGAGCCCAAGCCTGATGGAGTTTTTTAGCAGAAACTTGCTTTTCGAAGGCAACTGAAAAGTGGAGTAGGTGACCATGCGGAGCCGACACCCGCGCACAATCCAAGCTCAAATCCAAGTCTGCGCCTAACGCAATGGGAAGCTCCGTAGCAATGCGCTCCTCCTCGCCTTCAATGTGCGACTCAATCTTTCCCCCATTCAAGCCCACTTCCAGCACCCGCCTTCCCCCACCGCTGAGGGCTTGCTCGGTACAAAGCCGAGTTTTCTGGATTCCATATCTTTTTAACGGGGCCAAAGAAAGCGCCGCCCCTTGGACCACGCAGTTGGGAGATAAAACAAGGGAAGGGTTCTCTAACTCCTGAACACGATCTCCATGAAGCTCAGCAATGACCGGCGGCTCTTCCCCGGGCGGCCATGAGCCCGAGTTGGAAAAAACCCAAAGGCCTTTCTCCACCCATTCTGGTTCCCATTTCCTGGCAATTGCCGCTGGTAGCGCAGAAAAAACGACTCGCCCTTTTCCAACTTTACTCAAATCTTGCCCAGGGGTAGCTACAAGCTCAAACCAGGGGTGCTTGTCCAAGAAACGGCATATTTCCGCCCCTACAAGCCCACTGGCTCCAGCAACTGCAACAGGAATTCGCTTCATGGTGTTGTCTCCGAGTCATAATAAGAAAATGCTCCTCTCCGCCCTCACCCTTGCCTTGCTTCCACAAAGTGATGGCGTGTGGCATGCCTTAACCGAAAAGGGCTTACGGATTGAGTGCATAGAGCAACCCAACCCGGGTGACTTGGTAATTCAAACCCCTTTTGGCTCCTACCTAACGGCGACCGATCCAGTACAAACCAGCTTTCGTATTCCTCCCGGGGAATGGAGGGCTTGGCTCAAAAGGGACCCACACTTCAATCTCACTGAAGAAGTTGCGCGCCTGGATTCAGACGGCTCCCTACGCGAGCTCGTTGACTTGGCAAATTGGCTCATGGAACATCGTCCGAACGAGAACCTAGTTCTTGCGGCAACTGCTCTGGAAAAATGGGGCGCCGGGATTGACCCGCTCAAATCTGGCACTGCCATGGACAAACGAGCTGACCTCCTCTGGGAAAAGGTTCGAAAAACGAATGGGGCTGAAGCCTTCCTATATGCTGGAATTTTCATTGAAGAGGCACAGGCCAATTCAGCTGGAAGCAGTGGCCAGGGGAGTCTTACGGTTTCTGAAATCAAAAAATCACTCAATAGTTCCTCTGAGATTGTTCAGCGCACTGCTGCACTTGCTGCTGAAAAGGCAAAAATTGATGAGGCTGAGCTTGTCGGAATGATTCTGAACCGCAGCATAGGCGGGAATCTTCTCGCTAGTGACGCCTGTGCCCGCGCCGCGATGGCCTGTTTGGAAAATGGGACTATTACTTGGTGGACCAGCTTACTCTTGAGAGGCAAAAGGAATTCAAGGATGTCGGCGGCACGAAACCTAGCCCGGCATGGCGGCCAACGCGGTCTTCGTGGTTTGTTATTCCTGCTTTCTGCCCGAGAAAAAAAAGTGGGGTCAAACTACACCTTTGACGGCCGTCCTATTCGAATTATCCAAAACTCTTTCCAAACAAAACTCCTTTCGGCAGGTTCACTTAAAGATTGCGCGGGAAGATCTGCAGGAATTCTATTTGATTTTGAAGACGATTTACTGGATACAGGTTCCACCGAACGCATTACCCGAGTAACGACGGAATTAGCGAATTGGGCCCTTGAACAAGCCCGAAAATCTCCTGCTCTTTCGCCCACAACAACGGTTGGCCATCTCGTGGAAGAGATGTTTACGCGAAAATAATATCCGTCTACAAAATGTCTGGCGAACTAACCCTAGGCCTCAACCAATACACCCATTCGGCATCTGCATGCTTGCTTGATGCCGAAGGTGAAATCCTAATCGCCCTCAGCAAAGAACGCCTAACTCGCAAGAAACACGACGGAGGTGATGTCGCAGAACTTGTCCGGCACACTCTCGAGCAGTGCAATGTGTCCTTGAACGATATTGGCCTTGTCGTGGCAAACAATCATCTTTTCAGAGTTGATGCTTTCGAATCTACTTTGCACTGGGCTCAGGCCCTCAACCAATACCGCCCTTCCTATTTAGATCAACACAATCTTCTTCCCAGGATTGAGAAGCATGAGCTTTCTCACCACTTAGCTCACGCCTGGTCCGCTTTTCCCTTTTGTCCATTTGAAAAGGGGCTCATTGTGGTCATGGATGGCATGGGAAACACAAAGGAAGAAGCTGAGCGGACAGGAGACTATTTCCACTCTGATCTTTCTTTACCGAAATCAGAAAATTTCAAAGAAGTCCCCGACTCCAATGCTTTTTCCAACGGAAAGGGGTGGCGGGAAGGCGAAAGTGTCTATCGATTTGAAGGCCACGACCTCGAACTTCTTTTTAAACGATGGATTTGCGAAAACACCCCCACCCTTCTTTACAACTACGGATTTGAAAATATGGAATCTCTGGGAGCTGTGTATTCCAGAATCTCTAGCCATATTTTTGGTGACTGGAATTCCTGTGGCAAAGTCATGGGAATGGCCCCTTGGGCGGAAAAATGGAATCAAGGGAAAAAAGAAAATCAGCCTGATTGGATTCTGCGTGGCCCTCTTGAAAAGCTCGAGGTGAACTGGGAACGACTTCGCAGTACGGCACACCCCAATGAATGGAGCGATTCCCAAAACCATCCGCTCTATGCACAATTGTCTTCGGACTTACAGCGTGATTTAGAAAAAACGGTTTTGGATTTCCTCAAAGGCTTACAAGAAAAAACCGGCGAGAAAAACCTCTGTCTTGTGGGCGGCGTTGCCCTGAACTGCGCCCTGAATGGGCGGCTTGCTATGGAAGCTGGGTTTGAGAATGTCTTTGTGCCGCCTTGGCCTGGGGATGATGGACTTGCCGTCGGGTGTGCTCTCTACGGCTACTCCCAGAAAAATGCTTTCCAAAAACCAACCGCCAGCCCTTACCTAGGGACCCAATTCGACGACCAAGAGATTCTGGAATCTCTTTCAAGATATCAATCCTGGGTTGAGTGTTATCTCTCCCCAGATGCCACCTCCGCAATCGCGGATGAACTTGCCGAGGGAAAAACAGTCGCCACATTCCGCGGGCCTGCAGAGTTCGGACCGCGTGCTTTAGGAAACCGCTCCATCCTCGCTGACCCACGCGTTGAAGACATGGTGGACCGCATCAATTCGGCCATCAAAAAACGAGAGGGCTTTCGTCCCTTTGCCCCCGTTGTAAGGGCAGAGTCGGTTAAAGATTATTTCGATTTTCAGGGCTCCAGCCCATTCATGTCCTTTACGGCACAAGTCAAAAACAAATGTCTCCCTGCAATCACTCATGTGGACGGCTCTGCCCGCCTTCAAACTCTTGCGCGAGAAGAGAATCCTGACTTTGACGACTTGCTCATTGCTTTTGAAAAACGAACGGGGATTCCCATTTTGCTGAACACCAGTTTCAACCTTGCTGGCGAACCGCTCGTTGAAACGCCGGAGAATGCGATCCAGACTTTCCTGGATTCCGAACTTGACCTACTTGTTCTTGGCAAGTACTTAGTTCGCAAAAAATCCTTTCCTTCGGATTTGGAAGCAATACCTATCCACGCTCCCGGAAACGCCGAAATGATTAGCGACCAAGAGGGAGAGCCCCTCAATGTCCGTATCTCTTCAGCAGGTCGAACCCACGATTCGGATGCTTTGGAGTTAGGAATCTGGGAAGCCTGTGACGGCAAGGCCTCCATCTCCGAAATCCAAGCCTGGTTCCAAGAGGAGCATGGGGAATCAGCAGAAGGTGTCCAATCCCGCCTGAAACGTCTTTGGCAAAAGCGTCTCATTAAATTCCAACATCCTGAAAAAATCCCGATTTAGCCTTCTCTAGGGGCAGGATTGGAGTATTTGGGATAGACTCACTCTATGCCCTCAAAGTTAATCTCTCGGGTTGCCTTCGTTGCCCTGTTTCTCTGTTCCTCACTGTTCCCGACCTGGTCCATTGTGGTTGTGAACTTGGATACCGGTGAAGTTGGAATGGCTGTGGCCACTTGCTTGGAGAACGTCAACCTCCGGCGAGCCGTTGTGTGCCTTGTTCCTGAATATGGCATTTCAGTACATCAAAGCGTTGGAGATCCTGACGGCTCCCAGCGCCTTGAGGCTTGGGAACTCATGCAATTGGGTTATGCCTCGACTGACATTATGGCGGCCTTAAATCAGGGCGACCCGATGTCACAAATACGCCAAATAGGGGTAGCCACTCTGAATGGCCCCGCATCCACCTTTACCGGTTGGGGTTGTGGAGATTGGGCTGGAGGTCTTACAGGACAATCGGGGTCCTTGGTCTATGCAATTCAAGGCAATGTCCTTACTGGAAACCCCGTCATAACTGAGGCGGAAACTGCCTTCTTAAATTCCACCGGCGACATGGCCGAACGCCTCATTGTCGCAATGGAAGCAGCTGCTGCCATGGGTGGTGATGGCCGTTGCTCCTGCAGTAATTCCCAACCAACAAGCTGCGGGAGCCCGCCACCTAGTTTTCTAAAAAGCTCTCACGCTTTCACCCTCATGATTTCCCGCCCAGGAGACCCAATTGGGGATTGCAACTCCAATTCTTGTGCACGAGGAGAACACTACTGCATTATCAACATCACGGATAATGGAATTGGTGATCCCGACGCTGTCGCAGTCGGTCGAACCGAGTTAGACCTTTGGCGCGCTAGCCTCAGTGGAACCCCTGACGCATTTCGCTCAACTACTTGGCTCTCTCAAAGCTCGGTCCCAAGTGGCCATGCAACACCTATCCAATTGCTCGTTGATTTGCGTGACCTAAATGGAGTCCCCCTCCAATCAGGTGGCGCTTCTATCCGATTAGAACACGATCGTTTCTCAGCAGGCGGGGGACAACTTTTACAGGTTTTCGATCACCAAGATGGAACCTACACCCTGGATTTGCTCCCCAACTCAATTTCAGGGCGCGATATTTTGCGCGTCGTGGTCGAAGATGGCATCCACCCTCCTGTAACCCTTTGGCCACCCGTTGAACTTATAACTGAGCCAGAAGCTATTCCTGAGTTCTCCGAGCGCAGCGCCCTTGTTGCTCTCCCACCGATGTCTCTTCAAAGCTCTCCTTTCCTTTTTGATAATTTGCTTGATCTTTGGTTTCTTCAGAAAGGCCCCAATGGCCCATCTCTTGTTGAAGCATCGCGTACCGGCACTCAAGCTCCGTTTGCGATTCAGGGGAATGTTGCAATACAAGGTGGACAGGGTTTTCAATTTAACGACTTTTGGGTCTCCAAAGACCGAACGCGTATCTGGTTATCAGGGAAACGACATGGAGATCTCGAATCCCGTATCTGGGAATCAACACGTACATCGGCCGGAGCTCCATTCAACACTCCAATTCCTTCTGAAGAACTTAATTCCGGTTTGGGAGAAGCTGGACCATTCCTGTCCGAAGATGAACTCCAGATTTGGTTTGCTTCCAAGAGGGAAGGTACTTGGGACATCTTTTCCGCCAACCGCTGGAGCCCTGAAGGCCGGTGGGGAGACTTGACTCGATTGGCTCAACTCGACCGTGGTGGAGCCGAGTCTGCCCCTACTCTTTGCGAAGGTGACACTCGTTTGATTTTTCACCGAGATGGCCAAGAGCAATTGCACTTCAGTAACCTCACCCCAGACCTTGGTTTTGATACTTCGTCTATTCTTCCAGGCCCTTCATCTCCAAAAAATTCTCGCCTAATTCCATCATCTTGGGACGCAAGCAACCACTGCTTATTCTTGACGAATGCTTCGCCTACAGTATTTGGCTCCATTGAATCATTCAAGCCAACGTCAAACAGCTTGAGTTTGGATGCTTCTACTTTTTCCCAGTCCGTAGGTGGCCAACTCAACATTCAACTAGATGCTGGGCCAAATTGGGGAGCCTCTCAATATCAAATTTTTATCGGCGCTTCAGGTTCAGGCTCACCTTTCTTATTTGGAGAGACTTGGGTCCCTATCAGCCCCGACATTTGGACCCGAAGAGTCCATTCGAATCCAAATCTTCCCGGCTTGACCGATTTCCATGGCACACTTGACGCAGCAGGTCAGGCCATCGCAAGTGTCAGCATGTTACCCGGCGAATTGGATATTTCTCTCATTGGCCGACACATCCTCTTTAACTTTGTCGCAAGCCAAAATGGAGATTATTTCTTGAGCCAACAAGCCAGCCTGCAAATCATTCCCTGAACAAGCTGAGGCCAATGGCATTGTTATCATACGGGTTGAACACCCTTAATCAGAGGCCTAATCCATTCCTATGAACGACCAGAAAATCCAAATCACAGCCGAACCACAGTCCCGCCCTGACCAGTGCCTTTTCCGTTTCGACCGCACTCTATATTCAGGAACTTTCTACACATCGGATTCTGAATGGTCCCAAGAATGGGCTCCTTTTGCGGCCGCCGTTTTTGCGGCCGAAGGAATCAAAGGTCTGCGCATTCGAAACTCCGAACTTTTGGTTACTCTCTGCGAGAAACCTGACGACTGGCGCGACATGGCTCGCGCAGTAGGATCTTCCGCCCGCGACTTTTTGGACGAAGGGGGTGAAATCATAAAAAATGGCGCCTTTGAAGCTCAAATGGGTGACGACCTTATTCGCCAAAAGGCCCAAGATGTGGTGGACACCAAACTGAATCCTGGCCTTGCCGGCCACGGTGGTTTTGTTGAAATCGTGGACTCCGACGGCAAAGACCTCTACTTGAATATGGGCGGCGGCTGCCAAGGCTGCAGCTCTGCCTCCGCTACGATGAACCAAGGGGTTGAAGTCGCGATTCGGGACTCTGTTCCCGAAGTCGGCCGCATTATTGACGCAACCAACCACGCCATAGGCGCAAACCCCTACATGTAGGTGAATTTTGCGTTAAAGTGGAAGGGTTCCCCTGTTTCTCAAACCCCTCATCTTGGACGCATGTTTTCGATCCTTCTTCTTAGCTTCGCCCTTCCGCAGCAGGACCCTCAAACCCTCCTTTCGGACGCCACTTGGCAACTCCCCCACTTAGGAACTCAAGTCCGTGAAATTCGATGGTGGGATGAGGCCGCTGGAACCATCCTGAGTCGCGCGACCCTTCCTGACGGTACGGAAGTCGATGCGTATCTCCTTCGCCAAAAAGATCATCAAGTTGGCCGCCAACTCAACGGGAAGCTATCCCCTGAATTAGCTGAAATCGTTGCGGAAACTAATCCAAACGATTTTCTTCATGTTGTATTCTGGCTTGAAACCCGTGACGCCCCAGATTGGCGCGCGGTTTTGGATCAAGCCATGGCCAACGGCATGGACGGCGAATCGGCTCGTATTTTTGCCCGCGATGAAGCCGCTTCCTTTTTTGCCCCTCGCATTCAACATTTTACTGATTGGTGCTCCAACCAAGGCTTCGAAGTCACACAAGCCCTAAGCGCTTGGCCCGTTGTTTATGCAAAACTCCCCGCCAAACATGTTCGAGCAGCCGCAGGGCATGACTTGGTAGATGAGGCCTACTTTTGTTTCCCCGATGCCTTTCCAGAATTGGACAATGCCCAAGGAACCATGCGGACTCCCATCGTCTGGGATTCTGGAATGACCGCTGCGGGCTCCCCAGTCAAAACCATGATTAACGATGTGGATCAAGTCACCACATCCAACCCTTACCTCCCGAACATCATCAAGATTTATGGGGGTAGTGGAGTCGGTTCACACGCGAGTGCGGTGGCTGGAAATATCGCAATGAACCATTCGGCACGCAAAGGTGCAGCTTACGGAATTCCTAATCTCTATACAGCCGATGGTTACGGAGACTCCGGCGCGCCCAGCAGTTGGAACGCAGCCATCAGCAATGGCGTGAGTTTTGGAAACTGCTCTTGGTGGAACGGCAGCAAAGGAAAAATTGTCTACCTGGACCGTTTCTTTGATTACACCATTCGGAATTACTCCGTGATGATGTTCAAGTCTACTGGGAACCAGGGCCCTGGTTCCGGCGCCTACACAACAACCCCAGGTAACGGATACAACTCCACCAATTCAGGGTGTTACTCCGATAACAACAATACCTCTTGGAGCGGAGACGCCATGGCCTCCTATTCCAGTTATTTGGATCCCGCCGAAGGTCACGAAAAGCCAGAGCTTGCTAGTCCAGGAGACGATGTCGACACCACCGGCACCTCCACCTACTATTCTGGTTTTAACGGCACCTCTTCTGCAAGCCCATTAACTTGTGGGGTAGCCACTTTAATGGCAACCCGAGACAACGCACTCATGACAAAGCCCGAGGTCGTGAAATCTGTCCTAATGGCATCGGCGTGGCACAACATCGAAGGGAACGATGTCCTTTCCGAGAAAGATGGGGCTGGTGGTGTACATGCCTTGGCCGCTGACTCCGTGTTAGCTCGCGGAAACTACCACTCGGCTACTTTGACTTCAGCTGATTTCCAAAACTCTTTTAACTCTTACGACATCACCATTCCTGCCGCCGCCGGCCAAGAAGTCAGAGTCTGTGGGCTTTGGTTCTCAAAGGCCAATAGCTCCTACTCCACCGATGTCCTGGATATGGATTTGGACCTTTACATTTTAGATCCGATGGGGAATTCGATTGCGCAGTCCGCTAATGCCTACAACGCCTTCGAAATCCTGAAATTTACGGCTTCTGTTTCCGGTTACCACACGGCTCGATTAGTCAAGAAACGCTTTAATGGAACTACGGAACCTTTCTGCTTGTCATGGTCAGATCGACTCGACTCCGGCGAAGCGGAAGTTCGGATTTTGGGCACTCCGAAGGTTGGCTCTTCCTTCACTTTGGAGCTGGATACTCGATACACCCCATCTCAATGGTTTGAGCTCCGAGTTTCGGGGTCCACCTTCCCCCGCTCCGTGGACATTGGCAGCGGCTATGTGCTGCCTTTGGCGAATGATGGTGCCTTTGCTTGGTCCACAAACCAATCCAACTTCTCCGGCTCGCTGGACAGCGCGGGTCAGGCTAATATCACCACATCCATCCCCAATAACCCAAATCTGGCTAACCGTAGCTTCTGGGTAGCCATGTTTGTGAAACCGTCTGCCACCTCTAGTACCGTGAACACCGTCTCGCACACCGCAAGCCTGACGATTTTGCCCTAGCCTTCACAATTCTCCGCTTTTTTGGCTTGGTTTTCTAGCCCTTCAGGGTTTAAGCATCTAAAGGGACCCTAGAATGAGGGTCTGCGCGCCGTCAGACGATGCCATTCCAATACATGACACAGGAGAAAACAACAATTAGTTTCGAGGGTGAGGAGGTTGAACTTCCCCTCGTCGTAGGCAGTGAGGACGAAAAAGGCCTCGACATCAGCAAGCTGCGGTCCCAAAGCGGGCTCGTTACCTATGACCCTGGTTATGCCAATACGGGTGCTTGCCAGAGCTCCATTACCTTCATTGACGGTGAAGAAGGAATCCTTCGTTATCGAGGATACCCTATCGAAGAATTAGCCGAGAAAAGCTCCTTTTTAGAAATTTGCTGGCTCCTGATTTATGGCGAATTGCCAAATGCAGAAGCGCTAAGCCAGTTCCATGAAAACGTGATGCAACATACCATGCTTCACGAGAATTTTAGGTCCTTCTTCTCCTCCCTTCCGAAGGATGCTCACCCCATGCCTGTAACGGCCGCAACGGTGGGCGCTCTCTCCACTTTCTACCAAGAAAAAGAAACGGAGCGCAGCATTCAAGAGACCACAACGCGCCTGATTGCGAAGTTCCCAACAATCGCAGCCTGGGCGTACAAACACTCGATAGGGCAGCCATTCATCTACCCGAGCAATGAAATGGATTACTCTTCCAATTTCTTGCACATGATGTTCGCAACGCCTTGCGAAGATTATGAGGTAAATCCTGCCGTCTCTCAGGCACTTGACTTGCTCTTAATCCTTCACGCCGACCACGAACAAAATTGCTCAACTAGCACTGTTCGCCTAGTAGGGTCTTCCCAAGCAAACCTCTACGCAAGTATTTCCGCTGGGATCTCTGCCCTTTGGGGTCGCCTCCACGGCGGCGCAAATCAAAAGGTCATCGAAATGCTCGATGCTATTGCTAAGCGTGGAGAGACTGCTCAAGAATTTGTTGCAAGAGCTAAGAACCGGGACAACCCCGCTCGCCTCATGGGCTTTGGTCACCGGGTTTACAAGAACTACGACCCACGCGCCAAAGTCTTGAAATCAGCGTGTACTAAGGTCGTCAAAAGCCTCGGTCTTTCGAGCAAACAGCTTGAAATTGCCATGGAGCTTGAAGAAATTGCTTTGCGCGATGAATTCTTCATTGAACGAAAACTCTTCCCAAATGTGGACTTCTATTCCGGTGTGATTTACAAAGCTATGGGCATCCCAGTCAATATGTTTACTGTGATGTTTGCAATGGGTCGTATGCCCGGCTGGATTTCACAATGGCAAGAGATGCGCCGAGACCCCAGTTTCCGGATTGGCCGACCACGCCAAATCTACACCGGCCCGACGAAACGTTCTTACACGCCAATCGAGTCGCGTTAGTTCGGCTCTGTCCTCTTTTCGATACTTTTATCCACCCGGTCAAGGATGGCGTTCACCACTTTCTCGCCCCACAATAAAAAGCCGAGAAGAATGATGAAGGAAATAAGACCTGTCATCTTTCGGTTTCCTTTCCGCTTTGACCTGGCTGGTTTCGAAGGCGATTCAGGCCGAGCTTGCTGTGGCTGAAACTGACCGACATCAGGGACAGGAGTGCCGGGGGAGATGGTTCGCGCAAGACTGTCTGAGAGATCCGGTGTAGGGCGAGCCAAAGGTTCAACTGGATCCGGAGGCGGAATGGCGTCCTTCGAATCTAGAACATCAACAAGCAGGATATTACTGTCTCCAATGTCGAAGGAACGCCCAGGGAGTAACCGACAACACTCCGTTCGCTGGCCGTCCACCCAAGTGCCGTTAGCAGATCCTTCGTCAAGAAGAACGACTCCACCATCTCGCATTTCCATAGAACAGTGGGTTCTAGAAATACTTGGATCTCGAACGGTGACATCGCAACGGCGAGAGCGGCCCACGCGAATCAATTCACCTCCCACTGAAAGGTTACTTGTGACACCTTCAAAAGTGATTTCGAGTTCTAACTTAGAGTAAGACATTCACCTGGCGGGGCAGAATCAGCGTAGCCAAAAGGATAGCAGGCCCCCTCCCCTCATAGGAGTTTAGGAGCGCACAGGGGCCCCTTTTGCCTCCAAAGAGCCGATTTGTGCCCCAAAAGCTCCCCGTATTCACCCATCCCTCCCATCAAAAACTTGCTCCACAAAACCCAGTTTTGGTGTAAGATTAGTCAGCGCAAGTCAGATTTGATTTTGAAGCCCATCCCCCTCATTCTCCTTTCCTTTTTGTGGTTGCCCTGTAACCACATATCGGGTCAATCCACCCAGCCCAATATCATTATGATTTTGGCTGATGATATTGGTCCTGAAACCCTCTCTGTTTATGGAGGGCAGAGCTACAGCACTCCCGTATTGGATGCCATGGCTGCCAAAGGCGTGACCTTCCTCAATGCCTATTCGATGCCCTCTTGCACACCTACACGGGTACACTTTCTCTCCGGGAGATCCAATGTTCGAAACTATGTCTATTTCTCTTGCATGGACCCCAATGAGAGGACTTTCGTTCAAGACTTAAAGAATGCTGGCTACCGAACTGGAGCGGCTGGGAAATGGCAGTTGCGGGGAAGTCAAGTCTATCCTGAGTTTTACCAACAAGGCCTTCACCCTACAGACGCCGGCTTTGAAGAGTGGTGCCTTTGGCAAGTCGATGAGAGTGGTGAACGCTATTTCGACCCATTAATTGAAACTCATCAGGCTCCACCGACAGTGCGGGTGGGCGAGTACGGTCCCGACATTTTCAATGCATTTGCCATTGACTTTATTGAAAATCACAAAAGCGAACCATTCTTCCTTTATTACCCCATGGTTCTTGGTCATGGCCCCTTCCATACCCCACCAGGACGCACTCCTTCCAGCAACATCCATATCAACTTTGGGAACATGTTGAGCTATGCAGACCAATTGATTGGAAATCTAGCGATGAAGCTCGAACAACTTGGAATAGCGGACAATACTCTCGTTATATTTGCTGGCGACAATGGCACGAGCCAACGCGTTCCCTCCAAGTGGAATGGCCATTATGTCTATGGCGGAAAAGGTGCAACGAGCCAATTCGGACTCCATGCTCCCCTAATTGCTTACTGGCCAAACAACACATCTCCTGGCAGTTATGATTCTGACCTCCTTGAATTCACTGACTTCTACCCTACCTTCCTTGAGATGGCGGGATTAGATATGCCAAGGGACAAAATATATGATGGCATTAGCTTCCTTGACCGTCTCAAAGGAACCAATAGTGGCAAATCCAGGAAGCATGTTTACGGCTGGTTCTGGCCAAAACCAGATAAAGTGGCTCAGCCTGCGCCTCGCACTTGGATTGTGACGGATGAATGGAAACTTTATGGAACCGGCCAATTTTTCTATTCCGTAACCGATCGACTCGAGCGAAGGAACCTCCAATTCTCAGCCAACCCCATCGTGGTTGCTGCGAGAAACCACTGCCAAGCTCTTTTGGATGGTTACCCATCCATGCCCCCTGCCTGGGGCGGCTAGGACCCCTGAAGTGCTTTAGGGACCCGATGTCCAGTCAAGGACTTCAGGAAGGCAATTAGGCTAAACTTTTCCTCATCATTGAGATTTAAAGGAAGAAGAGTTTCCTCGCGATGGCCAACTGGTGGCAACCCCGGCAACTCGGAATAAAACTCTAAAACGGATTCAATGTCGGGAAAGCGGCCATCGTGACCATAGGGAGCTGTCCTGGCTACATTCCTCAAACTTGGTGTTTTGTAAGCTCCAAAGGTGTGTTCGTTATAGAACAAATACAATAAATGCTGATTCGAGTCCCAAGCAGAATCATCACTATAAATTCCACGACCGTTAAAAATTTCGCTACGGAGCTTTTGGATTCCTGTCGGGCGACCATCATCAAATTCAACGCCATCTGCAATAGAAAGTCCGACATTGTGAAATTCGCCATCAGTTAGTTGGGGTCCGAAATGGCAACTTATGCAATTGCCTTTCCCTACGAAAAGACGTAATCCTTTTTGGGCATTTCCGGATAGGGCGTTCAAATCTCCGCCCTCCTCCTTTCGTAGCCCAGCCACAAATTGATCAAAGGCGGAGGGCCCACTGAGAATTTTCCGCTGATATGCTTCGAGGGCCTTGCCTAAGTTCGCATAAGACTCATTTATTTTATTTTGATCGGCAAGGTTCATTTCTGCCCACGCCAGGTGCCGAGGATCTTGACTAGGCTCCGTTATCTCGAAAGGATTTTGGCTTGAGGTAGGAGGCGGACATGCATTTTGAGGAAATCGTTTAAAACTGGAAATGTCCGGGAATGGGCCCAAAAAGGACTCCCAAGCCTTACGAAGTTTAGGGCCATTCGCAATCCGATGAAGAGCAAAGGTCCGGGATGAATTCATTTCAACTGCGTCTTCAATGGGCTGCAAAGCCTGAGACCACAAAGAGTCTGTTCGACCATCCCAAAACTGCCATCGTCCATAGGCTGAATTTAAGATTGTCGGCGCATTGAATGCGGTTCCCCCTATTCCCTTTGAAAGGGCAAGACCGTCGCTCCATCCTTTCTCGGGATTGTGGCAGGTAGCACAAGAAACTGTCCCCGTAGGCGACAAGCCTTTGTCGAAAAAGAGGAGTTGGCCCAATTCAGCCGCTGCTGGGTCATCCGCATATTGGTTACTTGGATTCGGCGGGACGGGTAGAGGAGGTAATTGAGGCGAGAGGGATTGGATGATGGCAAGCTCACGCTCGGTCCAATCAGTTATTTCTCCCTGGATTGGGAAAGCAAGAAGAAGAACACTCAGCACTAGACCGCCCTAAAAGGGTTCAAGGAAAACGGGAATCACCACTCGAGTAGCCGTGTCTACATTCATTAAATCCACATAAAGCTCCCAATCTCCTGGCATGTGATACTTCATGCCATCCACGCGCCAGACGCCGGGTTCTTCCTGAGTCACAACCGGTTTAACAATCATTCCATGTCCATGGGCAGGCATATCAGCATCCACATGAATCGAATCCGCGTGGCTAGGATCCACCTTAATCGTCATGGAAAAAAACTGATTCAGGGGTGGGCCACCGTCAGGGTACTCCACCTGAACCTCAGGACGAGAACATGCTGCAAACAGCAGGCACGCTGCCAAAGCAATGTAGGTGCGCATGTCTCCTACTGTACCGTCACCCTAGCGGGAGAGGAGAGTGTCGTAGTTCCACCTTGGGGCGTAGAAACAGCTTGGGCATAAATGGTTTTCCCCTGCATCATCCCAGGAACGGGAGCTTGAATCGAGACGAGGCCATTTATATTCGAAGTGTAGGGCCCAATACTCTTAATGGGCGGAGAGAGGGCTCCAACTCCCCATGGTGTATTCAGCGGCCCACTACCAGCGAGAGAATAGCCAAGAAAAACTCTCGCACCAGGCCCACAATTTCCAACAGCGATTCGGGCTATTCCGCCAGCAACGACATCGTTGACATACAAGGCCAAAGGAGTGTAATCAACGGCAGTGCCTGGAGGAGAGATGTGGCCAGAACCAGGCCCGATATTGGCAGAGTCCACAACTCCATAGTAGGTCGGCCCAACGAGGTATGGGTAGGCTGGCTCTCCAGAAGCATCCAATGTCATGTAGTACGCGTAAGTCCCTTGAGGATACTCAGGGGTCATACCGAACCGCCCATTGAATTCGTCAAGGTCTCCTAAGCCAACAACATATTCATTATCCTGCAAATAACAACCCAGAGGATATTGCGAACTTACATCGGGACCCCAGTCCCCTGAGCTCAGCTGAGTGCCATCTGGGAGACTGCGGCGTTGTGTAATATTTCGCAAGCGATAGCTCGTCTCCATTTTCTTGAGTCCTCCTGTCCCATCAGGATTAAGAAAAGCATAAGGTCCATAAATGGGATATCCATCAAATGCAAAGCCCAAAATTGGTGAGTGGTCACGAGGACTGTCGCCGCGCTGACCTGCCAGCAGTCTTGGGTAAGAGTGGTAATGATAATCACCAGTTTGCTGTGGATGCCCCAAACCGACATCCATCGACTGCCCCTCGAAATAAATCGCATCTTGTTCCCAAACTCTTCTGTTGTGGTAAGAGCGACCATCACTCATATTAAAAAATGGGACACCGTTCACCATAGTTCCAATTTGTCCCAATGAAGTCTCCGCATGGGTCGTTGCGGGCTGAGGATTCCTCGGAATGCGCCAAGTCCAATTACGAGCCGTAGCAGTGTTCGGATTAAAATTCCACGGACCAATCGTATGCGAAGGGATACCTTCAGCATCAACAAAAACATGCGCATTGGTATAGACCGCCCCTGTCACATCAGCCTCAATGTTGGAAATGGATGCATTGATGCCTGGATCTACGGATGTTCCTGTTGTGCCATCTAAGTTGAGTCTCCAAGCTTCGAGCGTGGGATCAGAACCTTGCGCAGAGAGCAATGACGTAGCTACAAAAAAGGCGAGAACCGCTTGGGGGATGTGGTGGAACATGTCCTAGTTTACCCCACAAGAAAGCTCTAGTTCTGCTGAATCAGCAAGAGGTCTTGAGATTTATTTGCAACTGATTCAGGGATGGGAGGCAACCCAAGTATTTGGAGAGCCAAATTGCCTAATTCGGAATTAGTAATTGCCAGAGGCTGGCTTGGCTGAGCGGAAATTGCCCCATTAGGGTTTGTTCTTGTTTGCGAATTCAGTGCGTAGAGTTCACCAGAAAAAATGCCCAAACCAGACCAGGCAAGTAATGGAATCGTCCAGTTTTCTGGGTGCAATCCTAGACTCCAGTGTCCATGCAGAGGGACGCCACCACCGTGGTCCGAAGTAAGAAGAATCGCAGTACGGTTACGAGTTTCTGGATTGGAGTCCAAGTGAGCCAGGAGAACACCTAAGGCAGAGTCCGCTGTTTGTAGAGCACGCATGTATTCCGATTCGGGATTCAAGCTCCACCCCTGCCCTTTCCCGTGGCCTGCAGTATCCATATCTCGAAGATGCCAAAAAACCAAAGCGCCCTTCTCTTGGGAATTCTTCAAGATTTCCACCACTTTGAGGGCTCCAAGCAACGCATTGGGCTCAAGGGTATAAGTGTCTAAAACAGGTTCGTCTCCAGGCAAATTCCAGCTCAGAGGAAATACTTGAAATTTTTCCTTTGCCACCACCATCCCAGTTCGCAGGGAGGAGGCTTTAGCAACATGAAAAACACCAGACGTAAATTCTCCACGCACGCTGTGCAGAGTCACCGATTCAGGAACTTTACGATTCCCGCGCCAGCGATGCCCGTTAGGCCCACCGTAGAAACGACCCGTCAACATGCCAATATGATTAGGAAGAGTCACTGTTGATCCAGGATCCGTTCGTGCCTCTAAAGTGTAGGCTCCAGCAAGCAAGCGCTCAATTGCGGGAAGCTCCCCTTTTGGCAGGGCGGTGAGCGCATCTGCGCGAAGCCCATCCACGCTCACCATGACAACATATTCATGCTTTGGCTGTTGGGGGGCGGACACAACAACGGCGTCCGAGCGCATTCGGGGTTCTGCGCAGGAGCAGAGAAAAGCCGCAATGATAAGGAGAGAAGACCTCACCCCTAGATTCTAAACAATCTCAGACTTCAAAAGAATCCGCAGAGGGTTCACTTTCGAGCGGGTTCGTAGGCGTGCGCCCCTCTTTGCGGGTGTAAATCACCACGTAGCTTTTAGAAACCGTTTCGGGACAAGTCCCGCACGAGGGCGCAAAATCCATGGGAGCTAAAGGGACTATTTTTACCTCGAACCCCGCGGTCTCATAGAGCTCCGCCATTTCCTGCGCACGCTCTGGATCTGCAAGACTCCGCCGCTCCCACCCTTCGGCAACGAGGTCGGGATCAGGTGGCGGTGGCGCCGGGCTATCGCTCATTATTAAGGAGTGACGACAGGCTCGCCTTCTTCGGCCAGCTTCTGAAGTCTTCGGTGGCACAACCAAGCAGCACCAAGAGCCGTCACAAATTGAGGCATAGAAGACGAATCTTTGGATTCGTCTTCTGTGCCTGGGAGGTTGACGTCATCGTCAATCCGGCTATCCACAGCGCGTGGCATCGTGGCAAATCGCATGATGCCGCCTATCAAAGTATGGCCCGGTTCGGCTTTTACTCGCTTCATGAGTTGGACGGCACGGGTGGTCAACGATTCGATGGAGCCCTGCATGATGTCAGCGGGTGGGGTTCCCAAACTCAGCTGGTTGATGACTTCGGATTCCGCAAAAACTGCACAGACCCCAGAAATGGAAGCTGGGTCCAAAGAAGTATCCAGAAGTTTGTCAATATCCTTGGTCTCATACCCCATATATCGAGCGGTCTTTTCGAGAAACGCGCCAGTCCCGGCCGCACACTTATCGTTTTGGCGGAAAGACTTTACGCGACCGTCATCTTCAAGACGAATTGCTTTCATCGTTTGGCCACCCACATCCAAAACTGTTCGGGTGTCAGGAAACAACAAGAAACAGCCTCGAGCGCTCGCTGTGATGTCGGTTACCGAGAGATCCTTACAAGCAACTTGATGCCGGCCATAACCGGTTGCAATCACATACGCAATGTCATTGCGAGTCAATCCGGCTTTTTCGAGACAGGCGTCGTAACATTTTTCAGCAACTTCAGCCAACTTAAACCCCGTGCTCATGACATGCCGGGCAACGATGTTGTAGTCTAGGTCAAGGAGAACAGTTTTTGTGTAGGTCGAACCTACATCAATTCCAGCAGTAATGGTCATTGCGCAACCTCAGCTTTTTCAGGATGGGGAATTCGGCTTGCCTGGATGTGGTCCATAGCGAATAAAGCAGCGCCGAGGGCACCGGCAAAGTGACATTCGTCGGAAATGTTGAGTTTTTGTTCCAGAACATCTTCTAAGGCTTTAACCATAGCTGGATTGCGAGAAACGCCACCAGTAAAAGTGACTTCACCCTCAATGCCCACGCGTCTCATGAGGCCCATGCTTCGCTTTGCAATGGACTCATGCACCCCCCACAGAATGTCTTGGACCTTCTTGCCTTTTCCGAGCCAAGCAAGCACTTCCGATTCAGCGAACACCGTGCAAGTTGTGGAGATTTGAACCCCTTTCTCAGATTCCAAAGCAGTGTCGCCAAGGTCGTTTAGTGGGATGTCCAAGGCAGCAGCAGATGCGCCAAGAAAGCGGCCAGTGCCAGCAGCGCATTTGTCGTTCATGCAGAAGTCATCAATCTCACCATCCTCAGAAACACGAATAGCCTTGGTGTCTTGGCCTCCCATATCCACAACGGTTCGAGTGTTTGGAAAAATCTGAGCGGCGCCACGGCCATGACAACTTATTTCGGTCACCTGGGCATTACCAAAGGTCACCTTGTAGCGACCGTAACCAGTCCCAATCACCCATTCGACTTCTTCCTCGAGAATGCCCTCTTGCTCAATACAAGTCTTAAAGGCGTCCTCTGCGGCCTTAGTCACATTTGCGCCGGTATCAATCAAGCAACTTGCGATGATTTCGCGTTCCTCATTGATTACGACGGCTTTGGTTTGAGTTGAGCCAACATCTACACCTGCTGCGTATGCCATTTTCTTTTTTCCTTCTGTAATTAGTGAGCAATGAGTTCTTGTTCGCGACGCGAGACTAAACCTTCGAAGAAGGCGTCGGCGCGGTTTTTCATTTGCGCTTCAGCGACAACTCGTTGGTCCATCATGTCCGACTCGATGAACAGGCTTGGGATTCCGGTTCTTTCCGTGAGGGCGCGGCGGCCATCTGCCAGGCCCGTTGAAACGGTACGGCAACTTTTAATTGGGTGGTACACCACACCGTCAATGCCAAATCCTTCAATCATCTCCTCGCACACGCGATCATGGTGGAACATGGAATCCATGGAATCGCGAACTGAAATGAGCGATCCCTCAGCCAGGCTGGCAACAGGGTCGGAAAGATCGTACTGGAAGCCTACGTTGGAGCCGCCAGATGCGAACCAAAGGTAGGTCGAGTGGACAAAGGTCCCCTTCCACTCCGAGAACATTTCATTGAAGCGCCTGAAGATGGGGTAGCAAGGCACACCGACAAAAACAAGGCGCCACTCCTCTTCAGTCATGGTCCCGATGTTGTTAGCAACCTTGTATTCCATTTCTTCAACAAGATCTTGGAAGTACTTAGCGCCACGCTCATCCCCTCGAAGGCCATTTGCCACGCCGAGATAAATCGTGCCATCAGTCAATGCGTTAAAGACGGAAGGCTTGTTCCTGTTGAGCTCCAACAAGCTTTTCCAACCACTAGAAATCCCATTGGCGTGCCCCATAATCTCACGAAGCTTGTCAATGTCGAATTTTTTCCCTGTGACTTTTTCACAAACTGTAATTAGGTCACGGATTTGGGCTTCCACATACTTGCGGTCATTTTCAAAATCTTGGTTTCCTTGCCAAGTTTCACCGCCAGCAAAACGAGTTCCAGGGACATCAATAGTCACCATAGGCATTTCGTACATGCGCTCCCAAGCTTCAGCCCACTTCAGGTAAGTGTTACATGCGTTCGTGAGAACCGTAATCGCAGGCTTAGGTATCTGCCCCATAGGATGTTCGCCACCTCGGAGCTGGGTGCCAATATCGGCCTTCACATACCCACAAATGTCCGGGGAGTAGCCGTGATCTTCTGCCTCTTCCAGGTACTCGTGGGCCACGCGGCGCACGGCTGTTTGAAGAGAGTTAATTTCAGGGAAAACAACTGGAAGGTCAAAGGATTTGAGAATCTCGTTAAAGCTCCCCATCACGAAGACATAGGCAGCGCCGCGCCCTTCGTCAGAAGCTTGATTGAGTTCGGCAAACCAATCGCGGAAAAGAGAGGCTCCCTCTTTGTTTCCGCGGCCGACGATGGTTTCTGGTATTTGTTCAGTCATGGTGGTGGCTCCGATTAGGCGAACAAGAGGTTTTCCATAAAGGTCTCGAGCTGAAGCTCGAGATCTGCAAAGGAGGATTGGTTTTCTTCAAACTCGCTAACAAAGAAAGGAATGCCCTCCTTGTCAAGCCCGTGAATGTAGGCAACTTGCTCTTCAAGACCAGGCTCGCACATCTTTGCAGCAGTCACAATGACGGCATCGGCCTTGGAATTTCGAACTCGCTCAATGAGCATATTTTCCTTCCGTTTACGAAGGTCGTGCTGGACGGGGCTGTATGAAGAATCTTCAACATAGGCATGAGCCAAATCTTGGAGAGGGTCCTCTCCGACAGGAATGTCGGAGAGTATCCAACGTAGGCCGATGAGAAAATCATCGTCCACTACATAAGATGATCGCCCAAGCATTCGGACCATGTCAAAGGGAGGCTGCTCGCAAAATGCGCCTTCAAAAACAACGCGGATGCGATCTTCTCTCTTGGTCTCTACCGTACGAATGAGAGGTAATGCATATTCGAGAAGTTCATTGTGCTCTTCGCGAGGCATAATGCCCGCAAGGGCGACGAGGGCATAAGCGTCCTCAGCGGCAATCTTTTCAGGATTGTCTCTCTTGATTTCGTAGAGCTCGCGGAGAAGTCGGCGGTTCTGATTGAAAACTTGGATTGAGTTACGCAAAGCTTCTTCCGTGATTTCCGCTCCACTCACCTTCTCAACCATACGCTTCAAACGGCCATATTCGCCTCGAAGGTAAGGAATTGAAGATACTGAGTTTGGGTTCTGAGGAAGGTACAAAATCTCGCAAGGATAATCGTAATTCCGACCCCAAATAGCGCCCAAGTTTCGTGCCGCATCGCAAATCGGGTGGGTTACAAAGGCATCGAGCTTAACCTTTCCAGAAAGAGCGAACTCTAGGGAAGTCTTAATGATGGAACAAAGGTAACTTCCAAAACGAGAGTCTGCCTGGTCTGGCTGAATGTTCCCGCCATGAATTTTGACCGGCAACATTCCGGCAGCATGAGCAATTTCTTCGGGGAAATACACCTGGAAATGGCCGAGGACTTTGCCCCCTTGGTCGCGCCATTTTGCAACCGTGGGAAAATCAATGTTCTCGTACAGCTCACGGCACTGAAACAACACCTCGTCGAGGGGTTGGTCACGCCAGGAATCAAAGACGGGTTCTTTCATGTTTAGTTCAGCTTGGGACGGCGGTGGATACAGCACCGTCAAAGAAAAGATTCAAAATATGGTCTAACTTGGCCTCGGCACCGGGAAATACTCGACCCGCATGAGGGCTAAGAGAAACCTCGACTAAGGCGACAAAGGACCAGGAAAGAAGGCGAGGGTCCGCGGCCTCGATTTCTTTGGCTTCTACCCCATCCCGGAGAATCTTCTCAACTTGTTCGGGAAGGGCCGATTGGTAGGCACGTATCAAAGAGGAGCGTGCGTCTCCTTCGAACACATTCACATCTCGGCGGACAAGCGAAATTATTTCGCGATGCCCACGAGGAAGATGGAAGTAATCCGAGGTCAAACGGCGCAAACGTTTGCGACAAGTGCCCGGCATATCCACTGACTTTTGAAAGAGTTGCTTCTTCTCTTCAAGGTCAGCGTGAAGTAGGGCCAGATAGAGCTCTTCTTTCGATGAGAAGTGGTGGTACACCGCGCCCTTTGTTGCCTGAGCAGTTGTTGCAACTTGCTCCATGGTCACATCCGCAAAGTTTCGTTCTAGAAAAAGGGCCCGCGCCGCATCGAGAATGCGTGCTTGCGTAGCCGAGGATCGCTCTTGGACAGCCATAGAAAAACATACCGACTGGTCGGTATCTCTTCAGTATAGCCGCGACCCTCGAAGAAACAAGACCCTGAGGGGCTTTTCTGAGCATATTTGAGCCAACAGCCCCTATTTCCCCTCTCCTCCCCCTTTCTCGGACGTGTTGAATTGGCTGTAAGTCTCCCCACCACCACACGAACCTGGAAGGGCTTCCCGGGGGGAAGCCCTTCTCAAACATCTTGACTCAATTACCTCAAGCCAAGAGCGCCACACTTTTCGCCTGAGCGAACACTTCCTTGCCCTCTTGGATACCTAAGGCAGAAACAGATTTCTTCGTAACTCGGGCCAACAAAGGTGTGCCTCCCGCATCCAACCGGACGGTTACTTGGGCAATCCCCAAAGGGGCCATTTCAAGAACCGTCGCAGGAAATATATTCAAGATAGAGGTGTCAGATTGGGGAGCCAAGGTAAGGCTAACGTCTTTGGCTGCGATGCGAAGTCGCACGGGTTCCCCGATTGAAAGGTCCTTGCGAACAACTGTAAACTTTCCAGCTGAAGAATCTAGATAAGTCAAATGAAACTCATCGTCATGTTCAGCAACGGTTGCGCTAAGCAAGGCTTCTGCCTCAGGCCCTTGAGCCAAAGGCAGATCCAGGCGAGTAAGCATTTCTTGAATTGGCCCGGCTTCTTCGGCAACTCCACCTTCAACTAGCGCAAGGTGGTCAGCTAGACGGGCGACTTCATCCGAAGAATGGCTCACATAGAGAATGGGGATTTCTAATTCCCGATGAAGCGATTCAATGTAAGGAAGAATCCCTTGTTTCCGTTTTTCATCCAGTCCAGCCAAAGGCTCGTCCATGAGCAACAACCGTGGGCTCACTGAAAGTGCCCGCGCAATTGCAACGCGTTGCCGCTCGCCGCCAGAAAGCTCGTTTGGCATTCTGGAAAGCAAAGGAGTAATTCCTAATAGTTCTTTCACTGAATCAAGGGGGATCCGCTTTTCCTCCTTCGGTACTCGCTTGTGACCGTAATCTAAGTTTCCAGCAACAGAAAGGTGTTCAAAAAGACTCGCTTCCTGAAATACATAACCCACGGGACGCTCATGTGGCTTTTTGTAAGAAGAGTCTGCCTGCCAAGTTGACTCGCCAACCTGTAGTTCTCCACCTTCAAAGAAATCCAAGCCCGCAATGGCGCGAAGAATCGATGTCTTCCCGGAGCCTGATGGTCCAAATAATGCCGTCACGCCTTTTGCAGGCAGGCTCAAATTTACTTTGAGTTGAAAGTCACCTCTTCGGATATCGAACTTGGCTCGGATACTCATGATTTCACCATCCGAAATCTTCCGTTCATCGCATACACACCTGCAAGCATCACAAAGGACATGAGAAGCAAGCCACCGGAGAGCCAGTGAGCCCGTCCATATTCCATCATCTCAACGTGGTCGTAAATCGCAATGGAGGCCACTTTTGTTTCGCCCGGGATATTGCCCCCAATCATGAGCACAACACCAAACTCTCCAATCGTATGAGCAAAGCCTAGAACTGCTGCCGTCAAAAAACCTGGTCGGGCTAGAGGAAGTGCGACAGAAACGAAACGATCCCATGGCGAAGCCCGAAGAGTGGAGGCGACTTCCAAAGGCCGGTGGCCCACGGCTTGAAAAGCATCTTGCAAAGGTTGGACCACAAAGGGCAGAGAATAAATCACCGACCCAATCACCAAGCCCGTGAAAGTGAAGGCAAGAGAGCTTCCCCCGAGGGATTCGAACAATTTCCCAATCGGTCCATTGGAGCCTAAGGCCAATAGAAGATAAAAGCCCAAAACAGTCGGAGGAAGGACCAAAGGAAGAGCCACCACTGCTTCGACAAGGAACTTAAAACGCGAACGACTTCGAGCCATCCACCAGGCCAAGGGAGTACCAAGAAGAAGAAGCAAAACCGTCGAAACAACGGCAAGCTTCAGGGTAATTCCAAGGGCGAGAAAATCTGCTTCAGATGGCATTAGGGAAGGGAGTAACCAAACTCTTGAATGATGGAATGGGCTTCTTTTCCTTGAATGAAATTGAAAAACTTTCGAGCGGAAAGGTTATCGCTCAGCAGAATGGCTTGTTGAAGAATAGGCGCGTGGTGCCTTTCAGGAATGTCCCAGGTTGTGCCAGCCTTCCCCGCTGGGAGACTCTTTTTTTGGGATGCTGAAATAAGCCCAAGTTCCGCGCTACCGCTAGCAACAAACTGGAAGGTCTGAGCAATGTTCTCTCCGAACACCAACCGCTTGTTCCACGATTCCCACAAATCGGAATTCTCCAGATAGCTTTTAGCCGCTTTACCATAGGGGGCAAGTTCAGGATTCCCTATTGCAAGGTGTGGAGTGGATGCTCGAAGGAGATGTTCCCGAGCCGAGGGTGCGGAGGCGACCTTCGAACTCCAAAGCACGAGGCGACCTTTTGCGTAAGTAAAACGACTACCGGGGACACCATAACCTTCCTTTTCCAATCGCTCAGGGCGAAGAGTATCCGCAGAAAAAAACGCATCAAAGGGAGCACCGTTTTGAATTTGGGAAAAATGATTTCCTGATGAACCTGATATCAGAGAAACCTTCTCCCCAGTCGCCTCCTCAAATTGTTGGGCGATGACAGCCATGACATCCCTAAAGTTGCTAGCAACAGCGACACGAATCCCCGTTTCAGGTTTGGCAGCACAAGATGAAAGAACTGCCAAGGACAAAAGCCCTGGCGTCAACAATCGTGGCCATGAGAATGCATTCAAGTCAGGAACTCCAACTGATTCCTCTAGATTCTACCTTTGCCGCCCACAAGCTAGTTTCTTGGGAACCTCACCTTTCGGGAGAGCTAAGATTCAAGCAATGATTATCCCTTATCTCTGTTTGGCCCTGCTTCAGGAGCCCACCCCAGCTGAGCGCCAGCCCGAGGTGAATCTATCAGAGTCGGTCCAGCCCACTTCTCCTAAGGAAATGGCTGAAGTCCTTGGAATTAAAAAGATACAACTCGCAACGGCTCCGGGGCTTGAGCTTTGGTGCGACGATTCCAAAATCATGAGAATCGTCCAGAAACCCCTCCTTGCGGCTTGGGAATTTGGCGAAGAACAATTAGGCCATTCCCCCCTTCGTAAAGGAGCCACAATTCGAATCGTTCTCCTGAAAGACGAGAAAGCTGTCCGCAACTACTACAACCTCCTTGTTGCTGAATGCAAGCGATGGAAGCTCCCCGCCCCTGCTCCTTCTTGGGCAGACTCTGTTATCGCCAGCGGCTCTGCCCACATGACTTTCCCCCCAACTGCCGTTCAATTCCTTCGCGTCGTTGGGAAAAATGAAATCTTGACCCGATCGGTCCATGACCTGGGCGTTGTCCGCATGGCCTCTGCGTGCTCCTATTCCGGGTTCGGCGTTCCCCCTTTCTTGAAGGAAGGATTTGCAGGAATGCTCATGAAAACTTTGAAGAAACCAAGCGCCATTGTCTCCCATAAGAATGCCGCTCTTGAATCCACCATCCAAGGCTATGGAGTTTTTGCGGGCATTGGTGCTGCCATGAACGATGCCTCGAATGCTGCAAGCAATTGGCCCAGCGTCATTAAAACTGCAGTTGACAAGATGTGGAAACAGAAAACTTTCGACCCCATGGAGCGAGTGGATTCCATTTTGCAAAGAACAGATGCCGAGTTTGCCCGATCAGACTATGCATTCTCTTGGGCAGTTTGTTCCTTTCTATTCGACGCCCATTACCCTTTCGGGGAAGCCGCCACGCTGGCCTTAGAAGACAAACGCTGGAAAAGTCCCATTAAGCCACTTCCGCAAAGTCGGCGGACTGCTTTCCTCTTAGTCCTTCAGAACTTAAGAGACTTCCGCCTGGCTCGCGTCGACGCCGATGCGAGGGGAAAGCTTTTGAGAGATTATCTGCTTGAAGAATATGGAGAAGAGCCTAATCATCTCCACCGTTCCTTCTTGCATTGGACAAGAACGCGCATGCCCAAGTAAGTTTTTGTTCAAATTACGCCTGAACCCTGGGACACCTTGGATGGTGGCTTCCGCAGCTTCTTTTGCTGTTATGGCAGCTGCAGCAAAAATGCTTCCAGATCTGCCCGCACTGGAAAAAGTATTCTTCCGAAGTGTCCTCTCAGTATTCCTAACTTATTGGGCACTTCGAAAGGCTGGGGTTGCGATTCGCCCAAGGCGACCTGGCCTTCTTTTCGCAAGGGCTCTGTTCGGATTTGCAGGCCTGTGGTGTTATTTCGAGTCTATCGCTCGCATTCCACTGGGGACTGCGGTCACCCTCTACAACACGACTCCTCTTTTCGCCGCCGCTATCGGCTGGTTCTTCTTTCGGGAACAACTAACCAAGCTTCGTGCCGTTGCCCTCCTTGTTGGCCTTGGTGGAATTGCACTCATCAAAGGTCTCTCTCCAGACCTTACTTGGGATGGAGTGTTCTTTGGACTTGGGACTGCCGCCTTCTCGGCATGCGCCTATTCCCTTGTTCGGGTTCTCACGCGGACCGAAAACGCCATGATAATTGTTTTGGCTTTCCCATTATTCTCCATTCCGCTTGCCCTTCTACTCGGCTGGAATTCTTTTCTAATGCCGGCTGGAACAGATTGGTTTTGGTTGTTGCTATTAGGGCTTGGCACACAAGGAGGCCAAGTATGCTTAACGCATGGCCTGAAACATCACACTGCATCCAGAGCAACTCAAATTGGGTTCGTAGGAGTGGTCTTCGCAATGCTTTTTGGCATTCCTTTGGGAGACGGTTTCCCTTCCCTTCCCCAGCTATTGGGGGCACTCCTCATTTTCTCTAGCCTATCTTTCGGTCGACAACAGAAGGGCAAGGAAACATGCTAAACAAAATATTGCGCCTCTTAACTTTGTACTTCTTCAGAAAATATTCGAAGCAAAACACAACATCCTGGTTTCATTTCAAAGCAAGTCTCAACTAATCGACAATCATAAACGAACCGCCGGTGCCTTCAGAAATATGACGAATTTGATCTTGGTTCCACTTCGACTTTGAATACGCCACGCCGTGGACCACCATCTTTCGGAACCGGTTCCAGTCCACCAGATGATCGACAACTCGATTGTGATGAACATAAAGACCGACTTCGGGTTCACCCGAGCTCAAAAGAAAAACTGTATCAATCGTTGGATCTCCCAAAACGGCAAGAAGTGCACCCCAAATGTTCTTATTCCCCCGCGCCTTTGTCTTCTGCACAAACTTCAAAACTGATTTAATATTCTTCGGATTTACTGGCTGAGCTTCCTTTTCCCACACCGTAATATTAGAAGAATATGCATAGACATTGAATTTTGTAGTCTCGGGAAGACTCTCCAAGGTTTTCTTCAATTCCTGAAGCGCAAGTTCACGCTTACGCTCACCCTTTGATGTACGATCATCCATGCTGGAAGAAATGTCCATCAAAAAGGCGACGTGGTCTGAGTCCACTCGCAATCCATTGTAGGTTGCAACGGTTTCTGGGCTCCCACCTTCCGTCCCTTTGCCCTTTTCTAACAGAAAAGTATCACGATTCGCACTCCACCAGCGCTCCCAATCTTCAGCTTTGTGAAATTTCATTCCAGTCCAATCCCGAATCCCACTCAAGAGCGGAATCCGCACAAGAGGACGCACTCGCGCAATAGCAGGTATTAGGGCATCCATAGTCTCAACCGAAGGTTCACAACCCAGTAAATTCCTAATCGCTTGAAGCCGAACACGCCAATCCTCATCTCGTAGACCGACGATTGCTAAGGATGCGGTTTCCTTTTCGGCGTACTTGGGGACAACCGAGAGTAGAGCGGCTCGAGTTCCCCCATCGGGATCTTGAAGACCCTTCACTAAAGCTTCTTTTCCAGAAGAAAAGCCTAGCTTCAATAAAGATTCAACGGCATTGCCTCGAACAATAAAGTCTTTGTCTTGAAGAAATTTTACTAGCACCTTCTCGGATTCTTTCAGGCCAAGATTTCCTAGAGATTTCGCAACAGCACGCCGAACTCCAACATCCTTGTCCCGAGCAGCCTTCATCAAAACAGACCCATAAGTTGCATCTGCATAAATACCCAAAGCCTCTGCAGCCCATTGGCGCATAGAAGCGCTTTTCTTGTTTTTCTTCAGCTCGGAAGCAATCATCTCTCTTGAATAAGGATCGGTGAAGCGAACAATTCCCTTCCAGACAATATCGCGATAGTGAGGTTGAGCTCCCTTGAAGCGGCGGAGCAAAATCTCCATGGAAGAAACGCAATTCAGGTTCGCGCACAATTCGGTTCCTTTCTTGACCGAAGGCTCACTGTTTGTAAGGACTAATTTCTGAGCTTGGCGAAGTTCTTCTTTACTCGGACCCTGGGGGAATACGAATAGGAGGCAAAGAAAGATTGGCATCATTTAAATGGTTCTGTGCGACAAAAGCACCCAGAATGCCGGGTGAGGGTTGAGCTCAGATTTCGGAATAGTACCCCATCCATATGCTCCCTCGGCTATTTCGAGCAAGGAGCGCCCCATTGGGGCCTGATGAGCGAAGTAGGCCAAAATATGGGAACCTAAATCCAACACACTGGGTCCAATTATGGCATAGAATAGACAATATCCCCCTTTTGCTTTCTTCACTCTCATGAAACGCTCTCTCCTTACACTCTCGCTTCTTACCCTCTCGACACCTTTGCTGGCGCAGGCCGGCTTTCGCTTGGAATCTTCCGCTTCGTCTGTTCGTTCCGGCGATTCCGTCATGTTGGATGTCCTTGTGGACAATCCGAACGGACTGCAGATAGCTGGCTACCAAATTCAATTTGGTTGGGATGCGGAAACTCTCGAAATGGTTGGTCCCCCTGCGGTGACCTCTTCCTCCGTACTCCTGGATATATTTGGAACCAACTCACCTCCCTTTGGAAATGGGTTTTCCAACTGTCCGGATGCCGGCAATGGCCTTTCCCGAGAAGCCTCCTTCTCTTTAGGTGTTGCTCTGCCCAGTAATATTTTCAGCGGCTCCGTTGGCCATCTTTTTCGAGTGCCGTATGTCGCAAAACAAGCCTCTCAGCAAGCCCCTGTCCCCCTCTTAATTACCGAGTTTGAGTCTTGCACAGGAAATAGCACTCTATTGTCTGACCCAACGGGCACGGCCATTTCCCTGAGCTACATTGACACCTCGGTTGAAATCACTCCAAACCTCTCGGTCACTGGTGCCTTTCAACCCGGAGGGCAAGTGGATTTTGAAATCCATGAACGCCCTGGAGAAGTTTGGAGATTAGCCGTGAGCCTTGAATACCTTGAAACCAACATAGGAAGCATGGGGACCCTCTATTTCAACCATTCTTCCCCTTCCTTTAGGGTATTAGGCATGGGCACCATGGGGGCTGGGCCTGAGATTGCAACTGTCACCATCCCGGGATTGCCTGTCCTGATTGGCCAAACGGTGTACGCCCAAACCCTTACAGGCACGGGTCTTGCCCAACGCCTGAGCAATATGGTGAGTTTCGTCATCACCTAAATGCAGCCGATACGCTAGACTCTCGGCATGGTCGATTCGCGACCACCCCCGTTGCCTGTCGTTCCGAGAGTCTGCCACGGTCAATACCCTTCTCGGATACGAAAACGAATGCGCCTTTTTGCTGGCAACCTACCTTGGAGCGTCGACGACGACGAACTCCGCAACATTTTTTCTGCTTACGGTGATGTCACCGATAGCAAAGTCATTATGGATCGTGAAACGGGTCGCTCCCGAGGCTTCGGCTTCGTGGAAATGGCCGATGACGGCGCTCGCGCTGCGATTGAAAGTTTGAACGATACAGAAATCGACGGCCGCAACATCGTGGTCAACGAAGCCCAAGAGCGAAAGGAACGCGGCCCACGCCGCTTCTAAGCTACGGCTTTTCGCATCACGGCCCGCAGGTTCACTCGAATCTGCGGGCCGTTTTTCTATGGATAAATCAAAGCTAAACACCATTTGAAACTCAGCTTTTTGGACATAGTCATAGCTTTCTGTTCCTTGGCATCGTGCTATATTTCCCCGTGTCCGAGCCGCCACTCTCCCCTACTCCGGACGCCCTCTCCCGATTAAACCGCTGGGTTCTCTCGAGTCTGGGCGTTTCTTTCCTCGTAATGTCTGCCGGAGTTTTTTTGGACACTGGCGCAACTGGAAAGACCGCTCTCTTCTCGCCAAGCGGAGTCGAGGGCAAGAAGGTTTGGAATGAAAACAACTGTATGGTTTGCCACCAATTTTTTGGAATGGGTGGATACCTAGGGCCCGACCTCACCAATGTGATTGACCGTCTCGGTCCTGAAACAACTGCTTGGGTTCTCCGCAACGGTCGTGGAAGTATGCCGGACATGAACCTCAGCGATGCAGACATTGCTGCCCTCGTTGCCTTTCTATCCGATATGACGACGGCCGGCACCTTCCCCCAAAAATCCTGGCCGGCCCAATGGTTCCCAACAGCCAACAAAAACGGTGACGACTCATGATGGCAACAACAAAGCGCGGCCCTGAGTTCCGCTTCTTTTTTGCTGCGGGCACTTCCCTTCTTCTGGCGATTCTTGCAGGACTTTGGGCGCTCACTTTGATTGCATGGTCAGAGCCTGGAGACTCTCTTCTTGCCTTTATCAAGCTCCGTCCTATCCATGTCACTTTTGCCATTGCATGGATTTTCCTTGCGGCAATTGGAGGGATTTGGGCATTTCTTCCGAGCGCTCTAAATGTTGCTATTCACAGTCGAAAATTGGCAAACACCCAATTGTGGCTCTTCTTAGCAGCTGGCTTGATTGCCCTTCTCGGTTATCTCACTGGAAACTTTAGCGGCCGTGAATACATCAACTTTGTGTGGCCCGCCTCCCTTTGCATCGCCGCCGCATGGGTTTGTTTCTTGATGAACTTTTTCAAAACGGTTCGAGAATCTACAAAGCCATGGCCTGTTTATGTTTGGATGTGGGCCACAGGCCTAGTGATGTTTAGTTGGACTTTCATCGAAGCCCATCTTTGGCGCTTACCTTGGTTCGGCGATGCCCCCGTCCGTGATTTGTCCGTGCAATGGAAATCCTATGGGGCGCTCACGGGTTCTTGGAACATGCTCGTTTATGGCTTGTTGATCTGCCTGATGGGCCGTGTCGCTGGCGAAGATTCCACCAGAAGCCGCAAAGCCTTCTTTTTTTACTGGCTCGGACTCACCAATCTCATGTTCGGCTATGCCCACCACACTTACCACCTCCCGCAAGCAGAGTGGATTCGGTGGATGGCCTTTTTTATCAGCATGACGGAATGGGTTGTGCTTCTTTCCCTCCTTCATGACTGGGCCAAACCTTGGAACCGTAAACTCTGGAAAAGCCACCCTGAGCACCGAATCCCACGCGCCTTTCTTGCGGCAACTTCTGCATGGATTGGCTTAAACCTAGTTCTCGCATTGTTGATTTCTATTCCAACCCTGAACTGGTTCACTCATGGAACGACCATCACTGTGGCACATGCCATGGGGAGCACGATTGGCATTAACACCATGGTTCTTTTTGGCGCAGGCTTCACCTGGATTTACTCCCGAACGGAGCCCACAAATGAAAAGCCAATTTGGTGGGGTTTGGGAATCACAAACTTTTTCCTGCTGGCTTTCTTTTTGGTTTTTATTCTCGCAGGTTCGGTAAAGGGCCTAGGAATGGTTCGAAGTGGTTGGTCTTTCAATGAAGCCCGCGAACACCTCACCCCCCTCATGGGTTTGGCTGGATGGATGGGCGTGGGTCTTCTCTTTGGTCTTCTCCTCCTGCTTCATCACTGGTTCACCCTTCTCCTCCGGGCTGGGCGAACGGTCGGGAATGGAGACCAAGCATGAATACCATTCTCAAAGCTCTCTTCTTTGGCTTTGTCCTCTTCCTCGGAACTTTGATTGTTTTTGAAAGTTCTGCATCTCTTTGGGCAGCGGCGGAAAGCGCCCCCCCTTCGACTGAACTTCCCATGCCCCTTGGTTTGGACTATCAAGAGGGCGCTCGCCTCTATCGGCGCGATTGCGCTTCTTGTCATGGAGTTGCTGGGGATGGCGATGGAGCTCTCGCCGAGACGAACGCGCTCCTAAGACCCCGAAATTTCCGCGAAGAGCCCTTCCGCTTTCTCTCCACCCAAAATGGCGTTCCAACTCAAGGCGATTTAGTCAAAACAATTCGGCGAGGAATACCGGAAGCAGGAATGCCCCCGACTCTTCAATGCTCCCCCGAAGAAACTGAAACCTTGGCCGAATATGTTTGGGCACTTTTTCAACTGGGCTCGGGAAAAGGCAAAACTCCGGGCAAAGTAATTTCGATTCCTCCCTCTATCCCTGCAGGTTCTGCCGTCCAAGGTGAGAAACTTTTCGCAACTTATTGCTCGGCTTGCCACGGCACAGATGGAACTGCCAAAGAATCTCCGGAGTTCCCTGACTCTCTGGGCCGCCTTTCAAAACCGCGCGACCTGAGCAGTGGAAAATTTCATGGTGGGGATACCGACACGGATTTGTATTGCAGAATTCGATGTGGCCTACCGGGAACAGCCATGCCGCCATTCTCAATCAATCAACTTACCGACCAACAAGTCGGGGATTTGATTGCCTTCGTCCGAAAACTCGCCCGAGATTAAGACGGAACCCGTTCCGATTCGAGAGCGCTGCGGAGGATGGTCATGTCCTCATCGAAGGTCGATGGATCCAACGGCCCAAAGGAGAAGCGGAAGAAGGTGGCAAGCGGAGATTCAGGACCACGGCGAGCCATATCGCAATCGGTTCCTTCAAGAATGGCGGCACCCGACTCAAACAATTTCCGATTGAGACCAGCAGCCGTCATGCCGTCAGGGAGTTCACACCAGTGATAGAAACCGCCATTGCCTGAGTGAAGTTTGAGACCCATCGCTTCAAGTGCTTCGCCATAGCGGTCGCGCATTTCACCGTAATAGGCGGAGACTGCGCGTCGGGCAAGCTCCGTTCTTTCGGGCTCTAAAAGCTCTACAGCGTAGTTTTGGGAAAGGTGGGAGACACCACCCATTCCAAAGGAAGCAAAGTTCCCAAGAGTTTCGATGTGATTCTTGGCCGCAACAACCCAGCCCACGCGAATTCCAGGAGCTTGAAGGCCTTTCGTTGCGGCACCACACACAAAGAGGTTTGAGTTCTCCAAATCAGAGATGTGGGCTAGAGCACTCACTGGTTGGTCGTGGAAAAACTCATAAGCCTCATCAACCAAAAGCCCCGTTTCGCCATAGGAGGCCGCATCCACAAGGGCTTGCAGTTCAGCCCCGCTTCGAGTCTGTCCCGTAGGGTTGCAAGGGTTACTCAGAAGCAGAAGGCGGCGGCCTTCCTCGGAGGACCCAAGGTACTCCTCAATACTAGGCCTGAAACCGTTCTGGGTGCCACTTGGAACCACGCTGTACTCTCGGTTGAGTAACTCCAGCATGTCCCAGTACGGTGTGTATTCAGTTTCGGCAATGCGCACACGAATATCGGATTGCAAAAAAAGCAGGAGCGCAATTAGGCCCGGGCGCCCGCCGGCGAACACCATGACGTTTTCAGCGTCCACAGGTGCACCGTACGCATCACGGTAGGAGCGGGCAATAGACTCTCGTAAGGCGGGAAGCCCCCAAGCCTTAGGGTACTTCAAATCTGATGAAGAAACGGGGACCGAATCCGGAATTGAGGGTCCTCCGGGGAGCTGGACAGTCCGAGGGAAACCCTGGCTCCACGGGTGGGTGCCCTCGGTACCCATGGCTTGGCCAAAGGCATCCTGAAAGGCATAAAGGGTTTCATAAATCCCCATTGGCAAAATGGGATCGAGGAAGGGTGCGGGGGATGCGTTCATGGTGTCTCGAATAAGTTAGCGTTGCGGCACAGGAATCGGCGCGCTCACAATTTAGCGAAAATCCTGTAATCGCCGATTGCTTATGGTTTAAAAATCCACCCAGTCCGAAGCCTGGGAAGATTCGAGAGTGGCCTCGATAAAACGCACGCCGCGACAACCATCCTTAGCCGTTGGAAAGGCATTGGGAATTGCAGCCTCGCCACGGATTTCCGCTGCAAAAGCGCGGTAGATATTGGCGAAACCCTCGAGGTAACCCTCGGGGTGACCTGGAGGAATGCGGCCCAAACTCATACTAGTTTCGGCTAGATAAGCATTGCCTGTTCTCCGCGTTTCACGCAATCCATCCTGACGCCAGATGGTTAAATCGTTGGGATGCTCCTGGTCCCATTCCAATCCTCCTTGGGTACCAAATATTCGCATCTTGAGCCCATTCTCTCGCCCCACGCACACTTGACTGCAACAGACCTTCCCATTCGCACCGTTATTCATTTCAACGAGAACCATGGCATCGTCGTCCACTCGTCGGCCTTCGACAAAAGTTGAGACTTTGCCAAACAACCGCTTCACCTTTAACCCACTCACATGCTCAAGAAGATTAAAGGCATGAGTGCCAATGTCGCCCAAGGATCCCCCCGGCCCTGACTGCGCTGGATCCGTTCGCCAGTCGGCTTGCTTGTGACCAGTGCTCTCAAGATCTTCCGCCAACCACCCTTGAAGGTATTCGGCATCGACCTTGCGCACTTCACCAATTTCACCAGACTGAATAATTTCTCTCGCTTCACGAACCATCGGATAGCCGGTGTAGTTATGGGTCAACGCAAAGACCCGACCAGAAGCTTCTGCGGTGGCGCGCATATCTTCTGCCAACTCCGAAGAAATCGTCATCGGTTTATCACAAATGACATGAAATCCTGCCTTCAAAGCGGCTACCGCAGGTCCATGATGGAGATGATTAGGAGTCACAATCGAGACGGCATGGATGCGTTCGTCTTCTGGGCGACCCACTTCCTTTTCCAGCATCTCTTCCCAAGAACCATAAACCCTTTTTAGGTCGAGACCGAGTTCTTCACCAGCTTGACGACTCTTGTCAGCATTCGAAGAAAATGCTCCTGCAACTAACTCAAACTCACGGTCCATTTCAGCGGCAAGACGATGTACGGCGCCAATGAAGGCACCTGGCCCCCCTCCTACCATTGCGTAACGCAAACGACCGATGGCGGTCATCCGTCTAGCCCCAACATTCGGCGGTTAGCGCCCGTGTCGCGATCCGAGTCAGCAAAGTCATCAAAAGAGCCCTTGGCTACTTCAATAATGTGTTTCTGAATAAACTTGGCGCCCTCAGCGGCGCCCACCAAGTTGTCTTTGTAGGCACACTCCCATTCCAAAACTGCCCAACCCGGAAAATCATAGTTGGCGAGCTTAGTAAAAATCGCACCCCAATCAGTTTGACCGTCGCCGAGGGACCGAAAACGGCCGGCACGATCTGGCCAAGATTGATAACCCCCGTACACACCCGTCCGTCCGTCAGGCCGAAACTCTGCATCCTTGACATGGAACATTTTGATGCGGTCATGGTAAAGGTCGATGAACTGTAAGTAATCCAAGCACTGCAGTACAAAGTGTGATGGGTCGTAAAGAATGTTGGCAGCCTCGTGCCCCTTCACTTCTTCAAGGAAGCGTTCCCATGTCGCGCCATCATGAAGGTCTTCACCAGGGTGAATCTCAAAGCAAACATTCACTCCACATTCTCTGGCAACATCCAATATAGGAGTCCAGCGACGTCCCAGTTCTGCAAAAGCTTCCTCAATCAAACCTGCCGGACGTGGCGGCCAAGGGTAAAAATACGGCCACGCCAAAGCACCCGAGAAAGTCACCGTAGATTCCAAACCCAGGTTTTGAGACGCCCGAATACTTCGCTTCACCTGGTCGACAGCCCACTCTGTCCGGGCGACAGGGTTGCCGCGCACTTCAGGAGCAGCGAAACCATCGAACATTTCATTTACGGCAGGGTGAACTGCTACCAATTGACCTTGGAGATGTGTAGATAGTTCACACGGTTCGATTCCATGAACATCCAGCCTTGCCCTCCAATCATCACAATAAGACTTAGACTCTGATGCTTGGACCAAATCAATGGCACGCGAATCCCACGTTGGTATTTGCAAACCTTTGAATCCAAGTCCAGCCGCCCAAGCAGCAGCAGTATCGATGTCATCAAACGGAGGTTCATCGCCCATGTATTGGGCAAGAAAAATAGCAGGGCCTTTGAGTGTCTTCATGGGGAATCTAATGTAGCTCTCCCGAGCATTCGCTACAATCGAGATATGACGTTTCGGAATTCCCTTATTTTTGTTTGCAAAGGTGAACACGACCAACACAAAAGAGCCTTGGCAAGAGCCCGAAAGTTGAACATAAAGCGATCTGTTGCCCTTAAGGAAAGAGTGTCGCAGTTGGAAGGAGATGTTGGATACCTCGCATTGCTTTTAGGTTCGCTACTTAATCGGATTGCTCAGAAGGGTGTAGTGACTCAAGAGGAGATTCAATCGGTGATGTCGGAGTTGGACGAGCTCGATGGGGTCGTAGACGGTAGTCTGGACATCCAAATCCTTCGAAATTTGGGCGAAGAACACAATCCCTCGTAACATGTTGGCTTAATAACGAGCCTGCGTAAGATGCCTTGATGGCCTACGCCCCCTACTGCCTGAGCTTTATTCTTCCTCTCACCGTTCTTGCTGGGAATTTACTAGGATCTGGGTGGACCTTTGGCGGCCTGTTTCTTCTTTTTATTCTCTACCCCATTTTGGACATCGCCCTAGGGGAAAGGCAAGAGTATTCAGGCGTAGCAAAGCCCTCGAAGGTCATTGGCGAGGGCATATTATTTCTTCATGTGGCCATACAAATGGCAACGGTTGGGACTTTGTTATGGCGGGCGTATCAGGAAGGCCCGATATGGAGCACATTCGTAGCTGCACTAAGTACAGGAGCTCTATCGGGTGCTAGTGGAATTATCGTCGCCCACGAATTAGGGCATCGAAGGCCTAGAAGTTTTTCGTGGTGGCTGTCTCAGCTTAACCTACTCTCTACTTGCTACACCCACTACACCATCGAGCACAACCACAATCATCATTTAAATGTGGGGACAGACGCAGACCCCGCAAGCGTTCCGGCAGGTCGAGGACTGTGGCGTCAGATTATTCACTCTATTCCGGGTCAAGCCATTAGCGCATGGAAAATTGGGGGAAGAACCGATTCCGGTCTCTCCAATTTGGTCCTACGCGGATGGGCACTACAAATGCTACTAATCGCCGCCATTGTGTTCTTTTTCTCTTGGTGGACTGCGTTCGCATTTGTCCTCCAATCGGTTCTTGCTGTGCTTCTCCTTGAGTACGTAAACTACATTCGGCACTATGGACTTCGCCGAGGGGGAAATGAAAAACAAACAGAGCAGCATTCTTGGCAAACAGAATCTCGATGGACAGGATGGACATTGTTTGAGGTCTCCCTTCACCCAGACCATCACATGCGCGCTAGCCTCCCCTATTGGGCGATTGGGGCTGTACCAAATGCGCCAAAACTCCCTGTTGGCTACTATGGCCTTTTCTGGCCATGCGTTTTCCCTAAGCTCTGGTCAAGATGGATGGACCCAAAAGTCCCTCGCCAAATCGACTCTTAACGGAAAGGTCTATCTCTATCACAGTTACGAACCAAATGGGGACAATATCAAGATGCCCATGGAGACTTGAATCTGTAGAGGATTCCTTATTCTTTAATCACTTTTAGAGTTAAGATTTAAATTTTTCTCAAGATGCATCGCATAAAGAACGACTTGTGAGAATTTATCTTCCCAAAGAGCATTACACCAAGCAAAAAGTCCCGAACAAATAAACGTCAAAGAGATGATGGCAGAAGATACTGAAAAATCCATGAATAGAAATGAAAAGGATGTCCAAATGAGCCCGAAGGCCACCGAGGAGATACCAAACATTTTCCAGAATCGGTACGTTCTCGGCGAAGATGTTTTTGCGATGTGACCCGCTTGGCTGACTATTTCTTTGCCTCTGGAAATGGCATCCTGATGTTCATTATCTTTCATCATGATATTTTAGCGCCCTATTTGATTTGCCTCACTTTTTGCATTCCACCTTCCATACACCCCTAATCTCCTCCTTTCTCACTTAGGGTGGCCTGCAAATGAAGCCATAACGGAAGTTTCAGCGAGCCCCTAATTCTAGAAGCAATAAAAGGTCTGCAATCTCTTGGGCCTGAAACCTGTCCAGCAAGCCTGATGGCATAGTGATATTGGGGTACTGGTCAGACACGATTTTTTGGGGTTCCAAAATGGATTCCAACACCATGCGTTGATCAAAACGTCGACCGACTCCAGTCAAATCGGGTCCCAACCCGTGGCCGTTTGCGTTAAAACGGTGGCAAGCAAGACATTGGGCTTCATCTAAAATTCGATAACCCCGTTTGGCAGAAGCTTGAACTTCCCATGGCTCCACTGCCTTCATCGCCGACTCCACGGTCCAGCTACGAATAAAAGGTCGAGCCCCCAGAGTGACTTCAGTCTCTGGGGCAGGGAGAGGCGGGAGTAGAGATTCTGCGGCATCCCAGTCTTTGGCTCCACTTGCAACACGAATTTCATCGGCAATCTGCTTTAGGAATCCTTCGAGACTGGCGCCGCCTGGTAAAAAACTAGACTCTCGAGTCCATTGCAAAGCTTGGCGTTGTAAAGCAGGAGTCCAATCCCAACTCACCAGCCGCAACAAAGAAGCCGCGTGAATTTGGGTTTCCGAAGTAAAGTGAGCCTGCAAGAATGGAATCAAAATCTCCGGTGCTTTAGGCCCCTCTAACGAAACCCACAATTCCAACGCTAACCTCTGGGCCGACTCCTGAATCAACGGCAAAGCCGCCTCCAATCGTTTTAATAGCGAATCTCGGTCTTCTTTAGATAAAGCTTGAGCGTGGCGGACCAGAACTACCTGAGCTGTTCGAAGGTCCAGAAGTTGAACAGCATTTCTTTGAGACCAACCTGTCCCCATCAAAGCACGCCATACTGAGACAGCATATTCAGGGTGCGTACGGGCCAAAGCTAGGCGACCTTCAGCCTGGGCCAACAAACGCCCATGACCACCAGAATCAGGCGCGGTAGAACCATCTAATACCCATTCCGACCATGAACCTTTAGGACTCTTCTCCAAAGCCAGGCGCGCATCCCAGCGCACCCAAGAATCTTGAGAACCCATCGCTCGCCAAGCAGCTTCTAGGTCCTGGCGCTTTTCTGCCACCCAGGGTCCGCCGGCCAAACTTACGGGGTCAACAGGAGAGAGCCTCTCTGTCCTTGGAGAAATCCGATACAACGAAGAAGATGTTCCTCGGCCTCCAGTTAGGACCCAAAGAGCACCGTCTGGGCCGGCAGCCAAGTCAGTGATGTTCCAGGGACGGCCCTCAGCAAACACGCTAACCTCCCCCGAAAAGCTAGCTCCTTGGGGCGTTAAGTTCACCGCCAGCAAACGACCATATGCCCAGTCAGCCATTAACAAATCCGCATCATATGCATCGGCATCAGCCAACAAATGCGTAGACAAGATTCCGGTTGGGGAACTGAAGTCGGTATCCACTACCGCGGGCAAGGTGTCTGGGCATGCTGGGTCCAACTTC
>DLRM01000027.1:47360-60395 GCA_002500505.1 Planctomycetes bacterium UBA7888
CCAATATCCCACTCCATATCGGAGTCGTATCCAAACAACTCACCATCAGGGCGAAAGGCAATGTCAAAGACATTACGCATACCCCCAGCAAGGAGTTCCCAATGCTCGCCATCGGCATCCGTCCGCCAAAGAGTACCCGCCGGCATGGAAATTCCATGTGCATGCCCTCTTGGATCAAGAATTCGCGGCAACAAAACATCTTCGGCGTAGTTTCGGAATGGAGAATTTGTTGCTGCCATGCCCGCCGGAACTTGAACATGGTTTCCCCATATGGTGTAGAGCGCGCCATCTGGGCCGGCAAGAATGGCGTGGGCCGCATGTTCACTGGCAGGGCCATATGCAGCCAGCCGCTTGTGTTCGTCAAAAACCCCATCTCCATCTAAGTCGCGCAAGCGATGGAGCCCACCGTCTTTCTCAGAATCAGCCGCAACATTTGCGTAAAGCGAATCGCTGACCCAGCATAAACCCTGAGCGCGCCCCACCGGAAAATCAATCGGTAACGGCTCACCCAGTTGCGCCCTTGGCTTGCCCGCAATGGCTACCAAAGGAAACTTCAGCAAACGACCTGACTCTGGCGAAACATATAACGCATCATTCGCACCAAAGGCCATCGAAATCCAAGAGCCTTCATTCGGACCAGCTTGGCGCATGAGCTCAATTTCAAAATCTGCGGGATGCAGGATGCCGTCAACGCCTCTCTCCATGGCTGGTGGGCCACAACTAACTGAACTCAGTAGAAACAATGTCCAAGCTAACTTCCGCATGCTGAAATTCTAGCCAAGACCGTCGGTATGTGGAATAAGCCAAACAAAGGTCTTCTCAACACAGTATGCCTAGCTTTCAGAGACGGTTCTTGGCAACTATTCGCTTATTTCACGAATAAGCTCTTCAATTTTCCGATCAATATCTTCTCCATGGAGGTTTTTGTATCGAATAATTCCTTGAGCATCGAGGAGATAGGTGGTAGGAAAACCTCGAACCCCCCATTCCGCAACAACGCCTTTCCGAGGAGATCCACAGAATATGTTGTCCCAAGTTACGCCGTGTTCCTGACATTTTTTTCGGAAGCTATCAGGATTATCATCGGTATTGATGCCAAGAAGCGCAAACTTACTTGCGGGGAAACGCTGAACCAGCGCCTTTTCGTGGGGTATTTCGCCCACACAAGGGCCTCACCAAAAACCCCAAAATACAAGATAGGTCACTTTCCCGCGATAATCAGAAAGAGCAATCTCCACTCCGTCTACAGTGCTACCTATAAAATTCGGAGCTTCCTGACCAATTTGAATTTTGGTGAACTCCTTGAGGAATTCTTGGACACGGTTTACCCGCGAATCCGTGGAATAAATCCTGGAAAAGTACTCTACCGCTTCCTTAAGCACTTCGGCATCCTCATGCTTGAAGGCAAGGATTCGCTGATACGCCGCCTCTGCTTTACGCTCAACAAGAGTCGTAGCCCCTTCAAGTCGAGCAAGAACTGGACCAGCATCAAAATTTGCAAGTCCATGGTTTTTTCCAATTGTCTCGGCAAAAGTCTCGGCCCATTCCGCATCAGCCCAATCAGCTGCAAGGGCAGAAGCTAGAGAATTTAACTCCCGGAGAGGTTCTGCTCGATCCTCAACAACCGCAAAAAAGTTTTGAAAGCACCACAAGTACGCTTGCCCCCGGTCATCACGGGAAGCTGAAGGATCTTTCGCCAAACTAAGGAATGAGGGAAAACATGTCCGGAAGGTATCGAAAAGTCCCGGAGGGTTGGCCTTGTATTGGACTTGAACGTAATCATCGTAAAACTTGAACTTGGACCCAGAAAACTGTGCCGGCAGAGCAGGAGGGCCTGAATCCGCAGTGTGCGCAAGAGATTCCATTTCTTTGCCACAAGAAAGGAGAAAAATCAACAAGAACGCTCTTTTCATGGACCACAATCTAGCATCGTCAGAAGCCGAATACGAGCCGACTTACTAAAATGAGCGGCACAACTCAAATGCCCTCACAAATACACGAGACAATTCCGATCATGCAATTTCGTCAGAAATCCTTCACTGCGCTTCTTGTTTTAGCCACATCCTGCACTGCCTCTCAAATGGCAACTCTTGCCCCCGTTGGCCCCCAAGATATCCTGGACGACCTAGCACCAAACGCACTCGAACTCGCAGGATATGGCGGCTACCAAAAGCAAATTTCCACAAGCAGTGCTGACGCCCAAGGATGGTTCAACCGCGGAATTCAACTGGTCTACGGCTTCAACCACGACGCTGCGGTCTATGCTTTTGCGCGAGCCGCAAAAGAAGACCCTAATTGCGCAATCGCATGGTGGGGAATTGCCTACTCCTATGGAGTCGACGTCAATAACCTCGAAGTCAGTGAACTCGAAGCTCGTTACGCCAATGTTGCAATACAAGAAGCTCTTCGCCTCCGAGGAAATGCCAGCCCTGCCGAGATCTCTCTCATTGAAGCGGCAGCCCGTCGTGCGGTCTACCCAATCCCGGACAATCGGAATGAGATTGACTTAGCCTACAGCCAGGCAATGAAAAGAGCCTGGGACGCTCATCAAAATGACCCCGACATTGGCACAATCTATGCAGAGTCTCTAATGAATATGCAACGCTGGGAATACTGGACTCCAGAAGGCGAGCCTGTTGCAAACACGGAAAAATTCTTAGCCGTTCTTGAAGATTCACTTTCCATAAATACTCTTCATCCAGGTGCAAACCATTTTTACATCCATGCCGTCGAAGCTTCCAAAAACCCATCGAAAGGGGTCCCAGCTGCGGAACGGCTCAAAGAACTCGTTCCAGGTAGTGGACACCTTGTCCATATGCCTTCGCATATTTTTGTCAATGTAGGCCGTTACGCTGACGCTGTCTCAGCTAATCAACGAGCAATTGAAGCTGACGATGCCTACTTTGACCAAGCAGGCGCTCCAACTTTTTACAGGCTCTACTTTTTGCACAATATGCACTTCTTAACCTATGCAGCCATGATGACTGGCCAAAGGAATCTTGCTCTAGAGACGGTTACGAAAATGGAATCGGAAATTTCACCTCAACTCCTAAAACAACTTGCGAAAGACGCCGACTCTCTGAGCAGTATTCGCCTTCATGTATATATGAGATTTGGCATGTGGGAGAAACTTGTCGACTTTCCAGAGTTCGAAGAGTATCGCCATATAAGTCGGGCCATGCGGGCCTATACGCGCACAATCGCATTTGCGAATTTAATGCGACCCGAGGAAGCCAGAAAGGAGTTCTCCAGATTCAAAGAACTTCGAAAAGAAGTTCCTAGTAATTGGACGATTGGGTTTTCCAAAGCAGACGATGTCCTGTCAGTAGCAGAAAATGTAGCGTTAGGGGAAGTTCTATGGCGAGAAGGAACAATAGAACCAGCGCTAACCGCATTAAGAAAAGCGGTCGAACAAGAGGACCAGCTCCTTTATGCAGAGCCCCCCGGATGGATGATTCCTGTTCGCCATGCTCTAGGAGCTATCTTAATTGCAGCTGGCCAGCCCGAAGAGGCTCAAAGTGTATATCAGCTCGACCTCAAAGAACATCCCAAAAATGCATGGTCCCTGCTGGGATTAAGTCAGTCTCTGCACTTGCAGAACAAAAAGACGGAAGCTGAAAAGTTCGAAAAGATGTTCAAGAAAGCTTGGAAAAATCCTGATGTTATGCCGCCCGCAAGCTGCTATTGCGGGACTAAAAACCCTCTTTAGCTCTTCGGAGACATTACAAAATAGATAAAGCATGACTGCTCTCATCCAAACCCCTCTCATCCTCGCTTCTCTGGCCCTTGTTGCCGTTTCGTATTCAATTTCGAATGAAGGGAATGACGGGACAACTATATACCACCCTAATGCAATACCGAAGCCCGTAACCGAGCAACCCTTCGCAACCCAACAACCCAACTACCTCTCTGAAGAAGTTCAGATTGGGGGAACGAAGTTTCCCTTTCTTCTACTAACACCAAAGAGTATTCAAAAAGAAACAAAGTATCCTCTTGTACTTTTCTTACATGGCGCAGGAGAACGCGGAAAGGACAACGAAAAACAAAAACGTCATTTCCCTGAACTTATGGCGCGTCAAGAATACCAGGACATTCATCCCACTTTCGTGCTTGCCCCTCAATGTCCTGAAAACCAATCCTGGGTAGATATTGATTGGTCATCCAAAAAATCTACCCCACATCAACCAAACCCAACAATGCCAATGCAATCTGTTATCGCAGCTCTTGCAAAGGTTGTGCGAGAGCATCCGATTGATTTAGAGCGGATATCCTTGACGGGCCTTTCAATGGGAGGATATGGAACATGGGATCTTGCGATGCGTCACCCTTATTTTTTTGCATCAGTCATTCCGATATGCGGGGGAGGCGATGAAAAAAATGTGGCCCGACTTTCCGGCCTTCCAGTACAAGTTTGGCATGGAGAAGACGACAGGGTTGTTCCCGTAATCCGCTCGCAAAAAATGGTTGAAGAAATCAAGAAACTCGGGATGGCTGTCGATTATTTTGAACTACCAAACACCAAGCACAATTCCTGGCATGAAGCTTACCGGCGAAAAGAATTTCTCAATTTGATTTTCTCAGCAAAACGGAACCTCGCAGAAATGCAAGACTCTTCCGCTCAAATCCTATCCAGGAACATGGAAGAAAAGGAGGTGGTTGCTTTTTTCGGAGATTCAATTACTCAATTCGGCAACAAGAACGGGGGCTATGTGGACCTTATTCGAAGGGCCATTCGAAAGGAAGGACCTGACTCCGAAATCATCCCTGCAGGCATTAGCGGAAATAAAGTCCCAGACTTATTGAAAAGACTAGACAGAGACATCATTGGACAAAAACCTACAGTCGTCTTTGTCTACATTGGAATTAATGATGTTTGGCATTCAGAAATGGGGTCGGGGACACCCATCGAACAGTACTCTGAAGGACTCCGCGAGATAATTCAAAAAATCCAGGCCGTGGGAGCCCGAGTTGTCCTCGCAACACCAAGCGTGATTGGCGAAAGGCCAAATGGAGAAAATTCTCTAGACAAAGTGCTTGATGAATATGCTGACGCATCAAGAAAGATTGCCAAAGAAGAAGGTGCGGTCCTCTGTGACTTGCGGTCCGTATTTGTCGACTACTTACGGATATTTAATCCAAGGGGAATTGATAAAGGAATCTTAACGACGGATGGAGTACACCTAAACGAGATGGGCAATGTTCTTGTCGCCATCGAATCAGCGCATGCCTTAAGAGCGGCGATTGCCACGCGGTAACCAACACATTTATCAATAGATGGTCGCTGCGATTGGATTTAACATCGTAGCGGTCCCCAAATCAGCGCCGTGGAACCAAATTTGAGTTCCAGTCATTCCGGAAGGAACCAGCTGTGTCAGAGATGCATCCCCATTGCTATCACAAGTCAGGTTAAGCAGTTGGTAAGGTTTGCTGACATAACCAGGGCCGTACGGAGTATTGATTGGCCCTCCTCCAGCCAAAGAGTAGGCAAGTACAGTCTTCCCATAAGGGGTGCATTGACTCATGCCGATTTTGGCGACTTGTCCGCTTATTAGATTCGTAATCACCAGGGTTGGACCAGCAGATGGTGGGCCCTGATGGTGATAGCCCATATCCACAATCAAAGAATCCAAAACACCATCCGTTCGAGTTGTCGTGCTCGGCAACGAAGAAGATGGGTCGCCAGCATCTATGCAAGGGCTTTCGCTCACTTGTCCAGCCGAAGTCTGACTAAGGTAGAACCCACTTACAAAAATCGGGTCGGAATCAATATTTCCAACTCCGGCCCATCCCCCCTTAACATCACTGTACAGAACGGTGGGAGAAACTGCGTCAAAATAAAACTCAGCGCTCTTAGGCGCAGCATTTTCCCAAAAAATTGAGTTGGTAATTGTCGGATTTGAGTTATTTCTGCAATGCAAACCACCTCCTCTTTTCAGAGCAAGGTTCCCGAAAGCCGTTACGCGATCAATGAAAGGATCTGATTGATTCTTGCAAGAAATCGCGCCGCCAAATCCCAAACTAACATTCCCAAGAAGTAGATTCGAGTCAATCAAAGGGCTAGAAAACCAATAGCAATAAATTCCTCCAGCATCGCCTCCAGAAGAATTATAGGAAACTTCATTCTGAGAAATCCTAAGAGAAGACTCCTCGAGAAAGATGCCGCCGCCATCGCCCATGGAGGAATTTCCTTGAATTATATTGCCTGTGATATAGCGAGCAGAACCAGAAGAAGCAGCAGAGATGTCAACAATCGCAATACCACCTCCCGAGCCCTCGGCATGGTTTCTCAGAAATGAGTTGTCTTCGACAATTATATTGCGATGCCACGCGCCGGGAGAACTGATGCACAGGCCTCCACCCTTACCTTGAGTTGCCGAATTTTCGAAAATCGTGTTTCCACTTATCGTCGGACTAGAGTGCGTAAAGAATATCCCGCCACCTGAGCCCTGAGAAACATTATCAAAAATTGTATTGTTCGTTAAAGTTATATCGACTGCTGTAAATCCTCCATACACGCCACCTCCATCGCCCGCCAAGGCCACATTTCCAGAAATCGTATTCCCAGAAATAAGGGAGTGGCTTTCATCTTCAAAATAAATTCCCCCGCCATGCCAAAGGGCCGTGTTTTGGGAAATAACATTATTAATTATGGTCGGACTGGTATCTCCAAACCTACATTCAATTCCACCTCCATTCGTTGATCTGCCATTCGTAATGGTGAATCCGTCAACAACCGCATCATCAGTCCAGTCTGTGAACCAAATAACCGGGCCAGCTTGACTTCCATCGATGATGGTTGAAGCAGGACCATTCTCGCTACGCAAAATTACAGCGGCATAATTGAACTCAAGATTCTCGAAATAAGTCCCATCTCTGACAATGACTATATCGCCATAGGGGACCGTATTAATCGCCTTTTGGATACTAGTGAAATCGCCATTTCCACTTTGGTCTACATACCACGTGGATTGAGCAAATCCTATCGTGGGAAGGAGGAGAAGGGAGACGGAGCAGAAGAAGTTCTTCAAAACGAAACAAGCTTATCACAAAAATACTAATGCCGCTCCAGCCATGTACCGGAACCCGAGCGACCGCCATAGAATGCTCAAATGTTTTCATGCGTCCTCCTTCTCTTAATTGCTCCACCACAGGTTCACTATTATCCGAACGGATCACCTTGGAATCGGCGTGCAGACAATGGCCCTGACGCAGAAGTTCCTGGGTGGTTCTACAACCTGGGTGTCACGGGAATTCGTTGCGAGCTGACTGAGGAACACCCAAAAGCACTTGTAGTACGACATGTATTCTCTGACTCGCCTTCTCACAAGAAAGTCAAAATCGGCGACCTCGTCATTGGGGTTTCAGGGAATGAATTCAAAGAGAGTCACCAAAACGGGTACGGCATGAATGTTTTTGGAGCAAGAGGTCCTATTTCGGAGATTGCCCAAGAAATTCAGATTTGCCAAGGTAATGGGAGCTCTCTGCCGTTACTTATTCAAAGGGAAGGAAAACGAAGAGTCGTCAAATTGAAGCTCAAGAAACGAAAGAATTTCCTTCCTGAAGAAACTTTAGAAGGGAAAAATGAAGAAGATTCTCGACTCCCAATCTTGCTGGACTACCTCACCAGTCACCAGCGAGAAGATGGGTCCTGGGGCAGCCCTCCCCACGACACCTTCGCCCCCTTAGCTCTCATGAGTAGTCCGAAAAAGAGGCACAGAGATGCCGTTCTTCGAAATGTACGGATGCATGCCAGGACAACGAAGTCTAAGGATGAGTCGTGGTTGATTAACTGGCGATATATGTCTGCCGGAATCGTTTTAAGCGAATACTACTTAAAAACGGGTGAGAAGTGGTTGCTCCCTGAACTCCAAGAAATCTACGAATTTTTGATTAGTAGCCAGTATGTTAATTTAATTCAGTTAAACCCAAAATCTCACGAAACTCATCCTCACGCAGTCCCCAAAACTCCACTGGATTCCCACGGCGGCTGGGGCCACAATCCAGGGTTTGAAGGATATGGACCTATTTCAATGTTGACTGCTCAGGGAGCCCTCGTCTTTGCACTAATGAAGAGATGCGGACTTGACATTGACAGAGAAAGGCACGACGCAGCTTACGCATTTTTACGACGTGCATCAGGAGACAATTTCTATGTTTGGTATGAAGACCAGGCGGCAGGCCCAAAGGACTGGGCCGACATGGGTCGCACTGGAACTGCAGCAATTGCTTTCCAAATGAGTCCGTGGAGTGGAGAACACCGAGAAATCTCCCTCAAATATGCTGAACTAATTGGGAAACACCCAGAAAGTTTTCCGGATACGCACGGCTCGCCCGTTATGGGGATGGCCTTTGGGGCACTCGGAGCTTTCTGCGAACCCTCTTCATTTGAGAAACTCATGAGCAAGAACCAGTGGTGGTTTACTTTGTCAGAATGCACCGATGGTAGTTTTTACTACCAGCCGAACCGAGACAATGCTGGCTATGGAGCGGACTCCAGAATCTCTGCAAGTGCAGCAGTAGCCTTTATCCTTTCTCTCCCAAAACAAGCGCTAGCTGTTACAGGGAAAAAGTCAGACTTTGCAGGCAAATCTCAAAAATCCAGCTAGTCAAGTTGAGAATTGAGGTCGCGCCTACTGGATTGTCATCGCTAGCGGGTTTAGCAATGTAGCGGAGCCGAGGTCCGCCCCATGAAACCAAATGTTCGTACCAGCAAGGTGGGCGGGAACTTGGTTGTTTTGAATGGCATTCCCGTTGGCATCTGTGCGCATTGAAATTATTGTGTAAGGCTTGCTGACATAGCCCGCCCCATAAGGGGTACTAATTGGGCCGCCACCGGCGACAGACCACACCACATAAACCCTTTTAGTCGGCGTACAATTAGAAACATCAATTGTGGCCGTTTGTCCGGCAACGAGGTTTGTAATTGCAAGGGTGGGCCTCCGGTCGTAATAAAACGCTCCCATATCTGCGCGTGTCCCGTCTGGATCATTTGGTCCGTTCGGATCGCCGCTATCAATACAGGGAGAAGTCGCCCGTAGGTGAAGATCTCTGTTGAGTGGGTCTAGAAAATCAGGGTATGCACTAATCATTCCGGCCAGCCAATAAAGGGTATTTCCCGTCTCGACATAGACAGAAGCTTGCCCTCCTTGCACATCGCTGTACCGAATTTCTACAACGGAATACCCCCAGTACCATGAGTTTCCACCAATCGAAATTTCCTTGCCGATACTGGCATTATTTTCCCACAAAATCGCATCCGCAATTAAGGGCTGACAGCCTCCATAAAACGACATTCCCCCGCCTTCGTCCGTAGCAATGTTTTCTACGATTGTATTGCGCTCGAGATTGGGCGAAGTTTCAAGGCAGCTAATCCCTCCACCGTCAGCACCTGCTCGATTTCCTGCGATGACATTTCCAGAGATATTCGGAGCGAAAGAAGATGCAGCGGCAATTCCACCGCCACTGCCTGTATGGGCCAAGTTTCCCGAAATTTCATTCCGCAAAATCTGAACTTCTGACTCAGCCAATGAAATCCCACCACCAGCATACGCAGTATTGTTTGTAATGACATTTGCAACCAAGATTGCGGCGGATGCCGACCTACAGGAAATGCCGCCGCCGAATCCGCTAACGTTACCTCGAATGATATTATTTGTGATTACCGGGGATGATGCCGTGCAATATATCCCCCCACCGCACTCGTAATTCGCGCCAACATCAAATGTGCCGGATCCGTTTGTTACCGTAAACCCGTCTAAGGTGGCCGCGGCCAAAATATTGTTGCCATTGAAGGTCACCGCCGATCCCGTTTGATTGCCATCAATAATCGTCATTACGGGGCCATTCTCACTTTTTAGATAAATCGATTTGCCATTAAAGTTGATGTTCTCAATATAGGTCCCATCCCGCACAATCACGGTATCGCCATCAAGAGCACCATTAATGCCATCTTGAATTGTCGCGAAATTGTCCGGCACATACCAGGTCGTTTGAGTACGCGCAACGGAGGGGATGAGCAGAATCGCACAGAAAGGCAACAACTTTTTCATGCAAGACTAGGCTACCAAAAAATGCAAATTATGGCTCGTTTGATTTGTTCCTATCTGTCCTCAAAACTGAAGCCCACCCCTCAAAACACACTGAAGGTGTTCTCAGATACGCTGAAAGCAATCTAAAATGAGACTAATCCAGCTGAAGACCGTTTAAGGGCTCTTCCTTGGCCAGTCGTTCTACGTCCATATGAAGGTTATTCACTTTCACATGCAAGGCGCTAAGGTGACTGCCCAGGAATATAAGGTAGCCAAGCACGACGAAGTGAAGAATAAATACGGTCCTATAATTGGCCTTATGTTCTTTTTTTTCCATAAACGAAGTATAGCAATCTGAAGAAGTTTTTAGAGTGTGTTTATGCAATTCCCCTTAATTGCCCTAACACTGTTTTCCTTTGGGTGCGCCTTCGCCCAGGAAAACCAAGAACAGGGCCGCACGATACACCATTTTGAGCGCATCCTTCTCGACCCGGAATTCTATGCCGAAGGAGCAACGTTTGGCGACCTAAACCGTGACGAGCATGCTGACCTCATTGCCGGTCCTTGGTGGTATCAGGGGCCAAGCTTTGAAAATCGGTATGCATTTTATTCGCCCAAAACATTTGACCCTTCACGATATTCCGAAAACTTCTTTGCTTTCGTTCACGATTTCAATCGAGATGGATGGAATGACATCTTAATCATCGGGTTCCCTGGAAAAGATGCCTCGTGGTTTCAAAATCCTGGAAACAAGAGTAAAGAGTGGATTCGGCATCGCGTACTCGACGGCGTAGACAACGAGTCCCCCACCTTTACGGACTTAACAGGCGATGGTGAGCCAGAGATTGTTTGCCAGCAAAATGGCAAGCTCGGGTGGGCTGGGCCTGACCCTGTCGACCCAACTGCTCCCTGGGTCTTTCGCCAGGCGTCGGCCGACAATGTAGGGAGCCGATTTACGCACGGACTTGGAGTTGGGGACATCAATGGCGATGGCCGCAAGGATCTTCTAATGAAAACTGGATGGTGGCAACAACCAGAGAGCCTGGACGGGAATCCGGTTTGGGACTTCCATGCCTTTTCATTTTCGCGCCGAAGAGGTGGAGCTCAAATGCTTACTCTTGATGCCGATGGCGACGGCGACACGGACATCGTCACCAGCCTCGACGCTCATGGTTGGGGTTTGTCCTGGTTCGAGCAAATCGCAAATGAACAGGGGGGAATTAATTTTCGTGAACATCGCATTATCGATTCGCGAGCTGAGGACAACCCCTATGGCGTGAGCTTCTCGCAAATGCACGCGATGTGCTTGGCGGATATAGATGGTGACGGCTTGCAAGATGTCATAACTGGAAAACGCTTCTGGGCTCATGGTCCGGATGGCGATCCAGACTCCGCCGCCCCAGCAGTGGTTTACTGGTTCCGCCTGCAACGCTCACCCGAGGGCAAAGCCGAGTTCATCCCACACCTCGCCGATGACGATTCCGGTATCGGTGTGCAGGTGGTTGCGGGAGATGTAAACGCGGATGGGCTCCCGGATATCGTCATTTCAAACAAAAAGGGCACCTTCCTCCTAAGCCATCGCACCCGCCAAGCCAGCACGTCTGAGTGGAATGCCGCACAACCCAAACGCCGCGCTATGGATCAAGCACCGCGCTTTGAAAATGGCATCTCCCCCTTGAATACAGACGGGAAACCTCTCGACCTCAGCTTCGAAAGTGGTGATTTGCAAAACTGGGTCGCCGAAGGAGACGCCTTTACCGGCCAACCCATCCAAGGTGATTCGGTTGAAGCACGACTTGGAACTGTCGTAAGCCATCACCAAGGCAACTATTGGGTTGGCGGATATGAGCTCCACGGTGATTCCCGTACTGGGACTCTGACAAGCCTCCCCTTTAAGGTGACTCATCCCTGGGCCAGCATGTTGGTTGGTGGCGGTAAGAGCCACAAAACTCGAGTCGAGTTGGTGCGGGTTGCGGACAAGGCCGTGATTTTCATGACTCCCGGGGCTAGCCACGAAACCATGCAAAGGGTGGCTGTAAATCTTGGTGGATTCCTTGGACAAGAACTTCGGATTCGCTTAGTTGACGAAAGCACTGGCGGATGGGGACATCTCAACTACGACGATTTTCTTTTCCATGAGTCCAAGCCAAAAATCGTGCAGGAGCGCAAACTCCCGCGAATCATCCCCTACAAGGTGCTTCAGCAAAGCGGCCTAGAAGCGGAGGCCGCAGTGCGAGCCATGACGGTTCCCGAAGGCTTCGAAGTCAAAGTGATTGCCGCCGAACCGGACCTCCATCAACCCATTGCCTTCACCACGGACGCAGATGGGCGGTTATGGGTAGTCGAGGCTTACTCCTATCCCCAGCGCAGAGCGGAAGGCGAAGGACTCGACAAAATCATTGTTTTTGAGGACAGCAATTCGGATGGTGAATATGAAACACGTCATGTTTTTGCCGAGGGCTTGAATTTGGTTAGTGGCCTGGAGGTCGGATTTGGCGGTGTCTGGGTCGGAGCTGCACCCTATCTAATGTTCATTCCCGACCAAGACGGGGACCTCATTGCCGACGGACCTCCGGAAGTCCTACTGGATGGTTGGGGATATGAAGACACTCACGAAACCTTGAACTCTTTCATTTGGGGGCCCGATGGATGGCTCTATGGCTGCCAAGGCGTCTTCACCCATTCCCGAGTTGGCAAACCTGGAACACCAGATGCTGAACGAGAACCAATCAACGCAGGAGTTTGGCGCTTCCATCCACAAAAACATGAATTTGAAGTCTTCTCGTGGGGAACTAGCAACCCTTGGGGGGTGGACTTTGATGACCATGGTCAAGCTTTCATGACCGCTTGTGTCGTCCCCCACCTTTACCACCTTGTTCAAGGAGGACGTTTCCAGCGCCAGAGCGGCCGACATTTCAACCCATTTACCTTTGACGATATCAAGACAATTGCCGACCACCGCCATTACGCCGGAAAGGTTTCAGACCACGCCTGGTGGGGTCGCAAT
>DLRM01000008.1 GCA_002500505.1 Planctomycetes bacterium UBA7888
GACATCGGTAAGTACCAAATCACAACGGTCTTCCTCCAACCAAGCCAATGCAGATGCGCCATCACTCAACGCGGTGACTTCGTGGCCTATTTCCTCCAATAGCTCAGCCAAGGGAATTGCGAGAGTTTTCTCGTCTTCAACGAGGAGGATTCTCATGGGAGCTCATCCTAACACCCCCACCCCATCCAAACTCAATTCTGCTCTTTGGCAGAAGAACGATTAAACTAGGGCATGCGAATGGAATATCGGCAAAGCCTAAGGATGGAGCAGAAACTGCTCCAATCTCCTCAAATGATTCAGGCAATGCAGGTACTCCAGCTAACAGCCCCTGAACTGTTGGATCGTGTTGAATCTGAATTGGAGGACAATCCTTTTCTGGAATTGGCCGACCCCCAAGAGGGAGAGAGGACGAGCGAAGACGGGGAAAATCAAGAAAGCCAAGAGCAAGATGAGCCTGATCTCGAGGGTCTGGAGCGGCTCTTCGATGAACGCCCAGCAGGTGATGGTCAGCGCTCCTCCAATACAGATGAATCCTGGGATTTACTCCAGAACATCCCCGCTCCTGAAGGACACACTAAAGATGGGATCCTTGCTGAACTCCGAGTAGCAGAAACCCCCCAAGAAGAACTGCTGGATGCCGAACTCCTCCTTGCTGGCCTTGACGAGAAGGGCTTCCTTCCGGAAGGAATCGAAACACTTGCTGAGACTCATGGCCTGCCCCTGCAAGGTTTCCTGGATGCACAAGCCCATCTTCGGGAAGTTGCCCACCCGGCTTTAGGTGCCAAAAATATTCAAGAGGCATACCTTCTCCAGCTTCGCGCCATGCCAGACCCTCACCCTGTTGCTGAGGAACTCGTCGTTAGCCACTTCGATGATTTGCTTTCCAATCGGCTCCCCCAAATCGCAACCGCTATGGGTGTTACCCTTGTCGAAGTCCGGTCCGCTCTCGAAATCTTGAGCATTCTAGATTCGCGACCTCTTCACGAGTATGCGCCCGACAATTCAATGGCTATTCAGCCGGATGTTTTAATTTCTCAGAACGAGCGGGGCGAATACGAAGTCTCTTTGACGCGTGACGGCTTACCTGATTTGCGCCTAAGTAAAAATGCACAGCTCGCACTAGAAAAAGCGCGGAATGACAAAAGGCTTCATAGCTTTTTACTAAAAAAAATTGAGCGGGCTCGGTGGTTCCTTGACGCCGTTGGCCAGCGCCGTGAAACACTTCTAAAAATATCTAAAGTTTTAGTTCAACGCCAGAGAGAGTTCCTGGATTATGGCATGGAAAAACTAAAGCCCTTAAAAATGCAGGAGGTTGCCGACCTCGTTAGCGTTCATATTTCGACTGTATCCAGAGCTACACGAGGGAAGTGGGCTCAAACCCCACAGGGGATTTTGCCCTTAAAGGATTTCTTTTCAGGGGGACAGGCCAACACAGATGGTGGGTCGACCTCGCGCATTGCCATCCAAAAGAGAATTCAACAAATCGTAAGCGCAGAAGACAAAACCGCCCCGCTTAGCGACGAAGAAATTATTAAAATTCTCAAGAACCGAGACGGAATAAAAGTTGCCCGCCGGACTGTAACGAAATACCGAAAATCTCTGGATATTCCTTCATCTACCATGAGAAGAAACTTCGGATGACGCACTCATTCCCCTTTTCCATCCTCAGTCTTCGACCTGGCCGCATCTTCCTCTCTTCTTGCTCCGTAGCTTTCATTGCTGGATGGTTTTTTTCAACTGCCCTTATTTGGACTCAGTACGAGACTTCGGACGCTGAGGCCGGGCTCAGTCTTCGAGATGTTCGCTGGCACTTCAGTGGAAACCCATTCCAAAACAGGTTTGAAACAATGGTCGAAGGCGAGATGCTGGAATACCTCACAATCGAAGAGGACGCCAATCTTCTCCGCCAGTGGAGCATTCAACCAAACCTCCCCGACTTTTCTGAGCCCAATCACAAACAATTTTACCAAGACAATATCCACCCCATTATTGAATTGGATTGCCTGGAGTGCCACGAGCCTGGCGGCAAGGCTGAAGAGTCCCCTCTTCGATCTTATGATGAAGTCCTCCCTTATTTAGAGCGCGATCGAGGCATCCCAATTCCCTCATTGCTGAAGCTTAGTCACATTCACTTATTTGGAATGAGCCTCTTGCTACTCGTGACTGGCGCTCTTGCCTTTTCCTTCCTCTCACCCAGAAAGGCAGGTATCCTGTCTTCGCTCACGGGCCTAGGCCTCCTTTTGGATGTCGGCGGCTGGTGGTCCACCAAGTTTTTCCCTGAGACGGCCTTCCTTGTTCTCGTCGGCGGAAGTCTTTTTGGTGGCAGCTTCCTCCTGACCCATCTTTCTCTTCTACACCGCTATTGGCGTAGCCCAAGTTCACCCCATGACCATTAAAGCAAACCAAGCCCGAAAAGGCCAAGTACTCGTCCTAGACGGGGAGCTCTTCGTAGTGACTGACTTCGAGCACCGAAAGCCTGGAAAAGGACCTGCATTCAATCAAATTAAATGCAAGCACTACAAAACCGGTCAGCAGAAGCAAATGCGAATGAGTTCTGACGAGACCCTAGAGACTGCCTTCTTGGAAAGACGAAAATGTACATTTTCCTATATGGAGGGAGAGCGCTTCGTTTTTATGGACGACGAAAACTACGAACAATACTTCTTGGAAGGCGAACTTTGCGCGAGCTCCATGAAATTCGTGCGCGCAAATCAGTCCATTACGGTAACTTTTTTCCAAGAAAACCCCATTAACCTAGATTTGCCCGGCTCCGTAATCCTTCAGGTCAAAGAGGCTGAGCAAGCCGTCAAAGGCGATAGCGTCACAAACGACAAGAAAGCTGCGACTTGCGATACAGGACTCGAAATCCGTGTCCCTATGTACATCGAAGCCGGGGAATGGGTCAAAGTCAACACCGAAAACGGTGAATTCCTAAGTCGCGCAAAAGAAGAAGACCTCGATTAGCTCTTAGGTTTTTTCCCCTTCCGTTTCCCCTTTTTCTTGGCTGCATGTTTCCTTGAGGAAACTCGTGCTTTTGCATGAAGGCGGGCCGCCTGCCGCTTGGCCCTCGCCAAATCTTTCCTCCATTGTGGGTTAATTTTTGAGCCCTCTTCAAGAGCTCGCTGAATCACTGTCGCGGCCTCCACGGGGTCATCCGTTATGTAAAAAAGGTCCAGGTCATTTGCATCAATAGTGCCTGCCCCAACCATGCTCTTTTTAATCCAACGGACAAGGCCGCCCCAATAATCTTTCCCCATCAGGACAACGGGAAAGTTTTTCATTTTTGAAGTTTGAATCAGAGTCAGAGCCTCAAAAAACTCGTCCATGGTGCCGAATCCTCCTGGCATCACGACATACCCCAAAGCATATTTTGCAAACATAACCTTCCGTGTAAAAAAGTAATGGAAGTCAATGCAGATGTCCTGATAAGGGTTCGGTTCTTGCTCCATCGGGAGAACAATGTTGAGCCCAACCGAAGTGCCTCCCCCGCGTTGGGCGCCTTTATTCGCGGCCTCCATCATTCCAGGCCCGCCACCCGTGATGACGGAGTAACCTCTGCGGGCAACCTGTGCTGCTGTTTCTTCAGCAATCTTGTACCAAGGGTCAGATGGTTTTGTCCGTGCCGACCCAAAGATAGAAATAGCGGGGCCAATATCCTTCATGGTCTCAAATCCATCAACAAACTCACCCATAATCTTGAAGACCATCCAGGGATCGCCGCTATCCCGCGATTGAAGTTCCTGGTGAACATTGCTCTTAAAGTGCTTTTTCATCCCTTCAAGGGTAGCCTCACCGGCCTGCCTGCTAAACTAAAAACATGAGTGCACGCCCAGCTCTATTTTTGGATCGAGATGGCACGCTTCTTCGTGAAGTCCCTTACCTCGACACCCCAACTAAAGTGCGCCTTCTCCCAGGCGTTTCGGATGCCTTAGCAACCCTGCATTCTCACGGCCTGCTACTTATCGTTGTTTCCAATCAATCCGGAGTCGCAAGAGGGCTTTTAGATGAAGGGAAGCTATTCGCTATTCAAAAGAAAATCGATGAGGAGCTTCTTGCGCGTGGGGCCAGGATTGATGCTTGGTATCACTGCCCACACCATAATCAGGTCGGCACACCCCCTCATCGTCGCATTTGCCGTTGCCGAAAACCATTGCCAGGCCTCCTGGAGAGAGCTATTCAAGATTTTGACATTGACCTCGACCGAAGCATTGGCGTGGGCGACGACGTTCGAGATCTTCAGGCCTTTGCCGCTCTTAATCTCCGAAGTGTTTTGGTGGGAACAGGAAAGGGCAGGCAAGCACGTCAAAAGCTAGCCGAGATCGGCAAAGAACCCGACCTCTACTGTGCGCATTTCGCAGAAGCTGTCCCCTGGATTCTCAAGCACTGCACCAAAAAGCAACTTCCAAGTTCTCCCTGATTCGTTAGGCTGTCTTTCCTGCGCAGCCATGCCCTCTCCACCCCTCTCCTTCCAGTATGCCCATTTTTGGGGCAATCCAGACCACCCTGCATTTCGTGTTCTGGAAGCATGGGTAGGCAACAACGCAACTTTGACTTCCGGGTGCGAATACCCGGACCCTTTCCAGCTTCTTGTCGTTCCCTCCAATTCCTTAGGACTCAAGGAGGTTCATCAGCTTGAGCTTCTCTTAGAAGATCGAGGCAATGCTTCCCTCCTAATTCTGTTAGAAGATCGTGGACTTTCTGGTTTTGAGAATCTGCTGGCGCGACAAGACGTCCACTTAGTCCCCTTTCCATGGAACCCAGAACTTCTGGGGATGGCGTTCTCCAAACTGTCTACTCCGCCCCCCCCTTCAAAGCAGCCCGATCTTAGGGATTACTTGGATGGAGCAGTGGAGGGTCTTCGGGACCCCCTGACCAGTCTTTCGGGCTACCTTCAGCTGATGGAAGGCGACGGCGACGGAAAGGACCTCGCAGGACCGGCATTGCGTTCCGCCAAGGAAATGGAACTGATTCTTGAATCAGTTTCCCTCTCAAGTGGGAAAATTGAATCAAGGTTCGATTACCAAGCTCTACGCCCCTTAGGGAAAATGATTGTTCAGATAGGCCGGTCGCTTGGCCGCGAGCTCCTCCTTGACTGGAAGGAAGACTGTGCCGCTGAAACCGATCGAAGGTTCTTCCTCTCCTGCCTTTTTGTCTCCCTGTTACTCTCCGATCGCTTCGGGCCAGGAACACCTCTAACCCTCCAGGCTCAATTAGAAGGAGACGTATTGAACCTCCTATGGGTTGAGAGCAAGGAAAAGCCCGCAAGTACTCCGTCAAACTCTGTTGCCCCACCTAGCTTCTTACCCCAAACTTTGGAGACTCTCGCAGTAGCATTAGGAGGACAAGCAATCATCAATAAAAGGAGTGGTCAGCAGATTATTGCCGCAGGGATCCAGATTACTGTTTGCAAAAAGCGCCCTGCTCGGGGATCCAAAGAATTTAAGGGAGTACAGAACCTGGATACCAATTAAAGTAAAGGGAAAGGTGATAAATAAGAAGCACCTGATATAGGCCGAAAGCAATCAGCACCCCTAATCTTCCGTTCTTGAAATTTTTCAAAACACAGAAAAGAGCTCCGGCAAAACCAATCCCAAGAGCCTTAACCAAAACGAAGACAGAGATTCCGCTCCCCATTAGAGCAATGGCCATTGGATTTGCCTCATCCCCTCCTCTTTGCAAATAAAGCAATGTGAAATGAGAGTCCAGCAAGTTGAGCAACAAGAAGACGCTCAAGATGACCCAGGTACGAAACGAATACAAATCTACAAATTGATTCCAATTTGTTCTTCGGCTCCCATCACCACGCCTTTGCCCTCCCCAAAACGAAAACTTTGAAAGGGCCGGGGTAGCCTTGCGGCGTCGATCAGGCCCGCTGTAAGGAGACTCAGGCTGTCCCACGGGCTCGAAATATCGCAATGAAGGTGAAGCCAAGAATCAGCAAATCCAGAAAAATCGACTGGTTGTCAATGTAATAAAGGTCGTAATCCATGTTGTCATGAATGGGCGCATTTCGAGCTTCCGAAACCTGCCAGAGCCCCGTGAGTCCAGGCTTAACGGCAAGTCGGTTCCTCTCAAGAGGACCATAACCAGCAACAATAAAGGCCATCTCGGGGCGGGGGCCCACGAGAGACATGTCACCACGAAGAACATTCCAAAGCTGTGGCAACTCATCTAAAGAATACCGCCTTAAGAAGCTACCAATGCCTGGAATGATTCGGGGGTCTCCATATGAATCGGGAGCCACATCATCTCCACACATCTTGGAGTGCATGGATCGAAACTTCAGCATTTTGAAAGTCTTGCCATCTCTGCCAACCCGAGTTTGAGAGAAAAGAACTGGCCCAGGGGATTGGAGTGAGAGCCAAATCGCGATAACGCCAAACAGTGGGAGAGAAAAGGCGAAGAGAATTCCAGCAATGACAAGGTCAAAAGTCCGCTTTAGAAAGTCAACGGGGTACTTCCGCACTAAACGAGCAGGCTGAAGAAGAGGGATGGTGTCCAAGGTGTCCAATCGGAAACTCTGTGAATAAAAATGGTAAAGGCGAGGCACGACCGAGTACCGAATCCCCAACACGTCTAATCTGGCGCAAATATCCAACAAACGACTTTCTTGCATTTCTGGTTCTGCTACAAAAAGATGTTCAATGCCCTGATTTTGACATGCCGGCTCCAACTCCTCTAAACCTCCGAGCACCGGATGACCCGAAATATTCTTGCCGTGACGCGAGGAGTCCTCGTCAAAAAAACCAACAAATTTGAATCCTAAAAAAGGAAACAATCTCATCTTTTGTTGGAGCCGAACGGCCATTGGGCCAGTACCCCAAATCACAACCGGAACATTTCCATATCCACGCTTATGGAGATAAGAGACGAAGCGAAACATAATCATTCGCTCAATGAAAAGGAAAGCGTAAATGAACGCAAACATGGAAACGTAAACGCCCTTCCTCCAGTTTCCAGCAACGCCGGCTTCAACCGAAAACATCTCGAGGAATACCTGGACGGGGGTCCCCATAATTGCAGGAAAATGTTCTTCTAGTGTGCGCCCAAAATTACGAAAGAAAAATAAGTAGGTCGTGGTGCACAAGAAAGAAAGAAGCACAGCTTGAAACGCTTTTTTATATTCCTGGACATTCAAAATACTCTTTTGCCACTGGTACAGATGAAGGTACCAAAGAAAAAAGAGGGTCGTTGCCAAGCCCACGATTCCGGGTATCAAATGTAATTGGATTATTGCCGGCAATGGAGTCACCTGATCGCAATCCCCCCGCTCGACAAGCCAAAAAGACAATATACAAGCGCATACAATGGCCAAACCATCGACTAGAACGTGGAGGACTAGAAAGGCTTGGTCGAAGTTGCGGCGAAACCAGCTCAAAGGATGATTAGAAGTTCAAAAGGACAATGCGAAAGATTACAGCGACTTCACTTCCCCTTCTCGGAAAAGTAGTGATTAATTTCAGGTACGTAGGCGGCCACCCAATTCAGAAGCGACTTTCTCCACTTTTTTCAGAAACTTTTGCTCCTCTTTCTCGGAAAGGGTTCTATCCGCAGCCCTAAGAACTGCACGGAACCCCAGACTCCTCCAGCCTTCCTCAATAGAGCCTCCTTCAAAAAGGTCAAAGAGAGAAAGACTCTCCAGGAGCTTACCGCCCGCTTTCTTCAGTGCGCTCTCAGCTTCCAGGAATTGCACGTCCGCCGGCAGGGCCAAAGCGACATCCACTTTGATGGCAGGCATTTTCCCGGGAGAGTGAAAGGAAGACACTCGACCTTTTTCAATCGAGAGCAAAGTGTCCAAGTCTAAAAGGACAATGGAGCATTCACATCCATCAAGGCCAATGGCCGACAACACGCGGGGGTCAACAAGACCGCTAACCCCGAGCAGAGATTGCCCTGATTTCCAAGCTTGATTTTTAACGGGGTGGATCCAAGAAGGAAGTTCATCTCCCCCTTTTTCCTGCTTGGTTGCCAAAGCAGTACAAGCAATCAAATCGGCGCAGATGGCTTGGGCTTTCCCAAACAGGCTTGTGGGGCCATCCATTCGAGGAGAATCTCCCCAAAGGCAAACAGCTAGCCATCTTTTCTGAATGGCGTCGCCACTCCCGTCCGGAGAGTAGGACTTTGCTATCTCAAAAATACCGCCATTCCCCTGTTCACGGATGTTTCTACAGACTTGCTCTAGCAAACTCGGAATTGGGTCTCGCCGCAGAAGGTGCACTCCATCCTGGACGGGATTTGACAAGCGAACGAAATCAGATTCTTCAAGTCCAAGGTACTTCAACCAATCTCGGTGGAGGAAAGAATAGGCCTCAGTTTCAAAAAGGTTCCAAGCGCCAGCTAAGCGGTCGGACAAACGTCGCGTAAGAGCACGCATCGGGTCCTGCCATGGGGCCACAATGGGACCCTCCAAAGGTTGAGGGGAAATCTTATGGTAGCCCACCATGCGCCCCACTTCTTCGACCAAGTCAATCGGGGTTGTGACATCTTTCGTTGCTCGCCAGGAAGGCACGGTAACGCTCCAGTCAGGTTGAGAAGATTGAACTCCAAATCCCATCGCCTGAAATTTTTGGGCCACCTCTTCTGGTTGTAGTTCGAGGCCTAAAAGAGTTGCGGTCTTTCCCAATTCGAACGGCAAAGAAATCTTGGGAATCGAAAGTGCGCCGGAACAAGAAGGTGCGTGAATAATCTCCGAACCTGGGCGGAATTCCCTCAAGAGGAAGCCAAAACGGAGGAGAGCCTGTTCCGCAAGAGCAGGGTCTAAAGATTTCTCAAAGCGAGCGGAAGCTTCCGACCGTAGCGCATGCCTCTGAGAAGTACGCCGAACCCGAACCGGCTCAAATACTGCAGACTCAAGAAGAACTTCGGTGGTCTCATCATGGACCTCAGAAGATTCACCACCCATCACCCCTGCCAAGGCAACTGGGTTTTTCTCGTCAGCAATCACGACGTCTTCAGTGGAGAGTTTGCGGTTGACGCCATCAAGAGTTGTCAAAGCCTCGCCATCGGATGCCCGCCTTACCCGAATTTCCGGTCCCTGGATTCGACTTAAATCGAAGGCATGTGTGGGCTGACCAATTTCCTGCAAAACATAGTTGGTCAAATCAACAACATCATTCAAAGGTCGTTGACCAACTGCAAGCAAACGATTTTGAACGAGCATTGAGGAGGGCTTGGGTGGGGTATCCAGTTCAACTAAGAGGCCCCAATATTGAGGACAGCTTGCAGTGTCCTCCACATGAATTGGAAAACTACTCGTCTCACGAGGCCATCCATCCAGAACAGGAAGTGGCTTTAGTTCTCTATCTAAAATTGCAGAGAGCTCTCGAGCAAAGCCGTAATGTCCCCAAAGGTCTGGGCGGTGAGTGAGAGATTTATTATCTAATTCCAAGACGGAATCGAGGATGCCTAGCCAGTCCACCAAGCGATGCCCTATCGGCGCATCCGCATCCAGCTCCAAAATCCCAGCGTGGGACTCAGACAACTCGAGCTCTTGTTCAGAGCAAATCATCCCGCGTGATTCAAGACCGCGCAGTTTTGCTTTCTTGATTTTCAAATCTCCAGGCAAGCAAGAACCCAGAGGAGCGAAAGCGACCTTTAAGCCCTTTCGTACATTCGGAGCGCCACAAACCACTTGGGCAGGCTCATCAGCGCCATACTCCACAGAAGTCACAGAAAGCTTGTCCGCATCCGGGTGCGGTCCGCATTCCAAAACTTCGCCCACAACCACATCCAGAATACCTTCGCCGTAGACTTCAACCCCTTCAACCTCGGCAGTGTGCAGGGATAAAAGCTCGGCAATTCGCTGAGGCTCGAGATCGGACAAATCCACAAAGTCGTTCAGCCAGTTCAGAGAAATTTTCATTAAAATTGCTCCAAGAATCGAAGATCCCCACTCAGCATCCAACGAATGTCATTGATTCCATAGCGCAACATGACCATCCGAGAAAGTCCTAGACCAAAGGCAAAACCACTAAAGTGTTCCGGGTCAACATCACAAGCTTTTAGAACGTGGGGGTGAACAAGTCCACCAGGCATCAACTCAATCCAAGTCGACCCTTTGCACACCCTGCAGCCGTCTTCACAAAAAGGGCAGCGAGCATCTAGCTCAAAACCAGGCTCCACAAAGGGAAAGAAACCTGGACGAAGACGAGTTTCCACTTTTCGCCCAAAGACTCCTTCAAGAAGAGTGTTCATGGCATGCAACATATGGGAGACTCCAACCCCCTTTCCAACCACAAGTCCTTCCATTTGATGGAACGTGTGATCATGAGTGGCATCCTGTGTTTCCTGACGAAAAACTCTGCCGGGTGCAATGACCTTCAAAGGAGCGCCAAACTTTCGAAGAGCGCGAACTTGAACTGGAGAGGTGTGCGTTCTCATACAGGTCCCATCGCCAGCGCCCGGAGAGCTTGGCTCCCGCACCCAAATGGTGTCATGCGATTCTCGGGCGGGATGATCTCCAGGAATATTGAGAGCATCGAAATTATTCGATTCCATCTCCAATTCGGGGCCATCCACAACATAGAAGCCCATTGAAGAAAACAAATCTTCAAGTTCGCGGCGAATCCGCGTTAAAGGATGAAGTCCACCCGCAGGAGCCGAGGGCCCTGGCAGAGTTGGGTCAAATCCTTCTCCCAAAAGATCTGCCTGGAGTTTTTCCTCATCGAACCCCTTGCGCCGTTCCTGAATGGACGCTTGAACCTCACCCTTGATTTCATTGGACAGCTTCCCCATCAAGGGGCGCTCTTCAGCAGAAAGGCTACCGAGCTGCTTAAGCAGGGAAGTCAGCTCCCCATTCCGGCCAAGGTATTGGACCTCAACCTCCCGCAACTCGGCATCGGACCCAGCCCCCGAAAGGGCTTCTAGGGCAGATTGGCGGAGTTCTTCTAGGGCGTCGCGCATGACGCCGAATAGTTTAGGCGGCGAGGGACTCTTTTGCGCGCTCTACGACGACAGAAAATGCTGCGGGGTCGTGAAAAGCGAGTTCTGAGAGGGCCTTTCGGTCAATATCCATACCAGCCTTTCCCATCCCATGGATGAGCTTACTGTAAGACAGGCCATTGGAGCGGGCAGCGGCATTGAGGCGCTGAATCCAAAGGCGGCGGAAAACCCTTTTGCGATTCCTACGGTCCCGGAAGGCGAACATCCCTGAGCGAAGCAGGGTTTCCTTCACGGTGCGGACCAATTTCCTGCGGGCACCCCAATTTCCTTTCGCGCGGCGCATAAGACGGCGACGGCGGCGAAGACGAGGTACTACATTTCGTGCGCGTGTCATGGATTCAACTCCTAGCCTTTCAGAAGAAGTGCTCGCATGTTTGCGGCGAATTTACCAGCAACGAGAGTCGCCTGACGCAATCCGCGACGGCGCTTCGCTGACTTGGGAGAGAGGATGTGTCCGGTACCCATATGGCGCCGCAAGACCTTTCCGGTCTTGGTGACTTTCATCCGTTTGGCGATGGCTTTTTTGGTTTTCTGCTTGGGCACTGCTGTTACAAGTGGCTTGGTTCCAAGGATTTGGACTCGGCATTTTACCTAAGCCCACGGCAGGGTCAAGGGGTTATCGCTTCCCGAGGAGGAGGTTCATGCGACGCCCCTCCATCCGAGGTTGGCGTTCCAACTTGGCAAGATCCTCCAACAGCTCCACCACTTTGATTAGAACCTCCTTGCCGAGGTACTGGTAGGCCATTTCCCGGCCGCGGAACAAACAGGTCACCTGGACCTTGTGGCCTGCCTCAAGGAATTCGCGGGCCTTCCGGACCTTTATCTCCAGGTCGTGAGTGTCAATCTTCGGACGAACCCGAATCTCCTTCAAAATGGAGGAAGCGGAGCGAGAACGCGTCTGTTTCTTCTTTTGCTCATACTTGAAGCGCCCGTAGTCAATAATCTTGCAAACAGGGGGCCTGGAATTGGGGGCAACTTCCACCAAATCCATGCCGGCTTCTCTAGCCAATTTGAGGGCTTCCGTTGTTGGGGTAGGCCCAATCTGGTCACCTTCAGGCCCAATCAGAAAGACTTCCTTTATTCGAATACGGTTATTGACGCGGTAGCGCTCCCTTTCAGGGGGAGCAAAGCGGGATCTTCTTTTACGGGGAGGGATGTGGAGGGTCTCCTTGGTTTGGGACGGATAGTCCTTGAATTCTAACGATTATTCTGATTTTAGGGATTTCTGAGTAATTCCGAGCTCGTCAAGTTGAGCAGGATCTACATCAGAAGGAGCTCCTGTCAGAGGACAGGAACCGGTGGCAGTTTTCGGGAAAGGGATGACCTCCCGAATCGATGAAGCCTCAAAAAGCAAGGCATAAAGGCGGTCCAAGCCAATGGCAAAGCCGCCGTGGGGTGGTGGACCGTATTGAAAGGCCTCCAACAGGAACTCAAATCGACGCTTAGCCTCCTTGACATCCATTCCAATTGCGGAGAAAACGGTCTGCTGAAGATCCGAGTCGTGGATTCGAATGGAGCCGGAGCCCAATTCAACGCCATTCAGTACCAAGTCATAGGCCCGAGAGCGAATGCCTTCCTTTTGCCCCTCCGCCAAAGCAGAGATGTCCTCAGGGAAAGGCGAGGTAAATGGGTGGTGGGCAGGAGTCCATTCCCCATCGTCAATTTCTTCAAAGAGCGGAAATTCCGTGACCCAAAGAAGACGGTCTGGCCCGGAGACGATACCCATGAGTTCTCCGCAGTGGCGGCGAACCGTATCCAAGGCGACCATGGCGCGGCGAGGCTGGTCCGCAATTGTGATCAGAAGATCCCCCACTTCAGCGGAAAGAGCGGCCATAAATTCTGGCCCGCCTTCCCCTTTCAAGAAGCGAGACAGAGGGCCGGTCGGACCGTCCTCTCCAACTTTACACCAGGCCGCTCCACCCGCACCTGCATCTCGAGCGGCTTGCTCAATAGAATCAATTTGCTTCCGAGAGAGTTCGGCGCCCCCAGGTATGCGAATTCCACGAACCCAACCACCGCTCTCAAGGACGGATTCGAAAACGCCAAACCCGATGTTTCCGGCAACTGCTGTAAGGTTCTCAATTTCAAGAGGGTTCCTAAGATCAGGCTTATCCGTTGCAAAGCGTCGAACGGACTCGGAATATGGCATCCGCTCAAAGGGAGCAGAAAGGTCTTCGCCCTTCAAATCCCGGTACAGGCGAACCATGACCGACTCAACCAAGGCATATACATCTTCTTCATCAACAAAGGACATTTCCATATCCAGCTGAGTGAATTCAGGCTGACGATCTGCACGCAAATCTTCGTCGCGTAAACAACGGGCAATCTGAAAATAACGGTCAAGCCCACCCACCATAGAGAGTTGCTTGAAAAGCTGTGGTGACTGAGGCAAGGCATACCAATTCCCTTTTTGGGCACGGCTTGGCACCAAATAGTCGCGCGCTCCTTCGGGAGTCGATTTTGTCAAGAGTGGAGTCTCCACCTCAACGAATCCATCCTCCTGCAAAGCGCAGCGAATGGCATGGTTGGCCCGAGAACGAAGCTCAATAAGTTTCGTCATGGGGCGGCGGCGCAAATCCAAGTAACGGTACTTCAAACGCAATTCTTCAGGAACATCAATCTCATCCTGAACTTCAAAAGGAACACGAGCAGACCGAGAGAGAATGTCCAACTTTTCAACGAGTAGTTCGACATCTCCGGTCGGCTTATCCTTCTTGCGCTGCCCTTCGATTCGCATCCGAAGAGTTCCTTCAACTTGGATGCAATCCTCCGGGTGCAAATCCGCTAAAGCCGAACGCGCCTCAGAACTGGCATCTTCATCTCCAACGATTTGGAGAGTTCCGTAGCGGTCCCGTAGGTCCACGAAGTGGACACCTCCGTGGTTGCGACGAGCCGAAACCCATCCACTCACGCGGATGTGCTCACCTACCTGCTCGGCACGAAGGTCACCGCAGCCGTGGGTACGGCCAGCGATGGACCTACTCATGAACGATTGCCATATTTTTCACGAGCGAGGGCGCGGCGGAGAGAAGACACAGCACGAGCATAGTCATATTCCGCCTTATTCGCACGAATTCGCTTCCGAGCTCTTTCGGCTGCGGAGCGGGCGCGTTCTAAATCAACATCCGAAGCTTTTTCGGCAGAGCGCGTCAGAACAGTCAAAACATTGTCCCTGATTTCAGCAAAGCCATCGTGAATCAGGAGGTCCACATCTCCGCCATCAGAAAGCTTGGCAGTCAATAGGTTGCTTGCAGTCAAAGAAACCATGGGAGCATGCCGAGGCAAAATACCAAAGAAACCGTCCTCACCTGGAAAGATTGCAGAAGCCACCTCAGCCTCAAGAAGGACTTTTTCAGGAGAAATGACGCGAAGTTTGAAGCCTACCATGGTTATTCAGCCTACATGTCTTTGGCTTTTTCAACGGCTTCATCAATGCCGCCGACCATGTAGAAAGCCTGTTCAGGGAGGTCATCGTGCTTTCCTTCCAGGATTTCCTCAAAGGAACGGACGGCCTCGTCTTTAGGGACAAATCGACCCGGAACACCTGTGAAGGATTCTGCAACAAAGAATGGTTGAGAAAGGAATCTCTGAAGACGGCGCGCACGGTGTACGATTTGCTTGTCTTCCCCGGAAAGCTCTTCCATGCCCAAAATGGCAATAATGTCTTTCAGGTCAGCGTAACGCTGGAGAACTCGCTGTACTTCTGTTGCCACTTTGTAGTGGTGCTCGCCCACAACTTGAGGGTCCAACATTCGGCTTGTGGATTTGAGAGGGTGTACTGCAGGGTAAATACCCAACTCAGAAATCGCCCGGTCAAGGAGAATCGTGGAATCCAAGTGAGCAAAAGAGGCCACCGGTGCGGGGTCAGTGAAGTCATCCGCAGGAACATAAACGGCCTGCATCGAAGTCACAGAACCCTTCTTGGTGGAAGTGATGCGCTCTTGAAGAGCTCCCATTTCCGAACCCAAGGTTGGCTGATAGCCCACAGCCGAAGGAATCCGGCCGAGGAGTGCAGAAACCTCAGAACCCGCCTGAACAAAGCGGAAAATGTTGTCCACGAAAAGAAGCACATCTTTACCCTCCGTGTCACGGAAGTATTCTGCCATCGTCAAGCCAGAAAGTGCAATCCGCAGACGAGCGCCGGGAGGTTCGTTCATTTGACCGAACACCAGAACCGCATTATCAATTACAGCAGCCTTTCCCCCATCGGGAGTTGTGTACTCGGATTCGGACATCTCAAGCCAAAGGTCATTACCTTCACGAGTCCGTTCACCTACACCGCAGAAAACAGAGAAACCACCTTTCTCAACAGCAGTGATTCGAATGAGCTCCTGGATCAAAACAGTTTTACCAACACCAGCACCACCAAATAGGCCAATCTTTCCACCCTTCGCAAAGGGGCAAAGAAGGTCAACGACTTTGAGACCGGTTTCGAAAACTTCAGAAACCGCTTCTTGTTCTTCAAAGCTAGGCGCCGGGCGGTGAATAGGCCAATACTCTTTTGCGTCAACATCCCCTTTGAAAACGGCATCCAGAGGCTGACCGAGAAGATTAAAAACTCGACCCGTTGTGCACTCACCAACAGGCACAGAGATGGGGGCACCGGTCGCATGAGCTGAAGTGCCACGCTGAAGACCGTCCGTTGAGGCCATCGCAACGCAACGAACAAGGTCGTCGCCTAAGTGCTGGGCAACCTCTAAGACTAGGTCGGGGGCCCCTTCGCGGGGGACACTAACCGCATCATTGATGGCGGGCATGTCGGTTTCGACAAAAGCAACATCAACGACAGGGCCGAAGATTTGTTTAACAGTTCCAGTTGTTTGGGAAGTCATGGTGAACGATGGCAGGCTTAAAGTGCTTCAGCGCCCGAGACAATCTCGAGAATCTCGCTGGTAATCTTCTGCTGGCGCGCTTTGTTGTAAGCACGATTGATTTCCTTCTTCATATCAGCTGCGGCTTCCGTTGCGTTCTTCATTGCAAAGCGACGAGCAGCGTACTCAGAAGTGATGGATTCGAGCATGGCGTGGTTAACCGCAGTCTCGAGGTATTTGGGAATGAGGCGACCCAAAACATCCGGGGCGCCCGGTTCAAGAATGGTGTCGTCACCAGCTTCTTCAGCAGGTGATTGGATGGGGAGAAAAGACTCCAAAACAGGCACATACTTCATCATCGAAAAAAATCGAGTGAAGCACAAGTCCACGCCCGAAACTTCCCCATTCAGGAAAGCTTTAACTAGAGCTGAACTTATGGCGGCCGCATCCGCAAAGGTGGCTTTCTCAAGCACATGCTCCTCAAGGTAAGCCGAGACTTGGTAATCAGAACGGCTTGCATGGGCGATGGCCTTCCGGCCCATCACGAAGAAAACATGCTCTCCTTTCCGTTCGGCCAACTGAGCGTCCAAGAAACGTTGGACATTGGAGTTGTAAGCGCCGCACAAACCGCGGTCGGAGCCAATGAAGAGAACGGCTCGCGGAGCCGAAGGATTGCCCGCCGCGAAAAGACTGGCCGCTTCCCCAGCAAGGCGGGGATTCGACTGAACAGCACCCGAAAGACGGCGAACAAGTTCTTCAATTTCACCAGAGTAAGGCTTAGAGGCCACCGCGCGATCTTGGAAACGACGAAGCTTTGTAGTCGCAACCATTTCCATCGCCCCGGTAATTTTTTGAATATTACCGACGCTTGTGATGCGTTGACGAAGATCGCGGAGATTAGCCACTTTGAGGAATTGTTCTAGGCGTTAAATGATTTTTTGAATTCTTCGCCAGCGGCTTCGACCTTGGCGGCGAGTTCATCGTCCCACTTGGTCTTCCAGCCATCGAGCATCTCCATGAGATCAGCATGGTTGTCGTTCATGTACTGGACGAACCCTTTCTCGAATTCGCGAACCTGGTTGAGCTCAATGTCATCAAGCAAACCGGAAGTTCCACAGAAAATCGCAACAATCTGTTCGGAGTTTTTCAATGGCATGTACTGCCCCTGCTTCAAGAGCTCTACCAAGCGAGCACCTCGGTTCAAAGACTGCTGAGTTCCCTCATCCAGGTCGGAGCCGAACTGAGCAAAGGCTTCGAGCTCCCTGAACTGAGCCAGGTTAATACGTAAACCACCAGCAACTTTCTTCATGGAGGGTGTTTGCGCAGCAGAACCCACACGGGATACCGAAATGCCCACGTTCACAGCCGGACGAACTCCTGCATAGAACAAGTTGCCTTCCAAGAAAATTTGGCCGTCGGTAATCGAGATTACGTTGGTCGGAATGTAAGCAGAGACATCGCCCTCTTGGGTTTCAACCACAGGGAGTGCGGTCAAAGAGCCACCACCCTGCGAGAATCGCTTATTCAGCTCATTCGCTTTAACTGAAACCTTTGCCGAACGCTCCAGAAGGCGGGAGTGAAGGTTGAAAATGTCGCCAGGAAAAGCTTCACGGCCCGGAGGACGGCGGAGCAACAACATCACCTGGCGATAAGCGGCCGCCTGTTTGGTAAGGTCATCGTAGGCAATCAAAACGTGGCGGCCTTCGTCACGGAAGCGCTCAGCCATTGCGGTCGCCGAGTAAGGGGAGATGAACTGCATGGAAGCTTCTTCCGAAGCTGAGGCGTTCACAATGATGGTGTAAGCCATGGCGCCCGACTCCTCGAGGCGGCGCAAAACCTCCACAACAGTGGACTGCTTCTGCCCAATGGCGTTGTAAACGCAAATGACTTGGTCGGGGTTGCTTGGGTCTCCCCCACCCGAGTTCCGCTGGTTAATGATGGCGTCAATAATGAGCGCGGTCTTGCCCGTCTGACGGTCGCCAATGATTAATTCACGCTGTCCACGGCCCACAGGAATCATGGAGTCCAAGGCCTTAATACCCGTCATCATGGGTTCAGAGACGGGCTCTCGTTCAATCACGTTTGGAGCATCTTGCTCGATGGGACGCATGTCCTCATCAGCGACTTGAATCGCACCTTTGCCATCAAGAGCAACACCCAAGGCGTTGACAACCCGACCAATCGTGGCGGGACCCGTGGGGACAGAAATGATTCGACCGGTCCGCTTAACGGTATCGCCTTCTTTTACAGAAGCAGCATCGCCAAGAAGCACGCAACCGACATTGTCTTCTTCTAGGTTGAGTGCAATGCCTCGAACACCACCGGGAAATTCCAGAAGTTCAGACATCATGCACTCATCGAGTCCATAAACGCGGGCGACGCCGTCGCCAACCTGGATAACTTGGCCTACCGACTCTGTTGAGGCAGAAGCTTGAAAGCCTTCGATCTCTTTTTTGAGAATTGAGGTGACTTCAGAGGGTTGAAGTTGCATGTTTAACTTTATGAGTTCAGCGAACGATGGCCGAGTTCGGCCTGGGCAAGGCGGTCTTGAATCTTGTCGAGACGGCCGCGGACGGAACCGTCGTAACGGATGCCGTCCAGAGTGACGCGGACACCTCCCAAGAGGGAGGGTTCTTGAGTGGACTCCAAGAGCACTTTTTTCCCAGTGCTTTCAGAGAAGGATTTTTCCAACTCTTCGAGAGCAGAAGCATCCACGGGGAGAGGGCTTTCCAACACGCCTCTGACACGCCCAGCATGGGCATCAAGGAATCGCAAGAAAGCACCTGGAATTTCAGAAAGGAGGGAATGGCGACGACGGCGAGCCAAGACCTGGAGTAAGCCTTGAGTGAGAGAGTGAGCCTTTGCACCAATTTCTCGTTCCAGGATTGCGGAACGTTTTGACTCGTCCATCCTGGGATCTGCCATCCATTCTGAAATGATGGAATCTGAGGTGACCCCCTCCAACACTTCCATGTCCCCAGCAACCTCTTCTAAGGCACCCGCAGAACGGGCAGCCTCAAAGATCGCACGGGCATAGCGCCGTGCGGCGGGTCCAGAAAAGTGTCCTGAAGAGGTCATCTTTAATTCTTAGACAAATCGCGTTGCAGTTCTGAAACAAGACGTTGCTGGTCTTCGCTTCTGAACTCTCGAGAGATTGCCTTCTCAGCAATGCCAACTCCTAATTCAACTGCTGTAGCACGAAGCTCTTCCAAAGCCGAAGCTTTGGCGCTTTCGATTTCTTCACGACTCCGCTGGCGTTCCCGCTCAGCTTCATCACGTGCTTTCGCAAGAATCTCCTTTTCTTTGGCTTCTGCGCGAGACTCCGCCTCCCGAACACGGTCACGAGCTTCGCGACGGGCTTCCGCCAGGTCAGCTTCGATTTCGGTTCGCAAGGTTTCGGTCTCCTCTCGAGCAGCCTCAGCTACTTGAGCAGCCTGGCGAGTCGCTTCTTCGCGATCCTCCAGAGCTTTTGCAATCGGCCCAAAGACCACCTTCCACATGAAAGGCAAGGAGATGAGGAAAATGGCAATCGTCCAGATGAAGGAACTTTGTCCTACATCGAACATGGCACTCAGGCCCCCTTCGGAGACCATCGTAGTTAGGAGAATGTTCATGCCTCACTCCACCGGGAGATTTCTCCCCCATCAAAAGCAAAAGCCTTTAACAGGGGAAGTTCCCGGAACAAGGGTTTACTTGAGGGCAAAAAGGAGACCAACGACGATTGCGAAGAAGGTCGCGCCTTCAACAAGGGCAGACAAAATCAGCGCATTGCCGCGGATGTCGCCTGTGGACTCGGGTTGGCGAGCAATGGCTTCATTGGCAGCGCCACCAATGCGACCGATTCCAAGGCCAGCTCCGATGACAGCAAGGCCTGCACCAATCGCAGCCATTGAATGAGAGGCACCAGCGGTTTCAACCAGGGTGTTTAGCATCTTTCTATTGTGTTCGGGAATTATGAATCAAGGTTAATGATCAGGATGCAAACAAGAGCCTACGAAGATGATGGACAGCAACGTAAAGATGTATGCTTGCAAAAGAGCCACAAAGCCCTCAATGATCATGACGAAAAGGGACATGCCAAGGCTAACAGGCGTGACACCGAGACCGGCGCCGACACCCATATTTGTGCCAAAGTAAAAGGCAAGGCCCATGAAGGACAGGAGGACGAGGTGTCCGCCCGTCATGTTCGCAGTAAGACGAACAGTGAGTGCAAATGGCTTAATGACCAAACCTGCCACTTCTAGAACGAAGAGGAGAGGCCAAAGCCAAATCGGGACTCCGTGAGGAACGAGGTTAATCCAAAACTTGACCGGACCTTGCACGAGCATTCCGCCAAAAATCATCATCAGGAAGGTCAAGATGGCCAGAGCGGAGGAAACAAAAACGCTTGCGGTCGCGGTCGCACCGAAGGGGACCAGACCAAACAAGTTCATAAAGGCAATAAAGAAGAAAAGGGAAAGGAATAGGGGCAGCAACTTCCGCCCTGTCTCCTTGCCAAGAGTCGGATAAACCATGTCATCTCGAATCCAGGAGACCCAGCCTGCTAGAAGTCGGGAAACCCGACCACCACCATTCGAGAGAACCGAGTTTTTCACACCGGCAAAGGCGATGAAAATCAACAAAATTGCTCCGACCTGGAAGTACTGATGGTTCCAAACAGCAAAGCCAAAGAGTTCCCCCACTTGATGGGGTAGCACATGACCAAATAAGTATTCGAATGGGTTGCCCGCATCACCACCCGAGGGAAGGGTGTTGGCAAGCAATTCGAACAGGGTGTTCATGATTTGGGACGGCGAAGTAGGTAAGGGAGGGAGGAAGCTTCACCACAGAACATGCCAGCCAAAAAAGAAAGCAAGAACGCGGTAGTGTGGAAGAGATGAGCTTGAGAGGCCAAAAGGGCACCGACAAGAATGAACAGGAGACGCAAGAAAAACCCTAGAGCCATGAGGCCCAAGAAGGCCGACTGAGGGGTCTCAGCTTGCAAGGTTTTCGGTCGGCGCAAAATGAGAAAAGTTTCAAGCAAACAAGAAACAGTCCAACCCACCAAAAGCCCCATTTGCCATGGTGCAGGCCAAAGGGTGTAGGTGGCAAATCCAGCCAAAGTCAAAACGAAAAAAATCTTCACTTCGATTTCAATTCATCTTTGTGAGGTTTTTCCCATTCTTCCAAACGCAGTTTCAGACGGTAAATGCCAAGGGCAAGCCCTGAAAAAACGCCGAGCAAGAGACCAGCTGGAAAACTCTGCCGAATACCGAGGAGACCGTCGAGCCACCAACCTGCGGCCGCAATCAGGGCCACGCTCAAACAAAACTCCAAGCCTAGGCCTGAAAGCTGACCGTAGTCCAGCCGCTGGCGACCGGATTCCGTGCGCTTATTTTCGTCGTGTGGTTCCTTGGTTTCCATTCCTCTTCCGGAAGCAGCCAAAGAGCAAGGCATTCCACGAACTCTCAGTACGAGGGGCGCAGAACGGGGCGATATTGTATGGACATTCCCCTATCGTTCAACCTAGAACTGGCAGACTTTATTCATTTTTCCTATCCTTCCACGACTGCCTCCCTCATAAGCCCCCGGAACCATGGAAACCACTCTCATTCTTCTGAAGCCTGACGCCCTTCACCGCGGCCTAGCCGGCCGAATCCTTGCCCGTTTCGAAGACAAGGGTCTGCAAATGGTGGGGCTTCGACTGCTTCGCATGTCCCCTGAATTGGCCGCAAAACACTACGCCGAACATGTTGGCAAGCCCTTTTACGAAGGGCTGGTCTCCTTCATGACTGGCTCCCCCATCGTCGCCCTTGCTCTTCGTGGCCCGCAAGCCATTACTGTCGCTCGCCAAATGATGGGAAAAACATTCGGAATCGAAGCGGATCCTGGCACTTTGCGTGGGGACTTTGGCTGTTCCAAGTCCTACAATCTCCTTCATGGCTCTGATTCCTCGGAAAGCGCAGAACGAGAGCTTTCCATCTTCTTCCCGGAAGGCCTTGAAGATTGGAGCCCGATTCAAGCCCCTTGGTTCTGGGACGCTGAATAAGACATTGCCTCGATCGATGGCGTTGCCCATGCGTAGAGCCATGCTAGAAAGAAGCATGGCGCCGCGCTCCCTTCTCCTCTTTGGACTCTCCCTGCTTTTCTCGGGGGCCTGCTCCACCTCGCCGGAAGAGATTGAACGGCTGGAGGACTTTCAACAGCGAGCAACTCGATACTACGAGGCTGACGATTTAGACCGAGCAGAACAACAAGCTCGCATGGGCCTGGCAATTGATGAAGATCACGCCATTTTGAATCTAATCCTAGGCCGCACCTACCTGAAGCGACATGATTTGCGCTCCGTAGCCCAATCGAAATTTTACCTCGAAAAAGCGTATGACCAAAAGGAGGAATTCCGAACCTCCTACTCCCTTGGGGAATACCACCTGCGCTACGCCGAATTCCTCTTAGGCCAAGCCGACCTCCTTGAAGACCGGGCTTCCCGCTTACCAGAGGGTGAGGCCGCAGCCGCCGCCGAAATGGAAGCGCGTTCCAAAACTCAGCGCGCCAAGGCTCAAGAGCACTTACGGCAGAGCCAGGAACTGTTGGGCGAGGCTCTTGCCGAATCCCCAAAGAGTCTCTTTGCTTTGCGCTTAATGGCCAGTTGCGCTTCCCATCTTGGGCTCGAAGAAGAGGCTTTAGGGGCGATTCAAGCCTTGGTTTCTGAACTCCAACGCTCGCGCAAATGGAAAAATAGCCGGCTAGCCTCGGACGGAAGTTTAGATATCGCCCAAGAGCAGCATCTTCGTGATTTACTCAAAGAAGAAATGGGGATGGAAGTTGACGCACGCGGGCTTGCTGCCGCCCTTCACAAAAATGCAGGTCAGTATGAAGAAGCGATTGAGGAACTAACCCAACTCCTCAACTTGGCCCCTTCACTAGAAAGAGAATACTTCAACCGAGGCATGTGCCATTACTGGCTGGGTCATCTCGATTTGGCCACCGAAGACATGAAACAATTCCTGAGAAGAACTCCTCTGAAAATGGATGCAGACGAAGTCTCCCAGGCCTTGGATATTCTTGCGGAAGCAGAAAGGGATTAGTCCCGCTCTTTCTTGGACCCAAGCTGAATCTGCAGTTTTATTTTTTCTCCGCCTCGCCGGATGAGCAATTCAGCACTCTTTCCCGTTTGAGTGATGGCTCGCTGGAGACAAGACATGTCGTTCAGGGCGCAGCCAAATAGTACCACCAATTCATCCCCCTCTTGCACTCCGGCTCTCTGGGCAGGGGAATCGGAAAGCACTTCGGTGACAACCAAGCGGAAACCAGGCTGCTCGCCGTCGACTTCCAAAGGCATCTGCATCACCCGAATCCCCAAGCTAGGGCGCGGAGGCATTCGCATTCCAAAATAGTCAGGAAATGCCGAAAATACCCGATCAATGGGGATTGCAAAAGAAAGTGATTCGGAGCGCCGCATCATTTCATGCTCTTGCCCTTCCTCATGAAGGGCCGCCTCCTTAAGAGAAGTCATTAAAACGCCAATAATTCGACCCTCGCGGTCCGCAAGAATTCCGCCCCCATCTCCAGGGTTTATTGAGTTCGTCAGTTGAAGAAGCCCTTCAGCTTCATTGATTTTTCTGCCAACCCCAGCTATGTAGCCTACATCTAAGGTCCCATCCAAACCAAAGGCATTCCCAAGGGAGACCACGACTGCGCCCACCTGAAGACCAGCGCAAGAGGCAAGCTCGGGAGCCTTCAGCCTTAATCCTTTCGCTCGGTAAAGAGCAAGCCCATAGTCCTTTGATTGGACCAAAGGTACGGCCGGGAAAATGCGACCATCAAAGCGAATAACCTCGGTCTCTGCACCTTTGACTGGGATTGCGGGGGAAACGAACAAGCCATTTGAAAGAAGAACGACTCCGGAAAGCAATATTTCTCGTTCTTTAGGATTGCTTCCATCACCTCGTTCCAAAAAACGAACTCGAACCTTCACTAAGGAAGGTTTGAGTTTCTGGTGCAAGGCAATCATCTCCGCCTCGAGTGCCCCTAAAAGACTGATGCCTTCGGCCCCAACTGTCTGGTTTGGGGGCGGAACCTGCTGAGGAAAAAGAAGCAGGATGGCCAGGAGATTCATCGCTTAAAAGTCGACTGGTGCATTCGATGCCTGTTGAACAAGAACGGCAGAGGAATCGTTTTGGCGCAACATAACGGCATGATTCCGGAAAAGCTGATGCAATTCTTCACGCGGAACAGGAACCAGGCTAGGAGGCCCGGACTCAGTCGATTCAGGTTCCGAAGAGGCCAATACGTCTGGATTAAGTTCCCCACTAGGGTTCGCGTCAGACGAAAGGAAGGGGCGCCCAGCAACAAAAAGAAGGGCGGCTGCAGCAACATAAGTCCAAAGCGGACGACGGAACCATGGGGTTCGAATTTGTCGAACCGCATCTTGAGCTCTCAGACGAGGGGCTAAAGATTCCCATAATGGCTGCCCAGCAGATGAAAGGCGGAGCTCCGCTAGCGTGGCACTCACCTCGCGATAAGACTCCAGTTCGGCAACGCAATCCGCACAGGCGCTCAGATGGGTCTCCAAATCGGCAATCTTCTCCTGCGGCAAATCTCCACCGGAGTAAAGAGGAAGAAACTCTTCAGCGTTACGACAATTCATTCGTTTATTTCTCCAGTTTCACGCCCTAGGACACGTTCCCATTGGGCGCGAAATAGTTTCCTTGCGTGATGCAATCTCCAGCGAACGGTTCCAGGAGAGAGTCCGATGCGCTCGGCAATTTCGCCACATGAAAGGCATTCAATATCTCGTAATGCCAAAACTTCGCGAAACTTCAAAGGCAGGTCAGCGAGAATTTGATGGACGGCTAAACGGCGTTCCCGAACCGAGGCTTCCGCCGCTGGCCCTCGAGAATCCGAATCCCAGTCCCCCACTAATTCGCCAGCAGCACCTGGAGTTCCACCGGCCTGACGGCGAACACGATCCACCGCCAAGTTCCGCAAGATGCGAAAAAACCAACTAGAAAATCTTCGCTTCAAATCGAAACGTTCTCGCGAAGCGTAAACCTTAAGGAAAGCTTCCTGGGCAATTTCTCGGGCGGTCTCGAGATTGCCGACCACGGACCGAGCAGTATGGATGGCGCGATCCTCATAGCGCTCCACCAAAACCCGAAAGGCCTCCTGCTCCTCGGCGCAGGCAAGGGCCATCAGTTCCTCATCTCCAAGCCCCCCAAAGGAAACCACTGATTCATGCGCCTCAGACTCCGGTCGAATAGGAGTTTGGTGGTGAATCAGACGAAGGGCGGCTTGGCTCATGTCACTACCCTCGCTTACGGTCGCAGGGGGTGCCTTGTTTGGGTCTTTTGGGGGCTCAGAAGGCGGAGTAGACACCTTCAGCCCTCTATTTCAGGCTCTTCTTGAGGCTGAGGGGCCGCATCCAGTCGCTCTTGGCCCAGCAGAGGGTCCGGGAGGACTTCCTCATGTCCCGTCTGCTCCGGACTCATTGCCGTTTCAAGAACAGAAACGGAGCGAGTCATATTGCGGAATTTTAGGTGCCTTTCCTCCAAAAGCCTGTCCTCCGAAAGTTCCTTCAATTCATCTAACCAGGAAATAAGTTGTTTCTTAAGTTCCGAAAGGGCCCCAGCCGGATCTCTGTGAGCTCCACCGGAAGGCTCGGGGATCACGCCGTCTACGATGCCTAAACGAAGAAGAGGCTCAGCAGTCAGTTGAAGGGCCTCGGCAGCTTTTTCTCTTCCATCTGCGCTGTGCCAAAGGATGGAAGCGCATCCCTCCGGGGATATCACGCTGTACCAAGAGTTTTCCATCATGCCGACGCGGTCGGCGACGGCAATCCCAAGGGCCCCTCCCGAACCGCCTTCTCCCAAAATGGCGGCGACGACTGGGACCTTTAGGGAAAACATATCCCGAATGTTTTCGGCAATGGCGCGAGCTTGTCCGCGCTCCTCCGCAGCAACACCTGGGTAAGCGCCAGGGGTATTCACTAAACAAACAATGGGCAAGCCCATGTGCTCCGCCAGCCTCATTTTCAGAAGAGCCTTCCGATAACCCTCTGGATGAGCAGAACCGAAGTTGCAGGCCATGCGGCTCTTGGTATCTCGTCCCTTGCGGTGCCCAACCAGCATGACGCGATGATGGTCCAAAGTCCCAAGTCCCGTCACAATGGCTCGATCGTCAGCGAAATTGCCATCGCCGTGCAGCTCAACCCAATCTTCACAGCAAGTCTCGATGAAATCAGAGACCACAGGCCGGTCAGGATGGCGTGCAACCTGAACTCGATTCCAGGGCGTTAACTCTGAATAGACCTCTTGGGTGAGTCTCTGTAGGCGATCTTGGTAAAAAGAGAGCTCCTCACCAAGATCCTGGCTTGTTTGGCTAGCCAGAGACTCGAGTTCCTCCAAACGATTGCGCACTTCTTCAAGAGGCTTCTCGAAAGGGAGAACATTGAGGTTTTCGGTGGACTTCTGTTTCTTCTTGCTAGCCATGACCATTGGGGGTTTGGAGCGAACCCCTCTCCCGTCTAGGATACCCTCCCGAAGTGATAAACAAGGTGACGAAATGGCAAATGGCGCTTGGCGAATTGAACTGGAGCTAGAAGAAGGTCGGCACGACCCCGTGGGTTTGGCTGCCCGAGATGCCCTTCGAGAACGGGGTATGGAGCTGGCTTCTGATATTCGGAGCATTCGAGGCTTCCTTCTCCCCTCTCACCTTGACGAAGAGGCTGTACTTCGCGCCGCCCATAAGTTGTTTTCGGACTCGGTCACCGAAACAGCCACTATCCTTGCCCCTGGCCAGACCCCAGAGAATGGAGCCTCACGGTTAATGGTGCGGCGCCACCCTGGTGTCGCGGATCCCGAAGGTCAATCAGCGACTCGCGCCCTTGCGTTGCTCGATATTCCTCTGCGTGCAGATGAGTCCGTTGAGACCTATCGCGCTTTCCGGTTGAAAGACAACTCTTCCCCCACCGATTTCCTCCAACGGGGAGGTCGCGCCTTAGCCAACCTAGTTATCGAAAGCGCGACTCTGGGAACCGAGCCCTTGGACCTCCACTCCACGCAAGAGGCGCGCCAATCTGAGCGAAAAGAAATCCCTCTTCTCAACCAAACCGATTCTGGACTGGAATCCATTTCTCGCGAAATGAGCTTGGCGCTCACTGTGGATGAAATGAAAGCCATTCAAAGTTTCTTCCAAGAAGAAAATCGCGAACCCACGGATGTTGAGCTCGAGACTCTTGCGCAGACTTGGTCCGAACACTGCAAACATAAAACTTTGACTGGACCTGTCGATTTATTTGTGGATGGCGAGCTTCAAAGAAGCTATTCCAATTTATTGAAGGAGACCGTCTTTGCCGCAACCACGAAACTCTCTCCAGAATGGTGTTGGTCGGTATTCAAAGATAACGCCGGAGTCATTGAGCTGACTCCTGAAACGGGTATTGCAATCAAAGTAGAGACTCACAACCACCCGAGTGCTCTCGACCCATACGGTGGCGCAGGGACGGGGATCGGTGGCGTTATTCGGGACATTCTCGGTACAGGATTGGGCGCACGCCCCTTCGCTGCAACGGATGTTTTCTGCGTCGGAGAATCCGACATCCAGCGCTCCGATTTGCCGCCAGGAACCATGCACCCCGATCGCATCCTAGATGGAGTCATTGCTGGAGTTCGAGACTATGGAAATCGAATGGGAATCCCGACAGTTTCGGGGACGGTAATTCGCCACCCTGGTTATGTCGCCAATCCACTTGTTTTTGCGGGCTGCGTTGGAGAAATACCCAAAGACTGCGTAGAAAAGGCCGCTCAACCGGGAGACGCTATTGTCGCCATCGGTGGACGAACTGGCAGAGATGGTGTGCATGGCGCAACATTCTCCTCAGAAGCTCTTCATGAAGAGTCCGAGACTCTCGACGCAGCCGCCGTTCAAATTGGTGACCCCATCACTGAGAAAAAGGTCCTAGATGTCCTCATCCTTGCTCGCGACCAAAAACTTTTCACCGCACTCACCGACTGCGGAGCTGGTGGATTTTCCTCTGCGGTTGGTGAGATGGGAGAAGAGTGCGGCGCGGAAGTCGAATTAGCACATGCACCTTTAAAGTACGCTGGTCTTGCTTATTGGGAAGTTTGGATTTCGGAGGCACAAGAGCGCATGGTTCTTGGAGTCCCACCTTCAAAGCTTGCTGATTTTGAAGCACTTTGCGCAGATCACGATGTAGAAGTCGTCACTCTTGGGCATTTCACAGACACGCAACGACTTCGCTTAACTTGGCATGGCCAGGAAGTCTGCAATCTTCCTATGGATTTCCTTCATGGTGGAGTCCCTCAACCCGTCCGAAAAGCCGAGGCCAATACTCCTCCCACAAATCCGACTCCTTGGCCGGAACACCAAGAGCTTGGAGAACTTTTACTCCAAGCACTTGCTCATCCGTCTATTGCCAGCAAAGAGTGGGTCGTCCGCCAATACGACCATGAAGTACAGGGCGGGACTGTCGTAAAACCATATCAAGGAGCCAATGGTCATGGACCGGGTGACGGCACGGTCCTCAAGCCAAACTTAACGCGTCCCGAAGGTGTTGCCCTGGGTTGCGGCATCGCTCCGCGGATCTCTGAGTTAGACCCTTGGGCGGGTGCCGCTTGCGCAATTGATGAAGCCATTCGCAATGTCGTGGCCGCAGGGGGAACGCCCCACCGCACGGCCATCCTTGATAACTTTTGCTGGGGAGATTGCCGAAAGCCGGACCGCTTCGGCTCCCTCGTGCTCGCGGCGGAAGCTTGCCATGATTCAGCCCTTGCCTTCGGTGCCCCTTTCATCAGTGGCAAAGACTCTCTAAACAACGAGTATCGCGTGGACGGCGTGGAGCACCCCATCCCGCCGACCTTACTTTGCACTGCCATTGCCCCTGTTTTTGATTGTGAACGGTCCACCACGACCCCCTTGAAATGTGCAGGAAACGCCCTCATCCTTGTTGGATGGACCTCGCCGAATGGGGGTGGCACTGTGGCCTCGGACCTCCTTGGTTTGCCGGATTCAAGCGCCCCCAGACCCGACCTAGAAATGGCTCCTGCCCTTTTTGATGCCATGCACGCCGCGATTGAAGCTGGCTCTGTTGAGTCTTGCCATGACCTATGCGAAGGAGGACTCGCTGTCGCCGGTGCTGAAATGGCCATGGGCTCCAAGCTCGGTGCTCGATTGGAAATCTCCAAAGTGCCCAGTGACCCAAATGTCCCCCCAATCGCTCGCCTCTTTTCTGAAACTCCGAGTCGTTTCCTCTGTGAAGTCAAGCCTGAAAATGTGTCGGACTTTTTGTCCTTTTTTAGGGGAATGGCCTGCGAACCTATTGGTGAAGTCACTTCGGAACCTCAACTAGAAGTCTTCCTGGAATCTTCATCCCTCTTTGCCGTTTCCACCCAAAGTATCCTTCAAGCTAACCTTTCCCAATGAACTCCCCCCGCGTCCTCCAACTTTTTGCCGCAGGCGTGAATTGCGACCGAGAGCTTGCCTTTGCCTGGTCTGAAGCCGGGGCAACCGTAGAGCAAGTCCATATCCGGAAGCTCATACAAATGCCGGAGAAACTGCGAGAGTGCGATGTTTTCTCTATTCCCGGTGGTTTTACTTACGGTGATGACCTCGGTGCCGGAAAAATTTTAGCCATGGAAGTGGAGAGATTTCTGGGAGACGAACTCCTTGCCCTTCATGACCGCGGTGGGAGCATTTTCGGGACCTGCAACGGCTTCCAAATCCTCGTCAAGGCCGGCCTCCTCCCCGGTGTAGATGGAGTTGAAGCTTCTCTCACTTGGAATCGGACTCATCGTTTTGAATGCAGGTGGACCCGACTGCGCGTAGAAAAGGGGGCCTCGAAGCACCTACCCGAGGGCTCCATTCTTCCTGCTCCCTCCGCTCATGCAGAAGGACGCCTCGTTCTAGCTAACCCAAGCAAAGCCCTCGTCACTCTCCAGGAGGCCGGCTGCATCGCCTTCACCTATGCTGACGACTCTGGCTCCCCCACGACCGAATACCCAGCCTGTCCAAACGGCAGTCTAGAAGCTATTGCGGGCCTCTCCTCTCCCAGTGGGAGGATTTTGGGTTTAATGCCCCACCCCGAGCGAAACCTCAGCCCCCTTCACTTACCAGACCGTGGTGCAGGGGAATGGGGCACGGGTGGCGAAGGATTGGACTTTTTCCGTGCCTTTTTGGCCCCATATACTCTCCAAAAACAAGGTCTAAACGCCCATTAAGAGGCACAAAGGACTAAAGGACTGGACTTGAGAGCTCCGATAGAGGGTTGTGCCACCCTCTTCAAAACGCCTCATTCAAGACATACGTCGCCTGGAGGAACGCCTGCGCTGCCATTGGGCTCGCCAGGCTCCTCCGCTATCCCACCATTTGCGCGGATATCGCCAGGACTGGCTTAAGACCTTTGAGGTTCCCATGCGGGAGGCCACAGCTTCGGAGCTGACATCTGCCCTACTCGCAGCGGACCCCGTTTTGGTGGGTGACTTCCATTCTCTTCGAAGACCACGCCGTTCCTTGGGTACCCTTGTCCGCAATATGCCCGAGGGAGAATCTCCTGCATTGCTCTTGGAACTCTTGCCAGCCCATTTCCAGGCCACTGCAAAAGAAGTCCTGAACGACCCAAAGTACCAACTCGTCAATGGCAGACCGGCGCGAGATGTTTATGAATCTCCCCTTCGTGCAGCCGCAAAGCGCAATGGCATTGTCGTAGGTGCTTGGATTGATGCCTCACCTCAAAAGCGCGACCTAGCAGCAGCAAAACAATGGTCTCAACTTCGGCTGTCCAAACCAAATTACCGCTGGCTTCTTTTTTTCGGGAACTGGCACTTAGCGGATTCACACCTCCCTGAATCCATTCGCAACGTTGGCGGGAACCCTGCCGTCTTGCACCAATCACCAGAACCGATTTGGGAAAAAGCTGGGCACCCTAAAAAAGAACAACTGATACGCCTTGGTGCTGGGCATTGGGCTTGGCTACACACTCCCCCCTTAGCCCAATGGGCAAGCGAGCTGCAAGATGCGCCGCAGGACGATTCGGAACTTTGCGCTGAAATTGCCGAAGAGATGGTGGACAGTTTGGCGAGCGGCTTTGCGGAATGTCTTGGTCTTCCGGCCCCACAACAGCCCCCTTCTGTTTGGCCAGCGGATCAATGGCCTGCCTTTTGGTCCACTCTTCCAAATCGTGAACGGCTCGCTTTTTCCGAGGAGACCGCCCCCCTTCAAATGGTGCTCCACCCCCACTTGCCAGCCATTTGGACACCGGCAAACCCTCTTTTGAATTCCTTGGTCGAAGCAGGAGGTCATTGCCTCCTTACGGAGCATCCTCTCTCTCAACAAACAAGTCCCGAAGCTCGCCTACTCGCTCGAGCTTTCCGTCGAGTGTGGGCCCGCTTCTTGAATCCCTTCCTTCGAGAGACCTCGCTGTCAGAAATTGGCTCCCGCCTATTCCCTGAAAGCAAAGCTGACTGGAATCTCGGCTGGGATTCCATCCTTAAAGCTTGGGAAGACCGCCAAATGCCCTTCCTTGAGCCACAGCAGAGGGTCTTAGCCTATGAATACTTTGGTGGGCTATTCGGAGCCAGCCTTGTCCAAAATGGGAACCTAGACCACCAAATTTTAAAAGAAATCCTTGATGGAGAATGGATGGGCTTTAATTGGCCCACTCTAGTCGCTACGATGCGCGCAGCCTAAACGGTTGTGCCATGAAAGCTTTTACTCACTCTACGCTGTTCTTCGCCGCGCTTCTCGCTCTTCCTGCATGTCCCCTTGTCTATGTCGGCGCTGGTGCCGCTGTCGGCGCCTGGGCCATGGACCAAAATAGCGACGAAAGTGGTTCTATCATTTTGCCATACAAATCGGACATGGTTTTTGGCGCGGCTCAGCGCGTTGCCCATCGCCGAGGCACGGATGTCGTAGCCATCCGCGGAAGTATGCGATTGGAATTCACTGTTGCAAACGTGGATGTCATCATGCAAGTCCTTCACGTTGCGGACAATCGGGAAGTTTGCCAACTGAAGGTCCGGGCGAGAGAGCTAATAAGAGCTCGCGGTGACCTCGCTGCCGACCTTGCGGCAAGTGTCGAGAGCGAGTTAGAACTTTAGGATTCTTTGGTACTCTTTGAGCAAGTCCTGCAAAGGCCTTCCAAAGTCAGAGAGTGTCCCATTAGCTGAAAACCTTTAGCCTTTGCTGCGGCACTCTGGAGCGCCTCAATACGCTCGTCTTGGAATTCAATAATCGTGCGGCACTGGAGACAAATCATGTGGTCGTGATGCTTATGTCCCAGAATATGTTCGTAAAGAGCATGCCCTTTTCCTGTATCCAGGACACCAAGGAAGCCACCTTCTACAAGAAGGGAAAGGGTCCGGTAAACCGTTGCACGAGAAGCAGTAGAGCCACTGGCTTTTGCCCACGCATAAAGATCCTCAGCCCCAAAGTGCTCGTGAGTTGCCCAAGCTAAGCTCAAAACTTCTCGGCGTGGAGTCGTTACTCGTAGCCCTTTCGTCCGGAGGAATTGGACAAAGCGGTCAATTGCTAGTTCAACCTTCATTGCACTCTCTCCATTGCCGCAACTCCTGCTACGCCAATGTCTGTCCGAAGGGTTTTCCCTTCGAAATGAATTTTCTCGGCAGCCTCGTAGGCTCTATCCCGAGCTTCACTCAAAGTATCGCCTAAGGCAGTAACCGCAAGCACTCGGCCCCCAGAGGTTTGCAGGTCTCCCTCTTCGGAAAGAGAGGTCCCAGCATGAAAAACTTGAAGGTCAGGAGTCTGCTCGAGGCTCTCCAGGCCTGTAATGGGTAGGCCCTTTGGATAGCTCTCAGGATATCCACCGGATGCCAAAACAACGGTGACGGCTGGTCGTTCATCCCAACGCGGAGCATCTTGCTCTTCCAATTCACCTTGCGCGCTCCCCATAAGGAGAGGCAATAAGTCGGATTGGAGACGCATCATGAGGATTTGGCACTCTGGATCTCCAAAGCGCACGTTGTACTCCAGAACCTTGGGACCAGCTGGAGTTAATTTCAAGCCTGCAAAGAGGATTCCTCGAAAACGCCGACCCTCATGATTCATGCCGTGAACGGTTGGCAAAAGGATTTGGCGCTCAATTAATTCCCTCGCTCGTTCGCTTATGAGCGGGTTTGGAGAAATTGCCCCCATCCCACCTGTATTTGGCCCATGACCACCGTCGAGGAGCTGTTTGTGGTCCTGACAAGACTCCAAAGGAATGATGGTCCGACCGTCCGTCATAGCAAAAACAGAGGCCTCCGGCCCCTCCAAAAATTCTTCGATAAGAATCGTGCGCCCGGCATCGCCGTGACGGCCATCCATCAATAAGGACTTCACCGCCTCCCGAGCTTCTTCCAAAACCTCACAAATATAAACCCCTTTCCCCGCAGCAAGTCCAGAAGCCTTCACGACAAGAGGGTATCGGGCGCCACTTTCGAGATAGCTCACCGCTGGGTTCAAATCAGAAAAAACCCGATAGGCTGCAGTCGGGATTCGATGGCGTATGAGAATCTCCTTGCAAAAAGCTTTAGAGGCCTCAAGCTCTGCGGCTTCCTTATTGGGGCCAAAGGCGCGAATTCCAACTTCCGATAACTGATCGGCAAGCCCCATGGCTAGCGGATCCTCAGGACCAATCACAACCAAGGAAATCTCATTAGCCTGCGCAAACTGAACGATGCCGTCCACATCATCAGCGGCCAGGGCAAGGTTCTCTGCGTACTGGGCGGTCCCGGGATTTCCTGGGGCGACCCACATTTTCTCGAGGAGAGGGGATTGAGATAGTTTCCAGGCGAGAGCATGTTCTCGACCACCAGAACCAACAAGTAAGACGCGGAGGGGCATGGGAGTATCAGGGGATTCTTTTGCATGATTATGCCTTCGCCCCCCTCTAGCTACGGCATCCGAGCGAAAGTTCTTTTGACCTTATCTAAGACCAAGACGCGCGGCTCTAGCTTAGGCCTGCCTCAAGCCAGTTAACCGAGCTTGAATTTATCGATGCGATATCGAATTTGATCTCGATTCATACCTAAGAGCCTTGCCGCTTCCGTTCGATTCCCTTTACTGCGTTGCAGCGCCTCCTGAACCCATTTTTTTTCGAGGTCTTCAAAACACAGACCCTCAATTGGAAGGGTTGGCATTGCTCCCTCCTCAACAGATTCACCCTCCGCATTCGCAACCTCTATGGGCAAGTCTGCTGGCATGACCAGCTCTCCCTGAGAAAGGAGAGAAGCTCTTTCAACCGAATTCCGGAGTTCTCGAACATTTCCTGGCCATGAGAATCGCGACATCAGCTCTTCTGCTTCCGGAGAGAAACCAGTAGGCCCACCTGCGAATTCTTCTCGAAAACTCTTCAAGAAGTAGTTAGCAAGAGCAGGGATGTCTTCTTTTCGGTTCCGCAGGGAAGGGACTTCGACAGGGAAGGCCTTCAAGCGATAGTACAAATCAGATCGGAATTGCCCCTCTTCTACCGCTTTCTCAAGATTGCGGTTCGTTGCCGCAACAACGCGTGCTTCCAGCTGAAGTTGCCTAGTGCCTCCAACGCGACGGAAAGTGCGGTCTTCCAGGAGTGTAAGTAGTTTTGCTTGTATACCAAGGGACAAATCTCCAACCTCATCAAGAAAGAGGGTCCCTCCTTTGGCAAGTTCTGCAAGACCTCGCTTCGATTCTTTGGCATCCGGGAAGGCTCCTTTCTCATGCCCAAAGAGTTCAGACTCAAGAAGAGTTTCCGGAATGGAAGTGCAAGCAACAGGAATAAAGGGATGGTTCTCTCCGGAGCTTGATGTGTGCAAAAAGCGAGCCGCGAACCCTTTCCCCACACCACTCTCCCCAGTAAGCAAAACGGTACTTGCACCACTTAACCCAATGCGCTTCAAAAGGTTGATGGTCTCGAGCGTTGCAGGAGATTCAGAAACTGACCACTCAGAGGACTCACCCCTGGCGTGCAAGTCAGCGATTCGACGAAGCTCTGTGTGTTCCAAAGCGCGCTGGGCTGTCAGAAGAAGGTCATCCAAGTCAAAAGGCTTCGAAACATAATCAAATGCTCCAACTCGCATGGCCTCCACAGCGCCACGCAAAGAACCAAAGGCAGTAATCATCAAAATGGGAACCTCACTATCTTGCTCACGAATCTCGACAAGCAAATCCAGTCCACTTCCATCAGGGAGCTTCAAATCCAAAACAATTAGGGAAGGCCATGTTTGTTGCAATGCACGCCTAGCCTCGTCTAGATTCGCAGCCTCTTCGACGTACGCACCAGCTTCTTCGAAGCAGGAACGCAAACTCCAACGAATCATCTTCTCGTCATCAACGACAAGAATCCGAGGAACAGGTTTCCCGAAGCGAAACTCCGAGGGCTCTGACATTTTCCCGTCTACGCCTTCAGGGTTTTCTGAATGATTTCCATGAGGTCTTTTGAAAGTTCGGGCTCGTTTTGAATTCGAAGGAGCTGAGCTTTCATCAATTCTTGCCTCCCGCCATCCATGCGCTTCCAGCAAGAAAATGCGCCTGCCATTCTTGCTGCAATCTGGGGATTAAACGCATTCAACTCGATGACTCTGTCCGCAACCCATTTGTACCCTACGCCATCTGCGCGGTGAAAAGAGGACAAGTTCCTAAAGAAACACCGAATCAAGGAACGAGCTTTATTGGGATTCTTAATATCGAAGGACTCGTGATTCCTTAAAATTTCTACCCGTTCGCAGGTATCTTGGCGAGCTGACGAGGCTTGAACAGCAAGCCACTTATCCACGACTAAGGCATCCTCTTTCCATTGGTCATAAAAGTCCTCAGTTGCTTTTTCAGAAATCGGTGAAGGCACGGAGGCCAAACAAGAAAGGGCGGCGAACTGATCTGTCATGTTGTCTGCGGAGTCCATTTGAGAACGACAGGCATTCAAAGTGGCTTCCGCTTCAAGAGAAGACAAATAACTCAAGCAAAGGTTTCTTAGGCGGCGCCTCCCAGCCTCAGATGGAGAATGAACAAAGGGGGCATGGGGCGCGAGCTTCTCATAGAGTTCTTCCAACTCTTGGCGCCATTCCGAAGCCAACGCTTTTATAAGGAAACGTCGACATTTATGAAGTTCATCCGGATGCACAACTTCCATCTCCTCGGCCAGAGTGGATTCGTCTGGAAGAGTTAACGCATAAGCCTGCAAGGAATAATCCATGCCTTCGGATGTCAGGATGGCGCAGAATGCCTCGGACACGAAGGGATTCATGGAGAGGGCCCCGTCAGAACGAAGTTGGTCCACCATTGAAAGGATAACTTTCGTATACAACTTCTGGCCTGCCTCCCATCGTTGGAAGGAGTCCGAATCGTGAGCCATCAAGAAGGCGAGCTGCTCGTCCGTCCATTCAAAGTTCAGTTTGACGGGAGCAGAAAATCCTCTCAGCAGCGAAGGGACTGGTTGACAGGAAAGGCCCTCAAAAGTGAAGCTATGTTCCCATTCAGTCAATTCTAAAATTTGAGGCTCAACGAGTTCCGACCCATCCGAGCCCAACAAGCCCATTGAAATGGGGATATGAAAGGCTTGCTTCTTGCTTTGGCCTGGCGTATCCGGGCAAGACTGTTTGAAGCTAAGGGTATATCGTTTCTCGTCATCGCACCAGTCAGCAGAAACATCCACGACCGGGGTCCCAGACTGCAAGTACCAGTTCTCAAACTGAGCAAAATCTCGGCTATTCGCCTCAGCCATCGCTGCGCGGAAATCATCACAAGTGACAGCTTGCCCGTCATGCCGCTCGAAGTACAAGTCCATTCCTTTCCGGAAACCTTGCTCCCCTAACAAAGTGAAGTACATCCGAATTACTTCTGCGCCCTTGGAATAAACTGTTGATGTATAGAAATTATCCATCGCGATGTAGGAGTCGGGCCGGATCGAGTGCGACATAGGGCCTGCGTCCTCCGGAAACTGGAAGGCTCGTAGAACCTTGACATCTTCTATGCGTTTGACCGCGGCTGAAGTCTGATCTGCAGAGTAGAGTTGGTCGCGGAAAACAGTAAGCCCCTCTTTTAGCGTGAGCTGGAACCAATCTCTGCAAGTTACGCGATTGCCAGTCCAATTGTGAAAGTATTCGTGCGCAATCACGCCATCGATTCGCTCATAATCAAAATCGGTGGCCGTGTCGGGACGCGCCAGAACACAGGCTGTATTAAAAATATTGAGTGATTTGTTTTCCATCGCCCCCATGTTGAAATCTCCAACAGCAACGATGTTGTAGATATCAAGGTCGTACTCTCGCCCAAACTTTTCTTCGTCCCATTTCATGGAGCTCTTCAAGCAATCCAGAGCATAGGTCAACTTGTCCTCGTTCCCATGTTCGCTATAGACGAAAAGGTCAACTTCACGGCCAGCCATGGTCGTAAAACTACCTTGAACAAATCCCAAATCGCCGGCAACCAAGGCAAACAAGTAAGAAGGTTTCATAAAGGGGTCTACCCAAACCGCGTAGTGGCGACCCTCATTCAGCTCTCCCGCTTCGACCCGGTTTCCGTTCGAAAGCAAAACTGGGTACTTCGCTTTTTCGGCCTCCAGGCGAACACGGTACTTGGTCATCACATCAGGACGATCCAAGAACCAAGTAATCCTCCGAAAGCCTTCAGCTTCACACTGCGTGCAATAATTCCCACTAGATTTATACAACCCAGAAAGCTGAGTGTTCTTGTGAGGCTCAATCCGGACTTGAGTTTCTAAACAAAAGTGCTCTGGCACTCCAGGGATAACTAACTCTTCGTCCTCGACGCGCCATTCTTCCGAAGAAAGCTCACGTCCATCAATCCGAACCTCAAGAGTTTCTAAATCCTCTCCTATCAAGCGCAGTTCAGATGCTTCGCTATTTTCTCGGCACATCGCCAGCTTGGCGTGGACGAAAGTTTCTTCTTCACTCAGATTAAAATCCAACTCTACAGAATCAATCTGAAAATCAGTTCGAGTGTAATCCTTGCGGAAAACTTCAGTAGGCTTTGGGGCTGTTGCAGTCATTCGGAGATTCTATCCCTGATGGCTGGCTTGGTCATTAGCCCAATCTATACGCTCTTGGCCTCGAAGCTGCTTTGCCTCGTATTCGGCGGTTTGGGCTGTTGCTCGATTTGGATAAGGTCCGACCACAGCTCCGAGCCTCCATGGACGACCTGCCCGGGTCCGCTTCGCGCCTCCCGCAATCTCTCCATTGTGGGCCCGTAGGCGCCGCTCCACATTGGTGCTAATCCCAACGTAGGTCGAATCTCCCTCAGCCGAGAGAAGGATGTAGAGCGTCCAAGCCACGCCCAAATCTAACTCGGTGCCTCTCATTCCAGAAAAGGAGCGGATATCCTGTCCGGCCAGGCGCCCGTAGCTCAACTGGATAGAGCAGCTGACTTCTAATCAGCAGGTTTGGGGTTCAAGTCCCTACGGGCGCGCCATACCCCTTTCCAGAAGCCCCCGGCGCGGCTAAACTTCTCGGCCCGTGTGGTGGGTGTAGCTCAGTTGGTTAGAGCACCAGATTGTGATTCTGGGGGTCGCGGGTTCAAGTCCCGTTACCCACCCCATTCTTTCTTGCGAGAGTGGCGGAATTGGCAGACGCGCTAGATTTAGGATCTAGTAGGGAAACCTGTGGGGGTTCAAGTCCCCCCTCTCGCACCACTTCAGCTTGACCATGAGTTGCCGCAAGGACCGCTACCTCCGCCAATCGGGACTTTCTCGAATCGGAGACTCGGGGCAGAAGGCACTTGCCTCTGCTTCCGTGGCTGTTGTTGGAGTTGGCGCCCTTGGCTGTGCCGAAGCAGATCTACTCGCTCGGGCTGGAGTTGGAAAATTGCACTTATTGGACCGCGATATTGTGGAGTGGTCGAATCTTCAAAGGCAATGTCTCTTCTCGGAATCCGATGCCGAACAGGCTCTGAGCAAAGCACACGCCGCCGCCGAACGTCTCGGACAGGTCAACAGTGAAATTGAACTCTGCCCTCAGGCCATTGACCTTCACGCAGGCAACATCCACAATCTTCTAGAGGGTGTGGATGTTGTCCTGGATGGCTCGGACAACTTCGCCGTTCGCTATTTATTAAATGATTGGTGTGTCCAAGAAAGGACTCCCTTTGTTTATGCGGGCGCTGTGGACACTTATGGGATGACCGGCGCAGTTCTTCCTGGCAAGGCCTGTCTTCGATGCACATGGCCCACTCCTCCTGAGCCCGGTGAAACGCCAACCTGCCGTACGGCTGGTGTTTTGGGCTCAACGATTTCCATCGTTGCTTCCACTGCCGTCACTGAAACCATCAAAATCCTCGTCGGGGACGAAGCTTCTCTTTTTCCTGGGTACCGCTACTTCGATGCCTGGGAAAACCAAGCTCGGAGCATTCACGCTAAAGTTGACCCGGACTGTCCTTGTTGCCAAAAAAGAGACTTTGCCTATCTTCAGAAAGCCGGCACTCCTGTAGCTCAAACTTTATGCGGCGGCGGCACGGTTCAACTTCCTCCCATGGCTGCGCCTCCGGACCTCACCTCCATTGCGAAGTCTTTAGAGGGAAAAGTGGAAAACCTATCCCTAAGGCCACAACTTCTTCGATTCACCTCAAACGACCTCGACGTTTTCTGTTTTGCTGACGGGCGCACTCTCATTCGGGGCACTGAGGATTTAGGACGAGCTCGCTCTATGATTGCCCGCACCTTGGGCATCTCTACATGAGCTCTACTCCTCTAACAGCATTGAATTGGAATCACGCCGCGACTTGTGGTGAACCTGCCCCTGCTGTCGCCGCCGCTCTCTCCGAAGGTTTGCAATGGCCTCAGCCAGGCCGCGGCCCCTTTGGAGTCCAAACTCAAAAACGCTTCGAGGAGATTCGAAGGGTGGGCGCCAAGATTCATGGGTTCTCTCATCCCGAGAGAGTTATTTTCACTTCTGGGCTCACGGCATCCATGAACCTCGCATTACAAGGCTGCATACAGCCCGGCCAAACAGTTCTCACCACCCGACTAGAACACAACTCCGTCCTTCGCCCGTTAGAATTTTTGCGCCAGCAAGATGTCATCATTCTTGAAGCTCCCTTCGATGACTCGGGTCGCGTTTCCATTCAGGACTTGGAGGCCTTTTTCAAAGATTACTCCATTGATTGGCTCGTCCTCACTTGGGCCAGCAATGTTTTTGGCACCGTTCAACCCCTTGCAGAAGCAACCGCTCTTGCCCGCACCCATGGCGTCAGGGTCATCGCCGACCTGGCACAGGGCGCTGGACTTATGCCCGTAGAGTTCGACAACTGGGGTCTATCCCTCGCTGGAATTCCCGGCCACAAAGGCCTCTGCGGCCCCACAGGAACCGGCCTACTATTAGTTGGAAAAGATGTGGACCCTAGCCCTCTCATCCACGGCGGAACTGGGAGCCAGGGTCACCTTCGAACCATGCCGCCCACTTACCCCGAAAAACTCGAAGCTGGAACACCGAACATCCCCGGAATCTTCGGACTCGGTGCGGCACTTGATTGGAGACAAGAACACCCAGCCGACCTTACTTCAATCCGCGCTCATCTCGCCAAACTGGATACTTGGCTTCAAGAGCAACCCAAGCTTCACTCTTTCCCCAAGACTCCGCCGCCTTGGAACGAACGACTACCAATCCTTTCTTTCGTTCACGATGCCATCCCCGCCCACCTTCTAGAGGCCTGGCTGGAACAGGAAGGAATCCAAACGCGTTCAGGCCTGCTTTGTTCCGCTAGCTCTTGTAAAGACCTAGGAATACCAAGTGGCCTTCTTCGCTTAAGCCCACCCCTTGACGCCTCTACAGAAGATTTTGTGCGCGTCCAAAAGAGCTTGGAGTCTGCTTTTGCAGCACTCCAGTAACCCATCTCAATCTCCACTCTGCGCAGTCCTTTTGGCGGCAGGTTCGGGAAGCCGCCTAGGATATCCAAAGGCTGCGCTGGAACTGAAGGGGACTTGGATGCTACCTCGGCTCGTACGCTCCCTTCGGCAGGGCGGGGCAACCCATGTCACTGTTGTCCTCTCTGCTGAATCTCAAACCTCCATTGAAAAAAAATCGGAGCTCGGTGCCGATCAAATCTTATTGAACTCAAGCCCGGAAAAAGGGCGCACAGGCTCAATCTTGCTTGCCCTTCATTCCCTCCCGACCGATATGGAGGCTCTCCTCGTCCACCCCTGCGATATCCCCCTTCTTTCGTCATCCGCCGTAAACAGACTTGTTCAAGCCTGGCGCGCAGCCAAGGAACCCACAAAAACTCTAGCCCGTCTTGTAACCCCAGGTGGAAGAGGCGGCCACCCACTATTGGTCCCTAGTGGGCGACTTTCTACACTTCGAATGTTCGGGCCTAGCCAATCCTTGAGGGATTTGCTTCATGAAAGCCCCGAATTTCTACTCAATGTTTCCCTTCCGGGGGACCCAGGCCCTTTTTTGGATGTGGATACTCCGGAACAACTTCATCTCCTGGAATCCTTGCTTCGCCAAACTCCATGAACGCCTTCTTCCAAGCCACCCTACTCTTCACCTCTTTGCTGCTTCCTCAGCAAACGCCCGGGACAAGCCAAAGCGTTCAATCCCTCTCCCTTGAGCTCAACTCTGCGGCCGAAGCGGGAGAGCCCCTTTCCGGTCTCCTCTCGCCGCGTTGGGAGTCCGCTTCAATCCCTGACAAAAGAACCCTTCTTCAGGCCAGCGCTCGCGCTCTTTCTTACACGGAGGCTCATTCCAAACTGGTGAAAAAGGCTCTCCTCCACCACAGCACACTCCTCCAAAGAGATGCTGCTGAACTTTGCCGTTTCCTTTCTCTTGATTCAGTTCCCACAGAGACTCTCAACGCATTAATAAAGAACACAAAAGAGGAAACAGTTCTTTCCACTGCTTGCCGTTCTGCCTGGAGTTTAGGGCTTTACGGTGCAACGGACTTTTCGCACCCAGATCAAAAATCACTTCAGGTTCTAACCGACATGCTCAAGGAAAAGAACCCACCACTCCACGGTGCGGCCTATCTTCTTCAAAGCCAACCTTCTCTTCGCACCGACTACCTCAACTCTATCCTGGGCAAACGCCTCCCAAAGACTGAGTTCCCATTCCTCGTCGAAATTAGAACTCACTCTTGGGCTCCCCTCAACCGCTTCCTCTTCCAGGCACTCCTTCTCGATCAAGGCCTTGTTCAGGAAAACGCCAAACAATGGACTGCATCTTGGTGGCAATTCCTTGCTCCTCTTAGCTCGCTTGAAGCGGCACACCAAACACTTTGGGGAGCCCTAAACCGTCACGCTTGGGCTCTCACATCTCAGGCGTTGAACTTGGGCCAAAACCGAAATATCAGCGCCGAGGGAAAACGCTTCTTAATTCACAAGGCTCCCGCATCCATTGCGAACCCAACTTTGTTCCATTGGGCGAGAGACACTCAGCTGGACTCAAGTTTCAGGGCGCAATGCATCCTGAAACTTCTACGAAGCGAGGGCAATCTATGGGGACCAAAACTTCTACCCCTTCTTAAAGAAAACCACGATGCCCCCATCTTGAATGCCCTTTCGCTGGGCATGGTTCCGTGGGTGACCCAAGAAGTCTTGGATGAATTTCGGGAAAGAATCTCTTACATCCCTCCGCAAGCTGCTGCCTATGCCGCTTTAATCTTGTGCAGACATGGTTCCCATGAAGAAAGAATGCGGTTTCTCCCAAGGCTTCCTTCTCTGCAATCCAATGCAGTTGCGGCTCTCGTAGCTGAAGCTGCTTGGGAAGTCGACCCTAGCGACGATATTTTTCAAATCTTCAAGGAATACACGAAAGGAAGTGGCCCAAAAGCTCAAAACTTAGCGAGAAGGATTCTCTCTACCATTCTCTCTCCAAAACAGATTGCGGAACTCTACCGCACGCGCCTTGAAGAAGAAGAATTCCCCCATATTCGAGACCATCTTCTCGATAACCTCGTATTTCTTGGCACAGAGGACGCTCTCGAAGTTTTCCTGGGCTGGCTCCAACAACCCGATGCGCTTGCCCACCCCAAGCTTGTTGAGTGGGCAGGTCTCCTGATTCCAGAAGAGCAAGCCAAGCCCCTTTTCCAAACTTGGTGGAAAGTCAAGGACTCCCTCCCTCTTTCCCTTCAAGACATCACAGCCGCTGCACTCCTTGAATCTGACCAATCCACCAGGCGGCATCTTTATCAGCGGTTCTCTGACCTTAGCCCTAACTTTCAAGTTGTAGTTGTGACTCAACTTGCCAAAGCTCCACACTCCTTGGACTATGAAACTTGGGCCAAGTGGCTACGAAAACCGGATTCTAATCGCGGACTTTCTCGCATCCTGGCGAAGTCTCTCGCTGAGGCCCTTCCTCAATCCCAGGAAACTTGTCTGCTCCTCCTTAAGGATTTAGAAAACCAAAGACTTCCCGCCACCGCCTCCGGCTTCCTTGTTACACAACTCCTTTCTCATGATTCTGGCGTTTTGAGAGAGGAATGCTTGCGGATTACCAAAGCATTAGAATCCCAAGAAACTCGCACCGACCTTAAACAAGCGCGGTTGCGCGGCCTTTCAGCCAATCCCATGGTTAAAGACCTATCTTCCCTGACTGAAGAGCTTATCGCTCAACTTCAAATCGCCGACCCCACACCTCTCCCCGATTCCTCCTCTTTCTCCTTCGGTCTGGTGCGCTCCACAGAGACCACTTTCCTCCTTTTATATGAAGCTTTGAGACAACATGGCACTTGGGCAGATTCCGCTCTGCTCCCCGCGCTCCAATCCCTTGCTGGAAAGAAGTGGATGCATCCCGACCGATTGTGGCTTTTAGCCAATCACCCGACTGCCCTACCACAAACCTCGGCGCTTGCCTTGCGATTCCTTTCCAAAACAGAGTCACCCTTCTCCCAGCGGGTCGCCAATGAAAGTCCCAATTTGGTGCCTTCTCCCCTGTACTGGACCAACCCTAGTTTGGTGTTGGACAAAATCCAAAACCAACTATTGCTTCCCTCTGGGGGGATACCTCTTGAATCCCTAATAAATCGCGCCATTTTTCGTTGGAAAGAGGACCGGCGATTTTACAACTACCGCGGGTGGGCTCTTTTGGCGAATCAGAAATACCCCGAGGCCATTCTTGCCTTTGAAGATGCGATTCAGAGATCGGGCTTACTTCGCGTCGCCCTGAGAGAACCCCGCATCGGCATTGCTGTCTGTCAACAACTTCTCGCTCCAGATCAAAACTCCCTTGGCGAATACTTAAAAGAAGATCCAGAATCCGCACCATTACTTGCAGCGAGGCTATCCGTATCGCGGAATCCCAAGCTTGCCCCCATCCTTGAGGAACACACACCATAGGGTTTTGACAATAAGAAAGCTCCCACCCCCCAAAAAGGGCGTGGGAGCCTAAGGATATCTCCAGAGATGCTTTTAGCCGATACTCATTGCCAAGGCATTGAGCATGCTTGCAGTTCCACGATCGGCTCCGTGGAACCAGATACTAAGACCAGTCGTTCCTGGAGGAACAAACTGAGTCATGCCGGCATGGCCTACGGAATCCGTACTCAAAGGAATCACATTGTAAGGAGGGCTGACCATTCCTTGGCCGAACGGAGTGTTGATTGGACCACCGCCTGCCAGCGACCATACAAAGAAAGCCACATTGTTTGGGGTTGCAGAATCAATGCTGACATTGGCTACTAAACCCGCAGTGAGATTGGTCACGGAAAGGGTTGGACCGGATGGGCCACCTGCACCAAAATCCATATCGTCAATTCCGATGCCATCCAAGTAACCGTAAGGAAAGTTATCTTCTTGAGCAAACATCACAAAGTGATCGACCGTGGTGTCAATGCGTGAATCATCTAGGGCAATTCCGGCCACGGATCCCCAGCCCACATAAGGCATGGAATACCAATCGGACAAAACGTGCGCCCAGTTGGCGCCATCATTGGAAATCCAGATTCCATCGATGGGGTCTATCTCGTCACCATGATCAATACCTGCGAAATCTAAACTCCGTGGGGCTGGCGACCCAGAAAGGCCGATGACCATGGCGTTACGCACATAATGGTAATTATTGGTGAGGGGATCTAAGCCCATTTCTAGACAGGCTGCACCACCGTTCGCACCCCAACCAGAACTACCATCAATTGCACAAAAACCCTCGGGGTCTGGAGAACCAGACAAAGGGTCAATACTGGTCAACGCCATATCGGCGGGAGGAGTCCCGCCATAGGATTCGAAGTCATCTGTCCCGCCAGAGCGAAAAGCCGAAGGCAGGTTCACAGTCCAAGGCATGAGAGGGGTGGGAGGCGGAGTTGAAGAATCGTTGACGAGGACATCGTCCAAAGTCCACTCAGAAGCGAAATCGCCCGTGTAGTGGTAAGAGACATTGACACCGTTCACGCCAGCGTAAGCCGAAAGGTCAGCTGATATCGATGAAAGGCCATCAGGGGAAAGGTCGTCTACTAAATTGGTAAATGTAAGTCCGCCATCCACGGAAACATCAAGGTAATGGTGATCTCTCCAGGAAGCAAAGAAAATCTCTTGCTGAGCATGGGCATAAACCACCACAGCAGTAGACAAGTCAATCGCCGGAGACATGAGATGGTTGTCATTCCAGCCAGAGTAGTCGTCGTGAAAGGCCGCACTCCCGGTCAGGGTGCCAAGCTCCCAACCAAGTGCGTTTCCATTATTGAGTTCGGTCCAGCCAGCAGGCGGCACGAGACCAGAAGCAAAATCTTCGCTCAAGAACGTGGTTTGAGCCTGAACCGTACCTGTAAGCAGGAAGGTGAGGCCAAGGAGTTGGAGGCGTTTTCTCATTTGTACAGGGGGGGGGGACAGGGAACTAGAGAGTCAATCAAAAAAAAGGCTCCCACCACATTATGAGTGGGAGCCTTGAACTGGACATTCTAGTCATTAACCAATGGTTAAAGCTAAAGCGTTCAACATTGTTGCAGAACCAGCGTCGGCACCATGGAACCAAACCTGGACACCAGAAGCACCACCTGGCACATTCTTGTCCTGGCTTGCAGCACCAGCGCTGTCAGCATTGAGACGTATCACGTTGTAGGGCGGAGAGACGTATCCATCACCGAATGGGGTGGAAATCGGTCCACCACCAGCGAGAGAGAATGCCACGAAGACCAAACCGTTAGCGGTTGCGTTACTAACACTCATGGTGGCCGTTCCACCTGCAACAAGACCCGTCACATCTAGTGTTGGTCCAGCAGGAGGAGCACCCAAGGAAAGGTCGTCAATCCCGATTCCGTCAAGGTAGCCGTAAGGAAAGTTGTCCTCTTGGGCGAACATGACGTAGTAGTCAGAAGTGGTGTCAACTTGCGCATCATCTAGAACGATGGCGCCCGAAGAGCCCCAAGCGTTGTAAGGCATTGAGTACCAATCGCTCAAAACGTGGGCCCAATTAGCGCCATCGTTAGAAATCCAGATTCCGTCAAAGGAGTGAATCTCATCGCCCCAATCAACACAAGCAAATTCAATGCTAAGAGGAGACGGGTCGCCTTGCATTCCCAAAACGAGTGCATTCTGCACCAAGTGGTAATTATTGGTGAGGGGATCTAAACCCATTTCCAGACAAGCGGTTCCACTGTTTGCACCAATACCAGAAGCACCGTCAATTACACAATGTTCGCCTACAGTGAGAGCCATGTCTGCAGGAGGAGTTCCAGCGTAGGATTCGAAATCATCTACTGGGCCACCAGAGGCACGGAAAGCCGTTGGCAAGTTAACAGTCCAAGGGGTTAAACCTGGAGGAGGAGGAGTTGAAGAATCACTGACCTCAATGTTGTCCACAGTCCACGCCGAAGCGAAATCACCGGTGTAGTGAAAGGAAACATTTACGCCATTAATTCCAGCATGAGCACTAAGGTCAACGCTCATCGTCGAGACTCCGTCGACAGGCATGTCATCAGCAACATTCACGAAAGTGACTCCACCATCAAGTGAAACGTCTACGTAATGGTGATCGGCCCAACTGGCATAAGTCACTTGTTGCTCCGCATGAACAAAAGCAACTGAAGCGCCAGAGAGGTCCATTGCAGGAGACATGAGATGGTTATCGTTATAACCACTGTAGTCGACGTGGGAAGCAGCGTCACCCATGAGAGAACCAAGTTCCCAGCCTAGGGAGTTGCCATTGTTTAATTCTGTCCAACCAGCAGGTGGAACGGCTCCTGAAGAAAAATCTTCAGAAAGAAAGGAAGTTTGAGCTTGAACCGAGCCAGTTAGAGCAATGGCCAAGACTCCGAGGAGTAAGTAATTTTTCATGTTCGGGGGTCCAAAATGAATTGGGAAAGAGTAAGAGATGAGGTTGAGCCCCAGAAAGCGAGGCAACCACACAAGTTTACACAAGAAACGCCATCTTGCTTAAATTTATTGACAGAAATAGGTTTCTTCTTTTCCGTCCGATAGCCAAATCACCTGAATCGCCCTATTTTTTGGCTTAAAATGGGCTGAGGGGGGGTTAAAGCTCTAACTGAAGTTCAAGGCTTCCTCCCCCTTCCAGAGAAAAAGAGCGCTCTAGAGCCACTTTCATTCCAATTTGGACTCTGAGAACCCCCTCACCTGGAGGAAGACCCTCGAAAAGAAAAGAGCCGGATTCATCAAGGGAAGCAGTCCTCAAAAGGCCTCCCGTTGAATCCAAAACCTGAATAAGGCGAATATTGAAAGCGTTTTTCTTCATAGGGGGCAAGCCAAGGACAACTCCCCCCACCGAGGCAGCGGCTTCGAGAGCAATGGCCCCTAGGTGAATTCCAGATTCCCCATCCAAGCGAATCGGCGGGGAACTCCAAGGAAGAAGACCTTGTCCGCTCACTCGAATCCTATAGGCTCCCTCCGAAAGGAGGTCGATACGAAATGTGTCGGCTAATCCAAAAGAAAGAGACCGGATAACCTTGTTTCCCTTTTCTGGGAGAAGCTCGACAAAAACAGGCGTCGATTCGGGTTGAATCTGACCCGCAAGCCAGCTCTTTGGAAGGGCAATCTCTATAACCTCATCGACTGACTTAACGCGCACACCTGGAATAATGCAAGCAGGATTCCCTAATCGGTTGGGGAGCTGAAAATGGAGCTCGTAATCCCCTGGCGGAACAGGTGACATCGGAGCAACCCCTTGAGCATTAACAGCCCCTTTACTGAGTGGCTTTGATTTGGCGCTTTGCCGGATTGGAAAAAGTCCAACTTGTCCCCCTTCCAAATCCAAGTCAGGATGGAAGAACTGAAACAGAATAAGAGCATGTCCATCCAGGATTAAGCGAAGCTCAGGGTTCTCTCCTCCAGCAAGTTGGGCTCGCAACGTCGATGGCGCACGACCTTTTGTAACGTCGGTAGACCCTTCTTCTGCGCTAGCGTCTTCTTGTCTCTGGGAGGCACGGGGACTCCCCCCTCCCAAAAAGATGTACTCGCCTGGAAAAATGCCCCTCCAATGAACTCGACCTTCTGCATCTGTCACCATCTGATTCGAGGCCTCGTCCCGAACTCGAGCGCGATTTAAACTATGGCGTAAAACATCAAAGTCAGGGACAGGCTCTCCATTTTTATCTAGAACCTGAATGTGCGCATTGGCGCCAAGAGGGAGCACAATCTCTCGGAAGTCCACGTTGTCGCCCTCTTGCCAGCGAAAGCCTTGTCGTAACCGGACATGGTTTTCCTTCTCGGCAACTAACCAGTAACTACCTGGCGGAATAGAGGAAAAGGAAGTCCAGCCCTCTGAGTTGGTCCAAGAAACTCGATTTCCAGCCATGCTCTTTTTTGTAGCCTGCAATTCAACTCGAGTTCGAGGAATCGGCTCTCCATTCGCCGAAATAACCTGGACCTTTAGGTCGGGCCGCCCATCGATTTGAATCACTAAGGGCTTCATGTCGGAACGAACCTCGATGGGGTCCAGTACCCAATCGGGTCCCTCACTGGAACGGACCTCCAATCGATACTTTCCATCGCCGGGAACAAGCAGGCGAAATTCCCCTCTCTCGTCCGAGAGAGTCAAAGGGGGCATATCGTCAACCATTCCCTTGGAAGGCCTTAAAAGGAGGGCAGCAGACTCCACCGGCATACCATCTCCACTTAAAACACTGCCTTCCAGAACAACCTGCAACTTAAGTTCTAGTTGTACTTCTTCTCCCACAAACAAGGGTGGGCTCCGTTTCCAAGCAAAACCTTCGGCACGAGCAAGCACCCTCCATTCACCTCCCCTCCCAGGAACGGGCAACCGGAATTTCCCATTCGAGCGACAGGGGGAAAATTGCTTAGCTTTTTCAGCCAAATAGGATCGCCGCATGCCCACTCCGTCAAAAGCCTCTGCCTGAACCAAAGCCACTTGGGCGCCAAGAATGGCCTTGCCTTTAGAGTCCAACACTTGGCCTGAAATGACGGAATCCTCCGGATCGTTCTCAGGATTCGAAAGGGAGGTTCGCCCTTCTTCCTGGTCGCCAGAATGAGAGCTCAGATTCTTCTCGCCTCCAAACTCAAGGAGCTTAGGCTCCATACCATCAGAACTAGTCGACATTTTCCCACCAACAGAAAGCAAAGCATAAAGCAATGCAATGACGAGAATCAGAGCACCCACGAGCATTGGTCGAGAGAAACGGTTCACCATAATTGCTAAGGATATTCCTTATTTGGGCAGGCCCCAAAAATAATGTCCGGAAAACAATAACTCGGCAATGTCTTCATAAAGGCCATGCCCCTGGGAATGGTCGTGCTTCCGCTTGTACGCGGGCAATTCCACTCGAAGCTCTAAGCGCTCTTCGGCAGCCTGCGTTCCACTTAACAAGAAATAGGCCGTCCATCGAGGGCCTTCGGAGTCCAGATAACCATGCCAGCCTGCCCCCAACTCACGAGCCCAACTAGCAAGAAGGGTTTGCCGCGCCGCACCAGAGGCCACTCGACCACTCGCCAAATGCCAAATAGGGAGAGCTCGAGCAGAATCTTCGCCTAAGGATTCTTCTGTTAGCTTTCTCAAGAAGGTCAAATCTTTTTGCTGCGGAGAAATCGCTAATAAGACCGCTGCGGGCCAATCCACACCAAGACTCTGGCTTCCTTGAATGCGTGCCCGTGCAAGAGTTTGATAGGCCTCAACTTCACGCTCTCCCTGAATGGGGTTGCTGAGACAAAGGCGAAGGAGACCTGCGACCTGGTAATCGTGTAGAGGTTCCTGAAGTTGAGGAGGCAATAGAGAAAGAGACAAATCACCAGCCGCTCCCCAGAGCCAGGCAGATTGTCGCCCACCAACTAAAGCATCTCGGAGGAACTCCATCACTTCTTTTCGTTCAGAAGGAGCAGCCTCATAAAGGAGTAACGCCAGAGAGCCTTCACCAATCCCTGACGGAATCTGTCGGGTTTCCTGAAGGGAGCGGGCTGGCTCTCTTCGCGCAGCGACTAACCAAGATTCCAAGCTTGCGGCTTCCGCTTGCTCGACCTCCTTGTCCCCTAAGCCCTTAGCTTTGGGGAGGTGAGAAGCCAAAAGCCTCGCTGAATGTGTGCTCGCCAAAGTAGGCAAAAGAGACTTCCGTTCAGCAAGAACGTCTAAAAGAAACAAAAGCGATTCGTGGCTCTTCAAACGACTTCCCTTCCTGCTCCCGAGGGATTGCAAAGAGGGAATACGATTCGCATTTTTTAAGAGGCCCGCGAGAAAACAATCTCGTTCAAAAATACTTTTTGCTTTTTTAAAAGCTGCTTCGGGTTCCTTTAAGGCATGCGGATGAAAGGCGCCATAAAGAAGAAGCGCCCAAGCACGGTCGGCCTCAACGCGCCCCCTTTGGAATGCACGCTCTTCTAGAAAATCCAAGCACGCTGAGGTGCCTCTCAAAGTAGCTGCAAAAAGGAGCGCTCGTTGGCGTGTTGCTGTTCCACGACTTGCTTCTTTCAAAATCCAAGCATCGATACTTCCATCAGGGGAGGCCGCCAATTCAGCGGCCGCCATCAAGCGAAGAGAAGGGTCCTCGCCAGCCAAGTCAATTTCAAGTTCCCCAGGGACAGCTTGCGCCAAAAAGGCGACGAGGAGGAAGGGGCTGAAGGACATGGTGTATGTTTGCCACAATACAACTCTCCTAGCTCACACGAATGGCAATTGGATTGGTAATAAAACCATTACCAACCTCCATGCCCTGGAAAAACATGTCCGTGTAAGGCAAGGGGTTCGGCAAGAACGGGACGGTCCAGTCATAGGTGCCACTCCCAGAGCCATCCAGTTGAATCGGACAGAAAACTCCATGATAGAACTGCCGAAGCAACCAATAGTCCGTTTTGTCGAGAAGAATAAACCCTAACCCTGCACCGGCTCTAAAGGTGCAGTTCAACTTTGAAGCACGAAATCCAATCACAACTGCGCCAGGAGTTCCGTGTCGTACTTTGAAACGAAGAATGGAGCCTTGGCTGACTGATGGTAAGTCCGTGGAGAGTATTGGTGGTTGAACCATTCCACCCGGGACAAAAGCGAGTGCGTCTAATTCTGAAGAAACTTGAAAACCCCAATTGGTTTCCTGGAACTCGGGAACAATGCGGCCGCCACCGCCTTCAGCGTAAACTGTGGAATCACTCTGAGTTGGCGATTGCACCGTAAAACATAATTCCTGAGAGCCTGGCAGTTGGCTCAAAGACAAGACATCGGTTATTGCAGAGGTTTGGCCTGTGGCATGGTCCACAAGAGCCTGCACTTGACCTTCGCTGTAAACAATGCGAACAGAGGACGTTCCCCGATGGTAAGCCAAAATATCTCCGTCTTCCAGATCTCCCAACACCGTGCCAATTAATTTGTCCCGCATTGAGAAAAACAGTTCCTCTCCAATGACTGTGGCCGCATCTAAATCAAAGGTGCCGGAATTGGGTTGAAGAAAAAGGGTGATATCCGATTCCGCCCATTCCACAGTCAAACCCTGTGTTGGCAACCATCGCAATAAATCACCGTCATTGAACGTTCCGAATCCGCGTTCGGTCGAGAAAAGAAAGTCCGAGGCGTCGCTTCCTGGACTTATTGCGGAAGGAGACCAGACCAAGGCGTCAATCCCTTCCACCTCATCTAAATTGCCATTGCCATCTAAGTCACCGACCAAAAGGGAAAGAGACGGGTCAGGTAGGTAAACCCTAGTGCTCGGGCTTTGCCCCTGGCGATGAATGAGCCAAGCACTGTCCAGGACAACAGGGTCCTGAGGCAATCTGGTGTCATTTGTTGTGGAAGCCAGGGCGCACAAAGTCGGTTCCTGGATAAGTAGGAGCAAGAGTAGTGGATTCATTTCATGTACCTCGCGAGGAACACGAAGAGCAAGGGCATGCATTACTGGGAAATATTCCCCAGCCTTGAAGGAATATTCTCTGGCACGAGTCCTTCCCGCTATAAAAACTGGCTAAGTTCGCTTAAAGAATTTCACAGCTCTCGGCACGGCTCCTATCCTGGGGTCGTGCCCATTTCGATTCTATTCCTGCAAGCGGTGAGCCTCCTCCCAAATGCACCGACTCCTGCGCTCCCTGCCTCCGCGGCTTGCTTGAGGATTCAAGTTGCGGCTGAGACAAAAGAACTGCCAAAAACGGACACCCTTGATTCCCTGAAGCCAAGGAGCAAGTCGGAGGTCCTGGAACTCGCGGCTAACCTAGGTCACTTCACCAATCGCGAGCTTCAATTATTTTCTACCGTCGCGGCTGGCGCTACTGCGGACTCCCCCTTTAGCCTCGCCCTCATTCGAGAAGGCCTACGAAGACCCGACACGACGACCGCCCTCTCCTGCCTCCTCTCCCCCGCTGATGTTCCCCCATCCGCACTTCCGGCACTCGCCTGGCTGGCTACTGATTCGAGCAAAGCTTTGGAACTTCGCGCCGCTGCGATTTCGCGACTTCTTTCTGCTCGTTGTCGCTCTTCTTGGCCCTTGGCGCGCACGATTCTTCTAACAGGAACCCCTTCTGACACGCCCACAGCCATGGCCGACTGGCCACGAACCGGCCGATATGAACTCCCAAAAAGATTGCTAGTCCTTGAAATTGACCGCATCTTTTCTGCAGAGGGCCTGCCTCCGTGTGAAGTCGAGCCCAACGCCGCATGGAAACTTCAGGTCCAGCAGGTTTCGACCTTAGATGAACGCATGACCCGTTTTTTCTCCAGCGCGACAAAACGCTTCGCACTGCAGCCAATAGAAGAGCAACAAGACTTCGCCCGCCAGCTTGCCAAGCTCCTCACTGAACAAAAAGATGTCGAGCACGCCGCCAATGCTTGCTCCCTTCTTCTTCCTCACGCCACCCCAACCCTTCAAATCGCCCTAACGAAAAACGACCCGAAACTTACGGCAACGGTCCGAAAAGTCATGACTCGTTTTTAACAAGACCTTAATAAAGGGCAATCACAATCAAAGACGTGTATGCTTTCTTCTTTCCGGAAGATGATGTGAATTCAGCCCGGAACCAAGAGCTAGCGCGGTTCGGAAGACTTGTTGGTACTTGCAAACTACCTTGCCCCGTCATTCCAAGAACCTCATGCACGAGTGTTTCCGAAGAATCGCCAACCGTACCGCGATAAACCTGAAGGTCCCCAACATCTGAGCCGAAGTTGTATGGGAGCTCAACGGTTAGCGGGTAGTTGTTCGGAACTCGATTCTTCTTCGCTATGGCATGCCCACCAATGTCAATACGATGGTTTTTCGCATCAAAAAGGTTGATGACCAAGAAGGGTCCATTACTGATGTAATGTTTACCTGCGCGCATCGAAGAAATCAGGTTTGCATCGGAAATGGGGCCCTCAATCCAAACATGGTTCGCACCAAAATCCACGGCAGCGTCGTGCGTATCCGATCCGGAAAACGGCCAAGTAAATTTTCCTTCCAATAGGCGATTTACCCACCAGGATTCGTGTTCGGAAGATCCGGACCAGCCCGTTCCATTCCATATTTCCGTCCCGACCGCTTTCCCTCTCTCAAGGCCTTCATAACGAGAAGCGCTATTGAAGCTCAGACTGTCTCCCCCGGGGTGATGCGCAATGGCGAAGCCACCTTCTGCGTTAACATCGTCGATGTTGCTTTCATGGTTCGAAAGAGGATCATCGCAGTTGTCCATAAATCCATCCTTCCCTCCGGGTTTGCGAGAAGTAATACCATGCCCGCCCATATGGGCCGTTCCTCTTCCATCAAAATTCCCTCCCAAGAGGCAGATGGCGTCAAAAATGTCCGTGCCCGACTGAGGTCCGCTTTCTTTCGTGGTCAGCTCGGTCCCACACAACAAGCTAAACGAAGGGTCATCAAGTGTGCTCGCCTCATTGGCAACCTCGTTAAATTCAGCATCACTATTAATACAGTAGGAATGAGTCGTTGTTGAAAACCAATCCATTCCCAAAGCCTGGAATTGTGGTTTTAAATCTGCATTCGTAAAACTGCCTGTAATATTAAACGATTCAGCTGCACAATTTGGGCAACCTGAAATCGATTGGTCACGACAATTGTGGACATGCAAATCTCCTGTGTGCCACGCGCCCAAGTTCCGACCTGCCCCACTGCCGGCCCAAGCAGTTGGCGGGGGGAGGAAATGGTCCAAAAGTGCGAAGGAGTGAGTCAAAGGAACTTGTTTCAATATGCCGTCCACTTCGTAATGAAGGAGAAAATCCAGAAACACTTCGTCGCCTGGCTCTGCATTCAAAGGGAAAAGGGAGTTCATGTCCACGTTGAAATCAATGTTTAAGAGCTGAGTTCCTCCTAAAGCAACCACTTCTCCCATGGTGTCCAACAAGGTTCTAAACAAGGCCGCCTCAACATCGGGCAACAAAGGAGTGCGTTCAGAAAGTGGGATAAAGACTCGCTTGTCATGCTTGTGGGCAATTTCAGGATCCACAGATTCCATAAGAAGATGGGCACGTTCAACAAGACCTTCGTCTCCCAAAAGTCTGCGACCGGCTAAATCCAATTTTTGGACAATCGCACCATCCGCAGAACGGATTTCCAAGGAGTGGAGAGAGGCCGGACCTGTTCCAGAAAAATAGGCCTGAACCTGCATGGGGACCTGCGAGTCGGGGTAACGCACTCCGTCCATTAACCCGAAGGGGAAAAGGTGCATATCGGGTGCATCAATCGAAGCAAAACCATTAGAAGGTGAACTCGAATGATTTGCCTCCAAGGAAGAAGAAAAACCAACTCCGAGGAGAAGTGCGATAGCAAAGAGGAAATGAAGGGTCTTGGGCATGCCCTATCATGCCACAACTTAAGCCGTGTAGGGGAAATTAACGAAGAGCAACAATGATAATTGAGCTATAGGCCGACTTCTGGGGGTTCCCAGAGCTTTCAAACTCCGTTCGGTACCAAACTCCACGCCGCTGATGATTGGGATTCGGAATGCTGCTCAGAACCTGGAGAGTCCCCTGGCCCGTTACATTTTGAAATTCGCGAAGGAGCGTTTCGGAAGAATCTCCGGTTCCGCCACGGTAAACACGCAAGGTCCCTACATCTGTTCCAACGTTATAGGGCGCCTCTACGGTCACGGGGTAATCGTGCTGAAGGCTTCTTGAAGCAAAAATAACTCCCCCCATTTCTTTTCGATGCCCATGATTGTCCGCCAAGGAAACAGAAAGAAATGGACCATTACTCAAGTAGAGGGTGCCCTCCCGCATCGAGGTTCCAACAGCGGCATCATCAAAGGTGCCGTTAATCCAAACATGGGTTGAACCGAATTCGTGGGCTGCGTCATGGGTATCTGAGCCCGAGGCGGGAAAGGTGAACTTCCCTTCCAAGAGTCTTGAAATCCACCAAGACTTATGCGCTGGCGACATATGTTCCAGGGTGTTATCTGCATTCCAAACTTCACAAGCCACGGTCATTCCACCTTCGATACCCTTAAACATCGCCACACTATTGTTGGAAATCATGTTCCCGCCTGGATGGTTGGCAATCATAAACCCACCCTCTTCATTGACTCTTTTAGCTTGGTTCACTGCATGCATCATGGGGTCTAAGCAGTAGCCAAGCCAGCCATCTTCGCCACCTGGTTTCCTGGAGGTAATGTTGTGTCCACCATAGTGCGCAATGCCTCCGTGAAACACTAGCAAGCATTGCGCATCGAAGTAGGGGTCAGAGCCTGACTGGCTCCCTGCTTCACGAGTCGTCAATTCTGTTCCACACAAGATCCGAAAGCCTGCTTCGTCTAAATTTTCAGACTCCGCCTTTACAGCATCGAACTCACTTATATTGTTAATGCAATAGGAGTGGGTCGTCGTTGAAAAGAAATCTAAACCAAGGGCCTGGAACTGCGGCTTAAGATCTGCGTTGGAAAAACTACCCGTAGTATTGAGCGCTTCGGCGTCACAATCTGGACAGCCGTTGGTCGCCTCATCTCGACAATTATGCACATGAAAGTCTCCGGCATACCATGCGCCTGAAGAGCGGCTCGATCCATTCATTCTTGCCGTCCAGGACGAAGGTGGAGGCAAGTAGGGAGCAAGCAATTGAATCGTGTGGGAAGTTGACGCACGACTAAGTTCGCCTTCTGGATTGTAGTAATCCAATTCCACTAGCATCAATTGTTCGTCGCCAACGGAAGGGTTCGAGCCAAACACTGAAGCGAGATCGACTTCAAAGCGAACGTTATGCATTTGTTCTCCGCCATCTCGTTTCACTTCCGCAACAGTGTCAAGCAAACGCCTTTGAAGGATGGATGCTTCTTCAGGAGTCAGTTCAGGACGTTCTTCAAGGGGAATAAAAATTCGATGCTTCCAACGGTGAGAGAATTCAGGATCTAATTTTTCCATTAGATAATAGGCATCGGCCATCATGCCCCCATCTCCAGGAAGTGATTCGTTTTGGAGCTCTACCCGAGAAAGAAGTTGGTGGTCAGCGTTGAAAACCTGGAGGCTCTGCAATTGAACATAGAGTTCACCTTGGTTGTAAAGCTGGACCTGCATAGGAACGGTGGCCTGCGAATCACGAACATGCTCCATCATGCCGAATGGCAGCACATGAACTTCTCCTAAACCAATTTGAGGTTCCGGGGCCCCTGCTTCAGCTGGAGAGAAAATCCCCGCGGTGAGAGAAAGTAGGAGGAAGGAAGCGAGGGAAACGAGGCGGCGCATCTCTCCATTCTGCCATAAAAACCGGGGAAACTGGGGGAATTAATGGAACCAGTTTGCGGATTGCAGGAGCCGGGACATGTCCCCTCCCCAATCTTTCTCCCAAAGTTGAAGCGTGAGCTCCCCTTCGGAATATCCGCCCTCTAAGATTTTCTTCAGAGGGTTGAGATATGGCGTTTCCTCCGGAGACAATTCCGCCTTGTCAAGAAGGGCATTCGCGAGTTTTCGAAGAGGGTTCCCGCAAGGGGCGATACCAGAAAGACCATGGCGGTGAGCTTCATGCCAAGTACGGTCCCTTTCTTCATCTGACCAATCCGAAACGAGCGCCCATGCTGCATCTAAAGCCTGCTCCGAATAAAAAATTCCTTTTACCAGGGCACAAAGGGCAAGCGCCATCAAGGGGCATCCTCCGTCAATACTCCTAAGCTCAATTTGAGGCCTAAGTCGAGCTTCGGGAAAAAGAGTGCTGAGGTGCAAGTCCCAATCTTCGAGGGTTGCCTTGCCAGACATCCAATACTCACGAAAGCGTTGGCCTCGCATGTCAACTAGACCGTGCTCCCTCTCAATAAAAAGCATGGGCGCATCTAAAGCCCAGTTGGCGTAATCTTCCAGACTTGAAGTTTCTTGAACACAGGGCGGAATCCAACCACACCGACTAGGGTCAGTCTTGGACCAAACATGCCCTCTCCAACTCGCATATCCACTCGGTTGCCCGGCTCGAATGCTCGAATTAGCAAAAAGAGCATTTAAAACAGGAGCCAACCCCAGCGCCACTCTGAGTTTTTTCGCCGCATCCCTTGGGCCAGAATGGTCAAAGTTCACCTGGGTTCCGCAGGTCGCTTTCATCATCCAAAGCCCCAGTTCTCCCGCTTCAGTAAGCCAAGGCTCCAATATGTCATACCTAGCCTTGGGAATTCGCTTTATTTCCGAAGGCGAGGCAACAGGATGAGCCCCTAAACCCAAGAACAAAACCTGGGAGTCTTCGGTCAGCGCTCGAAAATGACCCAACATCTCCTGGAATTCTCTCTCCAAATCTACCAAGCTGGCACAAGGGCTGGAGTTGAATTCCACTTGAGCGCCAGGCTCCAAACTCAAATTGCGACCATCCCCACCATCCAATCCAAAGATTCGCCCCGCCTCGCTCTTGAGTTTCCAGCCAGTCCGCTCTGCAAAGGCGGCGAGTAACTCCTCTACTCCACTAGGGCCCTCATATGGAAGGGGTGCCCCCTTTGAATTCGTGAGAAACATCTCATATTCCAAGCCCAAGCAAAAGTCTTTCTCCTCGCGATGTCCACGAGAAAACCAGCTCAATAAATCTTCCAAAGAAAGAGAATCGGTCACTACTTGAAACGAAGTCCAGGGATATCTGTCTCTGCAATAGACCGCGGTGGTCCAAGAATTTCCCGCAACAAAACTGCCTCTTTCCAGGATGCGCGTGGTCTCCATTTCTTAATCTGCTTCCCAAGGACAGGCCCTGTGGGAATCAAATTTCCAAGAGTGCGTGTTTTGAGCTCTTCTTCCAAAGCCGATGAAAATGGCAAAGGAGGCACTATGGGTACTTTTTCGGGAAACCCATCCTGAATCTCATCTGGCGCTTCCTGTAGAAATTCCTTGAGATTCAGAGATTTGCCAGTTTCAGCATGAACAACTTGGGGCGGTTGCGACCCAGGAAGTAAGTCCACCAATGCCGGGCGAGATCTCTTCCGGTCTTCTTTAGGTGAGGGTTGGGCTGCATTCTTCTTTTTCAAATAGCTCGCAACGGAGCTACCAAAAACAATGATGAGCCAAAAGACAACCTCAAAGTGCTCAAGAAGGTCCGAAAGCCAACCCAAGGACTACTCTCCTTCTTCAGGACCGGAGTCCTTGGAGTCGTTACCGGAAATTCCATCCCGCATGCGAGTGTCGGCATCTATGTTCTTCAACCGATAGAGATCCATGACTCCCATGTTTCCACTTCGCAAGGCATCAGCCATGGCCAGAGGGACCTGAGCTTCTGCAAGCACCACCTTGGATCGATTTTCCATCACCATAGCGGATTGCTCCTGCTCAGCAGCGACAGCCATTGCCCGACGCTCTTCTGCTTTGGCCTGGGCAACGCGCTTGTCTGCTTCAGCCTGGTCGGCCTGCAAGCGAGCGCCAATGTTGGTCCCAATGTCCACGTCAGCAATGTCAATGGAGACAATCTCAAATGCTGTGCCGGAATCAAGACCCTTAGAAAGGACCATTTTGGAAATCATGTCTGGGTTTTCGAGAACATCTTTATGAGTGCTAGCCGACCCAATCGTGGTCACAATACCCTCGCCAACTCGAGCGATAATAGTTTCTTCCATCGCCCCACCAACCAGCCGTGAGATATTTGTTCGCACCGTAATTCTGGCTTTAGCAAGGACTTGAATTCCATCCTTTGCAACTGCGGCAACTTCCGTTTTGCCACTCGCCGGATTGGGGCAATCAATTACCTTTGGATTTACACAGGTCTGGACGGCCTCCAAGACATCACGACCCGCAAGGTCAATACCCGTGGCAATTTTGAAATCTAAATCCAAATCAGCACGATCGGCAGAAATCAATGCGGTAACCACTCGAACCACATCTCCTCCAGCAAGATTGTGGGCTTCTAGGTTTCGCGAATCAACTCCCCCCAATCCCGCCTGGACAGCCATAATCCTGGCCCGAACAATGGTTGCCGGATTCACTTTCCGGAAACTCATGGCAATCATCTCTAATAAACCAATATTTGCCCGGGTCAAGAGAGCCTGAATGTAGAGATTGATGTACTTCAGAAGCACCACCAAAACCACAAATAGGACTAAAACAAGAACACCAATTAATATCCAAGAAGTGGGATTATTGGCCGGGGTAAGCAAAAGGAGAGGAATGTTCATTAGGAATTCTGCTCAGAGGTAGGTTCGGGAATGGATTCTTGCACAACAAGACGGTTGGATTCGAATTGCAACACACGAATAGAAACATTGGCTTCAACATGTTCTCCGCGAGTCACGACATCCACCCTTTCTCCATCAATAATGGCGATGCCGGCTGGACGAAGGGAGGAAACAGTTTGGCCAATTTGGCCAACAAGGCGTTCATCTGAATGTTGAACTGCTGCGCGCTCTTCCGAAGACCAGGACGAGCCTCCAATAATCATTTTTCGCCCCATTGGTGTCTTCGGGAAAATTCTAAAAGCAAAAATGACAACAATAGGCAGCCCCGCAAGCGCACTCACACTTGCAATCCAACCCAAGGTGGAAGACTCCTCAAAGCCAAATACAATCGAGGCGACTAAACATAGGCCCGCAAGAACAGAAAGCACGCCAGCCGAAGGAAAGAAAACCTCGGCAGCAACAAGACCGAAGCCTAGAAGGAGGAGAAATGCGACAAGTATCATTACTTCGCTTGGACCAAAAGAGAGGGGCCTTTTTTACCAACTACGCACACAGGACTTCCCGATTCGAGAAAATCTCCGGTACTAACGGCGTCAAAAGGTTCACCTTGGAGTAATACAGTACCAGCGGGACGGAGAGAAGTTCGGCAAATCCCTTCCTTACCGACCAATTCCGCTAATTGAGTCCCGGAGTTACTGGCTTCACTCGGAATGGGCCCCCCGAAATCGTCAGAAGGAGAAGTCGTCAGAAAAGAACCCACTCGGGTTTTAACCAACTTCCTAACCGTGAAGACGGCTAAACATGGCGCCACGAGAAACACACCCAAGAGAGTGAGAAGATTGTCCCGGAAAGCCCCCTCCTGAATGGTGCCCTCGGGGAAGACAAAGTCCTGCATCGCAAGAAGAAGACCAGCCAATAACATCACACCTCCAATGGCGCCGGAAAAAATTGTGCCAGGCATCACGAACACCTCAACGGCCAGAAGGAGGAGGCCGCCAACAACCAGGAGGACTTCGGTCCACTCTGCAAGCCCAACCAGATAACCATGAAAAAGAAAGATGCCCATCGTAATTGCAGCGGCAAGTTCGGGAGCGCCAAGCCCCGGCATATTGAAAGCAAGGACCACAAAAAAGGCTGATGCCAACATGAGCAACCAAGACCAGGAGCCAATGAACTGCACCAGAGACTCTGACCAATTGGCTTGAACTCGATGAAGGGGTCGATCTGAGAGTGCCAGGATAGAGAGAACGGAAGCTAAATCTTCAGCAACGGAATCACAGTAGCCAAATTCAAGGGCCTGTTCGGTCGTCAGAGTCAAAAGTTCTCCCGACGCACATATCGTTTCTAGAAATTTCGGACTCTCTCCTTTCCTTAAAAGATCCTGAAATTCCTGGCCCGAAACAACTTGCCGTTCACCTCGGAGAGAAACTCGTTTGAGCTCAATGCCATTATCCACAAAGGCCTCAGCGATTCGCGTATCTCGACCATGAAGTTCCGCCCAGGAGCGAAACTCTGCCCGAAAAGCCGAGTTCATTTTTTCTTGAACATCGTCGTCCAACTCAGGCATAATCCCGCCTGGACCCACCTGAATCGGCATGGCTGCCCCAATGCTGGCACCCGGACGCATCATGATTTGGTCACAGGCCATCGCAAGATAACTGCCTGCAGAAAGTGCTTGGTGTCGAACGAGACAAACAGTTTCCATTTCTTTGCCAATCAAATCCAAGCGCTGGCCCAATCGCTTCATCAACTCAATTTCGCCGCCTGGAGTGTCTAACTCCAACACAAAAACTTCAGCTCGGGCAAGGGTGGCTTCCTCCTCAGCTCGACGCAAGATAGAGGCCCAGGATTCTTGCAGAGGTCCCTCTAGGCGAAGGGTATAAATCGGCGCCAAGGACTCAACTCCGGGCGGAGTCAATGTCTGTTGCGGAAGACAGGCTCCCAAGAAGAGCAAGAAGCTCAAAACCACGGGCTCAGTATAGGATAGTCAGTGTGGCGGGAGTGCATGGGAATCGAACCCACCGGGCCCGTCCTAAACGGCCCCCAACGGCTTTGAAGGCCGTGCGGGGCCCAGCCCCGAACCACTCCCACCAAGATTCTAACCTTGGCTTAGCCTAATGCCACGAGGCTTTCGCCTTCTTCTACCTCGCCCACCCACGTGGCCACTTCGCCCTCGGGTAGGGCTTTGAGAAATGCCTCCTGCTGCTCAGGAGGAATAGCTAACAGTAATCCGCCTGAAGTCTCGGCGTCAAAGCCGATTCCTGCGACCCATTCAGGAACACTCGAGGCCACCTGGACACGCCCCTCCAAACTAATTCGCCCTCGAGAGCTTCCCCCGGAAAAAACGCCCGCCGCGGCCAATTCGGCAGCACCCTCATAAAAGGGCAGAGAGAGTGCGCGCAAAAGTAGGCGAACTCCCGAAGCGGAAGCCAAGTTTGCAGCATGACCAAGGAGGCCAAAACCAGTAATGTCGGTTCCCGCTTTCACCCCCACTTGACGAGCTGCATGGGCCGCATTTTTGTTGAGATGAGCCATGCCTCGTTGAGCTTCCTCCACGACAGCGTCCGAAGCTTCTCCCCGACTAACGCTAGTCGTGATACTCCCCGTACCCAAAGGCTTTGTGAGGTAAAGCAAATCACCGGGACGAGCCCCTTGATTGGTCATAAGCTGGTTTTCTTCGACTTCTCCAAAGACCGCGAACCCAAACAACGGTTCTTGAGAGCGAACGGTGTGGCCGCCGACCCACAGGGCACCGGCTTCTTGAACTTTCTTTGCGGCCGCCGCAAAAATAGGTGACAAGGTTGGCTCTTCCCACTCTTCAGGAAAGCCCGCTAAATTGAGAACCACATCGGGTTCACCCCCCATGGCCCAAATATCGGACAAAGCATTGGCGGCTGCGATAGCACCATATGCGGCAGGATCATCAACGACGGGAGGGAAAAAATCTGTGGAATAGAGGCGGATTTTTCCGGAAGCAGAACGAACCGCTCCCGCATCGTCGAACCCAGAGGGTCCCACGATTAATCGGTCAGAGTCAGCCGCTGGAGCGACTGTACGCAGAACCTGCGCCAGCTCGCCCTGAGGGAGTTTGGCGGCTCAACCGCTACAAGCTGCGTATTCCGTGAGGCGTTTGCTTCGTGTCATGCCTGGATTTTAGGCCATTTCCCCTTCCAGTTCGACTTCTAGGCCCCGAGGAAGAAATGATCCACGAAAAGGCACTCAAAAGGAAGCCTCAAGCGAGACTAGAGGATAAAAGAAAAGCAAGCTCTTCCGGTGTGGCGCTTAGAGTGCGTACATCAAGCAAAACCGCTTCACCTTGAATTCTGGAGAAAATGGGCGGGGTTCCATTTCGAAGTTTCAGGGCAAAGTCTTCCGCCGAAAATCCTTCAACTTGAAGAAGGAGCCCAATGCTGGGAAGAGGCTCATTGGGGGAAGCTCCAGAGCCAACGCGCCCTTCGCAGGAAGCGACATCAACCGAAATTCCCGGGCAACTTTGGACTATCTGAGAGGCCATCAAATCCGCTGTCTTCTGGAGTTGCTCCACCGCACGACCCAGCATGGAAAGGCCCGGAATATGAGAACAAGCTACCTCCTCACCCAAGGCGTGCAATCTCAAAGTGGCCTCTAGGGCTGCCAGAATTGTTTTGTCTAGTCTCAGGCAACGGGTCATCATGTTTCGGCGAAGCTTTTCGACCAACGGGGTGGCCCCAACAATGAGGCCTGCTTGAGGACCGCCCAAGAGCTTATCCCCAGAAAAGCTGACCAAATCACAACCGGCTTCTAAAGCCGAGGGGACGGTGGGTTCCCCAGACAGCCCGGGAAGATGGGCTCCATTAAAAACGCCGGAACCTAGGTCATATACAAAAGGAACGCCGCGCTCGTGGCATAAAGATGCGAGCTCTTCCAAACTCGGCTCACCCTCAAAACCAGAGATTTCGAAGTTGGATGGATGAGCCTTGAAAAGACAGGCAACATCAGGATCCTCTAAAGCGGACTCGTAATCCGAAAGATGAACTCGGTTAGTGGTTCCAATTTCCAGCATGGTTGCCCCTGCGGCGGAAATGACTTCGGGCATTCGATAGGAACCCCCTATTTCAACAAGCTCTCTTCTTGCGACAACCACCTTTCTTTCCTGAGCCAAGGAAGACAACATGAGCAAAACAGCAGCGGCATTGTTGTTTACTGCAAGCCCATCCTCGGTCCCAGAAAGTTGAGCCAGTAATTGAGCAATGGTTTTGTCACGTCGACCGCGCCCCCCTGTCTCTCGGCTAATCTCAACAGTGCCATATTGGGCAACTTGATTCGCCGCTGTTATCGCTTCAGAAGCCCAAGGTGCCCTACCTAGATTGGTATGAAGAACAACACCTGTACCATTTTGCGCTCCAACCAAGCTCATCGCAGGCAAGAGAGCAAGACGCCCTTCGACTTGCTCCCAGAAGGAGTTGTCAAGTTCTCTTGAAATTCCATCCGAACAGTCCTTACGCAAGGCGTCCAATTCGTCTCGGATAGCGTGATGAAGAGCGGTGCGACCCCGATGATCTAGGCCTCGACCGGCTCCTTCTTCAAGAAGTTCATTCATGGAGGGAATGCGGGGGAGATTCATGCTGGGGTATCCTAGAATCTCCTCATGACTCGACTTGGCCTCGCCCCCCGTTTTCAATGGAATTTCCTGGGGGAAAACCCGACCAAGCGAGACCAATTGGCGGCGGCGATAGGGGTCCACCCCATTGTCGCCCAGACTCTCCTGAACCGAAAGCTGGAGACCGCTGACGAATGTCGGGATTTTTTCACTCCTAGCCTGCGTTCTCTCCCTGACCCCTCTTTGCTCCCAGACATTGAGCCGGCAACCGCACTTCTCCAGGAAGTCGTCGAGCAGAACCTCCCGGTATTGATTCACGGAGACTACGACGTAGATGGCGGCAGCGGCTCGGTTCTCTTGTATCGTTTGCTGAGTCATCTCGGCATCCAAGCTCGAGTCCACATTCCCGACCGCATTCTTGACGGCTACTCCTTCGGCAATCGATCTTTGGAGACCATTCGACAACATGGAACCAAAGTGGTCATTGCTGTGGACAACGGAACGACCGCTTACGAACCCCTCGCCCAGCTTGCGGCGGAAGGGGTCCGCACTCTCATTGTTGACCATCATCTACCAGGCGACACCCGACCTGACTGCACGGCTCTCGTAAATCCATGGTGTGTACCTGCCGATATCGCCAAAGAAAAAGGGCTTTACAGAAATTTCTGTGGCACCGGCGTTGCCTACCTTTTGGCATGGGGATTCTTGAGGTCTTTTCGAGGAGAAGGCGAACTTCCTGAAGCAGACCGACGCTTCCTTTGGAGCGCCCTTGGCCTTGTTGCCTTAGCAACTGTCGCAGATGTCATGCCGCTCAAAGGCCCCAATCGCGCCCTTGTCTCCCATGGCTTACGAACTCTGCAGAACAGCAGCTTTCCGGGTTTAGCAGAATTGGTCAAAGCATCTGGAGTCCGAGGAGAACCCAAAGCAAGCGACCTTGGATTCCGCCTTTGCCCGCGTCTCAACGCCGCAGGCCGAATGGCACAAGCAGACCTAGCTTTCCAATTGCTTTCCACAACCGATGCCCGCCGTGCTCCCGGAATGGCTGCTGAATTGGATGCCCTCAACTTGGAGCGTCGAGAAACAGAAAAAAAAGAAGCCAAAGCTTTGGAGGCTCAAATTGAATCCCAATTACAAAGGGGCAATGGCGTCCTATTTGCAGGAAGAACAGAGGCTCACTTTGGCGTTCTGGGCATCGTGGCCAATCGGTTCATGGAATCCACGGGGCTCCCCACTCTCCTTTGGGCAGAATGCGAACCTGGGCTTGCGAGAGGAAGTGCGCGGGCCCCAGAAGGTTGTCATCTCATGAAAATCATGGAAGGGGCGAAAGAACTTTTTAAAGGTTTTGGCGGCCACGCTCGAGCCGCGGGATTCCATTTTGACCCATCCATGGCTCCACAAATCGAGGCCGCTCTTCAGGCTTCAGCCTTCTCCCTTGAAGTCGCCCCGCAGCCCAGCATCAAAATTGAAACCCAAGTATCACCGGGAGACCTCACTCTTGAATTAATGACTCAAATGGAACAGCTGGAGCCCTTTGGCGAAGGAAACCCGGAGCCCATCTTTGCTAGCTGCGGCCTCACGGTCTCTAGAGCACGAACCATTGGGGATGGTTCCCACCTTGAGCTAACTCTTGAGCGGAATGGCTCAACCGCTCGTTGCCTCGCTTGGCGGATGGCAGAGACCTACTCAACCCTTCAGGCTGGTGATGTCGTCGACATAGCCTTCCGGGCTTCAATTCAATCCTTCCGCGGAAGGCGCTCCGTAGACTGGACTCTTGAGGATCTTCGACCCTCCCAAGGATGACTGAAATCCCTCTTCTTCGACACCTTCTCCGTTTCTACCGTCGCTTGTATGAGTTTCTTATTGGGCTCGCCGATAAGCGCTGGGCTGAACCTGGACTCTGGGGTTTAAGTTTTGCCGAAGCCAGCTTCTTGCCCATCCCCATTGACCCGCTCTTAATGGCAATGGGTGCAGCGCGCCCATCTCGGGCCATTCGCTATGCACTCGGTGTGACCATCTTTTCAGTAGCGGGAGGACTTTTTGGGTGGCTTATTGGTGCCTTCATGATGGATTCCGTCGGGAACCATCTTGTCGAGATATGGGGACTTGCCGAGCACTGGAATAAGGTTGAAGCTCTCTATCAAGAGCATGGCTCCCTCATTCTTTTTACTGCTGCACTCACCCCCATTCCTTTCATTGCCTTCACCCTTGCGGGCGGGGCGTTCGGGCAAGATCTCCCCACCTTTTTGCTAGCTGCTTCCGTGGGTCGTGGCCTTCGTTTTGGGACTGAGGGCCTTCTGCTCCGCTTATTCGGCGCCCCCATTTTGCTCTGGATTGAGAAGTGGTTCGACCGAGTTGCCATTCTCTTCACAATTTTGCTCATTGGAGTCGTACTTCTTTTGAAGGCCCACTAAACAATGACCGGAAAACCACCACGCATTCTGGTCGTTGACGGAACGGCACTCGCTTTCCGGGCTTTTTTCGCAATTCCAGGCCTCACCGATAGTGATGGCCGCCCGAGCGGCGCACTTTACGGCTTCATCATGAGCCTTCTTCGTGTTCTAGAAGCAGAGCCTACAGAGAAAATTTTGGTCGCCTGGGATCGCGGCGAACCCACCTTTCGTCACAAACTTTGCAAGGACTACAAAGCAACGCGCGAACGCATGGATGATGATTTGCGCGTCCAGCTCCCCTGGATGAGGGAAGTGATTGACCTTCTCGGTTTATCCCAAATGGATGAAGTGGGTTATGAAGCGGATGACATTCTTGCCTCTCTTGCGGTTCAGGGTGCTGACGCCGGTTATGAGGTTCGACTTTGTGCGAGCGACAAAGATCTCGCCCAAGTGGTCTCTAATCGTGTACGCCTGTGCCCTCCTCCACGAAAGAACGACCCTATTGCGGAGTTGGGCCCTGAAGAAGTCAAAAGCAAGTTTGGAGTCTTGCCTGAGCAAATGGCGGAGTGGCAAGCCCTTGTCGGGGACAGTTCTGACAATGTCCAAGGTATGCCGGGTGTTGGTCCGAAGCGAGCAACGGCTCTCCTTGAAAAATATGGGAACTTAGAAGCCGTTTTAAGTAAAGGGCCGCTTGAAGAAAAGGGAAAGCTTCGAGAAAACCTGGAAGCTCATGGTGACACTGTCCGACATGCCCTTCAACTCGTCACTTTGGTTCGAGATTTAGACCTGGGTCCTTTGGACGCCATGGCTCCAAAAACTAGGGACCTCCTGGGTCTTCGCAATTTCTGCGAGCAACATTCCTTTGATTCTCTGGCAGCTCGCTTTGAAACTAATCCCCTTTCGTCTGCGGACAAAGAGCATCCCTCGGACACCCCGTCGCCTGGCGACCGAGACTACCGACTCGTGAACACTCCAGAGCTTTTTGATCAACTAATCAATGGGCTCCAATCTTCTCAAGGCTTCGCCGTGGATACTGAAACCACATCTTTGCAAGCACGAAAAGCGCGATTAGTCGGAATTTCTTTTTGTTGGGAAGAAGAAACAGCATGGTATGTCCCCTTAAATTTAGAGCCACCTCTCCGTGATTCAAAGGGTCGACCCCCTATCGAAGCCCTTGCTCCAATTCTGGCCAATTCTTCTATTCCGAAAACGGGCCAAAACCTAAAGTATGACGCCCATATTTTGGAGCGTGCTGGCGCCCCCGTGGCAGGATGGGAATTTGACACCATGCTGGCTCACTTTTTAGCCGACCCTCTATCCCCTCACAATCTTGACGCCCTTTCCTTGCGTTATTTAGGGCTACGAAAAATTGAAACTTCAGAATTGATTGGCAAAGGGAAAAACCAAACGACAATGGATTTAATCCCCATTGAAGATGTTTCTCGCTATGCCTGCGAAGATGCCCAAGCGACTTGGCTCTTGCGCGCTCCCCTTGAAAAAGAACTAGCTTCCACCGGCTCCAAGGAACTCTTTGAAAATCTTGAGATGCCTCTCGTTCAAGTCTTACAAAAGATGGAGGCTTTTGGAATTCGTGTTGACCGAGAGCGTCTAACAGAAATGGAGCGTTTCCTTTCAAGGCGGCAACTAGAATTGGAGAATATTATTTTCGAAATTTCGGGACAGCCCTTCAACCTCAATTCTCCCAAGCAACTTGGTCCAATCCTCTTTGAAAAATTAAATATTCAGGAGGCCGCTGGCGTAAAGCGAGTCAAGCGAACCAAAACAGGCTATTCAACCAATGCCGCCACTCTGGAACGCTACCGCGGCATTGAAATTGTGGATGCGCTCTTGGAATATCGACACTTAAGCAAGCTAAGAGGAACCTACGTTGAAGCTCTTCCCGGACACATTCATCCAGAAACAGGCTGTATTCACACTTCATTCCATCAAGCGGTCGCTAGTACGGGTCGTTTGTCCAGCTCTGATCCCAACCTCCAAAACATTCCAATTCGGACGGAATTGGGCCGCGAAATTCGCCGCGCATTCATCCCACGAGAGGCAGGTTGGGTTTTAGTTTCGGCAGATTACTCTCAAGTAGAGCTACGCGTAGTTGCCCACCTCGCCAATGATCCTGCCTTGATTCAAGCCTTTCAAGAAGGCACTGATGTTCATGCCCGGACTGCTAGCCTTGTTTTTGAAATCCCCCAAGATGAAGTCACCGCGGATATGCGTTCTCGCGCGAAGACCATTAACTTTGGCATTCTTTACGGGATGGGCCCCCAACGCCTTGCCCGCGAACTCAAAATCCCTTTCCAAGAAGCGCGCGACTTTATTGAGGCCTACTTTGACGCTCTTTGCGGAGTCCGCAGTTGGCTTGACCGAACACTTGCCGAGGCCAGAGAGAAGGGTGAAGTCCGAACCCTCTACGGCCGTCGTCGCCCCATGCTCGAACTTCAATCCGGGGACGGACGCGTTCGCGCCTCGGCAGAAAATGTTGCCGTCAACACTCCCGTTCAAGGAACTGCTGCCGACATCATCAAGCGAGCCATGCTGAGAGTGGATAGTGCTCTCTCGAACTCCAAACTCCAGGCCCGCATGCTTCTTCAGGTTCATGATGAACTTGTATTTGAATGCCCTCAAGAAGAGGTCGAGCCCCTCTCCACCTTGATTAAGCGCGAAATGGAGGGCGCTGCTGATTTAGTTATTCCTCTCCGTGTAGATATCGGCTCTGGGCCCGATTGGGCAAGCGCTCATTAGTATGAACGAACTCCTCCTCACTGCAGGGATAATTCTCATTGGAGGAGCCATTTGCGGCGCTATTGCTCGATTTTTACGTCTTCCAACTTTGACCGGTTACATCACCGCCGGCATTCTTCTTGGCCCTCAGTTACTGGACGCTCTCCCCCATGAGCATATTGAAGCCTTATCTGGCCCTATAAACGATGTCGCCATGGCCCTGGTTCTTTTTGTCTTAGGAGGGCAATTTCATGCAGAAAAATTAAGGAAAAGTGGAAAGAAAATCGTCACTTTTTCCTGCGTTGAAAGTCTATTTACTTTTTCCTGCGTCACTCTTCTCTGCCTTCCAGTTCTTCCGGGAATTGCCGGTCCTCTTCTCTTAGGAGTCATGGCTGTTGCCATCGCTCCCGCAACGACTCTTCTTGTCCTGGACGAGTTTGACGCTCATGGTCCCACCACCGACGCGGTCAAGTTGGTCACGGCCTTGTCAAATGTATGGGCGATTTTCTTTTTTGAGCTCGCTCTGCTTCTCCTCGTTTTCCTTTCCGGTGCGGGAGAAGCTGGCCCCCTGGATGCTACTTGGGATGTTTTTGGATCTCTTCTCTATGGACTCCTTGCTGGCCACGCTTTGATTGTCATCCAGGACCGTACGGGCCACGGTAATTACTCGCTCCCTCTTCTCGCAGTGATTGCCGCCACGATTGGAGCCTCCAAAGCTACTGGTGTTCCCTACATGCTTGCCTTTTTGGTGACCGGTGCCGTTGTGGCCAATCGTTCCCGCTACTTTGAGCCCATTACAAAGTCCATGGAGGCCTTTGCCCCTCCTGCTTATGTTGCCTTCTTTGTCCTCTCTGGGCTGCACTTAGACTTCAGCCTTTTAGCCGACAATTGGATGGTCGCAGGTATCTATATCTTGGCACGAACCATTGGGAAGATTGCCGGCGCAAGGGCAGGACTCAAGGTTGCGGGGCTCGAGTTTTTGCACCCTCAAGACCGAACATCTCCACCCGTGGGCTTATCCCTTTTATGTCAAGCAGGGGCCGCCATTGCTCTAGCCCACGTGGCCATGGACTATGACCCTGAGCTTGGCCAAACTCTTCTGAACATTATTCTTGGCGCAGTGGTTCTTTTTGAACTCGTTGGCCCCTTATTCGTCAAGCACGTTGCTGTCGCCGCAGGAGAAGTCAACATTGGCCACCTCCTCGTTCGAGGTAGCGAAGAAAGGGGGGATTCTCTTTTCTCATCCCTCCTGCGTTCCTTGCGAGGCCGCAAGCACTGGAGCGAGGAGGACCTCGCTGGCCTCACTCTTGGAAGAATTATGGGCGGCACCGCCACACCTCTTCCTGAAGGAGCTGCCATGGACGAGATTCTTCGCTATGCCAACCATGCTCGCTCCAACCAATTTCCAGTTGTGGATTCCAACGGGAGCCTCGTGGGCATGATCCGCCTCCGTGACTTGGAGGAACTCGCATATGACCCCCATGCGGCCAGTCTTGTCATTGCCGGGGATCTCACTTCTCTTCCGACAGATGAGATTGCTTTGCCTGCGGATTCCACTCTTGAAGAAGCTGCAGCCTTTTTTACTAGTTTCCAAGGCAACAACTTGGTGGTTATTGAAAGCAAAGAAAAACCCCAATACCTTGGCATGGTGGAACGCGCAAACTTGTTAAGGCTCGTTAGCCAATTGGAGCAGTCTCGAGCGGATTCTTAGCGCGCTATAGTTGCTTGAGCATTTTTTTCGCTTCCGCAGCTTCCGCAGTAGAACCGCCGTAATGAAGAACCCGTGAAAACGCTTCTCGCGCATCTGAAGTTCTTCCCAAGCTTGCCCAAACATGCCCAAGCGCTAACCAGGAGCGGAAATGTCGCGGATCCAGTTGAACAGCTTTGTTCAGGGCGACTTCCGCTTCAAACAAGAGCGACTTGGGTGCTGCTCCTAAAGGATTTTCCCGAGACTTGCTTAGAAAGAGACTCCAATAGACCTCACCTTGTTCGTGCCACCTTGAGGGGTTCCTGGGATTCTCTTTGGTCAAGACCTTGGTAGCGGCCAGAGCCTGATTCCACTCTTCTCCTTCCAGAGCAATGAGCAAGTCCATCAGTGCCAACCGCGAAGAGCGCCCAGGAAAAGGGGTGGGCTTAGGAGGCATATCGCGAATCTTTTTTGCAGCCTTTAGGTTGTCCGTTCGCAAAGCCCTCGCAATGCCGCCCACGCGCGCTTCCACACTCTCAGGTGCATGTCGAGCAGCATGAAGCCCCAATGCTTGAGGTGGTCCAGCCCAAGCCCAAGCATAATGCGCACTAATGCCTAACCAAAGAAAACCTATCAAGAAAACGGCGGACCGAACGCGGTTCCCTGGCATGGACAAAGGGCGCCCCAGTGCCAAGAGAAGGCCACCAAGAGGCAATAGCAAATAGCGATCGGCAACCAAGGTCTCCATGAGAGGCTGGAAAGCCACCATCCAAGTGGGAGCTAAAGTTAGCAGGACAAAGATTAGGCCAAAAAGACTTAATCCATCGTGTTTGCGCCGCTTCCAGCCAACAACAAACCAAACAAGGGACAAACTAAGCGCCAGCCATCCAGAGGCAGCTGGCGGATGAGGGTGAAATAATCGAGGCCCCCAAGGTAGCAAGGAGAAATCCAAAGCCCAGCCTGCTGCGGAAAGCCAGCGTGTAAAAGCCTCAGGATGGAAACTCAACATGGCTTCCGTTCCGGAAGAACTTCGGAGAAGAAATCCGGCCAATAGCCCAATAGCCGAGGGCCAAAGCGCGTTCAACGCTCTTGCCTTATTCGGCAAGTCACCGCGCCAAGCCACCTGCAGACAAATCAGAGAAACTAAAGGAAAGAAAACAAAACCCGTTTCTTTGGCTTGAGTGGAAAGAAAACCGAGAACACCAGCGAGAATGGCCCACCTCAACGCCTTTGAAGGGTTTGGATTTCTCAAGCAACGGAAAGTGGCCACCAAGGAGGCGCAAAGGAACGTCGCAAAGAGAACATCGTGCCGAGTTGCAAGCCAAGCAGCAGTCTCTACATGTGCTGGGTGAACTGCAAACAAAGAGCCCAATACCCAAGTGCCTCGCAGCCTTCGCCGCTCGCCGAGGTCGGGCCCCAACAGCAAGAGTACTTCGGAGGCTAAAGCTGTAAAGCTCGCCACCAGAGCTCCGTACCAAAGGGCTTGGTGCCAGTGGTAGCCCGCCCACTGCTCACCGAACAAGATGTGGTCCAATCGCCAGCTGGCAATGGAAAGGGGTCGATGTAATGCCCCAAACCAATCGCGAAAAGCGGGTGGGAGGTCCCAGGTTTCAGCCCAGCTTTCTAAAGAAGGGATGTAACGGAGAAGGAAGGCCGTGTCGTCTCCAAAAAGGCCTGCACCAGCAAAGCTAATCCCTGCAATTGCCGCCGCCAAAACCCCCAGAACCCGCGCAGGGTGCTGAAGGATCCAGTCAAGGTCGAAGGAGGACATTCAGGGAAAGGGGGGAAACTAGTCGCCCTTGCCCACTAGCATCCGCGTCATTGTCCCCAAATCTAGAAGCATTGGTACAGATGGGTCATCACTATTGAGAGTGACGTTAGGAATCATCAAATTGGCAGTAGCCTCTAGCGCAAGGAGAATGCGGCCACCTTCAGAATTCAAAGCTGAGGTGCGGAGCTCATTTCGGATTGCCTCCGATTGGTCCAAGGCCAATTTTCCCTCGGCAATATCGATATCGCGTTTTGCCTCGCCCTCAGCTCGCTTCGTCGCTGAGTAAATCTCCGCCTTCGCAGCAATATCGGCAAGTAAAACCTGATACTCAGACGCCTTGTCTTGGAGTTTGTAATCCCATTCCGCAGTCAAAGCTTTTTCAGCAGCAACAATTTGTCGCTCAATCATGTTGACGACTTTTTGTTCGTTAGCCTGAGTTGCAAGAGCTCGGTCCAAATTCGCTTTCTGGCGAAGAAGTTGCTTCTCTTGAAGTTTGGACTCATATTGCCCTGAAAAGCCAAATCGTCGAACCAATACGCTTTCCGCTTCACAGTAAAACTCAGCAAGTTGTTCATTCAAGATTGGAAGAATTTGGGTGGTTCGCTCCAAGCGACTATCCGTTTCTTGGAAATCTTCGGAAGACAAGGTGGAAAGTTCAGAACGAAGCACCCGCTCCACGGTGGACTGAACGCGATCGCGATACTCATGCTTCAGGCCATCTTGAACAACCTTGTACCCCAAACCTGGAATGATGTGGTACGGAATGGAAATATCCACTGAAACCACATTGTTGTCTCGAGTTCGAATCTCTTGAGAGGGTTTCCAAGAGTCGATAGAAGTCAAGGTTCGGCCTACTGGACGGTCCTTCGTAAAGTGAAGGAAGTGGGTTTCCCGAGGCAAGTAGTGCCACAGGTGGTACCCCGAAACTCCCAACTTGAATCCCTGAAGGTTGTCGGCAGGAATGATGCCGCCTCCGCCCCACCGGGCCTGTTTAATCCCAATGACGTCAGGAGGAATCCGCTTAAAGCAGAAGGCAAACACGGCAGGCACTAAAAGAATAAGCACCAACAAGACAATTATGAAACGAGCATTTTTCATCGTTTACCTCCAGTGGCAGGAACTGTTCCAATGTGTTCAATCCGAGTTGGGGCCGGATCGCGGCGATAAGGGATGATTTCGAATCGAATATTTGCCAGTTTTTGAGCAAGGGCTTCGCGAACCAAAATATCCCCTCGCTTTGCAAGGGATTCGACTTTGGCAATAAGGCCTTCCGCCTCCTTTCTGGCCTCTGCTTCCTTTGCAGTAGCTTGCTGAATCATGCGTTGCTTCGAGGCTTCGCCATCTGCCACTTTGGAAATGTAATCAGCATCTGCACTCTTTTCAATCTCCAACCGATCTCTCTCAGCAGAAATTCGCGCGGCCTCCATCTCACCCAACAATTGTTCATAGTCCGTAGCCTTATCTCGCTCAATATTTGCCAAACGGCGCTCTCTCTCAAGCACTAGTTGCTCGGCTTCAATCTTGAGACGTTCGACTTCTTGGTTGGCCACCTTTCTATCCTCAATTGCCTCCTCGTAGGCTATTTCGAACTTTGGCTTTGGAGTGATAATCTGAATAATCTTCACTCCATGGGGCTCTAGCAAAGCGTTTAGCCGTTCGGTAGAGCGCTGAGTGGCCACCGAATAGCTGGTTGGGTCTGCAACCTCTTCGGCAGAAAAACGCCCAAATTCATCCCGAAGGATGGAACGCGCAAAGGTCCGCACCCAATGGGACTTAAAGGAATCTCCAGCCCCACTGTCATAAAGGACATTCGGTGTTCTCGCAGTAATCAGCTGATATTGAATCTCCAAGGTTTCAAACCAAAAGTTAGAGCCATCGTTTGCACGCACGGTCAGCTTGCTGACATGGTTTGCATCGCGATCCTTTTCTCCTTCCATCACAAACTTGTTCGGCGATTTGTCAAAAACGAAAGCCTGTGAAAAGAAGGGCATAAAGATGCGGTAGCCGGGCATAGCAACAAGTTCCGATTCCCCGGTAAGGTAATTCACCACCACAGCAACCTCAGTATCCCGAACTTCGACGATGCCGCCTCGTCCAGTGACAAAAACGGCACCAAGGGAAATGAGCATCAGGAAGCCCACAATGCTAAAAAGAATCCCCTTGCCACTACTAAACAGCTTTGGCATTGAGGGGCCAGAAGGTCGCGCGGGCCTGGGTGGTGGATTTCCCCCAGATCCCCCGGAAGGAGTTTTGAATGGATTGAAGTCAGTCATGATGGTTTAGCTGGAATACTTTACAGGCATGGCAAAAATTTATTCAGTCTTCTCTTCAATTGGGTTCAAGAGAGCCAGAAGTTCGCTATCTTAGTACCGACATCCTGGGCGGAAATGCCCACTTTCATTGGGATTAGCTGGATTCCTGGAAAATTGCGAATCCAAGTCGTTTGGCGACGAATTAAACGCCTCGTCGCAGTAATGGATTTCAGCGTGGCCTCAGACAAGGGGATGTCCTCCTCGAGATGCTCCAATACCTGCCGATATCCAATCGCTTGCCTCGCAGACCGTCCAAACCCGCTCCCGTCTAGAATCTTTCGAGTTTCCTCCAGAAGCCCCTCCTCCATCATGGCTCCAAATCGACCTTCTACTCGATTATGAGCTTGGGAACGGTCCCAAATTAAGGCGGCTGCTGGCTCCTCAACAGGCCGATGCCCCTTCCATTGCTCTTGCCATTCCGAGAGCGGCTGCCCGGTTACACGCAGGGTTTCAACCCCTCGCAATAAACGCTTATCGTCATTCTCATGCAGTCTTCCATAGAGGTCTGGGTCGCCCCGTCGCAGTTCTTCTCGAAGGTCGGACCGGTTTCCATTCGCCAACTGTTCTTCAAGTTCAGTTCGAAGTGCTCCTGGAATGGGCGGGCCATCGAAAAGCCCAAAGAGCAGAGACTTGAAATAGAGACCCGTCCCACCGACATATAAAGCCGCTTTGTCTCGTGAGCGCACATCCATCTCTGCTTTATGAGCTTCTTCAAGATACTTTGCAACAGAAAACTCCTCAGAGGGAGACACTAAATCCAATAAGTGGTGCGGGACCTTAGCCTGTTCCGCAGCCGTTGGTTTTGCAGTACCAATATTCATTCCACGATAAACCAACATTGAGTCCATGGAAAAAATTTCGGCATTTAATTTCTCGGCTAATTCCAGGGAAACTTCAGTCTTCCCCGACGCAGTCGGCCCCAAGAGAAAGTAGCGCATCAAGCAGACTGTGGCTTCAAGACAGCCACGGAGGAATGTTCATCCTGAAAAAGTTCATGTGCCCGAGAGTGAATGGTGCCAGCCGTAACTGAATCCAGAATATCTAAAACTTCAAAGGGACGCTGCTCCATAAGTTGCGCGCTTAGCACAGAGGAAGCTAAAGCTTGAGGCGTTTGAAGTCCACTTACAAGGTTCCCCCAAGCGGACCGCCGTACTCTTTCAAGATCTTGCGCTCGAGGACCCTCTTCCAAAAACCGAGCTAGAGCTGACCGCACGCCTTCAACAAAAGATTCAGGGTGGTCCGTTTGGCCACCAATTAAGGCATAGCTGTAATCAGAGTCGCCAGAGAAACCCGTATGAAAAGTTTCATCCACAACTTCCTTCTCATACAACTCTTGATGTAAAGGTGCGGCATCTCCAAGAGCCAAATCTAGAGCAAGCGAAGTCAAAACCTGGCGTTCGAGCAAAGGGCGCCCCAAGCCACAACCAGCTTTGTCCCGCCAGCCAATGCGCACTTGCGGACGCATCACGGGGAACTCCTCTTCAGCCCAGGCCTGATGGGGAGTCGAGGGTTCTTGCACAAGTTCTCTGACAACTTCAATTTGATTTTGTGAAGAAATTAAACGGTCTTCAACATAGGCAAAAATCTTTTCTGGATCCAAATCCCCAGCCAAGGACAGCCGCAAATTTTCAGGACGATAAAAGGCATCCCAACAGGTCTGCAACTGGGCGGCAGTCGTCCCTTGAACAGCCTCAACACTCCCCCCGGGTGGAATCCGAATTGGGTGCTGTTGGAACAATGCGCGATGGAGGAGAAAAAGGCCCCGGAAATGAGGGTTATCTTCGTACATTCGAACTTCTTGCTCAATGATTCCTTTTTCCTTTTCTACTCGCTCCTCGGTGATGAGAGGGCGCTGAACAAAATCCAAAAGAATATCGAGGCACTCCTCAAAGTGTCCGGCCGAAACAAACCAATAGGTGGTTGACCGGAAGCCTGTTCCACCATTAAAGTCAGCGCCTAATTTCCCGAAGCGGTCGAACACTTTCTCCTCTCGACCTTCAAAGAGCTTATGTTCCAAAAAGTGTGCACTTCCATCAGGGACTCGAATCGTTTTGCCGTCCACATGAAAGTCAGTGTCGGTTGAGCCATATCGAAGGCCGAAATGTCCTGCAGCCGATGAAAACCCCTTCTTCGGAGTAACCGCAATTTGAACCCCTGAAGAGCTCTGGGCAGTCCATAGGGTCTCCCCCAAGCGCTTTGCTTTCAGTTGTTGGATATTCATCACCCTTGCCCTCCTTCTAGGAGATACACAAGGCTGGCATTCCATTGAGAGGCCATATTGGAAACCGAGTCTTTGTCCAAACTTTGAATCTTTTCTGCCCGTTCAGCAGGGCTGCGATGCATGCCCAGCATGACCTCACGAGCTGAGTATCGAGACAAACCAGTCGCTGAATCACCAATCGTATCCAGATCATGAAGCAAACCGGCTCGGGCATCTTCAAGTTCCTGATTCGAATAGTCTCCATGGACAAGGACCTGAACTTGGCGCAAGACTTCGTCTCGAACTTCCTCGTAGGCCTGCGCATCAATGCCAGCCCCCACCGTCAGGATTCCTTTCTTAAGCCGCGTTCCTGCAGAAATTCCATAGCATAAAGATTTCTCCTCACGCACGACTCGAAAGAGACGGCTATGTGTGCCTCCTCCAAGCAAAGATGTGGCAAGGGAAAGCGCTTCCAAATCTTCACTTGAGGACAGCTCCGGGAAACGGAATCCCATTAAAAAGCGGGCTTGATCCATCGGCATCTGCTCATGTACTTCCCGTAACTCGCTAGGAATGGGGGTCGCCTCATTGATGGGAGTTGAATCTCGTTCACTTCCCCCAAGCCAACTCTGAAGCCAGGGTGCGATGGAGTCAGCCTGAATCGGTCCTACAGCAATTGCAGTGACAGGTGCTCGTTTCACTAGACTAAGTCGTGCTGTGTCTACTTCTTCCGGAGTCAAGGAAAGAACCTTCTCCTCACTCTCCCATGGTGGAGTTCCATAGCTCTCGCCCTCGCATAGGCATTGCAGATATCGTTCACGCGCCCAAGCGGCTTTGTCATCCTTAAGAGTGCGGATTCTCAAGGCAAGCTGAGAACGCTCCCGTTGAAAGGAGGTAGCCTGAAAGGGGCTACCCGAAGAATCCGGAAGAGGCTTGCTCATGAGCTCTTGCCCAAGAGCCAATATTCCAGACTCTGCAACTTCACCCTCAGGCAAAAATTCAGCCCCAACCCAACTACAAGACAAAGTCATACGATGGGCATCGGCCAACCTGTCTCCGTCAAGGGCTACGCACCCCCCCCACAATCCTTCCTCTTCACGAGTGAGCTCCATGCGGGATGGATGGCTTTGGGTCCCTTGCTCTAAAACCCTCCCTAGAAGAAAACGTGCGGGAGAAAAACCATCCGCCAATGCTCGGTCAAAATGAACTTCCAAGATTGCCCGCTTAAATCGCGAATCAGGGAGGGTGTAGAGATCCACACCAGGACAAGGGCTGGCGTGAGAAGGAGATGTTTTGAGGATGACCATGGGTGGCGGCAATGCCGGGGGACGAAACATCCTAGGAACCTCGGGGGAGCTTTTCTAAAGTAGCGCTAATGCGAGCAGTCCTGCTGCACCCCCACGACCCGGATGTTCCCTACGCCTCCGGTGTCGGCACGATGATTAATACTTTCATTGCCTGTGCCCCAGAGGGCATGGAGATTGAACTTCTTGGCATTACCGGCAATCCCGAGAGCATCGAACTTGGGAAGTGGCGCACCACCACGGTGGACGGGCGCACGATTCGCCACTTGCCCATTCTTGTGGACCACCCGTCCATTCGCTCCAGAATCCCTCTATCCCTTCGGTACACTTGCCTTCTAAAAAAGTGGTCTAAGAAAGTGGACCTTCAAGGCTCGAGCCTTCTTTTTCACCGCTTAGAAACGGCCTGGGGTGTTCGACATGTCCAGGCCCAAAAACTGATGTTTCTCCACTACCATGTTGATGACCAGATTTTGAATCCCAAGTCTGAAGTCACCTGGAGCAAGGTTCCGTGGCTGTATTTCGCCCTTGAGAAACGGATTCTCCCAAAAATGAACCGCCTCTGGTCCGAGCGCTCGGACGGAATTGAGTGGTGGAAAAACCGCTATCCCGTGCTGGAAGACCGAGCTGACTTTCTCCCCACTTGGGCAGAAGACCGAATTTTCTATCCCTTTCCAAAAGAACGCGCTGCAGACCTTCGTTCAAAGCTATGCGCTGCAGCGGGCTTAGATCCCAATAAAAAACTGGCCTTCTTTGCCGCACGATTCGAGGGCCAAAAAGACCCTATGCTTTTAATGCGAAGCTGGGAGGCCTTGCAAAAAATCGCTCCGGGTACCCAACTCGCCTTGGCTGGAGCTGGCTCTTGCGAAAATGAAATGCGGCAATTTTCTTCCCAGGCCGGCCTGGAATCCAAAATTGCCTTCTTGGGCACGGTCAACCAGAGCACCGTTGCAGACTGGCTCAATGCTTCCGATATTTTTGTGCTCTCCTCTGCCTTTGAGGGGATGGCGCTTTCCATGGTGGAAGCCCTTGCTTGCGGCGTCCCCGTCGTTACAACTCGCGTTGGAGAAGCACCAAGAGTCATAACCCATGCCTCACATGGGAGGATTGTGGACGATCGAACTCCGGAATCTCTTGCCGCAGCTGTCGCCGAGGTTCTCGTTCAGGAGCGAGATCCAGCCTCCTGCGTCCAAGCTGCCGAGCCCTACACACCGCGGAAAGTGCTTCAACCCGTTTATGACTCCATCCACTCCCACGCCGAATCGAAGAGCCGAGCATGAAACTAGCCCTGGTCACTTCTACTGGCGGACACCTCTTGGAGATGATGAATCTCCGAGAAGCTTGGGAAGGGCACGAACGGTTTTTTGTGACTTTCCCCCTTCAAGATGCCAAGACCCTTTTGGATGGTGAAAAGGTTATTTGGGCATATCACCCCACAAACCGTAGCCTCAAGAACTTGATTCGCAACGTGTGGCTCGCATGGAAAGTCCTCCGCAAGGAACGGCCCGATGTCGTGGTTTCTACGGGAGCCGGCCCTGCCGTTCCATTTATCTGGCTTGGGCGGATGATGGGCATGCGAACGGTTTACCTGGAATGTATCACTCGAATCCATTCCGTTTCTATGGCCGGAAAAATGATTCTTCCGGCGGTGGACAAGTTTTACGGCCAATGGGAAGAGCTAGCTAATCTTCATCCCAAGATTGATTGCGACGGAAGGAATGTCTAATGATTTTCTTCACAGTTGGCACTGAGCAATTTGATTTTCTACGCATGATTCAAGCCGCAGACCTGGTGGCTAAGGCTCTCCCTGACGAGGAAGTTTTCATTCAAATTGCCGAAAACTCCCAAACGCCGGAAGTCGCGCAATGGGAACGATGGCTCAGTTACCAAGAGTTTGTCCAAAGAGTCCACGATGCCCGCATTGTGGTCACCCATGCAGGAGCTGGCTCCCTTTTGTCCTGCGCGTGGCAGGGAAAAGTCGCCATCACCGTCCCTCGCCTTCATAAATTCGGAGAACACGTGGACAATCACCAAACAGAGCTTGCTGACAAGATGGCCAATCTCGGGCATGCCGTGATTGGCAAAACCCCAGAAGAACTTTGCAACTTAGTTTTAACCTACGATGAAGTTGTGCAAAAACTCCAAACCGGAGAAGTTTCGAAACCAACCCTGGGAAAGGCGCTCAAAAAATGGCTTGAGGAAGGGGCTTAAAGCATAGATGTTTCCCCCCTTCTTCCTTCTTCTCTCTCCTCTTCTCCAGGCTGCTCCTCCTCCGCCCGATCTTCCTCACCAGTCAGAAGCTGTTGAACTCCTACACAGGGCGGCAAAGCTACAAAACTCGGCGAGGAACTCAGCCCCGGTCACAGGCTTCCACCTCAGCCTCAATATCCGAGAACGCAATCAATCTCGAAATGACTTTGACCTTGAGCTGAACTTTGACGCGCAAGGGGAACGCATTCGAATTGTTGTTGAAGATGCCAATAGGGGTACTCACCTCGCCAAAGGTTTTGACGGAAAAGCTTACTGGCTTAAGGAGCCAAAAAAGCCCATTCTCTTCTTAGATGGAAGAGAATTTTCTCAAGACCGGGATGCCATTGAGCAAGCCATTGAGTTTTCGAACCACTTATTGCTCCTCCTAGATTTCAAACACCTCCCTAAAGCCTGTGAAGAACTTAGCCTGATTCATTCCGATGAGGGGAAGTGGATTCGAGGCTTTCTTCCCCTTCAAGGCCAGAAAAGCTACTTCTTCTTACTCTTGAATCCGAAAACTCTTCTTGCCGATAAGTTGCGCATTGGAGTGCCCGCACGCAATGAAGATGGAGGCACTTTATTGAAGGAAGGCAAGCTTGTTTTCTCCCAGCTCACGGAATACGAACTTCTTCACTATCGCAGTTTTGCAGGCCTTCAAGCGCCGCAAGTGATTCGAGAATTCCTCCTCCTTCCCGAGCCTATTCAAAAGACTTCCACTGAAGTCGATCCTAATTTGCGACACCCTTCCAGAATTGTGGAAGTGCATAACCTCAACTGGCAAAAAAAGCCCAACACTTCTCCGCCCAAGACAACGGACTGAATCAGCGGCGGTAGAAGGCCTTTTCCAGGTCTTCGTTGGACAGGAAAACTCTTACGGGTCGACCATGAGCGCAGGTTCGGTCCTGCGGAAGATTGGCCCCTCGTCGCAGAAGGTCTTCCAAGGCGACTTGATCCAGATAGTCCCCAGCCATCACCGCTCCTCGGCATGCCATACGATGCAAAGCTTCTTCTTGGATTTTGTCCGGGGTCGCAGCCCGGAACTCCGAAGCAATCTCCAGAAGATCCATTACCAATTTTTCAGGGACAAGGCGAGACACTCGCGCAGGAACTGCATTAACCGCAATCGTGGATTCACCGAAAGCTTCGATTTCGACTCCTAATTTTGCAAAAATATCCTTATGAGCAATCAGTACATCTAATTCAGTTTTTTCAACATCAATCAAAGAAGGCATGAGTAAAGGTTGAGAAACAACTGCGCCCTTTTGGACCTCCTTCCGTAGCTCCTCTAAATTCACCCGTTCATGAAGGGCATGCTGGTCAATAATCTCCATCCCGCCAGACACTTCCCGAACAAGAAAAGTTTTCGAAACGCTTAGAAAGTTACCAACAGCATCTTCAGGCTGAGAAAGAGGGAGTTCAAGAGGAACATCAGCCACAACCGATTCGCCCTGCGGAAGCGGCCGTTCCCAATCCCTCACTGGCTGAAAGGATGTGTCTGAGCTCGTTGTACTCCCAATTGAACCGAGCTTTCGGGTAGCCCAAGGAGCCGTGCTTAAACCACTCTGGAAAGATTTCAATATCATTCCAAAAACAAGGCGTTCGTCACGAAAACGCACTTCGGTTTTCTGAGGGTGCACATTAACATCCACCCTCACAGGAGGAACCACAAGAAATAGAAGGAGGCTTGGGTAATGTCCAATGGGCACGAACTCCCGTACCCCCTCGCGAACAGCCCGCAACAACCGAGCATCTCGTACCCAACGACCATTAAGGAAGATGTGCACGCGGCCAGCATTTCGCCGAGCCGACTCGGGCGGTCCAATCCTAGCCTCTAATTTTAAACCAGGTGCTTCGGACGAAATCTCAAGCATTGCCTCGGCAACACCCTTGCCGTAAACGGCTGCGCATCGGCGCACTAAATTATCCTCAGGAGTCACTTCAAATATGTTCTTACCATCGTGGTCGCATCGAAAACCAACACCCGGATGCGCAAGAGCTAAGCGCTCCACCCAAGCTCGGCAGTGCGAAAATTCTGTGGCGGCTCGTTTCATAAATTTGAGGCGAGCCGGTAACTCCGCAAACAAGTCCTCGACCAAAACACGGGTTCCGGGAGCACAGGAAGCGGCTTGAACAGAGGAGCGCGTTCCAAACCGAGTCTTAAGAGAAGCACCCTCATGGTCTTTGCGACAGGACTGGATTTCCATCCGACTCACGGAAGCGATGGAAGCCAGAGCTTCTCCTCGAAACCCAAGTGTACCCACACTTTCTAAATCTTCTTGGGTTTTCAATTTAGATGTGGCGTGGGAAGTTAAAGCAAGCTCCAGTTCCGACTGCGGAATACCTGGCCCATTATCTCGAACTTCTATTCGGCGAAGGCCTCCTTCTTCAAGCAAAACATGGATGCGTTCGGCTCCAGCATCCAATGCGTTTTCCACAAGCTCCTTTACCACCGAAGCGGGTCGTTCGACCACTTCCCCAGCCGCAATTTGGTCCACCAGGACGGGGTCTAATTTATGAATTCCACTCACGCGCGACGGCTCCGATGATTGTGGAAAGCAAGCTGTTCCAAACTCTTCAAGTTGTCCCGTCGACCTTCCCGCTTCACATGACATTCTGCGGCGCGAATGGAATGAAGCACTTCTGTCAAACGGGAAGAGGAGGTGGAACGAATACGGCGCTCCATTCGTTTCGCAATCGGTCCAGTGGCAGGAAGACCGGCTTCTTTGCAAGCCTCCGGGAAAGACATTCCTTCCTCCATCGCAGCTAAAGCAGCAGCCGTTCGCCTACGCTCTCCCGCTAAAACCGAAAGGAGCATTGAAAAGGCATCTTGGGAGGCAATGCGTTTTCCGTCCCAAGAGCGCAATCCCCGACTTCGCAGACGAGAAAGGATGGCAAATGCGGAAGCACCATTCCCTGTGAGAACTGCCTCGGCAAATTCAAATGCACTACCCTCAGCGCTGTGAGCAACCGTTTCGCGAACTTGCTCCTCACTTATGGAGTCCGAATCCAAAAGGGCAAAGTGCTCCAAAGCTTGGCAAAGTTCCGCAGGGCGAGCGCCAGCAATTTGAACCAAAGTGCCTGAGGCCCCAGGAAGAAGGCGTATCCCCAGCAACTTAGCTTGGGAAGCTACAAATTGGGCCGCCTCCGATGCATCCAGGTCATTCGGGCGCCAAGGGGGTGGATCACCGTACAACCGGCGGAAACGCTCCAAGCGAAACTCCTCTCCAACGTCCTTACTCATCGCAGTCGCTAACTTGCTGCCGGCCGCACCGTCAAGTTGGAGAACCATCCAGTCAGGGCCTGAAGGATCTTTCGCGGCATCCAAAATTTGCTTGGATAGTTTCTTCCAACGAGTAAAAGCTCTCGTGGCCCTTCCAAAGACCAAAGCGCGCTGCCCCCCGCCAAACAAAGATGTTGAGCCCAAAAAGGCTTCCACGGGCCCCGGTTCAAAATCCGAAACCCCGCCGTCCAGATCTAAAAAGTCAATGCCATCCGTTGCTCGAGCCCGCTCGCGTGCCTTCCCTAGGATTTTTTCGGCAAACCAGGACTCTTCTTCACCTCGAGGCGGAGGAGCAAGAAGAAGGAGCTTGGGCAGTTTTCCTCGAGCGGCGAGTTCGCAAAGCTCGTGGCAGACCGAACCCGGATCTGGCTTCCGTTTGCGGGTGGCGGCACTCATCCTGCCAGGATAGCGGCGGTTTGATGAAGGTCGAGTGCAAGGCCGAAAAACCAAATCGGCCCTACCCAAGAATTCACCTGAAAGAAAGCTAAGGGAATTCGAGTCAACCCCCCCACTTGGATAAGGATGTGCTCACAAAGGAGAAGAGCGGCAACAAGCGCCAAACCAATCCAATAGAACTGTCCTAACCCTGCCTTTTCACCAAAGGTCCACCAAAGAAAAATTGCAAGAATATGGAGAACAAGACTCAACGCCCTGGTGCGAGAGGCACCAAGTAACGAAGGTATCGAACGGAGCTTCTCTTTCCGGTCATGCTCCATGTCCTGCAAAGAGTAGAGGAGGTCAAAGCCTGAAACCCAAGCCAAGACACCACCACCAATCCAGAGGGGAAGAGCCCAGCCAGGGAGAAAGTCCTTGGAAATCGCCAGCCAGGCGCCGGCAGGGGAACAGGCCAGTCCAAGGCCCAAACCAAAATGGCAAAGAATGGTCCAGCGCTTGAGATAAGAATAACCCAACAATATGACAAGGACCGGGATGGAAAACCATGCACAAATGGGCGCCAGCATCCACGATGCAAACACAAATAAAACCACATTCACTGCCACGAACATTTTAGTCCATGAAACCCGAATGGTTCCTGTCACGAGTTCTCTCTCCGCAGTCCTGGGGTTGCTCGCATCAAATTTCCGGTCAACGATTCGATTAAATGCCATAGCGGCATTGCGAGCAAAAACAGCAGCCAAAACAATCCAAAAAAAATCAGAGAGATTGGGTATTCCCTTCGCAGCAAGCCAAGCGCCACCCAGGGCAAACGGTAAAGCAAACACGGAGTGCTCGAACCTAATCATCCGTAAGACACGACAAAGTTGGCTCATCTTTCGCTCGCACTCCCCTGCCAGGGTTGGACATGCTTCTGAGGAATCCCAAGGACTCCCAATATTTTTGCGCACACTTGATTCACAAGGTCATCTATGGAGCGCGGGTTGTGATAGAAGCCGGGACTTGCTGGAAGAATAGTGGCCCCTGCCCAAGCTAAACGACTCATACAGTCCAAATGAATTCTTGAAAGAGGAGTTTCGCGAGGCACCATAATCAACGGCTTTGCCTCCTTCAAAGCAACCTGGCAAACTCTCTCGATTAAATTGCCTGCTCTACCGCCAGAAACGGAGGCCAAAGTCGACAGAGAACACGGCACGATTATGGCTGCATGCCCGAGAGCAGAACCGGATGCAGGGGGGGCTCCAATATCTTGAAACGAGTCCAATCGGACTTTGCTGCAATCCATGTCCTCAGGAAATAGAACCGACGGATCTTCACCCAAAACAAGGCCACATTCCTCCGCTAAAACTCGTCGTGCAGCATCGCTATAACACAGGGAAACTTCAACATCGGCTTCTACAAGCATCTGCAAACAACGGAGCGCATAAATTGCCCCGCTTGCGCCAGAGACTCCTAGGAAAACTTTGCGAAATGGGATGGTTTCGGTCATAGGATGAGAAGGGCATCGTAACTAGCGTGGGCCCAGGCGACGACCGCCAGGCCACGGAAACTGAAAAGGATTCCAAGGAGGATTCCAGCAAGAAATCGGTAGATGAGCGGTACTGTATCCATCGCAGATGGATTACCCCACGTGTGAGCAAATGCGAACAAGGCAGAGGAGACAACAAAGGCAAGAACAAGAGAAATAATTGGACCTGCTTCTCGCCACCCAATCGAATAGAAACCCGCTTTAAGAAGAATAAAAAGCCCACCAAGTAGCACGGCGCGAAATAGTAACTCTTCGTAAAGACCTGCGCCTGCGGCAAGGGCCAAGGCCCCGTGTAAGGTTGGAACACTTCCTCCTCCATCTTGCATGATTAACGGAATCTGTTCCATGAGAAGTTGAAGAACGGGTCCCAGGGCAACCCCCCAAAGAAGCCCCTCCAGAAAAATTAGAGCACTTCCTCCACGCCAAGCAAGGCCTTGCTCTCGAATTCGCCCAATGGCCCATAGGCAGAAAACGGCGAGGGTAATTCCAAGAACCCAATAGGCCGGAGAGCCAAACCAGCGGAACACCGACTCCACGAGACTGAACGCGCCGCTCTTCGCCAACTTCCAACCGCTTAAATGAATTAGCGCAAGAGGCAGCAGAAAGAGGAAGGTCACCGCAGGATCTTGGGATGCAGCGCCTAGGCGTTTGGCTTCTTTCCAGCTCATTCTTCGATAGCTTTTGTCTCGGGGACTACACCAATTACAAGACGAGCCACGCCGCCTGTCAGGGGTCGGTCCTCCACTTGACTAAACCCTGCATCATTCATCCACTCGCCAAAAAGGGAAGGTGTGGCAAAACCATCCACACTCTCAGGAAGATACTCATAGGCACCGGTTCTTCCTGCGCGTGTAACCCTTGCCAAACGAGGAAGAATGTGATGAAAGTAAAACCGAAAAATTCCGCGCCAGAGACGATTCCGGATCGGGAAAAATTCGAGAACAGCTAATTTTCCTCCCGGCTTCAAAGTTCGAAAACATTCCTTTAACGCCGATTGCGGATGAGCAACATTTCGAATCCCAAAGGCGATGCTAACCCCATGAAAGGAAGAAGAAGCAAACGGAAGGTGCTGAGCATCTGCGCGAGTCCATTCAACCGACAAGGAAGAGTTCTCTGCTTTCTGATGAGCAAGAGGAAGCATAGGGCCCGTAAAATCAGCTCCAAAGACCTCGAAGCCCGATTGTGCGAATTCCAAGGCTAGGTCGCCCGTTCCACAACAAAGATCTAGAACAGCGCCCCCACAAGGGAGGTTCAGCCCTTCAACCGTTCGGCGGCGCCATCGGCGGTCAATGCCAAAGGAAAGCGCGCGATTCAAGAAATCGTACTGAGGAGCAATCTCCCCGAACATCTCTTGGATGACGGAACCAGGGGGGGCGGACATAGGAACATTATCCCCAACCCTTACCCCAAAGTCGTAAAGGGATTCGACTTTTATTGGCGCCAGTAGCTCGCTAAAACCTGCGCCCCAGGTATCGAAATGGAGTCCACATAAAGGTTCCCAGTTGCCAGTTCAATGATGTCCAACTTGCCATTTGCGTTGGCAACGAAGAGGAACCTAGGCTTGCTCACAGCTCCCGCCAAAGTCCTGTAGAGAGACTTCGAGGAGTGGTTTACTGTTTTGGCACCCGCTGTCATGCTGGTCACTTGGGAGAATCCTCCAAAGTTGCTCAAATCATCCATCGCAATGTCCACAATGGTAGAGGAAGAGAGGTTCCCAATAAATTCTCGATTGATTGAGAATTCCTTGGAGCGGAAGGAAGGGTCGGGAAGAAAGCCATTGAGAGCCGTTTGGCGAGGGGTAGCGGGGGCATCCTTCAGGTAAAGTTCTGCAACGGAGGCTTTGGCATCCTTTCGGTAGGCAATGTATACACCATGCTGCATACTATTGGAATTAGGCTGAATCACCATGGCCGACTCAAAGCCAGATTGCCCGATTAGCGAAGGGACTCCAATGAAAGTGTCAAAACCAATACCTTGAATCCCATCGGGGCCAGATTCGAAAATAGTGGTTTGGCCATCCTCCGAAATAACGAACGCAAAATACAAGCCTGTCCAGAACGGATGAGCAGCAGTATCCCGGTTAGTCACTGCAATCAGGCGAGGCTGGGCCACGCCAGGAATAATTTTCCGTACTTCCAAGTCCCCAGTTGAAATGAGGGCCATGGAATTGCTTGCTTCGCAAACTACCAAGACATCTTCATCGTCAGGCTGCCAAACAATTTCACCCGGCCCAATGCCAACCCGGTTGTTGACAGTATCCACAAGGGAAGTCGAGTGCACAACAGTGTGAAAGTTAGGCGAAGTGGGATTGGTATCAATGAAGGTCACAGAATTCGTTCCACCGTTTGAAACAGCAAGCAAATTCATATCAGGTGCCATGGCTAGATCTCGGGGGTCTGGAACAGAAATTGTGTCCATGACCACCATGCGGTTGCTATTCACAACCACAATGCGATTTCCAGCAGAATCCAACACATAAAGCATGTGCCCAACTTTTTGTCTCAGGGTGAAGCCCACTGCAGCAGTGCCTGCGTAGCAACTTGAACTCGTGGCTTGCGGCCCATAGAAACCGGCATAAGTCAACATCGTGGTCAAAAGTCCGGTTGGGCCAGCGCCGCCAATAGTTCCGAATGGGTTGCCCGGGACCAGGAGGTTCACGGCATGTCCCCCACCTGCGTCACCAAAGGTTGGCTCCTCTGTCATGATGAGGGGCGCAAAACAAGAGGGAGCCAATCGAATACGAGGCGGGTTCGGGTGAGGTGCATGGCTAATAGAGTTGCCCGGATAAATTATGTTTCCGTTATAGGGGTGGATTTGGAAAGCGGAGCTTGCACACAAGTTCTGTCCACCAGAAAGACAATCCCAGTTATTGAAAAGCAAGTCCAAGGGGTGCCCAATCATCATGTCTGCAACCGTGCCCAAAGATTCACTCGTCATCAATTGTGTGCTCAATCGGCTGTCTTTTGCCAAGGTGAATACACCAGCCGAGCCACCCGCCAAAGTGGTGTTGTCATGAGAAAGTGGCGGGAACATGAAGGAACCCTGAGGGCTCGTCAGATTGGGATTGAAAGGAAACTTTGAAATGTCTCCCAAGTCATAAAAGGGATCGATTTCATTATGGGTTGGATCACCAGTACCTTGTCCAAAACCATCGAGGTCTAAAACGCGCATACCACCTGTTTCGCCTCCACCATTGGAAGCGATGTAAATCGCACCAGGAGCGACAGGCGCATTCACAATTCCTGGACATTCGCCATCAACTTCGAACTCAATATCAACAGTTTCCAAGCTGTTTGTGTCGTTATTGAAGAAAAGATCCTCGGCGGAATTGTCAAAATAAGTGATAAATGCTTGAGCAGCAGAGCCTTGAGGGTCACTTCCAGGGAAAGGAACCACTGGAGTCACAATAAACTCAGTAAAGTCAAAGGGACTAACCGGCATCACGGTATAGGGAACCTTGACCTTCTGGCCAGGCTGTGGAAAGCCTGGTGGCACACCAGGCAAAAATTCGACTGTAAATTCGCTTGAAAGGGCCGGAGGAACAGTCGCGGGCAAGGGCCCCAATGAGTACGGCTGACAAGATTCATCCATGTGGAAATGGACCTCTTGGTCACAAGACACGTTAATCGCGTAATTAACCGGTTGGGTAACAAAATCTCCACCGTCCCCATCCAATAAAACTGCAGGCGGGGTGATGTCGTTTCCTACCGTGGAAGTCGCCACACCGGGATCCACGAGTTGGCGGCTATCCCAGGAAAGGACAGAGTCGTCAATGACGACCCGAATCACAACATCCTCTGGGAAAGTTTCAAAAGTGCTCAAGTCATTGTCCGCATCCATAACAAAGGTGAAGACATTACCGCGAACGAGATCCCCAGCAGCGGGGAAAGAGCCGGACAAAACACCGATATCAGTGCCGGGATAGCCAACACCAGGTTGAACCAATATGCCATTCCGGTCAACAGTATCAACTAACACATGGTTGAAGCCATCTTGTGAAACCCATTGCTCCAGAACAGGAGGGTTGCCGTTGTAGGTCGATCCGCCCACAAAACCTTGGCCGTCAAGCTGGGTCGACAATCCCGTAGAGGGATCATAGGCGACAACTTGAACCGCACCAGTTAAGCCATTGTTCGAAAGGCCACCAGCAGACGGGTCCAGAACGGAATCCGTTTCCAACGTTCGTGAGAACTTAACGGAAACGAAGTGATTTCCGTTTTGTCCGCTTGGAATAATTGCGGAGGTTGGCCAGGCAGCCGGTGGAAGGACAGGGTTGAGCGCGGAAGGCGTGTTCGCCAACAAAGTGTCCAAGTCGCGGATTTCGACAAGCTGGTCCGTGGAGATGGATCCATCCGGATTAACCTTATGAACCAGATGCGGAAGCATTCGACCAAATCCATTGGTCACCTCAACAATGAGCATCGAAGTAGAGGTTGCGTTGTTGTCCGCTCCGTTTGCGTTGTCATTTTCATCGGAATTGAAGCAGGCGGCCACAAGGGTCAAAGCGGTTAAGGCAACGGTGCGGAAAAGGATTCGACTAGTCATTCTTTTGTGAAGGGAATCTTGGGGGCTCTTCGCTAGGAAGGGGCAACAATCATGCCATCTCCTAGGGGGCCAGAACCACCTAGAAAGAGGGCAATTTGTGCACTAGAGTGTGCATTTCCGCACATTCTAGAGCTCCCATTCTAGGCAGCTCCCTAGCATCGGCTACAGAATACTAGGAAGGGATTGGATTATAGGGTGAATTTTGGGCAGAATCAGGGGGACATGAGTCCCTCCTCGGCCTTTCAACCCGCCTCCCGCCAGGGAGAAGAGGCCCTCGAACGGGATCTTCGCCCAGCTGGCTTCGAAGATTTTTTAGGTCAGGAAGCCCTTTTGGACCCCTTAGAATTGATGATTCAGGCGGCCACCGAACGGGGTGAAACGCTGGAACATCTTTTGTTTTCAGGACTTCCGGGCCTTGGAAAGACAAGCCTAGCCCTTGCCTTGGCGAATGAACTCCAAGCACCCCTAAAGGTGACCACCGGTCCTGCAATGGAGAGGGCCAAGGATTTAGTTGGAATCCTGAGTTCCCTTGAACCTGGTTCAATCCTCTTCATTGACGAGATTCACCGCCTCCCCAAGGTGGTCGAAGAGTACCTTTATGGTGCCATGGAGCGGTTTTGCGTTGAATTCACTCTTGACCAAGGGGTACATGCGCGCCTCTTGAAATTAGATATCCAGCCCTTCACTTTGGTGGGTGCAACGACCCGAGAGGCCCTCCTTTCTGCCCCCTTCCGGTCTCGATTCGGTCAAGTATTCCGCTTTGAGCCCTACTCCCCTGAAGCCTTGGAACTCATTCTCGCGCGCTCGGCAGGAATCCTTGGTTTGGACTCTGCCCCTTCGGCCCTTTCCTTGCTGGCTACTCATTCTCGAGGAACTCCTCGCGTAGCGAACCGCCTTTTGCGGAGAGCCCGAGATGTTGCCCAGATTGAAGGTAATGGAAAGCTAGACGAGAAAGCTGTCCGGAGAAGCTTCGAGCTCATGGGAATTGACTCCTTTGGCTTGGAACGAACTGACCGCCGAATTTTGGAGGCTCTAGCTCTAAACGAAGGGCGACCCTTAGGATTAAAAAACTTGGCCGTTGCCGTAGACGAAGGGGAAGACACCTTAGAAACGGTGCATGAACCTTGGCTGGTTCGCGAAGGTTACATTGCGAGAAGCCCCCAAGGCCGCATCTTGCTTGAAGCAGGCTGGTCCGCATTGGGAAAAACATCATCTTCGCAACCCTCTCTTGAGCTTGAATGAACACGGCTAAGTTTCTTCCGCGCTTTGCGGGCTTATTTGCTTTTGTTCTTCTTATATGGACTGCAAGCCGGCTGCATGATTCACAAGCTTTGGGCGCCAGAGGCATTCCAATTGTGGACTTGGAAACCGCAGAAATTCCTGTCCGCATTGAAAAATGGTCTACTGCTAGGCCAATACCCTTGCAGTTGTTAGGCGAATGGACCTTAGTCGCCCCGAATGGAACCACTCTTCATCAAGGGCATTCTTTTGAAGGGTTCCTCCGCCTTGAACCGGATGGTGCACACCTCGGCTCTTGGTCAGTTTCTATAGATCGTTTTTCTTTAGTCCCGAGTGGTGATTCCGGTCTGCGACTGGGCAGCCGAACTTATCGAGGCCGTCTGGAAATCCAAGTCTATCGAGACAACAAAAATCTCCCTTCCAAGTTTGAGATTCAACTTCATTTGCCGATTGAGGATTACATTCTTGGGGTAGTTTGTGGCGAAATGGCAACTCGAACCGAGGGAGGCGAGGAGGCTTTCAAAGCCCAAGCCATTGCTGCCCGCACTTACGCACTTTGGAGATTGGCCGGGGGTCGACAAAGCCTTAGTGATGGCCCGGCAGATCAACGCTTCGAAAGCGTTGACTTTGAAACGCAATCGGCGCGTGATGCTGTTGCTAGCACTCGGGGCCAAGTGCTTCTTTGGAATCGGCGCCTTCTCCCTGCCTGGTACCACGCCGCCCCGGGCGAGCAAACCTCAAACGCCTGTGACGCTGGCTTCCTTCAAAAAGATTTGCCTCCCCTCGTTGGCAGTGAAGAGCCTCAAGAAGCTTGGGAGCCACCTTGGACTTTTGTCGTTCCCTTTGAGCGATTGGATGCCTTAGCTGCCGAACATAACATTGGCGCATGGGTGTCTAAAATTCAATTATTAAAACGCGACAAAGGAGGGCGGATATTGAAAGCCCGAGTGGATGGAGAAAACGGTTCCGTTCGGCTCTTTGGCGAACAACTCCGATGCGCCTTGGGCCCCCCATCGGCGCTTTGGGATCGTTTGCAACCCCTTCCCGACGGCGGACTCGAAATCCAAGGTCGAGGCCGTGGGCATGGACTTGGCTTAAGCCAGCGAGGAGCTGTCGCACTCTCCCAAAGAGGACTCTCTTGTTCGGCTATTCTCGCCCACTATTACCCGGGCGCAGAAATCACCTCCTATCACCGCTTTCCCGAACTCCTCCCTTGAGCTTTCAGTTTGAACTCGCTGATTCTTGTGCACCGAAAGGCCCTCGCCTAGGCCGCTTTCAAACTCCCCATGGCGCGGTCCAAACCCCGGCATTTATGCCAGTGGCCACTCGCGGCATGATGCGCGGCGTGTCCCATGATCGATTGCGGCCCATGGGCACAGAAATGATACTCAGCAATGCCTTTCACCTTTTCGTGCGACCGGGAGTCGAAAGCGTGCAAAAGCTTGGCGGCATCCATGGGATGACGGCCTGGGACGGCCCCATTCTCACCGACAGTGGGGGCTTTCAGGTTTTCTCCATGTCCGATATTTGCAAACTCCACGAAGACGGAGTCAAGGTCGAGAACCCCATCCGGGGCGGCTGGATTGATTGGACTCCCAAAATGGCCTTTGAGGTGCAGGCAAGTTTGCGCCCGGATGTATCCATGGTTCTAGACCACTGTCCAGCTAAACCATCGGAGCGTAATGAAGTCGCCCCGGCTGTGGAACGAACTTTGCGTTGGGCGAAGGAACAACGCGATCTTCATAACGCCCGAGGTGGAGCCGATAGTGGTCAAGCTCTGTTTGGAATCGTTCAGGGAGGCATTTTTGATGACCTTCGCTCTGAATGTGCCACTGGGCTGCGGGAGATGGACTTTGACGGCTATGCCATCGGTGGCGTTTCAGTCGGTGAAGCCCATGCCGAAATGATGACGGCGGTGGAAGCTTCCGCGGCTCACTTACCCGAAAACAAAGTCCGTTACTTGATGGGTGTTGGCACGCCCATCGACCTTGTGGAGTCAGTCGCCCGCGGGGTGGATTTGTTTGATTGTGTTTTCCCCACCCGAACGGGTCGCTTTGGAACCGCACTAACGCATAATGGACGCCTACATCTTCTCAATGCCGGCTTCAGAGAAGACACTAACCCGATTGAGCCGGGCTGCGCCTGCCCTTCTTGCCTTTCCAAGGTGCCGCGCGGCGCCATTCGAGCTGGTTTTCAATCCAAAGAAATCAATTCTTCCATGCTTGTTGCAGTCCATAACTTATTTTTTATTCTTCAGCTAATGCAACGCATCCGCGCATCGATTGCCGAAGGTAGCTTTGAAGAATTGAGAGCAGATATTGCTCGAGTTTACCGTCCAAGATCCACATAAACACCATCGGTTTTGCGGGCGAGATCAATCATGAAATCTTTTTTGAACTCGCCAATCGAAACCGTATGAATCACGACTCTCCGAAAGCGGTTGAACTCCAAAATAGCGGCCAAAATGTCGTCTGGCTCTACAATCTCGCCAACGCTAGGTATTCCATCAGACAAAAAGAAAACGGTGTCCACACCTTTGCTTTTTTCAACCGCCCCGGGCGTTATCAAAGCTGTTTCCATTTTTGGATCCACGCCAAGGGCTTGGCAAAGCGCACCATAAGTGTTGGTCCGACCTTTCCCTAATGCGGCGGCTCCTGTCAAACCTGCTTGAGCCATTTCACTTGCCGCTGCGCCGCCAATAGGTTCCAACTTCCGTAGAAAGTCCAGGGCACTTCGCTTATTGAGAGAGTTGGCCGGGACGCGCTTTTTACGCCAGGGTTCTACTTCCGAGGCAAAGGCAAGGATGTTGAAATAAACATTGGATCCCAAACTCTCAATGGCCTTCATCACCTCCTTGCGAACAATCTCCATCTTTTCGAATCGTGTGAACCCCTTTTCTCGAAAGTTGTCGCGATCTACCACAAATTCTTCCATAGACCCCGAAATGTCAATCACGAAAACGACATGTTCACTTGGAGTATCCACCCCCACAAAGCTCCCTGTCTTTTTACTGGGCCTATACAACTCATTCGTAGTTTTTCGGGCAGCCCTTCGCCTGGCGATTTCGTCGGAGGCCGGCAAGACATAGTTCTCCTCCGAACGAGCCCACCATTTTTTCCATAAGGACGGTTCGTCCGAATATTGAAGGTCCGTTATTTCAATGAGGGTTGGGTAAACCAATTCCAGAACGCGTCCACTTGCCGAGTCCATCATCTCAATCAAAGGGGCAATGGCCTCCTTCACTCGGATTTTTTGAAGGGCTTTGCATGCGGCAGCTTGGACAGGCAAAGAAGGGTGCGCAAGACAAGCGACAGCGGGTGGGCCGGCAACTTCTTCAAAGCCCTCTCCCATCCCGGCTAGTGCATTCAAGGCAGACACTCGAACCGTTGCAGACTTGTCCTCTCCCGCAAGAACGGCCAAAAAGGGAACCGCTTCGGTGTCTTGAAAGCGCCCCGCTGCATAAGCAGACCAAAGACGCACCTCCTCTGAGCGAGATTCCAAATGAGGGCGGATTAGCGGAGCGTATTCCGTCCATCCCCCATCTCCCGCAACTCGTAAGAGAAGATGAAATACATTCTTAGGCTTTCCTTTTTCAACGGATTCCATTAATGAAGCCCGAAGTTCCGGCTTGGATAAAGACACCAGGACTTCGTGTGCCGCAAGAGCAACGGGTGGTTCTTTGTGGACCAAGAGCGGAAGCAAAAGCTTGGCAATACTGGGGTCATCAATCCCTTTAAGGGCATGGACATATTCCACCTTTTCCATCGTGTCCTTAGACCGCTTGAAATACTTTTTAAAATCCCGCACGGTCTCATCCTGTTGAGGGGCGAGAAGAGGGATCAAAAGGAGGATAGGGCTAAGCGCCATGGGGAGACTAGGATAACGGCCTCATGGACCTCACCCTTTCCTCACATCTTTTGGTGTATCGCCCTATGGAGGAGGCTGCCTTGGCACAAATGGCATCCAGCGGTTTTTCAAAAATTGAGGTTTGGCTAGCGGAGCCCCATGTCCCCTGGCGAAGCGAACGGGGCCTAGAAAAGTTTCGAGCCCAACTTGCCGCACATGGCTTGCGGGCTGGGAGCGTGCACTTGCCTTTCTATCCGTCCGTCCATGAACTTTTTAATGAGGGGAAGAAGTGGTCCCTTCTGGCTCCTGCAAATCTAGACCGCAAAACAGCTCTAGAGGGTGCCGCTGAAGGCATTCGAGCAGCTTCTTTTTTGGGAGCTGACTGTGCCGTCCTCCATTTAGGTTGGCCGGGCGATGCTTGGAGCACCGAGCATCACGCTTGGGCCCGTGATGCGGTAGCCGAGCTCCTACCCGTTGCGAGGGCATGTCAGGTCCAACTATTGTTGGAAAATATTATTTCCAAAGGCACTCGAACGAGCTCCTTGGCCAAACTTCTAGATGAAGTGGACCCCGCAGGTGAAGCCGGAATCTGTTTGGACTTGGGACATGCCCATGTTGAAGGCAATGTATTGGAAGAGCTTCAATACGCCATCCCCCGCTTGGCCCATCTTCATGTTCATGACAATGATGGCACCTGCGACTCCCACTTTGCACCGGGACAAGGCACGATTCCTTGGTTGGATGTTCTGCGCGCTTTAGACGAGGGTGGATTCCAGGGGCAAGCGGCTTTGGAGTTGCGTGACTTTAGTAAAGGGAGTGATTGTGCCACGGATGTCCTCAATTTAGAGCTTGGGCACGTCCATGATTTCCGAGCCCGTTGCGCATCAGAAGGAATCAATCTATGACTCCTCTTCTTGATTTGCCACTTGCTTCTTTTGAGCCCCTCACGCCGGAAGCCAGCGACCGTCGATATTTCCGCGCTGCGGATAAAGCGGAAACCGATATCCCTTGGTTAAGAGTGGAAACCCAAACTCCCCCACCTTGTGCCACTGCAGAGTGGTTAACTTCAGCGGGAGTTCGCACACCCCGTTTTGGCTCAGCTCGTGAAGGACGCTATTTAGTCGAAGACCTAGGGGATATTCACTTGTGTCACGAGCCCACCCCTTCTCACTACGAAAAAGTCCTTCGCCTAAGAGCGAAGTTTGCCCCGCACTCTCTTCCTACGGAACATCCCAACGCAAGCCTTGCCTTAGATGAAGACTTATTTCTTCGCGAACTAGCGTTATCTTCAAAACATGGTCGAGCTCCTGAACCTTTATGCGCAGCTCTTGCCCACGAGGCCGCAAAGGGTCCTCGACAGATTCAACACCGCGACTTTCATTCTCGTAATATTCTTCTATTAAAAAAGGACGATTCGGTTGGGGAAGCCACGCCGACTGAACTTGCTTTGATTGACCACCAGGACTTGCGCACGGGCCCACTCTTTTACGATTTGGCTTCGCTTTGGACGGATGCGTATGTGGACTACTCCGACGCCGTCCGCGCCCTTCTTTTGGAAGAGTGTTTCCATGTTGGCGAAAAAGCACACCTCGACCCAACCCAAAGTGCACACTTCTTTCTTGTGACCGCTCTTCAAAGAATCGTCAAAGCCCTCGGCACTTTTGGCCGACTTCTTGAGGCGGGGCGCGGGGATTACCGTGGGCCCGAAACACGAGCCTTTCAACGAGTCCAAGCCCTTCTAGCCCCTGAAAGAGCTCCAGAGGGACTTTTCGTGAAACCCCATTTTGCGCCGGACTGGGAAAAGTGGAGAATATTCTTCTCCGAATCAGCCGCCACCCCATGACCGCCCCAACCACCGCCCTCCTCCTAGCCGGAGGAAAAGCCACCAGACTCGGTGCCCTGCGAGAACAGTGGGCCAAGGCTTGTGTACCAGTAGGCAATACAACTCCTTTGGGTTTTTTGATCCCTCGACTCGCCGCTGCGGGAGTGGAAAGGATTTGGATTAATCTTCATTTCCGCCCTGAACAAGTTCGGGAAGAAGCCGAGCGTATTGCCCCAGAGGGGCTCGAACTTCGCTTCCTCCGCGAAAAGGAACTATTAGGAACAGGTGGCACTTTACTTCAGGTTTCTTCTTTGGATGTTCTCCCCGATTTGGTTGTGAACGCAAAATTGTTTACCGACTTTCCCTTTGAGGACTTACTTCGAAGCCAGGAACCGGGCGTGGTCCTGCACCCAGGAAACGACCTCCCCACTTTCGGTGGACTACACCATCAAAACGGTTTAGTCGCAGGCTTCGCTCCCAAAGGCACGCCGCACTCTGATGACGCCGCTGTTTTTACCGGCATTTGCCGACCCTCTCCTTCCTGGCTTTCCTACCTGCGCAAATCCGAACATGGGGGCACTCTCTGCATGGTGCGTGACGGTCTCCTCCCCGCCCTTGCCGATGGCCATCCTTGTAAGGCTCACCTCCACGACGGCTGGTGGCACGAAATCAGTACCCCCGACCGCGTGGACGCCGCCCGAGACCTGCTTGGGCATCCAACCGATTAAACCAAATCTTCAGGCTCTCCACCGCAGGAGCTAAAGCGAAGCTTCTGGGTTGCGAAGAATTCGATTGGGGCCACGACGCTGGGTGATACCTTTCGAATCAAAATGTTCGAGGAGGGGCATGAGGTATTTACGGGAGGATTGGAAATGGTCGCGCAGGGAGGGAATGTCCAGGGAACCGTTTTGAAGTTGACTTACAACAAGGTCGCGAAGTTCCTCTACCACTTGTCTGGAATACAAGTTTCCGCCCGAAACTCGAACCAGGGAATCCATGTCGGAAAGGCACTCCAGGATTTGGGCAACTTCTTCCTGCGACCAGCCCGTAGTTTCAGCTAAGGCAATGTTGTCCGGAGTGCTTAGGCCTGCCTGAACAAGAGTTTTATGCAAAAACTCGGCCTTTTCCAACACATCCGCCGGAGAAGCTGCGTCCATCAACTGCCAATCCGTTCCATGTAACTTCTTTAAACCAATGGCCTCTAAATCGACATCGGTGAGTTCATCCAAAGCTCGCGCCTTCTTTTTCCCTAAGCCCTTCCGAAGTTCGGCAATAGGAATCCTTAATCGATGCGGGTTTTTCTTTAACCAAGCAGTCACCGCAGCGGAAACCTCAGCCCCCAAAGCCCCAATACTCCCCGTGCTGGCCCAACGGTTTCCTGGCAAACTCCGCACATCTCCTCTAGAAGCTGCGAGCTGAAGCTCTTGAGCAATGGCATCCAAAGTCCAGCCTAGTAATAACCCCAACTCAGATTCTGACAAAGCACCACCTTGAAGCTCCAGGAAACTGGTGGCTAAGGCCGGTGGGTCATCCAAAGTATGCGCACACTTTTCTAAGCATTCGCGAACTCGCTGATCCCGTTTACGCAATCGATGCTTGCCGAAGACAAGAAAACGACCCGAAGCCAAGTTGCGAGCCGGAGAAGGGCGGCGAAGAATCAATGCTTCGCCAGGAACAAGCGCCACTTCCTCTTCCAATTGCAAATCCACAACCAATAACTCTCCCTCGTTAGTCTTCGGTGGCAACCAGATTCGACCATTCACTGACGCCGTGCCGGCAAGCAGAAGTATTTCCATGCCATGTTCAAGCTGCGGCGCATCTTTGAGAGAAGCAATCGTTGCGCGGAGAAGCGAGCCAGAAGTCAAAGTACTTGGCGCAGCTAAGACCGAACCGCGGCGACAATCTTTTGGATCCAAGTCGGGGAGGTTCAATGCTGTTCGCAAACCCGGGGAAGAAACGCCCGCCGCACGCCCATGCACTTGAACGCGACGCACGCGGCTTTTGCCTTCCCCTGGCAAAACTACCAAGTTGCCACCCTCTTCAATGGTTCCCGAAGCACAAACACCGGTGGCGACAGTGCCTGCGCCCGACATGGCAAAGGAGCGTTGAACGGGTAGCCGGAAGGCATAGCGCGAAGAAACCTCGCTGCGGGCATTCAAAGCCAAGTCGCGAATGGCAGCGCGAAGCTCTTCCATACCTTCACCGGAATGGGCGGAGACTTCCAATACCTGGGCGGATTCCCAAGCCGAACCTGAAAGCAATTCTTCCACATCGGCATGCACAAATAAACGCATGTCCTCGTCGGCCAAATCAGCTTTAGTAAGCGCCACTAAACCGTGACGTACACCCAGCATTTGTAATACTTCAAAATGTTCCAATGTTTGTGGCATAACGCCATCGTCACAAGCAACGACCAAAACGGCTGCGCCCATGCCAGTTGCCCCCGCCACCATTTTCCGAACCAAACGTTCGTGTCCGGGCACATCCACAAATCCAATTTCTAATCCGTCCTCAAAAGAAACCTGAGCGTACCCCAAGTCCATCGTAATGCCACGCTTCTGCTCCTCCTCCCAGCGATCCGGGTGCGTACCAGTGAGGGCCTCGACGAGGCTGGACTTGCCGTGGTCAATATGACCGGCAGTGCCGAGAACTACGGGGACGGTGGTGGGGTCAGCCATGGCTAAAATCGGAGCTCATGCTACCGGAGCACCCCCCCTTGCACACCCTCGGCCGCCATTTGAAGGCGCATTATGGCCGCAGGCTCCGGCGAATCATGTTTGACATTGGAACCTCCTGCCCCAATCGCGACGGTCAAACGGGCTTTGGGGGATGCATCTACTGCGACATCGATGGTTCAGGAACTGGTGCCCGCCGCAAAGAGAAATCTCTCGCAGAGCAATGGGAAGAAGGCCTCCGCCGCGTGCGCAGATCCCAGCCAAACGGCCCTGCCGCAATTGCTTATGTCCAGTCCTATTCCAATACCTACCCCGACCTTCTCCCCCTGGCCAAGGCACTGGAGTTTTTGGCCAACCATGCCGACATCGCCCCAATCGTAAGCGTGGGCACGCGGCCTGACTGTTTTGGAGAAGAAGCGGCTGCTCTTTTAGCTTCCTACTGCGATAAATTTTCGGAGGTTTGGGTCGAATTTGGCCTCGAAACTGCCGACGACGAAATTCAAAAAACAATCGGTCGACACGACACTCTTGCCAACTATCACGCAGCGTGCCACCTCGCCCACAAGCAAGGCCTCAAAATAATCACCCACACCATTGCCGGCCTCCCTGGCGAAAAAATGACGGGGTTGGAACTCCAAGTTCAAGAAGCTATCCAATCTGGCTCCCACGGAATCAAATTTCACCAACTGATGGTGTTACGTAAAACAAAACTGGAAGCACTTTGGCGCAAAGGGGGGTTGGATCTTCTTCAACTCGAAGAATACGTGGAGATGGTGGCGAACGCCCTCACTCTGCTTCCATCCGAAATGGTAATCCACCGTTTGGTTGCGGAAAACCCGCCAGAAAGTTACCTCGCTCCGGAAGACTGGCCCACGCGCGCAAAGGTACAAGACTTAATCGAAAAAAAGTACCGAGCGCTTGTTGCACCCGGTACTTGACATCTGGTGAGGGCACAAGGACTTGAACCTTGGACCTACTGGTTAAAAGCCAGCTACTCTACCAACTGAGTTATGCCCCCAGATGAGGCCGCATAGATTAGCGTTGCGGTCTCAAAGGTCCAGAATTTCCTTGGTCTTGGAAGCAAGAAGATCCTCAATTTGGCCTTCGTGTTCTTTCAGCAAAGACTGGACTTCATCTTTGGCCTGCCGGACATCATCTTCGCTAACAGCATCTTCCCGCTTCTTGTCCTTGCTGGCAGATTCCACCTCCTTGATGCAATCTCGACGCACATTCCGCATAGAAATGCGAGTTTCTTCCGCAAGGCTCTTTATCCGGCCAGCAAGTTTTTGTCGCTGTTCCGCAGACAAGGGGGGAATGGAAATCCGAAGAGCATTCCCTTCAATCGAAGGGTTCATTCCCAAATCAGAGGACAAAATTGCCTTTTCGATATCCTTAAGGGAGCTAGCATCGAAGGGTTTAACCAAGATGGAGCGAGGATCCGGCACAGCCACCGAAGCCAATTGGTTCAGAGGTGTTTTAGAGCCATAGTAATCAACTCGAATGTTGTCCACTAAGCCTGTGGTTGCACGGCCCGTACGGATGCCGCGAGTTTCTGAACTGAAATGTTCGACGGACTTGCTTAAGCGCTCCTTTGCCGAACGAAGAAAAGGTTGGATTGAGGATGACATTTTTAGTTTTGAATGACAGTGCCAACGTTTTCGCCCGCAGCGGCGCGGACAACCCCATCCGGGCATTCCATATTGAACACCATGAGGGAAAGGCCATTTTCGCGACACATGGCGAAGGCAGTTTGGTCCATGACTCGAAGCTGACGATCTAAAACTTCCGTGAAGCTTAATTCCGGGATGTGTGCCGCATCGGGGTTTTCATTCGGGTCACTGTCATATACCCCATCAACCATCGTGGCCTTGAGGAGCACATCACAACCCAGTTCAACGGCGCGTTGGGCCGCCGCAGTATCCGTCGTGAAATAAGGTGACCCCAATCCACCGGCAAGTACAACAACACGACCTTTTTCCATGTGGCGCAAGGCGCGACGACGAATAAACGGCTCACAAACTTTATTCACTTCAATAGCAGATAAAACACGAGTTGGGACTCCATGAGCTTCGAGGGCGTCACAAAGGGCAAGACCATTAATCACGGTCGCCAACATGCCCATGTAATCTGCCGTGGCACGGTCAATTCCAAGGTCGCTGCTCTGAGTTCCACGAAGAATATTCCCACCACCTATCACGCAGGCAATTTCAACACCTTCGGCCGTGAGTTTTTTCAGTTGCTCGGCCAAAGCGCGAACCCGTTCAACATCGAGGCCGGTTTCGCCCTTGCGAGCAAAGCCCTCCCCGCTAACCTTCAGAAGGAGCCTTTTGTAGCGTGATGTCATGGACGGCAGGATAGCACGCCGCGATGGGAATCAGGCGCCTAGTTCGAAGCGAACGAAGCGGTTGACCTGGATATTTTCGCCAACCTGGGCAACGACCCCTTTCACCATTTCCTCAACGGTCTGGTTTGGGTCCTTTACGAACGCCTGAGAAAGCAGGGCTCGCTCCTGAACGAATTTCACCAGACGACCATCCACGATTTTCTCTTGGATTTCTTCGGGCTTGTTCGCTAGTTCTTCGGACATCAAAAGCTGGCGCTTTTCCTCTGCAATTAAATCGGAAGAAATATCATCTTCTCGAACGGCAACTGGAGATGGCAAATTCGCTGCGATGTGCATGCAAAGGTCGTTCAGAAGGGTCTCGAAAGCCTCTCCCTTAGCAACAAAGTCCGTTTCACAGGCAACTTCAACTAAAACACCCACCTTCTGGTTGTGATGAATGTAGGAATGAACTCGACCATCACCGGTGGCGCGTTCGGCTTTCTTGTCTGCAGTTTTCAGGCCTTTCGCACGAAGAAGCTCCATTGCGCGTTCAGTGTCGCCGTCGGATTCAACGAGAGCCCTTTTGCAGTCCATCATCCCGGCACCAGAGGCGGAGCGGAGTTGAGCGACATCTTTGGCAGAGATTGTGGTCATGATTCTTGAAGGGTCGAGACGAAACCCGGCCTTAGCCGGTCGTCAAGGAAAACGGGAAAGGGACTACTCCTCGGTTGGAGGAGCTTCGGTTTCTGGGGTGGACTCAGCAGGCGCTTCAGCTGGAGCTCCGGACTCGGCTTCAGGTGCAGCTTCTGCCTCTTGAGCAACGGGTTCGGCTTCTTGAGTGGCCGTACCCCCTTCCTCCATAGGTGCAATCTCCACGGAGCGAGTTAAGCCACCAGGGATTGCCTTCGGGCGACGACGGCCGCCACTGCGAGGACGCGGTACCGGGGCACTGGAGATTTCAGCAATAGCCTCTTCGCGACCTTGGACTTCCACACCACGCTCATCGCGCAGTTGTTTGCCATCCGTCACAGCCTTGACCAACTTGTCAAAGACTAAAGAAACCGAACGAATGGCGTCGTCATTTGCAGGGATGACAATGTCACAAGTATCAGGGTCTCCATCCGTGTCCACAATGCCGATAACAGGAATCCCCATTCGGCGAGCTTCACGAACAGCGTTCCTTTCAGTCTTAGGATCTATGACAACTAAAACACCAGGTAAACGAAACATGTCTCGAATACCGTGCAAGTTTCGCCAGACCTTCCGCTTTTCGCGGCCGAATCGAGCGGCTTCCTTACTGGTGATGGTGTCGAGGTAACCTTCCGACTCCTTTTTCTCGAGATCCTCGAGATAAGCAAGACGGCTTCCAATGACTTCGAAGTTTGTGAGCGTTCCGCCAATCCAGCGGTCGTCCACGTAATGCATTTTGGTGGCTTCGTGTACCTTCCGCGTTTCAGCCTGAATCTGCGGCTTGGTACCAACGAAAAGAACATCCAGACCGCTTGCAACAACCTCACGAATGAAGTGGCGAGCGCGGAGGATTCCCTTGATGGTCAAGCGCAAATCAATGATGTGAATCCCGTTGCGGGAACCATGAATATATGGCTCCATTTTGGGGTTCCATCGGCCAACGCGGCACCCGATGTGGGTTCCGGCATCAACGAACTCCTGTACGGAGAGATCTGACACGATTTTATGAGGGTTATTTAGGGTTTTCAGGCGGTCTGGCCTGATTTAGGGCCAAGCATCATATCCGCTCTAGGAGTATAGTCAAACCAGGAGAAGCCCTTTCCGTCCCCCTCTGAGCACAGGTTTTTCTGCATTTTCCAACTTCCTAGCTTTCCGGTGGTATTCTTGGGCTGTAGCGAATGAATTTTCCCTCTCCAGGCCCCCATTCGGGCCCACGGACTCTCGCCATCTTGAACCATCGAGGTGAGCGCCTGTCTGAGTTGCGTACCGGCTTTCAAGACCGGGGGTGGGAGGTGTTTACGGCTAGAGATTTGAAGAGCAGTATTCAACTCCTTGACAGTCAAGATTTCACGGCTGCTGTTGTGGCTCCCTTGTCTCTCAGGCCAGAGAATTTGGAGTGGCAAGAGCTCTTTCAAAAGCTCTCCCCTTCCCGACCTATCCCCTGGTTGGTGGTCCCCTGGGAAGGCACCCCCCCTGGAACGGTCGGTGGACTCCTTCGCCGCCAGCGAGACACCTTGGCCAACCTCCTGGCACTCCCAGTGAGTGCCGCCGAAGCCGACACACGTTTACAGGTTTTGCTTCAACTTGGATTTGCCGTTGCAGAAAAGCAGGCGGAAATCCAACGCCTTCGCCAAATGGTCATCACCGATGAACTCACAGGCGTGTACACCAAGGGTCATTTCTTGGAGCGCCTCAACTCAGCCTTTGATGGGAGTCAGCGACATCGCCACGACCTTTCTGTTTTATTTTTGGACATCGATGATTTCAAAGATTTCAATGAGGAGCATGGACACATCTTTGCCGATCATGCTTTAAAAACTATGGCCTTGAGCTTGAAAGAAGGACGAAGTCAAGATTTAGTTGCGCGCTGGGGTGGCGACGAATTCGTGTTCCTCCTTCCGAACACTGGCCTGCAAGGTGCGATTGAAAAAGCAAAACGAGTTCTGGGTCGCGTCCAACAACAAGTAGTTTCCTTTGAGGGCCAAACCGCCCGTATTCAAATTTCAATTGGCCTCGCCCACTTCACTGGGGACGATATCCATTCCGGAGAAGAATTGCTTCGCCGAGCCGAACGCGCGATGAAAACCGTCGCAAAGAAGTCAGGCAAAAACCAAGTTGCTTTCTGGGATCACCAAGTGGATGCGCCCATGTTGCTTGGCGATCCCGCTGGCGACTGAGTCGGCATCAGCCAATTGGCGTGTCCTCCCCAGGGGAGTCTATTGGCGGGTTTTGTGCGCAAACTTAAGACTCCAGCCTTTGGAACGGTCACTTGGACAGGAAGGGGATTGTCCTGCACAGTCAAAGCCGCCGATTCCCAAAGAAGTGCGTCGTTCAAGAAAACTTGGAAAATAACGGGCTGTGGGTTCCGGAACTCGAGAACTTCTTCATCTACTCCAACCCAAGCATGGAACTCTCCCGCTCCCGCCCATTGATAATCAATCCTTGAAGGGACCAAAGTTCCCCAACCGTCGGGCCAAACTTTTGAACCGCACCGAAGTGGCTTGCCCTCAATGCTTCTGCCTCGTCGTGGCGTGCGATCTATTGCATCGTTAGGCCCTGTCGTTTTCAATAAAGGCGGCATGGGAAATTGAGCGGGATAAACTTCAGCAAGAGCTTCTTTTCTAAACTCAACCTCATCATTCCAAGGCAATTTAGCAATCCATTTACCCTCCTTTTCGAAGAAGGATTGAACCCGCAAAAAACCTCCACCTTGAAACACAAGATATCGAGCATGTTCACTCTCGAGCGTAGGAAGGGGCTCTGCCAAGAGTTGAAGGGCTTCAATGGCCTCCCATGCATGTAAGTGCTCCCCTCCCAAACTTTCGAATCGGAGTCCTTCCGCTTCCCAAGCAGTCAGCCATCCCTTTCTCAGATCGGGAGAACCGTCTCGAGCACGTACCCAAAGAAAGTCCGTCTCAGGATTTTTGATTCCGTGAATCCCCTCTCGACCCAGGCCGCGGATCCAAAGGGTGTCAATAGGGAGAATTGCCCCCCCGGGGAGCTGCCACCAGGCAAAATCGCCTTCCCCGTCCGCAGGGGCACCGGGCAGCCATCCAATGGGCCCTAGGTCGAGTTGCCACGGAGCGGTAGCGACTGGGGCCGGAGCTTCTTGGGCCGAGACCGGCGGCAAAAGGATTCCGGCCAAACAAAGGCCGCCCGCGAAGGCCCTCAGGGAACCCTGGAAAGCCTTTCGGCAGAGGTTGGAGAGAAGTTGTGCCATTTCGGCAGGTGGAGGAGGCATAATAGGCCTTTTCATGCCCCATTACTTGGCATCCTAGTTGCCGTGTAAAGGCAGGCAAAGGCAAAAGCCTGTGCCCACCTCCCTTTCCGGGGTCCTACCTCGGCAAACTCCCCAACGCGGCCCTGACGCCGCCCTGACGAAATGCCCAAAGAATTAAGCTTTGATGTTGATGCCCGAGACGCCGTCTCTAAGGGTGTCGAAAAACTCGCCACTGCCGTGGTCTCCACTCTCGGCCCCAAAGGTCGTTGTGCTGTTTTAGACAAATCGTGGGGTGGTCCTACTGTGACCAAAGATGGCCATAGTGTGGCTAAAGAAATTGAGTTGCAGGACAAGGCTGAAAACCTTGGAGCGCAATTGGTTCGCGAAGCCGCGTCCAAAACCTCCGATCGTGCGGGAGATGGCACCACAACTGCGACTCTCCTCGCCTGGTCCATATTCAAAAAGGCACAACGGCACCTCAGCGTGGGCGCAAGCCCAACGGGCATGATTCGCGGCATGCGAAGTGCGCTAGCTGAAGTTAAGGAGTACCTCAACAACAACTCCACAACTTTAAACTCCAACGACGACATTCGCGCCGTTGCAACGATTGCTTCCAATAACGATTCCGCTGTTGGCGCCATCCTTGCGGACGCGTTTGAAAAAGTTGGTCAAGATGGAGTCATCACGATTGACGAAGGGCGATCCTTGGACACCGAGGTCACCATTGTTGAAGGAATGCAGTTTGACCGCGGATTCCTGTCTCCGCATTTTGCAACGAACCAAGACACATTGGAGGCGGTCTTGGAGAGCCCACTCATCTTGGTTTACGAAGACAAAATTTCTTCTGCGCAAGACTTGTTGCCGCTATTGGAAGAAGCCAAGAACCAGAACAAGACTCTCTTGATTGTGGCTGAAGACATTGAAGGCGAAGCCCTTGCCACTCTTGTCCTCAACAAAATGCGCGGCATCGTGAATGTGTGCGCAGTCAAAGCTCCAGGCTATGGCGACCGTCGCAAAGAAATGTTGCGGGATATTGCCACCCTGACTGCTTCGGAGCCCTTCATGAAAGATACGGGCGCAGACCTCAAAACCGTTCAGTTCGACTCCCTTGGAACTGCCAAGAGAGTCCTCATTAACAACAACGACACCACCATCATCGAAGGCGCAGGGAACGCTTCCGACGTTGAGGCCCGTGCGAACTTGATTCGGCGCCAAGTCGAAGAGACAACTTCGGATTACGACCGCGAAAAGCTCGAAGAGCGTCTTGCCAAACTCGTCGGAGGAATTGCTGAAGTCCGAGTTGGTGGAGCGACTGAAACCGAAGTGAAAGAAAAGAAAGCCCGCTTCGTAGATGCCAAGAATGCCACCCAGGCAGCTATAGCTGAAGGGATTCTTCCAGGAGGAGGGGTTGCCCTTCTTCGTGCGAGCACAGTCATTGACTCCAGTGGGACGGGAGATGAAGCCCTCGGGCGTTCCATCCTGGCCTGGGCACTGACTCAACCCACCCGCGCAATTGCAGAAAATTCAGGTGAAGACGGCAGTGTCATTCAGCACAAAATTCTGGCGAATGATTCCTTCTCCTTCGGCTGGAACGCTCTAACGGGCGAGTTCGGTGACCTGATGAAACTCGGCGTCATTGACCCTGTCAAAGTCACGGGCACGGCTCTTGAGAACGCCGTGTCTGTTGCCAGCACTTTAGTCACAACCGATTGCGTCATCACCGAAATACCTGAAAAGAACTCCATGCCCGAAGGAAGCGACTTCGAAGGCGACTTCTAAATCTTGAACCCTGAACTAATCATGACCCAAACCACCCTCGCCTTCACCCCCATTGAGGACAGAGTCCTCATCCTTCCAACTCCGGCTGAGACCGTAAGCACAGGCGGAATTGTTCTTCCTGATTCCGCTCAAGAGAAACCACTTGGCGGCACCATCATGGCTTCTGGCCCCGGTCGATACGACAAAGCTGGAAACCGCATCCCCATGCCGGTTGCTAACGGTGACGAAGTCATCTTTGGCAAATACTCCGGAACTGAAATTGAATTTGACGGCGAGACCTACAAGGTTCTACGAGCCGACGAAATCCTGGCCAAAATTGAGCGTTAGGAGAAAGAAAAATGGCAAAGCAAATCCTTTTTGATGATAAAGCTCGTGAGAAGCTTTTCTCTGGAGTCAGCAATTTAGCAAAAACTGTCGCCGTCACTTTGGGGCCTGCGGGCCGCAACGTCATTCTCGAACGGAGTTTTGGCGGACCTACGGTCACTAAAGATGGAGTCACTGTTGCGAAAGAAGTTGAATTCGAAGACTCTTTCGAAAACATGGGCGCCAAGCTGGTTCGAGAAGTCGCTTCCAAAACTAATGATGAAGCGGGTGATGGCACCACAACTGCAACTGTTCTGGCCGCAGACATGCTCAGCCAGGGATTGCGCTTCATGGCTTCTGGCGTCAGCCCAACGGCCCTCCGCACTGGAATGGAAAAAGCCGTTGCCGCTTCTACAGAAACCATTGCTGCAATGTCTAAACCCGTTAACGGGAAAGAAGGTATTGCAAAAGTTGGGACAATCTCATCTAACCAAGACGAAGAAATCGGAAATCTCTTTGCTGAAGCCGTTGAAAAGGCTGGCCAGAATGGAGTCATCACGGTTGAAGAAGCTCAAGGAATCGAGACTTATCTCGACTTCGTAGATGGAATGTCCTTCGATAAGGGATACATTTCTCCTTACTTCATTTCTGACCTTGGGACGATGAACGCTGAGTACGAAGATGCGCTTGTCCTGATTCACGAAAAGAAAATATCTTCCCTTCAGGACTTCCTTCCTGTTCTGGAAAAGGTTGCCCAAACTGGCAGACCACTTCTAGTCATTGCAGAAGATTTGGATGGTGACGCTCTTTCTGCTCTCGTTGTCAACAAACTGCGCGGTGTCATGAAAGTCGTCGCTGTGAAAGCACCTGGTTTTGGTGACCGGCGTAAAGCCATGCTGGGCGACATTGCCGCCATTACTGGCGCAAACGCAGTCATGGAAGAGACCGGTGGCGAGCTCGGCGATGTAACGCTTGAGGATCTTGGCCAAGTCAAAAAGATTACGGTCGAGAAAGATCGCACTGTTCTCGTGGATGGCGGCGGCGACAAGGAAGCCATCGCAGCCCGTATCCGCCAAATTGAAGCTCAAATCGAGCGAAGCACTTCGGAGTACGACAAAGAGAAGCTAAATGAGCGACTTGCCAAACTTTCTGGCGGCGTTGCCGTGATTCAAGTCGGTGGTCTGACCGAAGCCGAGATGAAGGAAAAAAAACATCGCGTTGAAGATGCACTCCATGCGACTCGCGCAGCCATCGAGGAAGGTGTTGTCCCAGGTGGCGGAACAACTCTTTTGCGTTGCATTCCTACCGTTGAAGCTCTTGACCTTGAGCCTGAACAAAAATTTGGTGCCGAGATTGTTTGCCGGGCTCTTCGCGCCCCAACAACCTCCATCGCAGACAATGCCGGCTACGATGGCTCTCTTGTGGCTGAAACTGTTGCTAAATCCGATGGTTGGAACGGCTTCAATGCTTTAACCGGTGAATACGAAGACCTTGGTAAATCCGGCGTCCTGGATCCGGCTAAAGTGGTTCGCACTGCGCTTCAAAATGCAGGCTCCATTGCTGGCCTCATGCTGACCACAAACACCTTGGTGGCCGACCTTGGCGAGGATAAAGATTCAAAAGAAACCGAAGGGGCCATTTCCTAAAGGCATTCTTTAAATGAGTGGCTGGCTCCTACTGAGTTTGTCACTCGCAAACTATGAGCCAACGCGATTACTACGAAGTTCTCGGAGTTTCCCGAGATGCCGATGACGCCGCCATTAAAAGTGCGTATCGGAAGTTGGCCCTGAAGCATCACCCCGACCGCAACAAAGGCGACGAGGGGGCGGCTGAAAAATTTAAGGAGGCTGCAGAGGCTTACGCGGTCATTTCGGACACCCAAAAACGGCGTACTTACGACCAATATGGCCATGCTGGTCTGGGTGGAGGCCCAGGCGGCGGCGGCTTCCACTTTGACAACATGGAGGACATCTTCTCTCAGTTCTCTGACATCTTTGGTGGTCAAGGACAAGGAAGTGGTTTCTTCGAAAATCTATTTGGTTTTGGTGGAGGCAGTGGCCGCTCCAATGCTCGCCGAGGTCGAAGCCTTCGTGCAGCCGTTCAAATTTCTCTTCCTGAAGTCCTCCAGGGCTGTGAACGAACCCTTTCTCTTCATCGCGCCGAATCCTGTACAGGATGCTCAGGCACGGGCGCAAGCGAAGGGAGCAAACCGGAGCCATGTAATACCTGCAAGGGGCATGGACAGGTGCATCAACAGCAAGGTTTCTTTGCCGTTCGCACCACTTGTCCCCATTGTCAGGGAGAAGGGGAAGTCGTTGCCAGCCCTTGTAAAACTTGCCGAGGCACTGGCCTAGAAGACCAGAAGAGAGAAATTTTAGTCAAGATTCCTGCTGGCATTGAGGATGGTGCTCAAATTCGTCTAAGTCAGCAAGGAGAAGCCGGCCGGAAGGGCGGTCCCTCAGGAGACCTCTTTGTGGAAGTACAAATCGCTGAAGAGGAGGGCTTCCACCGAGAGGGCGTCGATTTATATGTAGAAGTTCCTCTGACTTATCCGCAAGCTGCTCTGGGAGACAAAATCTTGGTTCAAACCCTAGAGTCAGATGTTCGCATGAATGTTCCCGCAGGCACCCCTACTGGCAAAGTCTTTCGCCTCAAGGGACAAGGACTTCCTCAATTGCATGGGGGCCGTCGAGGCGACCAATTCGTCCGGGTCTTTGTTTCTGTACCAGAGAAAATGGGCAAAGAAGAAAAGAAACTTGTTCGCAAACTAAAAGAGCTCGAAGAAAATGGAAAGTGAATCTGTGATGGCTGAAGAAGAAAAAGATCCTGAAACCGAAATTGAAGAAGTCCTCGAGGAAACTGAAACCCTCGAAGATTGGCAAGACCGTGCCTTGCGCGCACAAGCAGAGATGCAAAACATGCGCAAGCGCTTAGATTCGGATGTCGAAGAGCGAACCCGTGCCAGAACGGAAGCTTTACTCACTGAGGTTGTCACCATTTTAGACCACTTCGAACTTGCTTTAAACGCCATGCCGGAGGGGCTTGAAAAGGACGAGGAATCTGGTCCATTTGCTCAAGGTGTCCGCGCCATTCACTTGTCGCTTGAAATGCTCCTTGCCCGCTTTGGGGTTCAATCCGTGAATCCAAAACCAGAGGATGTATTCGACCCTACGATTCACGAAGCTATCCAGACTCTTGAAAAAGATGGATTGGAGTCGCCCCAAATCGAGAAGATTCGAACGGGTTACAAAATGGGGAACCGCATTCTTCGACCCGCTCAAGTTAACATTATTAAACCGGCATCTTCCGACGAGGAACCTGCCTAATGCCTCACTACGACTATCGTTGCAAGGACTGCGGGCATGAATTTGAACTCTTTCAAAACATGAGTTCAGACCCGAATATAGATTGCCCGGAATGCCAAGCCCCTGCTTTGGAAAGGCTTATAGGCTCTGGCGGAGGTGTGCTTTTTAAGGGGTCGGGCTTCTATCAAACCGATTACAAACCCTCCGGCGAAGCTTGCACCCAAAAGGCCAACTGCTCCGAAGGGGGCAGCTGAAACCAGTAAGAATTCCGCCGGTCGGCGGTTTTATGAGTTCTGGGTTGGTGGGTTGCCGCCACGGTCGCCCGCGCCCTCGCGATCTTTCCAGCCAAAAATTTTTCGGGTAATCAACCAATATACCTTTTTTCCCGTACTCATCCAGATTCGAGAAAGCAGGCTTGGCGTCTTAAGAATTTGCATTTCTCGTTCTGTCAAGAAACGGGGACAGTAAGTCCTTTTATGCTTCAAGAGGTGGCGCAAGTCTTCTCTTGCCAAAATCCGGAATACCTTCCCTCTATGCTTCGAAAGCACTGCCAGCTGGAAATCCACCAAGCCAGGCATCCCATTCTCCCGCACTAACCAATTGGGTTCCTTGGCCGTGTCATTGTGAGCAACACCCATACGGTGCATTCGAGTCAAAAGTCGACGCGCCTCTTCAAAGTAGGCCGGGTTGTTGGGTTGCGCGATTTGCATCGGCTCTCCAGCGACCCAAGTCCTCGTGAGGCTGCCTCTGGTTTCTTGGACGAACCCGGGAATTCCAGGAAGACTATCTAATTGGCGAAGAGCTCGCCCCTCTCGGCGTAGCAAAAGTCTCGCAAGGGGTCGCAACCACCACCAGGCTCCCGCGACCTGCCGTCTTGAAAGAGCAAGTTTCCCCGCATCGCCATCGCTAGAATGGCCACGCTCAATCCTCCCAAGTTGGTCGGACTTGAGCAGGGATTCGGGCTGGAAGGAATCCACCCTTTTGCTCGACTTTGAACGCGCTTCTTTGGCCACCCACAAAATGCTACCAGCCCGATACGCTTTGAGAAGAATGATGTCGGTCGCCTTTCTTGCGATCGTCATGCCATCTCTTCTTGTTGCCCAAGACCCGCGAATGGAGCGGAAACTCGCTCGGGCAGAAAAGCGCTTCAGCGATGCCCTCGCTACACGAGACCGTTGTTACAACGACCTTCTTACGGAATACTCTGCATGCAAGCGCTGGCTAAGCGAAGAAACTGAACTCGGCAAAGCTCCACCTCGCCCCCTTAAAGAGTGGCTCGTAGCCAGCGCTGTACCCGAACCTCAATATGTGGACGAGCAAACGCGAATCTTGAGAGAACGAGAGTTCCACCTCTTCTGGAATACGGAGCTCTACAAGCGCTCTCGAACTGCCCGCGCCTTCTCAGTGGCAGCCAAAAAATTAGAGCGCTCCTTTCATGCGATTGAGAAGTTACGCCATCCGGAACGCTATCAAAAAGGCTTTGAAACGACCCCAACTGGCATGGCTCTCATTGCGGCTGGCAAGTACACCCTTCCCCCCTCTGAAGGCTACCTGTTGGGTTATCCAAAATTTCAAAAAGAACGAGAAATCAAAGTCAGTGCCTTTTATTTGGATAAATACGAAGTCACCTGTTCAGAATTTTCCAGATTTCTTCTCGCTCAACCGCTCGCTCTCCGCGAAGAACACCTTCCATCCACTTGGCGCTGGAGTTCGGATGGATCTCCGCTTTTCCCGGATGGCCATGCCGCCCACTCTGTAACTGGGGTCTCTTGGTCCACTGCATCCCAGTACGCGGAATGGGTCGGCAAACGACTCCCAACCGAAAACGAATGGCAAATCGCCGCTTCAGGGTTTTCGCAACGGCGCTACCCGCTTGGTGATTTATTTGACGCCTCCAAGATTAATTGCCAAGCCCACGGCGCGGGTCAAGTACTTCCCTCTCGCCAATTCCCTGAAGACAGCACGCCTCAAGGCATTCTCTGCATGACGGGAAATGTTCGTGAATGGGTGTCTGACCTATACGAAGAGCCCATTAACTCTGACCGTGCCAAGTCTGTTCGAGATGCTGGCCCGGAATCCATGGCTGTACTGAAGGGAGGCAGCTGGAGAGACGACCCTGCAAAAAGCCAAGCCCATTATCGGTGGCTTTTCCCGGCTACTGACACGCGCCTCTCCTATGTGGGCTTTCGCTGTGCCATGGATATTCGTTGAGACCTTTCTTTCAAACCCTTCGAGAGTATTTGCTTGCCTGTGCTGACCTTTTCTTGGCACTCCCTCGGCACCTTCATGCCCTTTCAAGGGTTTCCACTCGACGAACAGAATTTGAAAACCTCAACAATTCTGAGGAGCCACTTCCTGTCACCGGCTCACTACCGAAAAAACCTCTTCGCCGCATTCTGCTCTCTTGTGGAGACGCATCTGGAGAAGCCCACGCACTGCGCATCCTCCAAGAACTTCAATCACGCAATCCGGGTATCACCGTAGCGGGCTTTGGAAGTGCCAAACTTGAAAAAGCAGGCATGGAGTGCTGGGAACCCCTTGCAGATTTGAATGTGATGGGTTTCCGGGATGTTGCAATTCAGCTTCCCCTCTTCTTCCGATGTATTTATCGCTTTGCTAAAGAACTGTGCAACCAACCGCCAGACGCTGTTCTTCTTGTGGACTATCCTGGCCTCAACCGACACCTCCTCAGGCTTGCCAAAGGTGCAGGCGTCCCTGTCGTGAACTTTGTCGCCCCTCAACTATGGGGCTGGGCACCCTGGCGAATTCGGGATTTCAAAAGAGCGGATCGTCTTCTTACGATTCTCCCCTTTGAAGAAGACTGGTTCAAACGCCGTGGTGCGCATCCGAGTTATGTTGGCCATCCATTGGGAGACGGGCTTCACCAAAGACCTCAAGAGAAAAAAGACCCGCCGGAAGAACTCAATGCCCACGATGCATGGATTGGCTTGCTTCCCGGAAGTCGAAAGCGAGAAATTCGGCAAAACCTCCCTTTGCTTTTGGAAGCGGCCCAACACTTGCTTCAAGAACATCCAGACCTTCGCTTTGTCCTACCTCTCAATCGCGATGCCGCTTGGGAAACGGTGGATAACATCCTTCAAGATTTCTCTCTTCCTGTTCTTCGTGCACCGGGTTGTTTCCACTCCGTTCTGCCCCACTTGAAGGCGGCTTGGGTTGCAAGTGGCACGGCCTCGCTAGAAGTTGCCGCCCATGGCATCCCAAATGTTGTGGTCTACCGAATTGAATCTCGCTTGGGCGACTGGATGGCTCGGCACGCTCTTGCCGTTCCGCACATCGCCTCCTTGAACCTCATTGCGGGCAAGAAACTGGTCCCCGAACACCTTGGACGGAGCCTAACGCCAGAAGGCCTCGCTCAAGATCTTTCCCATTTTTTGACTCCTGCCGGAAGAGAGTCCTTCGCTAACGATCTGAAACCCCTCCTGCCCTATTTCGCCCAACCTGGGGTTGCCGCTCGGGTGGCTCGCACCTTGGAGGAATTTTCCTGAATAACCCACTCTCGGCGGCATAGTCTGAATATGCAAGCTACCGCGCCTACTGAAACCAGAGACCAGGCTCTCTTGGAGCAAGCTCTTCAGGGGGACCGAGTTGCCTACGGCCAGCTTGCAGACCGCTATCAAGCCCGAAGCCTTGCCTTGGCAACCGGCATTTTGGGAAACCGAGATGATGCCTTAGAAACCTTGCAAGAAGCTTACCTTAAATCTTGGAAAGCCTTGAGCCTCTTTGTTCCTGGCAAACCCTTCTTCCCGTGGTTTTATCGCATCCTTCGTAATGCTTGCATTCAACGTATTCGAAGGCGAAAAATCCGCCAGACACTCCCCTTTCAGGCCAAAAATTCTGATGGAGACACTTTGCCCGAACCCGTGGACATCGCATCTCCACGCCCTGAAGAGTTGTTAGCACAAGATGAAGCGAGTCAACTCGTAGCCCAAGCACTCAGCCGTCTACTCACTTCGGATCGAGAAATCTTAACTCTGAAACATTTTGACGGTCTCACTTATCGTGAAATTGCCGACTCCCTTGGAATACCCGTTGGCACTGTCATGTCTCGCATGTCCACGGCGCGCAAGCGCCTTCGCAAATTGCTTCCCAATAATCTAGCATGAACGCTGAACACACCCATTCTATTCCACTTTGGCCTCCTGAAGATTGCGCCCAGATACAACTTTGGCTCAATGCCCGCTCGGACGGTGAATGTTCTCCGGAACAAGAAGGGTGGCTGAGCCAACATACATCTCAATGCGAAGATTGTTCGAGAGAATGGGCCTCCTTGGAAGGAACGCGCCTTGCTTTTGAAAGTGCAAAGCTTTTGGAGCCTGCGGACTTTGAGCGCGCCGCCCTTCAGCGCGCATTCCTTCCTGGGCTCCTCGGGAAACTAGGGTGGTCACTGACCGTGCTTGGGCTTCTCCTTTGCTCTTGGATTGTCTTTGGAGATGTGTTTGAAAATGAAAGTACGCTTGACATCCTCGCAATTGTTGGCCTTTGGACAGGGATTGGACTCATCGGTTTCCGTACACTACTTGAACAACTTCGCGTCCGCCGCAGCGACCCCTACCGAAAAGTGAAACGATGATTCTCTCTACAACTGAACATGTCCCCCATCGAAAAGTAACTGAGGTCCTTGGCCTAGTACGCGGCAATACGATTCGTGCCCGTCACTTGGGGAAAGATATCAGCGCCGCCTTTCGAAATATTTTTGGTGGTGAGGTCGATGAATACACCAAAGTTCTTGCAGAATCTCGCGAACAGGCTCTGGACCGAATGAAGGAACAAGCGGTCGCATTAGGTGCGGATGCCGTCGTAATGGTGCGTTTTTCTTCCGCACAGGTCATGCAAGGCGCAGCAGAAGTTTTGGCCTACGGGACTGCAGTCCGGTTGGCTGCGGCTCAGTAAGAGCCAGCCAACTCTTGAACCTCCAGCCGCCTTGGGCCGTTAGGCTATGTCCATGTTGATTCTCCCTGCCCTTCTGTTGGCGATTCCGAATGCGCCTCCTCAAGGCCCCTCTGTCAAAAACATCTTTGACCAAGAGCTCGCCGCGTTTCGCCTAGCTCAGGAACCGGATGGGAATTATGGAACACCTTTGGACACGGCCCATGTTCTTATTGCAATGGCTTTGTCCCCGAGAGCCTACCGCGAAGACGACGGCCCCTTTATTCGGCGTGCTGTGGAATGGTTAATTCAAGAAACCGATGCGCTCTCACTATCTTCGAGTTGCGACCGAAATTTTGCCGTAGCCTTTGCTCTACATGCTTTAGATGCAGATCGCTACTCCAAAGCAATTCAAAGGCTTCGCAATGCCTGCCCCGAACAGAAAGATGGGTGGCGCTTTCCTGAAGGACTCCAAACAGCCGCAAGCATCTTAGGTGAACTGAAACCGATTGACTCTCTCCCTACCCGCGCCAAGATTTGTGCGAAAGCTGCCCGCGCTTATTACCGAGACAAAAAAGCAATCCCTCCCCCTTCTCCTAAAGAAGTGTCTCAGGCTTTTGACCAGGGAATCCAATATTTGCTCTCGTCCCGTGGCAAAAGTGGACTTTGGGAAATATTCGGACATCCTGAACCTGGGATTAGTGCGCTTGCTGCCCGGGCACTTCTTGCTTCCGATTCAAAAGAAGCAAAAGAAGCTGCATCGGTGACATTAGATTTCCTAAAAGACCTGCAAAAAGAAGATGGTTCTATTCATGGTGGCCATCTTCCGGTTTATGTCACCTCGGTTGCCATGATGGCTCTTGCAGCGGGCGAAAGGCCTGAAGACAAGGCAGTCCTTGCTCGCGCCGCCAACTTTTTGCGGGCAACACAATCCGATGAAGGAGAATCCTACTCTGAAGGCGACCGGTATTTCGGCGGCATTGGCTACGGTGGAGATTTGCGACCTGACCTTTCCAACCTTCAGTATGCACTTCAGGCCCTGCACGATTCCGGGGCAACTTCCGATGACCCCGCAATGAAACGGGCCCTGGTCTTTCTTCAGCGCTCCCAAAACCGGTCCGAATCCAATCCAAAAACCTATAAAAAGATTGGAAGTGGAGAGACCGTTCGCGCAGGAAACGATGGTGGCGCGACCTACATGCCGGGTGACTCCCCTGCAGGCTATGTCCGTTTGGATGACGGCAGCTTGGTTGCTCGCTCCTATGGTTCCATGACCTACGCCCTTCTCAAGTGCTACATCTTTGCAGGACTAACTCCGGAAGACCCACGAGTGGAGGCCGCCGTTCAATGGCTCGGCCACCACTGGACTTTAGAAGTCAATCCAGGCTTCGATACCCTTCGTGATTCTCGCGCAGGCTTCCAAGGACTTTATTACTACTACCTCTCTCTTGCAGAGGCTTGCGCTGTTGCAAAACTGGATATCTTGGAGGGAAGTGATGGCCAAGAACATGCTTGGCGTACTGAACTACAAGCCCAGCTCCTAAAACTTCAAAACGAAGATGGTTCTTGGGTGAATCAATATGCTGAGCGTTGGTGGGAAGGAAACCCTGTCCTCTGTACGGCCTACGCCCTTTCGGCACTGGCGAAGACTCGATGAAAACTCTAAAGCGAGTCCTTCACCCTGAGGGTCACCCTGTGTGGCTTTGGGGCTTTGGAGAAACCTGGCAAGACTGGACTGCTGCTGGAGTACATGACGACTTGGCTGAACTTGCCCCCCTTCTTCTTCATTCCGAACTTCGTACGGGTATTGAAGAATGCGCTCTTATCGCAAGCCCTGAACTAACCACAGCCTCCACTTTGCAGCCAGGGCGACCTGGGAAAGCCCTCTGTTTAGGCAAAAACTTCGCAGCCCACGCAAAAGAATTTGGCTTCGAGCCTCCCAGTGAGCTGATCTGGTTTGCCAAACTTCCTGAAGTTTTATGCGGTCCGAGCGAACCTGTTCAAATCCCCTCTTGGCTGGACTCCCGCGTGGACCATGAAGCTGAACTCGTTGCCCTAGTCGGTGCACCACTTCACAACGCGACTCCAGATGAGTGTCGTGCGGGCATCGCGGCTTACACACTTGGTAATGATTTCACTGCACGAAACCTTCAAGGCAAGGACCGTAAACAAAGTTGGCCGTGGTTGCGCTGTAAAAATTTATACACGTTTGGACCCTTAGGCCCTGCTTGGATTCCATCGTCTTCCCTCCCCGACTGGGACGAACTCACGATTCGATGCGAGGTCAACGGCGAGCTTCGCCAAGAATCCTCTTTGGCTCAATTTTTGTGGAAGCCAGAAGAGGCCCTTTCTGAAATCTCCCGATGGTGCCCTCTCCTTCCAGGCGACATACTTTTCCTTGGAACTCCGGAAGGCGTTGGCCCCGTTCAAGACGGCGATTTAGTAAAAGTTTCCCTGAACGATTTTGCCGAACTGTCTAATCCCATTGTCCGAATCGAAAAGGATTCTTAGGGGTGTCGAGGGTACACCAATGGTCCAATTAGGTTGCTCATTGCAACGGGACCAAAACTCCTGGAATCAAAAGAAACTTTGGCATGGTCACCCAAGGCAAAGAAACTTCCTTCTGGAACTCGTGTCGCCAAAAATTGATCGGATTCGATGGCACTCGGCGGAAGTGGAGCTTTTCTCCCATTAATCCGCACAATGCCATCTGAAATTTCGATTTCATCGCCTGGCAAGCCGATGAGGCGCTTGACATAGCGATGACCTGGCTCAGTTGGTGCCTGAAAAACCACCACCTGACCTCGCCGTGGTTTCCAAGAGTCCTGAGATTCTCGATAAATCACGCTTTGGCCATCCTTCAAGGTGGGCTCCATGCTGGCTCCATGCACTGGGGCGAGGCGATAAGACGCCATAGAGGGGCCAAACAGCAGAAGGAAAATCCCAGAAATGCGAATCATGAGAATGGACATACTCCAGCTCAGGTTCTTGATGAGGGCTTTCTTATGGGCTTGCACCCCCCTCTTTCGTCTTATTTGAGGCCTCTTCTTGAGTGAAATTGGACAGGTTGGAACAATAGGAGCTTGGCCAGGAACTACCCCCACCCTCACACTCTCTTGCAGCCTCACTCTCTTCCCAACCGCTTTCAAGTCATCGCCCAAGATGCTGAGATGAGCCGCAATCTCTGCGAAGCCTTTCAGGAGGCTGTTTCTACGGGGGAGCTCATCAAAGACGAGGAAGAGACCTTGCTCGTTCGAGATTCTCAGGATTCATGGTGGAAGCTCTATCGAGTCCCCCTCCGGCGCCGCTTATTTGCTTTCGCGGCCCAAAGTCGAGCTCGACGTGAATGGCGCGCTCTCGAGGCTCTGGCCCATCACAAGATTCCCGCAGTGTCGGCCCTTGCCGTGGGCGAAGAACGACTGGGCCCTTTCCTCCTCTCCTCTCTTCTTGTCACACAGGGCATTCCAAAGGGTCTCGATTTGAGAGCTTTACTTAGAAATATCCAAAATGAAGAGCGCGAAACTCTTTTGAAAAAGGCCGGCCAAGCCATCCGACAATTCCATGATGCTGGCTTCATTCATTTCCGAATGCAAACGCGGAATCTGATTTCGGCTACGCCAGAAAATTTGGAGAGCCCCAACCTCCTGTGGCTAGACACACCTTACTCCTGCTATTTCCAAAAAGGCGCCCCCACATGGTTGAAGATTGTAGACCTTGTGGATTTTGCCGGTACCGAAAGTATCCTTTCTCTAGAAGATGCCCGCACCTTGCTGTTAGCCTACTCTCGCAAAGAAAACCCTCTCACCTCTGCTGAGGCCTTGCACTCCCGAACTCGCCGACAACAAAAATTGCGCCGCATTGCTGGCTACCTCTACGCAATCAATACGGGCAACCGCCCATAACGAACATGACCCTTCCACACCGACTCGATTTCTATAACTCGCCTGAAGGCGCAGCGGAATACTTGGAAGAGTATGAAAAATCCCACCGGAAGATTTCCGATAAACGAGAGAGGAAATTGCTCTCGGGTTATTTCCAGAGGGTGGGTGAAATCCATCGCACCCTCGACCTCCCTTGCGGCTGGGGACGCTATCTTCCTTATCTGCAATCCCAATCAGAGCTGGTCTATCAATCTGACTGGAGCCATGACATGCTAGCTCTGGGGCAAGAACGTTTTGGCTCGGATTCCTCTGCTGGCCGCTTTCGCTCACTGGGGAACCAACTTCCTCTCGCTTCCCAAAGCATGGAGCTCTGCTTTTCTATGCGTCTCAACCATCACCTCGTGGACCCAGCTGTTCGCAGAAAACATGTCGAGGAAATGTTTCGAGTTTCCAATCAGTGGGTAATTTTTTCCTACTTCGACAACAATTCTCTTAAAAGCTGGACTCGAAGAGTCCGTAAGTTTTTCGGAGGGAAGAAGGGCCTAAAAAATACTCTTCTTCGCTCCGAAGTCCGGGAGATTGCCGCACAAGCTGGATTCGAGGTCGTTGCCGACCCCATGCTCTTTGCCATTGGGAGCGGTCACCGAATCGTTTTGGCAAAACGCCAATCCTAGTTTGGACCGTTCCAACTTGCAGGTTCAATTCCTGCAAGATTTTCGGGCAACTCTCCATGGCGAGCAGTAACAGTCGTGGCCACGCCACCACGAACATTGAACTCGCCGCGCACTTCCATCCATACCGGTTGAATTGCTTCCACAAACTTGGAAAGCATGCGGTTCGTGACATCTTCATGGAAATGCCCTGCATTTCGAAAACACCGCAAGTAGAGCTTGAATGATTTCAACTCAATACACTGTGGGCCTGGAACATACCGCAGTCGAATTGTTGCGAAATCGGGCTGGCCTGTCATGGGGCACAAGCAAGTAAATTCAGGTGTCACCGATTCAATCAAATAGGATTGCTCAGGACGAGGGTTCTCGAAGGTTTCCAAGGGGAACTCAAGGTCTTCACTCATGTAAATAGAATAGCCAAGTCGGCAAAAAGCTCCAGCTTTTCCATGTCGAAAAGAGCCATGCCGATAAACTGATTTTGTGATTTTTAGCGCACTTCTCCTTTCTCTAACTCCAGCGGTTTTCTTTCAGGAACCAGAAGCGACGGAGTTGGAAGCGGCGCAGCGCAAGGTGGCGGAGTTGGAGGCCGAGTTGGGGTCGGAGCATTTGGATCTAGTGGAGCCTCTTGATGCTGTCATGCTGATTCATTACGGACAAGCTCAATACAAAAAAGCGGCAGTAGTGTGCCGTCGGACTCTCACGATTCGGGAAAGATTCCTCGGCCTCGAGCACCCGGATGTGGGCCTTGCCCTCAACGACCTCGCCGTGATTCTTCAAGATATGGGCTCTTATTCGGAAGCCCGACCTTTGTATGAACGGTCGCTGACGATTTACGAAAAAGCCTTCGGCCTCGAGCACTGGAAGGTGGCCCTTGCCCTCAACAACCTCGCTGTCCTTCTTGGTGACATAGGCTCCTATGCCGAAGCTCGACCTCTGCTTGAGCGATCGCTGGCGATTCGGGAAAAAGTCTTGGGTCCCGAGCATCCGGACGTGGCTCTTTCCCTCAACAACCTCGCCGTCCTTCTTGGTGACATAGGCTCATACGCCGAAGTTCGCCCTTTATTTGAGCGGTCGCTGGCGATTTGG
>DLRM01000003.1 GCA_002500505.1 Planctomycetes bacterium UBA7888
AGGGTAAAGCCTTGTCTGGCATTCCAAGGTATCGGTAGGCCTCGCCGATGTTGTTGCATATCGTCGCGCTGAGCTGACTTGAAGGCCCAAGAGTCTTCTCGGAAATTGGCAGTGCTTTTCGCAAAAGATGAAGGGCCGAATCGTTTTTATTCAGTGCCCTAAGGCATTCTGCTTGGTTGTTCAGGGTTAAGGCAACCCAGTGACTTTCTTCTCCATAAATCAGAATGTAGCTTGAGTAGGATATTTTGAATAGCTCCAAAGCTTCCCGGAATGATCCCATTTCCTTTAGGATTAGTCCTAGGTTATTGTTGACTAGGGCTATATTTGGATTGTTTTCTGGGTAAATAGATTCAAACAGAATTTTAGAACGTTTGCAGTAAGAGAGAGCATCTGAGAAATCACCTTGCTTTCTTAAGTTCTCGCCGATGTTGTTGAGTACGAGGGCAACATAGGCGTGGTCATTTCCGAGAGAGTCTTCAAGAATTGACATCGCCTTGAGGTATAGACTGTGGGCGTTTCCTAACTCTCCGAGAGTTTCCCATATTCCCCCAATGTTGTTTAAAAGGATTCCCACTCGAGGGTGTCTGGGGCCAAGCTGAACTTCCATGATGCCCAATGATCGTTGATATAGTGATTGCGCTTTTTCATAGTTGCCAAGCGTCTCATGAAGCGAAGCAAGATTGTTTAATGCAACGCCAGTCCTCGAGTCATCAACCCCAAATATTTTTTCACTGATCATTAGGGACTCTTTGTGCAGCGCCATTGCTTCAGGGTATTTCCCTAGGACCTCTAGTAGCACAGCAAGATCATTCATCGAGAGGACTGTGTCGGCGCTCTCTTTTCCGAAAGTTTTTTCTCGGATATCTAGGGCTTGCTTGTAGCTGATCAATGCGTTCTCAAGGCTTCCATTCTCTTCTTCAAATCGAGCCAGCATATGGAAAATAGAGGCTTTCAACGCATTATCTGAGTTAGGATTTGAGTCGTAAATCGATAGCATTCGCTGGCATATCGCAACTGCTTCGGAGTATTGGGATTCCTTCGCATGTGCTTTTGCTACAGCGTCCAGGGAAAAGATTAAGTCAAAATGATTCTCCCCCAGTTCCGCCTCCAGCTCCGCCACTTTTCGCTGTGCCGTTTGTAGCTCTGTCTCTGTTGGGTCCTGAAAGAAAACCGTTGGAGTGAGCGAGAGGAAGAGGGTGCTGAGAATCAAAGGTGATGTCGTGGCTAAGGCAAGATTAAGGTTGGCAATAGGAGTCACAGTCCGGGTCCATGAGATCTCGCCAAGGGCTTTCTTGGCAAACGTCTACCACCATGGGTTCTTGGAATTTGGCGCTGGCAAGCGCAACGAGGAAGATGCACTTTTCATTGGAAATGTTGTAAGTCCCGTGGATTTCTCCGGCAGGGACATGAGCGACCTCACCGGGATTCATTAGTTGGCTTTTTTCCCCGACCCATTGCAGCGCACTTCCTTCGAGGAAATAAATCGCCTCTTCAAAGTGTGGATGAAAATGAAAACGATGAGCTTGACCGGGCCCCATCGTGACCTTCACCATCATGAGGTGCTCGCTTTTGGTGAGAGGCGGCTGCACGAACCACTCGTGCTCTCCCCAAGGAGCTTGCTCGATAATGACATCGGGGGTCGAGATGAATTGCAGGCATTCTGTTCCGCACATTGCCCTATGTTACTCGGCGAGGTTTATACTTTTCCCATGCCAGCGCACCCACATTTTCTGGTTTTGGCGACCTGCGATACGAAAGGGGAGGAAGGAGCTTGGATTCGAGCCAGAATCCAAGCCCTAGGAGCTACTGGCCGTCTTGTAGATGTCGGTATTTGTGGGCCAGCCAAGGGGAAACCCGACATTTCTGCAGAGGAAGTGTGCCCGCAGGTAAAGAGCTTCTCGAGCTTGTCGCGCGGCGAGGGAGTAGACCAAATGGCGGATTCTGTGGCCACCTGGATTCAAAGCCATCAAGAAGGCTTGCTGGGGGTCATCGCCATAGGAGGGAGCGCTGGAACAACGATTGGATGCCAGGCGATGCGTGCTCTCCCTAACGCAATTCCCAAAGTCATGATTTCCACATTGGCTTCGGGTGATGTGAGCCCCTTTGTTCAGGGTCAGGAAATATCCATGCTGGACCCTCTGGTGGATGTGGCTGGTATCAACCGCATTTCTCGACAGGCATTTGACGAAGGGATTGCCGAACTTTTTTCTTTGGCGAAAATGTCGGCGAGCTTTCCTGATTCAGAATACTTAGATGAAAAACCCCTAGTTGCTGCCTCGATGTTTGGAGTGACTACCCCATGCGTAGACGAGGCTCGGAGAATCATCGAAAAAGAAGGGTATGAAATGTTAGTTTTTCATGCCACCGGGGCGGGGGGGCGCAACATGGAGAAATTCATTCGTCAGGGACATATCGTTGGCGTATTGGATTTCACAACCACGGAAGTTGCCGACGAAATCGTAGGAGGAGTTTTGTCAGCTGGCTCTTCGCGACTCACTGCCGCTGGGAATTGTGGGGTTCCCCAGGTTGTTTCCGCGGGGGCCACCGATATGGTGAATTTTTGGGAGCAAGACACGATTCCAAGCTCTTTTTCCGACCGACATTTCCACTCCCATAATGCTCACGTAACCTTGATGCGGACTACAGTTGAGGAATCTCAGGCCATTGGCGAGGTGATTGGAGAAAGACTCAGCCATTCTCCTTTAACAACGCAATGCCTTTTCCCCCTGAAAGGAGTTTCTGCTTTAGATTGCGATGGCGGCGATTTTGACGACTCTGCCGCACGGCAAGCGTTATTTTCGTCCTGGAAAATCAATGCCGGAAAAACTCATTGCGAGGAATTAGACTTGCACATCAATGACCCCGCGTTTGCACAGGCGGCCGTTGATTCCCTCTTGAAACTATTACGAAAATGACATCAAAGAAACCTAGCTTGAGCCGGTCTGCCATCTTGGAGAGTTTCCGGCATAGAATTGCAAAGAAAGAACCCATTATTGGTGGTGGAGCCGGGACAGGCTTATCTGCCAAAAGCGAGGAAGCTGGCGGAATCGATTTGTTGATTTTGTATAACTCAGGGCGATATCGGATGGCGGGTCGCGGATCCACAGCTGGGCTTATGCCTTACGGGAACGCCAATGAAATCGTGAAGGAAATGGCGTTTGAGGTTTTGCCTGTGGTGGAACATACCCCGGTTTTGGCGGGAGTTTGTGGTACGGACCCCTTTATTATTCCTCACCTTTTTCTAGAGGAATTAAAAACATTGGGTTTCGCTGGCATTCAAAACTTTCCTACGGTTGGATTGATAGAAGGGCGAATCCGGGACACCTTGGAAGAGACAGGGATGAGTTATCAATTAGAGGTGGATATTGTTGCCTTGGCCCATGAGATGGATTTATTGACGACGCCTTATGTATTCAATGTGGATGAAGCAAAGAGAATGACGCATGCCGGCGCGGATATTGTCGTGGCGCATATGGGATGTACGAGTGGGGGAACGATTGGCGCAGAAACTGTAAGCCCCTTAGAGGAGTGCGTGCCACTGATTCAGGAAATTGTGAACACTTGTAAATCAATTCGTGAAGATGTCATTTGCTTGTGTCATGGCGGCCCTATTGCGATGCCAGAAGATGCACGCTTCATCATTGAGCGGGTAGATGGGATTGATGGATTTTATGGAGCAAGCAGTACAGAACGATTCCCCACTGAAATTGCCATTCGAGACCAGATTCGGGCTTTTAAGAAAATCCGCCTTCCGTGATGTTCGTTCCCATCTTGCTAAGCATTTTTGTTTGTCCTCAAGAGGATGTTGGGCAACGGACTGATGTTCTCTTTATTGGAGATCGCGGCCATCATCAGCCATTTGAAAGACTTAAGGATGTTTGGGGGGCACTTGCTCGAGAAGGAATTTGGGTGGAATGGGAAGAAGACCTTTCAGAAATCAGTGCTCAGCGATTGAAAAGCTTTGATTGTGTCTTGATGTATGCCAACCAGGCCCAGGATTCTAAGGTTCCGCCGAAGTTCTTTTCGGCGCTGAAAGGATTCGTAAATGATGGGGGTGGTTTTGTTGCTTTGCACTGTACAAGTGGATGCTTTATGCAATCTCAAGAATGGCTTGAATTTGTCGGAGCCAGATTCGTCTCTCACGGTGCCGAAATTTTCCAGCAGGAAATTAAGCAGCCTGACCACTCTTTACTGGAAGGTTGGGAAAATTTTGAATCCTGGGATGAAACGTATGTCCAGACTCATTTCGAGAAGGGCCGTTTAGTATTAGCCACTCGCAACAACGAGCCTTGGATGTGGATTCGACAAGAGGGGAGAGGCCGAATATTTTATTGTGCATCTGGGCATGATGAACGCACATGGACTCAACCAGGTTTCTTAGATTTATTAGTGCGGGCGGTGGACTGGACCTCTGGTGAAGAGGTGGCAAAGCAGAGGGCCGCCTTTAGGCTTCCGCCCTTCTCTTTTGAAGAACGAGATTTTGTTCCTAACTATGAAGCGCGCACTCCACGGATGAAATTCCAATTGCCCAGTACGCCGGAAGAGGCCAAAGCCCACCTGCAGGCTCCAGCTGGAATGCGAGTGGAATTGTTTGCGGCAGAGCCCATGGTGGTGAATCCTATTGCTATGGATTGGGATCTTCGCGGGCGATGCTGGGTGATTGAAACGCCAAATTATCCAAACCAAGTTCTTGAAGGGCCTGGTGCTGACCGGATTTCTATTCTGGAAGATTCAGATGGGGACGGCCGTGCGGATAAAAAAACAGTATTTGCCGATGGTTTGAATTTGCCGACTGGGATATTAAAAGTTCCAGGCGGAGTTGTCGTGTCCATGGCTCCTTCGTTGGCGTTTTTCCGGGATTTCGATAACGATGACAAAGTGGATGAAATCCAAACCCTAGCCACGGGTTTTGGGCGATTTGATACGCATGCTGGCCCATCCAGTTTGTTCTTCGGTCCAGACCATGCGATTTGGGGCTCGGTGGGTTATTCCGCATTTACTCGAGCTGATGGTTCTAAATTTGGCAGTGGATTATGGAAATTGGACCCTTCTCAAGGCGAACCACAGTTCGTTGCGCAATTCACGAACAATACGTGGGGGATTGGTGTTCGTGCGGATGGGGAGGTTTTTGGCTCAACAGCGAACGGAGCCCCCTCGTTTTTCGTGGGAGCCAGCCGGCTAGATTTAGGGAAATCAAGTCCGGACCACGCTGGGGCTGCGCCGGTCCACGATTCCGCTTGGGTATTTCCAATCATGGCTGAAATTCGCCAAGGGGATTGGCTGGGACAATACACAGCTGCCGCTGGGCACTCCTTTGCAACGGGAGCAATGGTTCCTCAATCTTGGATTAA